>JANYLM010000024.1 GCA_025357835.1 Gammaproteobacteria bacterium
GGATCTGTCGGGAGCGAAGTCAATTGACCGATGATGATCTCGGTATGAGCGGACCGTACTGCCGATTCGACCTCATTCGCATCGAGGGCGTTTGCAATAACAGCGTCGCAACCTTGCACACGAAGCTGCGCCGCCCCTTCCGCCGACTGCGTCATACCGAGAACATCATCGGTCAATTGACTTCGCTCCCGACAGATCCATCTGGGTACGCGGACGCGCAACCAAGGGTAACGCTCGATTCTCCGCTTTCAAGTAGTCTATCTCCGCCGCTGCATGTCGCTGCAGCCACAGGCCATGCTAGCGATAAACAATGCTAAAAAGTGTCGCGGCATGGACGACATCGAGTTATCCTAGAACGCATCCTGTCAACGGCCAATTCGAGTTTTCGAACAGAACGGCCGGAGTGCTTGCGCTTTTCGAGCGAGTCGACGGCGTTCGACATCGGCGAAGTGAATGCGTCGCCCGCCCAATCGCTATCAGTACGTAATTGTCTTCCTGGAGACACTGGATCAGGTCGAGCTGAAGGCATTTGGCCCAACCGGCGAGCATCAGGGTAAGCAGATGAAGAGGCAGAAGCAGTTAAGACATGGTGTCCAGGTATATTGGCATCTCACATATCGCTTCCCATTTCCGCAACCTCGCAGCGGCCTTAGCGTAGTTTAGGCCGAATTGTTGGACACTTCGGGGCCGGTTGTTTTGCCACTCCAGGGACAGCGCAGATCTTTTAGCTCACGGGAAGATTGCCATGACAGGCGTGTTTTCCTGACGGAAGCCAAGTGAGGTGAGAGTTTCCCGGTTGGTTCCGGGAGAGGCCGATGGTTAAATTCCACCGGCTTTAGGCGACCGGGCGAGTCTCGCTGGGTTGCGCCAACAGGAGAAAAATGGTCGGTAGTTTCGTAGACCACTGCTACGTCCAGGGCGTGCAGGAATTAATTGCGTGACGCGATCCACTAATTCGAGCATAACAGCCGCCAGAGAGGGTTCTTCTATTGAGAAAGGAGCGAAGTCACGGTAAGAGTGTAGTCATGGCCATCGTATTCCCGCCCGCTAAAATCGCCCGACACTGGAACGGAGCACTTGACTCGAGTCGTAAGCGAGCGCCTCTCGTTGAATTCTTGCGGCACCGAGGTCTCAAGGTGGCTCAACCTGGCCCTGGTAGAAATTCGGACAATATCAGTCGTGCGACCCTCTTTATTGTCAATAGGGCATTGCGCGTGGGAATCGGCGATAAGCAGGCGCTCAATCCGGCGCAACGACTGAACGTGGGGCAAACCGCTTGCTGCATTTGCGATTGCCTCGCCAGCATGATCGGGGATCCCAATTGCTGGCGGGTGGCTGCACTCGTGAGTGGGACTCAGCTTATTTCGTCGGGTTCGAACCTGTCTAATTCAGCCAATGCCGCCGCAATATCCGCTCAGCAATTCAAGCAATCTACTATGGGGTCGGGCTGCATTAAGACGCAGCTGCTAGCGGCCCAAGCCATTGTGAGTAATCTCGATGAGAAACTACAGGAGTTAACAACTCATGTTGCTTTGCAAATTCAGGATCTTTCGATTAATTGGGCGTGGATAGTGCCCAAACCCGCTTTCAACATTTCGCGGCGTTCACCCGTGTGAACGCCGCGCGCTCGGGCTTATTTCGTACCTGCCTTTCGCGGTTGCTTCGACCCAGTCTCACCGTCGTGTTGGTCGTCTGAGATTCCCATTTTGGCCTTCAGCTCCACCTTACGCTTTAGCATCTTTGCTCCTAAGGCATAAGTATCCACGTTGGCTTTCTTTGCCTTGGGAAACATACTGCCCTCTTCTTCCTTGACGTGATGGTCGATTTGCTCGCCGAGCACCGTTACTTTAGCGTCGTAAAGGTCGTCATCGGGATCCACGCCTTCCAGTTGCGCGATAAGATCTTTCGCTCCTGCGTGCTCGACAAGGGCCTCGTCCATCAGGTCCCCATCATCAATAGCCTCGCGGACAGCCGGGTAAAATATTTCTTCTTCGACTGTAGCGTGAATTTTGAGTTCATTGCAAATCTTCGCCACCACGTCAGATTTGTCCTCGTCGGTGCCGGCTTCCTTCATCTGATCGAATCTGGAAAATAATTGCTTCACTTTCTTATGATCTGCGATAAGCATCGCGATGGCATCTTGTTCAGACGGTTTCGATGCGTGGGTACTAGCCATGATATTTCCTCGGTATGACGTGCGTTAAAAGACTAGCTCGCGTGGGCGAGCAGTGGCGAACGATGGTAAAGTGTCGCGCTAATTCCTCGTATCCGACTATCGCTGAAAATGCTGTAGGAATCCGCTCAGAGTGCCGTGTCCCTGGAGGTGCACCACTGGGGTCTACGCACGGTGGCAGATTGGAGGTGAACCGCTCCTGCCGTTCAATGTTACCCGCTATTAGGGGCTTTCCTGAGCACGTTAGTCTGCCTGCGCAGCAGCAATCTCTGTTCGGATGGCATTTAATTCATGCGTAAGGCCGTCCTCAAGACTTCGGAAATTACCACTATCAAGTGAATTCGCAGCCGACACACCCCCCGCCGGATCGTGGGCAGCTGGGGGAAGGAATCATGCCGGGTCTGGCTGGCCGACCCACGAATACCTAGGATAGTTAGTAAGTAACGGGGGAAGATGCCGAACTGAAAGAATGCGATAGTGTGCATTCAGCTGCTACTGCGAAATGGAGAAATCAACCGCATGGCGTACAAAACTACAGACACCGAGACGCAGCGACTCGAAGAATTGCACCGTTACGCGATTCTCGACACTCCACCCGAACTTGCCTTTGATGAGTTGACGCGCCTCGCATCCAAACTCTGTGCCACCCCCATCGCACTGGTGAGCCTGACCGATAAAGCGCGCCATTGGTTCAAATCACGGGTGGGGATGCCGCTAACGGAGATTCCGCGGGATCGCGCGTTCTGCGCGGAAGCCATTGCGCACCATGAAGTAATGATAATCGAGGATACCCTTGCTGATTCGCGCTTCGCGGATCACCCTCTCGTGACCGGCGATCGTGGCATTCGGTTCTACGCAGGCTCCGGGCTGCATACTCCGAACGGCTTCGCGCTCGGGACGCTCTGCGTGCTCGATTGTATCCCTCGACGACTCACACAGTCACAACGCGAAACCCTGGAATTGCTCGCACGCCAGGTGTCGCAGCTATTAGAGTCACGCCGCATCAGCCGGGAACTCGCCGATAGCGAAGCACGGTATTCCTCCATTCTTGATCGCGTAGGCGATGCGCTCTTCAGCGTCGACGCCTATGGTCGTTTAACCTACGCAAGTTCATCCTGGCCGACGCTCATGGGGCGTGCCGCCCAATCGTCTGTCGGGACGGCCTTATTGGATCACTTCAGCGGCGCCGCGCGGCAAGCCATCGCGCAAATGCTCATCGACGCACAAGCACGAGATGCTACAACGATTGACGTCGAGCACACCCGCGAGGACGGCACTCGAGGATGGCTTCATGTAGTGGCCACTGCTGCCGGCGGGACCGGCGTTCCAGGGTCCATCATCGGACGCCTCACGGATATTTCCCGCACGAAAGACATTGAGCATCAAAGCCGCCTCGACTTGGAGCGGCTCAGACGTCAAACGTTGCTATTCGAAAAGACCCAAGGAGCTGCGCAAATCGGCGGCTGGGAACTCGATATCGATACGGCAAAGCTCTTCTGGACCCAAGAGACGTACCGAATACATGGTTTAACCAGCGCGGAGTACAACCCGAGCGTCGACACCGCGATCGATTTTTACGCTCCCTTGAGCCGGCCAAAGATTCGTGCAGCGGTCGAAGCGGCTATTGCCAGCGGGGCGCCGTATGACCTGGAATTGGAACTGGTGACCGCCGATTGCCGCCAACGATGGGTGCGCTCACGCGGCTATCGCGAGGATGCGAACGGGGCCCCGCGCCGCCTGTATGGGACGTTTCAAGACATTACCGAGCGTCGGTCGCTTGAGCAGTCAGTCCTCGCGACCGCGCAACAGGAACGTGATCGCTTGGGCGATGAATTGCACGAAGGCATCGCTCAGGAATTGACTGGCACCGCACTGCTGCTTCGCGCAATCACTGGCTCCGTGCAAATGTTAGACCCCACGCTCGCCAAAGATTTGGAATATGCCACTGAGTTGATCAACCACTCGCTGGAATCATGTCGTGCGCTTGCACATCAGATGACGCCGGCGAGTCCCACTCGTGGTGGCTTAGAGAGCGCGCTTCGCACCCTAGGCGCCCGAACCGAACGGGTATCGGGCGTCCCGGTGCAAACGATCCTGAAGGTCCGCCGGGATGTGCCTCTCGATGCCATCGTCAGTGACAGTCTTTATGGGATTGCCCAGGAAGCACTCACAAACGCCGTCACCCACAGTGGTGCTACCGCAATTCGCGTGGAACTATCAGTTCGCCCTGACGCCGTTCGCTTGGGTGTCGTTGATAATGGCCGCGGCATGGACACGACGAATAGTCATCCCGGCATGGGCATTCGGATCATGCACCACCGGGCGCGGCTGATCGATGCTCGGCTTGATATCGTTTCTGATCCCGGCCGAGGCACATCAATTGCTTGTGTTTTGAAGCGCTTGCCTGCACAGAAGCAACAGTAAAACGGGCCCCAAAGACCCCGCCAGTGCGAAACCCATTGGATGTTCCCTATCTACAGTTGGCGTCATATGGAAAAGCGAAATACCTAGTAACCGGAGGGAAAGACCTGTTAGCCGTCCGCAGGTCATCTGCGCTTCGCGGTCCTTTCTGCCGCCCACTTCATTTCGGCACTCGGTCTTCAGAGCTGAGTGCGCAATGGACGCTGTAATCCGCAAATATTCGATCGCGCGGCAGCGGATGCGAAGGAGTATTCGTGATGCAGGCGGCCCAGGATGGACTTGGCGCGGACGGTATACTATTCGCCACGTCTATAGCGTGAATCGGCCTGTTATCGGCTACGGTGTGCGGGCCGCGGATCGGGAACAACGGCCGATGGCGCCAATGGCATGTTTGCAGATTGAATCGGCCTTCGGACGGCGTGGGGGCGATTTCAGTACCTGGATTCCAAGCTCTTCTATCGAGTCGTCCAGGTGCTACGCGAAGATGCGGTCGCAATCGTGAAGCAGGTACCGGGTTCGATCCTCTGAGCTGATGACCTCGCGCAATTGCTGCAGCGTCCCGGCCGAGGTTGGATGGTCAGCGACATTGAAGTGCACCAGGCGGCGCCTGCCGTGCTCCATCATGGCGAACACGTACAAGGGCCGGAAGGTGCCGGTCACGACCACCACGAAATCGCAGGCAACAATGCCCTGGCGTGCAGGCGCAGGAAGGTCGACCAGCGCAGATCTCCTCTCGACCGGCTTGGGGGCCGAGGGGGCATGTACTTCCGTACGGTTCGCGGGGATACTGGAATATCCAGCTTCAGCAATAGCTCATTGGCGATAGTACTGCTGTAATCTAATTCCAGGTGACGGAGGTGATTACAATGGGTATTAAGACTCTAGCCCGTCGCTTTCGCGAACATCCAGCTGCTGTGGGTGAGTCCTACAAGGAACACTACATCCACGCCGTTCAGTTTGGCTGCGCAATGCTTCGCGGTTCGCTCGCTTGCTTTGTTCACGCACTGTTTCCCTGGGTGTGTACCAGCACTGGCTCATCGATCGTGGTTCGCCTGCACGACCGGATGGTAATCAATCGATCGCGGAATCGTCTGGATGAAATGCGGCCGCTTGATCCGCTCGATTGCTTGGCCGAACATATCTGAAATCTAAGAGGGCAGCTCATCCGTCGGATTTGCGGCATAATCGTGGATAGCTCCAGGGAGGATTGGAGATGTCGAAGGGTATATTGAGCGTTGCGTCCCTGGCACTGACGTTCAGCGCGCTCCCTTCCGCCCAACGGCGTGCTGAAAGTATCCAAAGCAAATGATGAGAAGGCGAGCCGCGGCGAAGTGCTCACCGCCAAAGAGATGGCCTACTTCGTCGTCACGCGCCTACTTCGTCGTCACGCCCACCTTCGAGACCTCTTCCCCAATGTATGCGTGGCTAAATGGCATCCAAGCCATTGGCAAGACGAGCCGCGAGACCTTGTTGTGATTGGCAAGATTGGTTGACGCTCGACGCAGAGTGGGGACGTGCGGCTTCGGGTTGCGTAATGTGCGGCGATAGCGGCGTTTGAGTCCGCGCAGCGCCTGAACGATTGAAACTGAATCGTTCGCGGCTATTGCGGTGGCAAATTCAGTGGCACCCGCCAGCGCTAGGACCATTGCCAGCACTCAGTTGCGCTTTAGAAAGAAGAAAGCCCCGATCGTGACTGTCATTGGATTGCTCGATTACACGTCGAATCTCTATGAGTCACTTCTTGCAATGCGCCAGCGCATCTTCGAGTTTAATTCTCGAAATCGTCCCGGCGTGATAGTCCGTCAGCCATATAGCTCCGTGGCCGATGCCAAGAGAATCTCCTCCAGGTCCGGTCCAACGGCAGCGAAGTGATACAGCAGCCACATCAATAGCAGAAAGCGGAACCTTCGCGACCGTGGTCCAAATCATTCCACCTCCAAAACTGATGTCACCGCCGTGACCCGGTGTACCTAAGCCAATGGTTTTGATGGAATGCGTCTGCGTGTCGATGCGTGTCAGCGAGCCGTCGCCCTGGTTGAGTGTCCATACCGCCTTGCCGGCAGCAGTCAGGAATCGGGGATTTGGACCGGTGGGCACAGTTGCGAGTACCACGCCATTGAAGGCGTTGAGGACGGTGACTTCGGCGCCGGTCGCCCGCGTAACCCAGATTTGGCCGTCGTTATACATGGGATTGAAGGAGCCGGCGGGCAGGCGGACGATCTGGCGGACGACTCCGGTATCAGGCGAGATGCGAGCGAGGGAGCCAGCCCTGTCTACGACGACCCAAACACTATCCGCGCTTGTCGTTACCCCGCCTTCAGCGATGACCGCAGCCAGTTTAATGACGGACACCAGACTATTGGAGCTGAGATCAACTTTGGCCATAGCCGCAGAATGGCCGCAAAGCGGTATCCACAAGCTGTGGAAACCGCTGGCCAAACCCGCACACGGCTCACCGGGCAAGTTTACCGTTGCCACAAGCTGATTGGTATTTGGATCGATTCTGTGCACCGCAAACGGCTCTGTGCTTCCCACCCACACCGCGTCGGCAACGACAGCTACCCAGTCGGCTGTCTTTCCAACGTGGATCGACGCCATGGGCGCTAGCTCGGATATGGGTCTAGCGGCAATCTCCGGATCGACGCTTACGGCAATCAGTTTGGCGAACGGAGTTATCGACAACGTTACGATCGCTGCTGCACTCGCTAGTCTCATGTTTGTGTCTTTCCAGCGCTGCATTGAATTCGGTCACCTCTGATTTCATTGATGCCGCCGATACTACCAGTCGACGAACGGCCGCTTTGTGGAAAATGACCCATGCCGCACCACTGGCGGATTATGGCCGTTAGTGTCGACCGAACCGTCTCGCCGGCCTTTGCGGTCCTTCACCACCGTACGATAAGCAGCGCGACCTTTCGGGTGGACCCGGCGCACGCTGTCTACCCAATGCCTCGCCGCTAAAGTCTGTGCCGTTCGGGTGCAGGACGTCTGAGCTGCCGTCAAACCTGGCGGCGTAGTGCCCCTTTATGAAGCCAATTCTTACACGGCGGTTCGAACATCGCCTGCGGTACCCCTTCGCAT
Organism: Gammaproteobacteria bacterium; assembly: GCA_025357835.1. Classification (GTDB taxonomy): domain Bacteria; phylum Pseudomonadota; class Gammaproteobacteria; order Steroidobacterales; family Steroidobacteraceae; genus Bog-1198. Next base: position 7,676 of record JANYLM010000024.1, read on the forward strand.
CTGTTCCAAGCTTTCCCTTGGTTCGGGCGAACGTCATGATCCAGTTTGTCTCCCAAGTATTGCCTCAATCTGCGGAGAACGCTTGCTCGAAGCGGGACAAGGTTGGCGTAATCTCGGATAAGGCGGTTCCCTCAACACTCGTTGTTCATTGAAGGCTGCGGGATGACCCTCGCTGTTTTTCGCGCGCGGTCTATGCTACGTATCAAAATTGCTCGATTCAAAACGTTTGGCGATTAGCGGTGGGAATCAGGCGCTAGCGCTGCTTCTGCAGGCATCGGTCAAAGCGTTCGTTTACGCGGCGCGCGTACCAGTCAGTCGACAGATCTCTGCTGAGTTTCGGCCCGTGCAGAACGATGCGCGGTACGGCGGCGCGCGGTGCCGGCGCTGTTTGCAGCTTGTCGGCGAGGGAGAAAACACCTTGATAGAGAACGGTGTGTTCGAAGCTCGATTTCTTTGCCTGCGCGAGCGCATCGTGGATGGTGGCGTCGTCAAGGTCCAGCCGCAGTTTTATGGCGCGCGCGGCCAGCTCCGTTTCGCCTGGCGTTTTTTCATCTGCGTGTGGGAGGAGCGCCCCGTCAGCTATCACGCGGAAACCCGAAACCCGGCTCAGCGCTCGTTGGAAGGCGGCATTACGGCTTGCAAACTGACCGGCGTTGAAGTCCGCAAAACGGTACAGGTATTGATCGTAGTGCGGTTCGTAGGCAAGCAAGTGACCAATGCCGAAGTAAAGGCTGCCTCGGCGCGAGAATACTTCATCCGCAATGCTGATTTTCACGGGATAGGGATACGGCCTCGCTGCCGCATATTGCTCCGCGAATGCAACGTTGACCTGCATGGGCCCGCGTGTCCGCACTGGATCATGCGCAGCGAACAGGGTGCGCCCCATAGGCACCGCGGCGATGAAGTCCTCGAATATGTCGCTCAGGTCCTTCTCGGTCTTGGCAGCGTCGATGCGTTCGGTGTAGGTTATGCCGGAGGGTGAGCGTAACTGCAGCGCGCCGTGCACAATGAGCCGCGGAACCCCTGCGTGCGCTGCCCGCAAATCGATTTCGCGCCACGCGATGGCCGCAAGCCCCGGGACCACAGGATCGACGTGGAAACTCGACTCTTGTTCGATGACTGCCGCTGCCGCGCAAATATTTTCTGGACTGGGGTCGATCGACTGCAGTGCAAATGCGGCGTATATGTCGTCAGTCCACCCTGCGCGATCATGCACCGAGCGGGGCAGGGCGGCACCGATCATGGCCCGTGCTTGGTCCGGCCTCACCGACGGCAGCACGGGCGACGGAGTGCTTGCGCAACTTGCGAGCCATGACATCAGCGTGACGATGCATACCGAACGATGCAGCCGCAAGAATGTCCTTACGTCGGGAAAGCCATGCGGAGAATGGAAATGGACAATCAATGCGAGCACAGTTGTCTCCGCAATATACTTGAGCCACTAACCTCACTTGCCGGTTCCAATTCTACAAGAACCGAATTCGCTGGTGGCGGAATTCTCCTTCGGTTGAGCTGACGCTCCAGCATCTTTCCAGAAGTAGACGATAGAAGCCGGGGTCAATCAAGGTCGGACCTTGAAGCCTAGTTTACCGTCAACAACTCCCACGCTGGGTCCACAAGCGTCGACGCACCACCCCAAATCTTCCGCTGTTCCGAGAGGGGATCATCGACGGTGCGGATCTGCGCTCCTAGCTCCATGGTCGTGCGCTGAACGGAATCGTACGCGGGCCAGCTGGGGCCTTCCTTCGTCGTCGGATTGCCGTTGCGGGCAAAGGCTGCCCAGGAATCCATGATCCGGTCCGCCAGTTCATGCCGTCGCGGATCTCGTCCAGTGAACACTATAGTTTCAGGAAGGTTCACGGTGCCGAAGACGAAAGGCAGCTCCATCGCATGCGCTGAACCGAAATTCTTGTATGTGGAATTCGATATGCAGCTGAAGAGATACATGTAGACCGGCTGATAGGTTGCAACGCTTTCGGCCAGCCGGATCGACGGTAACCGCTCCAGCGCATCGGAGGCGATCTGCACTACGGTATCTCCCCAATTTGGATATAAGCGCTCATACAAGTCGAGGACCTCGGGGGCGCGGGGGGCGCCGACAACCGCGGCGAGCTGGGTCAGAAGAAGTTTGCGCGGCTTGTTTTCGATGCCGAGGTCTTCCGCGGTTGAGAAGTACCGCATCTCCTGCAGCGTGGTGCCGATCAAAATTGGAACTCGGCTGCCGCGACCCTCCAGCACCGCAGAGAAAGGGTTTTAATTGGAAATAACCGCACGACGGTGCGCAATACCCGCAAACCCGAGCACATCGTCGCCGGCCACAGTTTCGGGGTCTCCCAGTACGGGATCGCCAAATGCGACATCGACCGAACTTATCTAAGTATGGCGCGGCATCTTTTTATCGGCACCAGGCATGACAGGAGTGGGAATCGCCTTGCGGTTCGGTTTCCGCAGGGTCGTGCCTTGGATATCGCTGGAAGGTACCGTTGGCGCGAACGTCGGCAGGTTCTTCGCTCGGATTTTGGTCGCTGCCTCGAATCCCGAGGCCAACTTGATCAGAGTCGGCTCGCTGAATGCCGTACCGAAGAAGCTGATTCCGAGTGGCACGCCGAACACGATGCCGGCCGGAACTTGCACGATCGGATACCCTTCGGGTGCCGCGAGGCTGGAGGTGCCGAAGATGAAGTGGTCACCGTAAAGCAGGTCGGTGGCCCAGGCCGGGTTGTCGGTCGCTGAAACCACTGCGTCGAGATCGAACTTGCTGAGTGCGGCGTCGATGCCATTCACACCTGAGAGCCGGTCGATCTCAAGCGCTTGGTTGTAGGTCATTCCACTGAAGACCGGCTGCGGGTCATTGGGTCCTGGGGCGAGCGACTGTGCCTGTTCAAAGACGTCCTGGTTGAAGAATGGCATCTCTTCATCCGCGTGCGCGTTGTTGAAATCGATTGCGCTCTCCAGCGTACCGCCTGCCATCGGCACGCCGACTCGAGTGGCGAAGTATGCTTTCACATCGTTGCGGAATTCGAAGTCCAACACCAGGGACTCGCCGGTCGCGGAGGGGAATTTAAAGCCCGCTGCGTCGAGATCGATGACGGTCGCCCCTGCGGCAGTCAACGCCTCCACCGCTTCCTCGAACGCATCGAGTACATTGGGTGGCGTCGGAACCAACGGGTCGAACCCGCCTAAGCCTACGCGCGTTACTCCAAGGCGGGCCCCCTTGAGACCTCTAGGGTTCAAAAAGTGCGTGTAGTCGGTGGGGATGTTCGCCGGCCGTGTACGGCCTTTCCAACCCAGCGGTACGCCGCCGGTCGCCGGGTCGCGGCCATCAAACGTTCGGCTCTGGATCACGCTGAGCGCCGCGGCCGCGTCGGCGACCGTACGCCCGATCGGGCCGACCGTGTCTTGGGTATGCGATATCGGCACGACGCCGGCGCGGCTGGTCAGACCGACTGTGGGCTTGATTCCGACCACGCCGTTGGCATTGGACGGACAGACGATACTACCGTCGGTCTCGCTACCGAACGTCACTGCGGCAAAATTTGCGGATACGGCCGCGCCCGAGCCGGAACTCGAGCCGCACGGGTTGCGATTTATACCGTAGGGGTTATTCGTCTGCCCACCACGCCCGGACCAGCCACTGATCGATTCGAAGGAGCGGAAGTTGGCCCACTCGGACAGATTGGTCTTGCCGATTATCACGGCTCCGCCGGCGCGCAGTTTTGCTACTACGGTGGAATCGGACGGTGCAGGCCTGCCGACGAGCGCGAAGGATCCCGCGCTGGTCTGCATTCGATCACCTGTATCGATATTGTCCTTGATAAGCACCGGGATGCCGTGCAGTGGCCCGAGCACGACTCCATGCTGGCGCAGGTCATCCATTTGTTCCGCAATCTTGATGGCGTCCGGGTTAAGTTCGATCACCGAGTTGACCCCCGGACCGCGCTGATCCAGTGCAAAGATGCGGGCGATGTAATACTTGGTAAGGCGCTCCGAAGTGAGAGTGCCGGCCACCATCCTCGCCTGGAGCTCGGCCACGGTGGCCTCGTTGAAATGCGATGGGGCGGAGGCAACAGAAACTGAGTTCTGGGCCGTAGCGGAGACCGCGGCAAGCAGAGTTGCAGCAATGACCAAAATGCGGTTCATAAGTGGCCTCCCCCATAAGTTTTTTTGATTGCTGGATTGAGAACGTGCAGGACTCGGCGAAGAGTTTCAAATTCAACCGTTCCTCGCTTTGTGCTCGGAAGTCAATCGCGGTCGACTGACCGGAGTCGTCGAGATTTACACCTGCGTTAAGTTCTTGTCAACGCTGCTGACGACTGTCTGGTGAACGTACCTAGACATTAGTTGCGCCAGACTGTTTATTGGCTTTTCAACCCCCTGATTGAAGCGGCGGGATTGTTTCGATTTCCCCTTTTTGTGTCATCAATGTGGCAAAGATCATTAGCCTTTCGGGCGCTCAGTTAGCGTGTAGTGCTCACGGGACCTCAACCCGCGTTAGGCTAAAGCACAATGAGATTTTTCGTGTTCGCCCTCCGCACGGCCGCCAGTGGAATCTTGTCATCGAAGGTGACCAATCTTCCTTCGTGCGAAACGGCAAGAGCCAGCAAGTAAATGTCGGTAAGTTGCCGGGGCCCGTGGATTCGGGTTGAGTCAAAAGTATCTGGATTCAACAGGCTGATTTGGGCTGACCAGAATTCGTGGACATCTTCGCTGCAGGCGTCTGCAAGACGTTTCATCACGGCCTGTACAGGCAATGCGTTCGGATAGCGCGCGTTCGACATGATACGGATACACCCGTTTTCAGTGATCGGACAGGACGCCCACCCCTCTCGCGCATGCTCGGCGAACCAACTCATTGCGGCCCCGTGCGACGCGTGGTCGGAATCGAGTAATGCGATTAGCACGTTGACGTCCAACAACGCTCGCACTAGCTCCGTCTCCTGGAGGGCGAGTAACCAATGGAGCCGCGAGCATCAAACCGGAACACGGGGCGCTGCTTTGATGTGAAATTAATAGGCATCGTCATCGCGGAGCGTTTCGATCAACTCGTTGGTAACGATGCCGCCGCGTGGAGCGAAGGGCCGAAGTCCATAGACAGCCGCTGGTTCATTTATGGAAAGCGGTTCCGGAGAAGCCGTCAGCGCACGCCGGGCCAGATCGGAAATAATCTCTCCGACGGTCTTTTTTTCGCGCCGCGCCCGCTCCTTAGCGGCCTGCAGCACGTCATCGGCAATGTCGAGCGTGGTTCTCATGCATCAGATGTTAACGCATCACGCATCAGTGGTCCATCGCGGCAGCGATGCGGTCAGTATCAAGACAAGGAAAACGGTGCACCGAGGAAATGACGTTGCCCCGGGTACTTTGAGGGCCATGCGGTGCCAGATGCGGAACGCATGATGCGTTCGCGCTATACGGCCTTTGTCGTCGGGGCTTCCGCCTATCTTCTTGCGACCTGGTATGCGGGCAAGCGTCCAGCGCTTATCGATATGCCACCAGGCATCGAGTGGTTGGGATTGCAAGTGCTGGCCTTCCGCAAGACCGCGCTTGACCGCGCAGAGGTAGATTTCGTCGCCCGGTATTCGCTGCACGGACAGGCTGCGCGTTTAATTGAGACCAGTCGGTTTGTCCGGGAGGACGGGCGTTGGTACTACATTGATGGTGATATGCGCTAACCCGAAGTGAGCCGCTGGGGCTCTTGCGCCGCAGAAGGGGGCGAGAGTCTATCGAAAGTGCTGCGTATGACACCTAAGATGGCAAAATCCCCCACTTGAGTTTCGAGAGTTGCCGTGCGGGCCCTCATAAGGGTAGCTTAGGTCGGATGGATAACAGGGTTTATGCTCTCGACATCTGACTCCCGTACCGAGATATTCACCAAGCTCTTCGCTGAGAGCCGCGAAGCGTTGCACCGATATATCCGACGCTTCGTTGGGTCGAGCGAAACGGCGAAAGAAATCGTCCAGGAAGCATTTCTTCGGACCTACCGGGAACGCGAGTCAGTGACGACCTTAAGAGCTTTTCTTTTTTCGACCGCGCGCAATCTTGCCGCAAACGAATACCGCCACCGACGAGTCGTGGAGAGGGATACTTTGGGGAATTTCGATAATTCCCGGGTGACACTCCAGTGTGAGTCGCTGGAGTCAGAGTTGCTCAGAGACGAACGGAGCCGGCTCATACAGGAGGCGATCGATCGTTTGCCCCGGCAATGCCGCGCGGCCTTTACCCTGCGGGTATTTCATGAGTGTTCCTACAAAGAGGTTGCGGACCGACTCGGAATCTCGGTCAAGACGGTGGAGAAACACATCGCGCGCGGTCTGCGCGAGACGCACAGCTATTTGAAAATACGCTATAGCGCGACGAGGCCGGACCATGGGTGACGTTCATAGGTTGCCGAGGGTCGATGACACGGAGCGTGAGGCTAGCGCGTGGCTTGCCCGCATGAACGCCGACGACGTGACTGTGGACGATGGCACTCGCCTTGAGGTGTGGCTGCGCGCTCATCCACGCAACGCTAAGGCATACGCGGAGCTTTCCGCCACCTGGCAGGAACTCTTGAACGTCGGTCCCCTCGTTCGGGCTGTCAATTTCGGCCAAGTGATGAACGCCGCCGCCGTGCCGCCTGCGCCGCGCCGACGCTGGACGACTATCGCGGTGGCTGCCAGTGTCGGGGCACTCGTTGTTGGCGTCGCGTGGAACCTGTACAAACAAAAGGAAGAGAGCCGCTTCCAAACGGCGATCGGGGAGCAGGCCGCCGTGGCATTGCCCGACGGCTCCTCGTTCGATCTCAATACCAACAGTCGGGTACAGGTCGACTACAGTCGGCGCACTCGCGTCATTCGTCTTGAACGCGGCGAGGCCTATTTCAAAGTAGCACATGATACGGAACGGCCTTTTTGGGTGCACGCCGGCGACTATTGGGTCCGCGCGGTCGGAACGGCGTTCAACGTCTACATGAGGCCGACCGGGGTGGAAGTAACGGTGAGCGAGGGCACGGTCAATGTGGTCAACGCGACGGCGAATGAGTCCCCTCCATCGGATGCGTCGATAACCAAGTCTGCTGCAGCCGTGACTGCCGGCGAGCAGGCCGACGCACACGGCCGCGCCGAGGTGATTCACGAGCTCAATTCGGTGCAGCTCAGCCGCCTGCTGGCCTGGAGAAAGAGCAGCCTCTATTTCCAGGATCAGCCGCTCGGTGATGTCGTCAATGAGCTGATGCGATACACCACCCTGCAGATCGATTTCGACGACGATGCGCTGCGCCGGCTGCCGGTAGGAGGTACGTTCAAGACGGGCCCTGACGGGGTGGAGGCGTTGTTGACGATGTTGCATGACGGATTTGGCACGACCATCCGCAGAGATGGCGAGGGGCATGTTCACATCGAAGGCCCCGCCAAGTAGGGCTCAGATCAGCTCTGAGCCGGCCTGCGGCCGTAGCTCCTTAAATGATTCGACGACTTCGAGAAATCGAAGGGGGGTTTTTCGCCGCTCGCGGGTCGTAATACCAGACGGCTCTCTAAAGAGTCGCAGCCTTAGAACAATACACGGGGGGCGTTTCATTGAAAACGAGCAACAGCTTGGTTCGGTTGGCGGTATTGCGGGCGCTGACATGCACATCGGGGCTGCTTCTGGCCACGCCTGGTAGCGCGAGCGCCGATCCGGCGCGATTCGACATTGCGGCACAACCGCTGCCCAATGCACTCAAAAACTTTGCCGCACAGGCGAAGATGCAACTTCTGTACCGATACGATACCGTAAGCCATTCGACGGCTAGTGCGGTGACCGGGCAGCTGGAAAAGCACGCCGCCCTGGAGCAATTGTTGCGAGGCACGGGATTGGAGGCGGTATACAGCAACGACAATACCGCCACCATTCGCTTCATTTCCTCTGGAGAAAGAGCAGCCCCCGGCACTAAAGCGGCAGATGGCGATAGGCTGTTTCCGAGCAGTGCACCTCCGAAAACCTCCTCGGCGCAAGATGCAAATCCGGGATATATCCGGGTCGCTCAAGCAGGTTCTGACCTGCAGCCGGCCGCCGTGCCGAATAACGGCCTCGAGGAGATAACCGTGACGGGCCTGCGCCAGTCAATAATCAACTCCATGACCATCAAGCGTGACTCTCTGGGGATTGTCGATGCCATCGCGCCCCAAGATATCGGTAAGCTGCCCGATGCCAATCTGGCCGAGTCATTGCAGCGCATAACCGGCGTGTCCATCGATCGCTCCGGCGGTGAAGGTGAGTTCGTCACCGTTCGCGGTTTTGGTCCGGAATTCAATACTGTCCTGCTCAACGGGCGGCAGATTGCCACGCCGACCGATCCCAGCCAGGCCAGCGGGCGCGCCTTTTCGTTTGACACGCTGGCGTCGGAACTGGTTTCCGGCGTCGAGGTGTACAAATCCTCCACGGCGCACCTTCAGTCCGGCGGGGTGGGCTCGACCATCAATATTAAGACTGCGAGGCCCTTCGACTATTCCGGATTCAAATTCGCAGGTTCTGCCGATGCCAATTATGAGGAAAATTCCAAAAAGGCCTCGCCGGACGGCTCATTTCTGCTCAGCGACAGATTTGCCGACGGAAACTTGGGTCTTTTGGCATCGGGCAGCTATCAGCACCGCAAGGACCGGCTAAATACTGTTGCAACAGACGGCTGGATCGTCAACCCCGCAGTTCCGGCTGCTGCGATCAACGGGGGGGCTGGGGTGATTACGCCGTCAAATCCCAACGGCAATTTATTCGTTCCGCAAGACTTCGGACCGAATGTGAATTTCGAGGATCGCGAGCGGATTGGGGGCACCTTGGTGCTGCAATACAAGGCCAGTGACGCTCTGACGATTACCGCCGACACGCTGTATTCGCGATTCACCGACAAGTCCGACGATCGTTCGTACGGTCATTGGTTCACGCCATCCAACCTGACCAACGTTACTACCGACGCCCATGGAACAGTGATCGATATGACGCAGGGTGTTGGCCAGGCGTCCGACTTCCACGACAAGTCATACAGCAAAAAGACCGATACCATCGCGGGCGGCCTCAACGCAGACTGGAAGCTCGCCGATCGCATTACACTCAACTTGGACGGCAGCTTCTCGCATGCCAAGGAAGATCCAAACGGTGGCGCGGAGAGCCAACTCGCGTTGCTCGGGTTTCCCGGGCAGACGGTTCGCTTTCGATCGGATGGGGAGATCGTGCCCTATGTCACCGGTTTCATTCAGCCGACGAGTGGCACCAACGCCGGCGTAGTGGGTGGCACGCATCCCCTTTTCGAGCATGTCATGCTTCTTCGCGGCTATGGCGTCGACGACAAGGTGTATCAGTTTCGTGCCGACTTGGACATCAAGGGCGACAATCCGAAGGAGGGATTGGTCGATTTGCGTTTGGGCGGTTACTTTTCTCACGATCAAAAGGACACGGCACTCTATTCGAATGATGGCCTGACGGGCTGCGCGACCTGCGGCTACACCATCGCCGCGCCAGCGAGTTTACCGATCGGCCTATTCGACGCCGGCAGCAACTTCCTGTCGGGAGTGAGTGGCGCGAATCGTACACCGGCCCAGTGGCTCACCTTCAATGGGCCGGCATTGTTCAATGCGATCACGCAAGAGCAAGGGGCAACTAAGCCCGGCTTTACGTTTGCTCCACCACTGCGGAACGATTCGTTGGTCACGGAGCGGGTCTTCGGCGGATATTTGGAAACCGTATTCGGCGGCAGCTTGCTCGATCGTCCATTCTCCACTGTCGTGGGGGTGCGTGCCGAGAACACGCAATCGACGGTCAGCGGTCTGGCGACCCCGTTCATTGCACTGACCAAGCTGCTGACTGATGCCACACAATATGGCGTTACGACCGGTGGCACCGCCACGGTATCGGCCACAAACACCTATACGGATATTCTGCCCAACCTGTCGTTCAAGTGGGATTTGACGGACAACCTGATTGGGCGGTTTGCCGCTTCGCAAACGATGACGCGTCCGACTCTCGAGGAGCTTTCACCGGTCACGACACTGGTAACGCTGCGACCCGGTAATTTCGCGGCATCGAGCGGCACCGCCAACCTGAGCCCTTTCCGATCCAATAACCTCGATCTTTCCGTCGAATACTACTACGGCAACGGAAACTACGCCTCGGTCGGTGCGTTCTACAAGACCGTCAGCAACTTCATCGTTCTGAACCAAACGACCGGCACGGTGAAGAATTCGGTCGGCACCCCGCTGCTCGATCCAGCGACCGGATTGCCGGCCCAGTTCACTATCACTGCGCCTGCGAACGGGCCAAGCTCGGTGGTGACCGGCCTGGAAGCGGCGCTCCAGCAAGCATTCGGCGACACCGGCTTCGGGGCCCAGCTCAACGGTACGCTGGCGCATAGCGACAAGAAGCTGGACCCTACCAATCTGACCAACAAGTTCGCGCTGACTGGACTATCCAACTCGGCCAACGCCGTGTTGTTCTATGACAAAGGGGTATTCGAGGCCCGTACCGCTCTGAACTGGCGCGATCACTTCTTGCAGTATCTGTCGCCGCCGCCGTTGAACGGCGCCGGTCAGGCGGTGACTCAGGTGCGTTCACGCTACCAGCTGGATGCGAGCGCCACCTACCACATCAATAAGAACTTTGGAATTTTCGTGGAAGGCGCGAATCTAACCAACCAATATCTTTTGAAGTACGCTTACTACGAGAACCAGTTTCTCTCCGCGGAAGATAGCGGACGCAGGTGGAAGATCGGCGTTCGCGGCGGGTTCTGATCTTAAGGACTAGCGTTCCGGGCGCGCGGTAACCCGCGCGTCCGGAAAATTCCATCGACGTCCGCGGCTTGGCGCGGTATGTTCCTATTGTTGAGCATGTTTGTTCGCCGAATTGCAGCCGGCGACTATTTCGTTGTGGAAAATAGACCATGGTGAACCCGGTTCGATCGATTTGCATAGTCGGCGGCGGCACGGCGGGATGGCTTACGGCCGGCATCATTGCGGCACGCCACGCTTCCGAATCCGGCTGCGGCCTGCAAATTACATTGGTTGAGAGCGAGACCATCGGCATCGTCGGCGTAGGCGAGGGCACCTGGCCGACGATGCGTACAACTTTAAAGAAGATGGGCATTTCGGAAACGGACTTTTTCCGCGAGTGCAATACCTCGTTCAAGCAGGGTGCGAAGTTCGCGCGGTGGGTTACCGGTGAAGAGTCCGATTTCTACTATCATCCGCTGGTGCTGCCCCAGGGCTTTCCGAGCCTCGATCTCGCACCCTTCTGGACGAGGTACTCGGATGGCGGTGGCGATGCCCGCTCGTTCTCCGATGCAGTATGCTTTCAGGAGGCGGTTTGCGAACTGGGCCTCGCACCCAAATTGATCACCTCGCCCGAATATGCCGGGGTCGCAAACTACGCATATCATCTGGACGCCGGCCGCTTCGCCCCCTTCATTCGCGATCATTGCCTCAAAAAGCTTGGCGTACGCCACATCGTCGATGAAGTTACCGAGGTCGTCAAAAACGACGCGGGGGACATCGATTACGTGGAAACCCGCAAGTCTGGCCGGCTTCGCGGCGACCTTTTTATCGACTGTTCTGGATTCCGGTCGTTATTGCTTGGGCAAACGATGGGCGTGCCCTTCGTCGATTGCAGCGATGTTCTTTTTATCGATCGCGCGCTGGCGATGCAGGTGCCCTATGACGACGAACAAAGCGCCATTATCCCGCATACGGTGTCGACCGCGCAGAAGCATGGCTGGATTTGGGACATCGGGCTGCAAAGCCGGCGCGGAGTAGGCTACGTCTTTTCGAGCAACCATACTACCTCGGATGCCGCCCTTGCGGAACTGCGCGCGTATGTCGGGGAAGCGCATCGCGACTTGCAGCCCAGGGAGATAAAAATTGTATCGGGGCATCGTCAGACATTTTGGAAGGGAAATTGCGTTGCGGTTGGCCTCGCGGGGGGGTTTCTGGAGCCTCTCGAAGCGTCCGCTCTGGTGCTGATAGAACTATCTGCCGATATGATCAGCACCATGATGCCGGCAACGCGCGAGACGATGGATATTGTTGCCAAGCGCTTCAACGAAACGACTCAATATCGCTGGGATCGGATTATCGATTTTCTAAAGCTCCACTATATTCTCAGTAAACGCACGGATTCGAAATTCTGGATCGACAATCGCCATCCCGATAGCATTCCGCAGAGTCTGAAGGAGCAGATGGAGCTTTGGCGCTATAGGGCGCCGGGCGACCAGGATTTCACCAGCAACAATGAGATGTTTCCTGCCGCGAGCTATCAGTATGTGCTGTTTGGCATGGGCTTTAGAATGGATACACACGTGTCGCCGCTGGGTCGCGACATTGCCAGCGCCCAGCGGGCGTTCGCACAGAACGAAGCGCTTAAAGTGAAATGGACGAAAACACTCCCAAAGAATCGCGACTTGATCAACAAGATCAAACAGCTTGGGCTTCAGAAGATCTAGGAATCGATATCGAAGATAGGTGAATAATGCGTCTCGTCGAACTGTCGCGCAGCGAACACGCTGGATTGCGGATCCGCGATGATCTGGTTGAAGCATCTGCGGCTAGTCAACACTTGGTACCGATCGTCGTGAGCGAATTTCGCAAAGCCGCGATCCACTACCCGATCGTTTTTGCAAAAAATCCTGAAACGGGGCGCTTCGCTCCTTATGTCTTGAACGGGTTGGGCGTCGAAGAGAATTTGTTCTGGTCAGGGACTGAGATGGACGTCGCTTATGTGCCGTTGAACGTGCGGCGGCAGCCATTCTATGTGGGAACGAACGATGCGCCGGATGCTCCCGCCACAAACGTGCTCTGCATCGACCTCGACAGCCCGTGTTTAGACGGTTCGGGCGGGAAAACGCTAGTCAATCCCGACGGGAGCGATTCTTCGTATCTCAAGGAGATACTGTCCGTTTTGGGCGAATTGGTCGCAGGAAAAGACACGACCGAGAGCTTTATTGCAACCGTGCTCGCGTTGGAGCTGCTTGCTCCCATCGTGCTCGACATAGTGCTTGATGATGGCACACCGCTGCAAATCGAAGGACTATACGGTCTTGATGAGGAAAAATTCAGGCAGCTCGATGAAGAGCGAATCGCCACGCTGTGGAAGGCCGGCTGCCTTGACCTAATTTATAGCGTATTGATTGCCAGTGGACACATATTCAATCTCATTCGGCTGAAGAACCAGCGCATTGCCCTGAGTCGTGCGTGGCATAGTAACCCGACCTAACATTGTGCTTGGGGCTATTGATGAGTGATGAATCACGCGATGCGGCGCTATTCGCATTTAACAACGATGCGGAAGTGAAGCTGGTACATGTTGGGCGGCGGGGAATTCGCGTGAGCAGGATCGACAACGTCCTGCACGACCCCGAGGGCGTTGCCGCCCTGGGTTTCGCTCAATCCTACTCCAAGGACCCCAGCAATCTTTACCCTGGTATGCGGGCCCCCATTCCTAAGAGCTTCTCGACCGCGTTCCGTGCCTGGCTCACGCCGATCCTCCGCCGATACGGCGTGTTGGAGGGTAATCAGGCTATATATCACGATGAAAGTTTTTTCTCTGTCGTTACCACTGCGAGCACGGACCTGCTGCCAATCCAGGCTATCCCCCACTTTGATTCAGCGGACCCTAATTTGTATGCAGCAGTGATTTATTTGTGCGATACGAGGTTTTCCGGGACGACGTTCTATAGGCATCGAAAAACCGGATATGAAGAAATAACGGCGGAAAATCACAATAATTATAATATCTCTCTCGATAACGATTTGCGAATCCATGGGGTTCCGAAGAAAGAGTATGTCAATGGAGATAGTTTGCTGTTTGAGGCTATTTTCACGAATGAATTGAAGTTCAATAGCGCAATAGTCTATCCAAGTAGAATTCTTCACGCGGCAGATATAGATAGACAGTTCAATCCGCCGAGAGATAAGAGCGAATGGCGCCTCACTGTGACGGCATTGCTACAATCGTCTTGGGTTACAAACACCAATACAGAAGTCGCGGCGGACGACTACAAACGCTGACTATGCGGATGTAATCGGCACAGTACCGCTCCTCTCCACGTGCGAGCAGTTCAGCAATTGTCGAAAAAAGTATCCTGGAGCGCTCATTCGGCTATGGTCCGTATTGACTCCCACCCGGAAGGCACATAGCTTCTATGGGCTCGTCCAAAGAACCTCAGAGCCTTGACGCGGTAAGAGCAGCCGAGTCTGGCTATGCTCGGTTCGGCAGGCGGGGTAGAACCAGGTCTTGGAAAACATAGAACCGAGGATTCCCTTCAATGCGTCACGACGTTTGCCCATGCCACCTGCAATGATTGAAACCCGATCGATCGACTACATCCCCGACGCTGAGCGTCACGGCGGACTCGCGAGCCAATTCACCTTGTGGTTGAGTGCAAACATGCAGATCACGGCGATCGTGACCGGTGCGCTTGCCGTCGTTCTGGGAGGCGATGTCTTCTGGTCCCTGGTGGGTCTGCTCGCGGGCCAGTTGATCGGAGGAGGGGTGATGGCCCTGCACGGCGCGCAGGGTCCGCAACTCGGGCTGCCGCAGATGATCTCCTCGCGGGTGCAATTCGGCGTCTATGGCGCCGCGATACCGATCGTCGCGGTCTGTTTGATGTACATCGGATTCTCCGCGAGCGGCTCGATTCTTGCCGGTCAGGCGCTCGCGCAACTATTACGCGTCGACTTATCGTGGGGAATCGTCGTCTTCGCGGCGTTGATCATCGTCGTGACGATGTTCGGCTATAGGGTAATCCATTGGCTCGGACGCATATCGACTGCGGTGGGGATCGCCGCCTTCGCCTACATGTTTTATAGGCTGCTGGCTCAGCACGACGTCGCTGCCCTGTTGAGGATACGGCACTTCTCGCTGAATCATTTCCTGCTCGCCATGTCGCTCTCGGCATCCTGGCAGATCGCGTTCGGGCCCTACGTTGCCGACTACTCGCGCTATCTGCCGCGTACAATCCACGCCGGTAGCGTGTTCGCCGCCGTCGGGCTCGGTTCGATCATCGGGGCGCAGGTCGCCATGACCTTCGGTGTGCTGGCAGCTGCGCTCGCCGGTGCTGAGTTCGAGCACCATGAGGTCGCCTACATCGTCCACCTCGGCTCGACCGGTGCCGTGGCTGCTTTGCTCTTTTTCTGCATCGCCTTTGGCAAGATCATGGTGACCTCGCTCAATTCGTACGGAAGCTTCATGTCGATGGCAACCCTGGTCAGCGGCTTTCGGGGCACGGTGCGCCTCTCGCGCAGGAACCGTGTGGTCTACATCGTCGCGGCGGTGGGACTGGCCTGTGGGCTGGCCTTGGCCGGGAAGGATTCCTTCCTGAAGAGCTTCGAGGCCTTCATTCTCTTGTTGCTCGCGGTATTCACGCCCTGGAGTGCGATCAATCTGGTCGACTACTACTGCTTTACGCGATCGCGTTACGACGTACCTGCGCTCACCGATCCGAACGGGCGTTATGGGCGATGGAACATGAGGGGGATCGTGGTTTATCTCATCGGTGTCCTCGTGCAGATCCCCTTTCTCGCGACCGGCCTATACACCGGTCCGTGCGTCGCAGCCCTCGGCGGTGCCGACATCTCTTGGATCCTCGGCCTCACCGTGCCCAGCCTTATTTACTATGTGGCTGCGCGCCGCTCCGATCGCCGGATTCCCGCCCAGCTGATCGTGCCGGAGGTAGCGGTCGCCGCCGCAGGGCGTGTGCGCTGATCGAAGCGCGCGGATACGCCGCAAGGTCGTAGCGGCATATGCCGCCATGTTTTCTGCTGGTATCATGACATGCCTCGGCGCCGATGTGCAGATCTGCCGGACAATTCTACGCTCGGGTGTAAACTGAGAGTTTGATTGCGTAGGCACGCGGTGAAGTCCGCGCAACCTCATTGGAGGAACTCAGATGAAGCCTAATTCGCCCACGCCGACGGCCTCGCTCGGGTTTGGCATTACGCGCAAGCCAGAGGAATCCAAGCGCCGAGGAAGGGATGAATCGTCAACGGTCCGACAAGCCAAAATTCTGGTTGTGGACCCTGACCCGGCGTCGCGCCGCCTTCTGATGGCCCGGCTGGGCGCTGCCGATTATTCGGTTGATTCACTCGCCGACGCGCGTGCCGCATTGGATGCCTGCGTAGTGTCTCGTCCCAATCTCGTGGTTACGGATTTGCGATTGCAGGACGCGGACGGATTGACGTTCCTGAAGGAGCTGAAAAGCCGATGGCCGCAGTTGCCGGTGATTATTCTGACCGGGCACGGCACCATCTCCGAAGCCGTGCAAGCCACCCAGTGCGGTGCGTTCGGTTACCTGGTCAAACCGGTTGGTAAGGAAGAGTTACTTGGGCAGGTGCAACGGGCGACCGCGGACTCAACCTTTGGTCAGAGCAAGGGTGACTGGCGGGCGAATATCGTCTCACGTAGCAAACTAATGGATGACAGGCTGGGAACCGCCAATCGGGCTGCGGGCACCGATGTACCCGTCTTGTTGACGGGTGAAAACGGCACCGGCAAAGAGTTGCTTGCGCGCGCCATCCATGCGGCAAGTGCGCGTCGCAAACAGCCCTTTGTCGTAGTCTCGTGTGGAAACACGGCCTACCACGAGTTGGAATTTGAGCTCTTCGGTAGCGAGCCCGCCGAATCCACCGAGGCTAACGGGAGCGCGGACGGGGCCTTGCGGCGGGCGCATGGCGGAACCTTATTGCTCGATGAAATCGGCGATTTGCCCATACATCTGCAGGTGGCCCTCGCCAAACTGCTGGCCAAAGCCCCTATTCCTGCGGGAAGGATATCCGCAGCGGCGCGACCTGGCGCGCGTTTGATCAGTACAGCCTCTCGTGACCTCAAGCCGCTGATGGAAACTGGCGCGTTTCTGAGCCAGCTATACTACCAAATCAACATTCTACCAATTGAGATTCCTCCCCTGGGTCGCCGCCGTGAGGACATTCCCTTGCTGATATCGCATTTTCTGGAGCAAGCCACGGAACCCAGCGGTCAAAAGAAAATATATTCCCCGAAGGCCATTGAATTGCTGGTTACCACGGATTGGCCGGGAAACGTGCGCCAGCTCTTCGAGCTCGTGCAACAAAACGTCGCGCTGTCGCATGGCGAGGTCATCTCCAAGGAATTCGTGCAGCAGTCTTTGGGTGAAGGCGCGGCGAAAATTCCCACCTACGATGAGGCACGAGAAAAATTTTCGCGCGAATACCTGACCCAGAACCTGCAACTTACGGCGGGCAACGTGTCTCAGGCGGCGCGCCTTGCCAAGCGAAGCCGCACTGATTTCTACAAGCTGCTGGCTCGCTATCGACTGCATCCCGAGGACTTCAAGAATGCAGGTGCAACAAAACGGAAAGACATCGGCGAAGACGACTAGTATCGAGATAATTATAATGAGGGCTGGACGATGTCACACTCGTCGGTCGACGAATTGTTGAAGTTGTTGTAATGCCGCGCATATACAAAGATCACGCAAGGCGGCTTCCGCACCGACCCTCGCGTCTGCGCGTGATCATTGCCGATGATCACACGATTCTTCGTCAGGGGCTGAGAGCAATTCTGGAGGCCGAGCCCGATTTGGAAGTAATCGGGGAAGCGAGCAACATTCACGACGCGGTCACATTGTCGCTGCGCTTGCAACCCGATGTCGTGATCACCGATGTGTCCGTTGCTGATGGCAGTGGCATCGATTCCATCGGTCAGATGTTGCGAGAATGTGCCGGCGTACATGTGGTCATGCTCACCGGTCAGAGCAGTCGGGTATGTGAGCGGGCAGCCATTGCCGCCGGTGCGTACGCGTATATAGTCAAGGACTCCTCGGTCGAGGTTCTGCTTCGCGCAATTCGCTCCGAAACGTCCGAATATGAGCGCTCGATCGCGGCAATCAGCAACATGCAGAATCGACGCCGTGCACTCGGGCAACCCACGGCGCCTCGAATCGCGGCGATGACGGCACGCGAACTCCAAGTGCTCGTCGGCGTCGCCTTGGGGCATTCCAGCAGGAGAATTGCCGAGAATCTGGGACGAAGCGTCAAGACCGTCGAAAAACATCGATTCAACATGATGCACAAGCTGGGTCTGCGCAATGCAGCGGCCGTGACTCGTTTTGCGATGGACAATGGCTTGCTGCATGCCGGTGAGCAAGAGCCGGATTTGCGCCCAAACAGCTTTCCTCTGACTTAGATCTTTGCACCGGCGGCGGGATCCGTTGCAGCACAGCGCCGTAGTACCTGGGCGGGCTCGGTCGGTTGCACGGGCTTGCCTGCGGCTTCTTTCGAGGCCCCGTTGTAGCGGGCGCGCTATACTCAACCCAGGGGTTTAGCCTCGAGGAGGAGGGTGCCGATGTCTGAGAGTAAACACATCGCTGGGTTACGCGGCGTTCAAGCGCTGGCTTGCGTGCTCATGGCCCTGGCCGCTCCGACCGGCCAAGCCGCCCAGAACTACCAGGTCTATGTATCCAACGAGAGGTCGGGCGATGTCACGGTCATCAACGGCAGCGACAATCAAGTAATCGGCACGATTCCGGTCGGCAAGCGTCCACGCGGCATACATGCGGGGCCGGAGGGCAAAACGGTGTATGTGGCCTTGAGCGGTACGCCCCTCGCGGCGCCGCCGCGGCTGGATGCCAAGGGCAATCCTATCTTCCAGAAGTCCAATGACGACGATGACGATGCCGTCAAGGCGGATAAATCGGCCGACGCTATCGGCGTCTTGGATGTCGGGACTCGCAAGCTTACAGGCAAAATATCCGCAGGCTCGGACCCGGAAGAATTCTCTCTGAGCAAGGACGGCAGCCGGCTCTACGTCTCCAACGAGGACTTCAAGGCTGCCAGCGTAATCAACATCGCTACGGGGAAGGTGGAACATATTGTTCCGGTGGGACAGGAACCCGAGGGGGTGGCCACGGAGCCCGATGGAAAGCGCTTCTATGTGACCTGCGAAGCGGGCGGTGATGTGTACGTCATCGAGACCGGCGGCTACACGGTGGTTGGGCATTTCAAGGTGAACGTGCGCCCGCGCAGCATGGATTTCCTGCCGGGGGGCGGTATGGGATTTATTCCCTCGGAATCGACCGGTGAGTTGAATGTCATTGATACGACGAGTCTCAAAGTGCTGAAGGTCGTTGCCTTGCCCACTGGTTCGCGGCCTATGAGCGTAAAGGTGGCACCGGACGGCCGGAAAATATATGTCAGCAATGGACGCGCCGGAACGGTTTCCGTGCTGGATAGCCATACATATGAACTACTGAATACGATCAAGGTAGGGGTGCGACCTTGGGGCATAGCGCTTTCGCCCGACGGAAAGTTCCTCTACACCGCCAATGGACCTTCCAACGACGTGTCCGTCGTTGATCTGGAGGCCGGTCAGGAAATTGCGCGGGTCAAGGTGGGCTTGAGCCCCTGGGCCGTGGCCATTGTGCCGAATACCAATTGACAGGGTGGCGCATCACTTGCCGATGATAAATACTTCCTGCGAAGTGATGCTTCGGGTGAAGCCGTCCTTGAAGGCTTTCGCTCGAACCACCGCGGGATTCGTGAGTTCGATCGGCTTCTCGTAGCGCATGTCCGTGGGTCCCGGCACGCTCCCATCCAGGGTGTAGCGAATGTCGGCGCCGAGTTCGCGCTCGGCCAATGAGATCTTGATCGGCCCGTCAAACGTGCCACCTTGCGGCGACATGGCGGGTGGGTCCAAAACCTGCCGGCCAGGTAAAGTTAAAATCCAATCCCGCAGCAGCGATACGCCATTTTGATCGATTGTTTCACGTGCGATCGGCGGCATCTTGATGTCATCGAGGGTATTCACCCGCATGAATGCGATGGAGCGCCACACATCGTGCGGCGAAATCACCCGCGGCCTATCGATCCCCTGGTCGATCAATACCGGCCCCTCGATGATGTCCTGCTTCTCGATTGGCGTGTCGTAACGGGCGTCAAAGTATGCAACCGTACCGCCCGGCCGATGACACTGCGAGCAATTCACATCCAGGTACGATCGGGCCCTATCTTGTATGCTTCGCGTCACGTCGTCGGCGGCCGCGAGTGTCGGTAGCCTCGCGAGATCAGCGTCGTTCACTGTTGGTGTAAACATACCGAGGTGATTCCACGCCCTCAGCTCATTGTCCGTCACCCCCGATGGGTAGGTAAATGCACGATTCATCTGTCGCGCTTTCACGCCGAGCACTCCCGTGGTCTTGGCGTTATGACAAGTCAGGCAATCCGCACGGCTCGGGTAGTACCATGTCTGTCTCTGGACTTCTCCAGTCGCCGCTTTTATCGGAATCTCTTCGGTTCGGCTCGACTCCAGTAAATCCGCATCGCTGTTGTCCGGCCGCCATTTATAGACGGCGCCGTACACGCCACCGCCGCTGTCGCACACCAGCAGACGCGTCTCAAGCCGCCGCTTAATGCGGGGGTCGGCGGCGTCGGTCGACAGCTCGAAGGTCTTGACGAAAACCGTGCCCCGCGGAAAGGTCCAATCGCCGGTGGGTGAATATTTTATCTTCTCGTTCGGTACCGCCACCCACCGGGATTTGACGGCTCCATCGGACCAAAAAGCTACGACGATGTCGTATGGAATCAGGCCTTTGTCCGGCACCAGGTCGCGCGTAACGCTGAAGGCGCCGGTTTGCGAAAGCAGCGGCGGGATTTTGCCACCCGCCAAGTGCGGCATTCGCAAATAGGGCGTCGGCGCCGATCGGACGGCAAGACCATGCGGGAGAACCTCAGTCTTGCTCCCCGCTCCGGCGTTTGACACGCCGGCGAACGTGATGGCAACCAGTAGGAATGCGAAAAGAGTAGGGTATTTCCACGCCACAGGAAGTTCCGACCCATTCTGTAGTCGACAGTTCCTGCTACTGATCGCTCAATCCTTCAATCCAGGTGGGGACACGCGTCAATATATACTTTGTATCGGCGCGCGCCCACTGCAAGCGCCCCGCAGAGAATGGTGAAAAGGATAGTCGGTTCGCGCGCCGCTGGGTTTAGAACTTGCACTGCAGCGACAGCCCCGCGGTGCGCGGCTGGTTGGTGAACATGCGCGTACGAGTGGTCGCGGAGTAGTTGTCGGAAAGGTAGTGCGAAAGCGCCGCTTGCTTGTCGAATACATTGCTCACGAATAGATTCGCTTCCCAGGCGCCGCGGGTGATGCCTGAGCGTAGATCGAGCAAAGCGTATGCCCGCTGGAAGGTCGCCGGATCGGTGCGCTGAAAGTCTGGATAGGACACCCCGACAAATTGTGCGTCGGCGCGCACGAAACCGTCCGCGCCAGAAAAGAGAGTGAACAAGTATTTGGCGTTGGCATTGGCGTTCCATTGCGGCACGTTCTCCAATTGCTGGCCCTTTACGCCGCCCAGCGAAGGCGCATCCGCGGCGAGTACCGCCTTGGCATAGCCCACGCCGCCGCCGAGCTGAATGTGGGCGCCGATATTGCCCTGGATTTCAACTTCACCGCCATGGACGGTGGCTGCCCCTGCGTTCTCGGTGATTTGATAGGAACATGATAGGGTTTTGCCCTGCTGCACGCCGTTCCACTTGATGTAGTACGCCGCCGCATTCACCGTGAGAGCGCCGTCCAGCCAGCGCGTCTTGGCTCCGCCCTCGTAGTTCCACAAGCTGTCTGGTCCATACGGGCCGTAATCCTGGCCACAGCCTTTTTTAGAGAGATTGCTGGTGTTCACGCCGCCCGGCCGCACGCCCTTCGAAGCGAGCAGGTAGTACAATTGTTCTTGGGTGGCCTGATAGGAGATCTCGGCCTTGGGGTTGAAGCCAGTGTTCTTCGCCGAGCCTTCCGATAGCGTCGGACCACCGTTGCTCCAGCCATCTTCGTAGCGGACCGCGGTGTACTGCATGTCGTACCAGCGCAGACCGGCGGTCGCCTTCCATTGGCTGGTGATCGCATAGTTAAGCTCGGCGAACACGGCCGACTGCTTGGGAGAATAGTCGCCGTGTTGGGAATAGTTGACGTCGCTCAGCGGCAGGTAGGGCGCAGAGCTGGGTGAATTGCTGAACAGCGCCGCATAATTCGGGGTCAGGTAGTTCACATAGTAGTGGCGATTGGCGTTGTTGAAAAAGGCCCCGGTCACCCCGCTCAAGGCCCAGCCCTCGGGATTGAACGCAACGCGTAGTTCCTCGGTCAGCTCTCGCGTGGTGACGATGGGTGCGTACACATTCGGCACGAATTGGCCCTGCGGAATGGTGTTCTCGAGCGCCTCGGTTTCATCGTCCGGGTTTGTTTCCTGGCGGCGCATGTAGGAGGTGGTGGAAAGCACGCTGCCCCAACCGAGATCGTAGTTCATGGTGAGGTTGCTGAGTACGAAGCGATCCGAATAGGCCTCCGACACATTGAAAGGTCGGGCCTGGATCAGGGGACCGCTCGAATTACCGGCGGGGATGTCGTAATTCGGCAAGCCGCCCATCTGCAGATCCTGCAGCCAGACCGATGGGGTGATCGAAAAGGCATCCGTGACTGCGACTTTCAGCATGGTCCGCAAGCTGTACAGCTTTTCCGAGTTGACGTTGCGGACGATGGAACTGGGGCCGGCCGGCGCAACGGGGTAGGGAAGTTGCGCACCGGGGCTGGGCGCCCAGACACCGACGTAGCGATCGATAAAGCCACTGAAGTCCTTGTAAGTGCCCACGATGCGCAACGCCACCCGATCCTCGATTAATGGCATGTTGTACATGGCATCCAGCCGAGCGTTGCCGCCGCCATGTTCCGTGTAAGAGCCCTCGATCTTGACCGCGCCCTGCTGCTTGGTCAGGTTCGGCTGATTCGTGATCAGGCGCACCGTGCCGCCCATGGAGCTTGCTCCATACAGAGTGCCCTGCGGCCCGCGCAGAATCTCGATGCGAGATAAGTCGAAAAGATCCGGGTCTATGCCCGCGGTAGCGCCGTCGCCGCCGGAGGGCAGGATGGGCGTATCGTCGATGTACGTGCCGGTGGTAGGCGCGTTGCCGCCCACGGAGGCGATACCGCGGATCGAGAAACTGCTCTGACCCGGTCCCGCGGAGTTTAGGGTCACTCCGGGGATGCGCGCCGCCAGCGAGGAGAAGTCTTGGACGCCGGTTTCAGCCAACGTTTCCGAGGTAAAGGCGACGACGCTTAAAGGAACATTTTGCAGCCTCTCGCTGCGCTTTTCGGCCGTGACGATAATGTCCTCGAGGACTCCCGACTGCCCTGCGGTTACCGCCGCTTGTTGGGCATGCACAGCCTGGGTACCGGCCAAAATCCACAGGACCGCTACGACGCCGGCAACCTTAAGCCGATTTGCCCCCAGTTGAGTCCGCATTACAGTTCTTCCTTCGGCTGGTAATTGATCATATCATTATAATCACTTGACGGTCCGCCTGCCACCTCTCTTTTCCCGGCGCCGCCTTAAGCCGGACCTGCGTCGACGATTCCGTTGCGAGTTAATGTGTACATTGGGCGGCCGTGCGGGAACTAGTGCAAGAACTGCCTTTGATCGATGCGCTGCCCGACCTCGTCATGCTGCTGCGACGCGACGGCGTCATTCTGAGTCACATAGGTGGCCGCGCCGTTGCCGCGATCAGCCCGCCGGCGGATGCCGTCGGCAGGCGCCTAGAATCGGTCTGGCCCGAGTCGCTGGCCGGTGTCATCACGCAGCTCGCGCGCCGCGCAATCGCTCAGCGTGCGACGATTGAGATCCCGTTCAAGAACGCCGACCTGGGCTATGAGGCGCGCGTGAGCCCACAGGGACCTGATCGCGTGATTTGCGTCATTCGCGCGGCGCTGCCGAGCGGGGCGCCGGACGATTTGCCGAGTTCGACGGGCGAGTTTCAGCGGCCACAGCTCGATCGACGAGGTTTCTTGCGCCGCTTCAAGAAGACACTGTCGCTGGCGGCGATAAGCGAAAAACCGGCCGCGGTCGCCGTCATTGATGTGGACGGGGTAGCCGACATCGCGCGGGTCATCGACGGCAAGGTTGCCGAGCTGGTGCTGAGCGCGGCGATTCTGCGGCTTCCGCTCGAGTCCTCGCGCGCGTCGGGTGAAAAATTCTCCTGGTACCTAGGACAGTTGAGTGAAAATCTCCTGGCGCTGGTCATGGAGACCGCGGACCGCGATGCCATCGAGGACTGCCTCGCATGCCTTTGCTCCAGTCTGCGTGAATCGATTAGCGTCGGCGACGCCGCCTTTCACCTCACGCCCTACGCAGGTGTGGCCGTACTCGGGCAGGACGCGACATCGCCCAAGAGTTTGATCGAGCACGCGCGTGCCGCCGCAACCGAAGCGCGGCGCTCCGGATCGACCCATCCTCATTTTTTTACCAACGCGTTGAGATTGAAATCGCTCGCGCGGCTGGACATTGCCCGGGAATTGCGCGAAGCCATTTCCAACCGGGACATCCGCTTGCGTTACGTGGGCCGGCACGACCTTGCAACCGGCCGCCTTGTCGCCTGGGTGAGCTACCTTAGATGGATACATCCGCTGCGCGGCGAGGTGCATCCCCTCGAGTTCTTGGGCGTGGCGGAAACGACGGGCCTTGCCACGCCTCTGTCGCGCAGCGTTCTGCAGAGCGTGCGCGAGGATTTCACCACGGTGTCGCAGCATATCGATGCGGATGTGCGTATATCGTTCGGCGCTCTGCGGCATCACGTTCTGCACGATGATTTTGTGAGTGACATTGCGCGCCTTCTGGAAGATGGTGCGGTACCTGCAAGCCGCCTGGAACTGCGGATATCGGAGCGCACTTTCATTGTGTTGGACCCTGCGGTGTCTAAGTCCCTAACAGATCTCGGCGTGAGGCTGGTCATCGACGAAGTAGGGCGCGGCATGGCCTCGATAGACCGCTTGGCGCGGGCGCCTATCTGGGGACTGCAGCTCGACCGCGCCTGGGTGACGCCTTTACGCAGTGACGAAGTAGCGCTGAAGGTGTGTCGCGCCGGGATTAGCGCGGCAACGGCCTTAGGGCTGACTGCCATCGCCACCGGCGTCGATGATGAGGAGCAGCGCAGCGCGCTTCTCGACCTGGGTTGCGGGCAGGGCGGCGGTGACCTCTACCGGCACGAAGCACCTTACATAATGCAACTTGCCAAGACCCCTCGATCCGCCTGAGGCGAGGCGATAAGGCCCGACGCATAATTCCTGCCTCACACTGCGAGTGGCGCGGCGGCCGCTCCCAGTCGACGTAGTGTCGGGTCCTTGACCAGGTGTAGAACGCGCGAGAACACGTGATCGTGGGCGTCGGCGCGGCCGATGTGGATGACGCCGGTGTGCGGCAAATCCTTGACGAAGAGATCGAGAATGCTTCGCCGAGCGTCATCATCCAGGGAATCGAGCGCTTCATCGATGAGCACCCACGGCGGCGTGTGCAGTACCACGCGCGCGAATGCGAGAGTCTGCTGTTCATCGTCGCTCAACTCGTGATCCCAGCGCTGCGATACATCCAGCATGGGCACCAGCCGCTGCAGCTTGAGCCGGACCAGCGCATTCTCGTAGTCGGCCGGCCGGTATGTCTCCGTGGCCAATGGGTAGGCTAGAACCTCGCGCAGCGTGCCCGGAGGAAGATAGGGGGTGCGCGGCATATAGAGCAGCGCCTCGCCGCTTGGGCAGGCGATTCGCCCGGCTCCCCACGGCCACAACCCCGCCAGGGCGCGAAACAACAGAGTCTTTCCGGTCCCGGATTCGCCGACGATCAAAACCCTTTCTCCAGCGCTGATCTCGATCTTCTTCTCTTCGAGCATGGTGGCGCCCGCGGGCGAGGCAATCTCCAGATCATCGATACTGATCTTGCCGGGTTCGCCGGTGACGAAGGCGATGCGGCTTTCGACGTCGTGCAGTACATCGGTGTCGATGACGGCGCGGCGGAAACTCGCCACGCGCAGCAGGGTCGCGCGCCAATCGGCGATGGTGCTGAAATTATCCACGAACCAACGCAGCGAGGATTGCACCTGGTTGAAGGCGCCCGCGGCCAGCATGAGGCCGCCGAAAGAAATATTTCCGGCGAAATACAGAGGCGCCGCGACCAATATGGGGGCGACGAGCGTGAACCAGCCGTAACCGGAGGTGATCCAGGCGAGATTGGTGAGACCTGCGACCAGCCGGCCGGTGGCGGTCAGCGTCGCCGCGAGATCGACGTCGATGCGTCGCTCTTCGTCCGCTTCGCCGGCACTCAGGGTGATGGCGTCTATGTGTTCGTTGACGCGCACCAGCGAAAAGCGCAGATCGGCTTCCCGCGCATAGCGCTGCGCGTTGCGGTCGATCAAGCTGCGGCCGACCCAATAGCTCAATAACGACGCCGACCCGGAATAGAAAATGGCGGCCCATACCATGTAGCCCGGGATCGCGAAAGGCCGGGTACCGATATGGAAAACAAAATTATTCGACAGTGTCCACAGCACTTTGACGAAGCTGGCCAGCAAGATCGAGGATTGCAACAGGCCGATGGCGAGATCGGCGGACAGTTCCGTGAGGTGGCGTGCATCCTCATGCATGCGCTGATCGGGGTTGACTCCCACAGCGCCGGCGTTGGCGAGCCGGAAAGCTCGGCCCGGTTTCATCCAGTTCTGGATCAAATCTCGAACCAGGCCCTGACGCAATTTGAGCTTGAGTGATTCACCGAGCCAGCGCTGCCCCACGTTCAGAGTGAGCAGCGTTCCGGCAATCAATCCAAAGACACCCAACTGGGCCATGAACTGCGCAAAATCTCGGCGCGATAGCGCATCATAGAAGGGCTGGTTCCAGTTATTGAGGCGTATTTGCCCATAGGCGCTCATGGCTATGACGAGAAACAGTGCAGCCGAAAGTAAAAGCAGCACATTTCGCACCGGCGCGGCCCACAGGGCCCTAAGCATCATGCCGAGTTGCGGCACGAGGCCGGAATGGGCACTCTCTTCTTTATTCGATTCGAGATTCACGGGTAGGCCTCTGGAACAAATTGATCACGCCATTATCGGGTAATGTGCCGGAAGGAGCTGAATTTTGAGTCGAATCGACACCTTGATGGGCAAGATGACCTTGGCGGAGAAGCTGGGCCAGCTCACCATGGCCGCCTCCAGCTACACGGTGACCGGGCCTATCATTGCCGGCGATTCGACCGATGCGATCAAGGCCGGCACCATCGGCAATCTGCTCAATATGGTCGGGGCCGCTCATGTGCGCCAGATGCAGCGGCTGGCCGTGGAGGAATCGCGCCTCGGCATTCCACTGCTCATCGGGCTCGACATCGTGCATGGGCATCGGATTTTGTTTCCGGTGCCGTTGGGCGAGGCAAGTTTGTTCGACCCCGAAACTTGGGCGCTCACGGCGCGCGAGTCCGCCATGGAAGCCGCCGCCGAAGGCTTGGCGATGACTTTTGCGCCCATGCTGGACGTCGCGCGCGACCCGCGCTGGGGGCGCAGCGCCGAGGGGCCGGGAGAGGACCCCTGGCTGGGCGCGCGCATAGCGGAGGCGAAGGTGCGCGGTTTCCAGGGCGCGGACTTGGCGGCGGCGGATGCGCTCGCCGCAGTCGCCAAGCACTATTGCGCCTATGGCGCCGTCACGGCGGGACGAGACTATGCCTCGGTCGATATCTCCGCGCGTACGCTGCGCGAGGTGCATATGCCGGCGTTCGAGGCGGCGGTTGCGGCGGGCGTGGCGGCCGTCATGCCCGCATTCACTGATCTTGCGGGCATACCGATGACGGCGAACAAGGAATTGCTGCGTGGTTGGCTGCGCGGCCGTTGGGGATTCAAGGGCGTGATCGTCAGCGATTACAACGCTATCGCGGAACTCATTAATCATGGTATTGCCGCCGATCTTGCCGAGGCCGCCGCTCACGCGCTAAACGCCGGCGTGGATATCGACATGATGGCCGACGCCTACCGGCATGGATTGCCCATCGCTCTGGAGCGCGGGCTCGTCGCTATGGCGCAGATCGATGAGTCGGTGCGGCGCGTTTTAACCCTCAAGGAGCAGCTCGGTCTTTTCGATCATCCTTATCGGCGCGGCACAACACCCGAATCCAACGCCACGCTCACGCAGCGGCGGCGCCTGGCGCGTGCGGTGGGCGCGCGCGCCATTGTGATGTTAAAAAATGACAAGGAGACGCTGCCTCTGCCGGCTTCGCTGCGACGGCTCGCGGTGATCGGCCCGTTGGCTGATGCCCCGGCTGAAATGCGGGGCCCCTGGTGGGGCGCGGCGGATACGGAGGGTCATGTGAGCGTCCTTTCGGGTCTGCGTGCGATGCTGCCGCACTCCCAGGTGCTGTATGTCCCCGGTGTTGCCATCGAGAGCGAGGATGTTTCCGGCATTGCGGCGGCTGTCGATCTGTGCGCGACGGTCGATGCAATCGTGCTTTGCGTAGGAGAAGCTGCGGTTATGAGCGGGGAGGCGGCGAGCCGTGCTCACTTGGATCTACCCGGCAAGCAGCGAGAATTCGCTGAGGCCGTATTGGAGCGGGCACGCGCATCCGCTAAGCCGGTAATCGCAATCTTATTCTCGGGCCGCCCGCTGGTGGTGCCGTGGCTGGTGGAAAGCGCGGATGCGGTGCTGGCGGCGTGGTTTCTCGGCAGCGAGGCGGGCAATTCAATCAGTGATGTACTGACCGGACGCGTGTCCCCGAGCGGCCGTACGCCGGTCACATGGGCGCGGGCGGAGGGACAGATCCCCATCTTCTTCGGTGAGCGCCCAAGCGGGCGGCCCGCGAACCCGAAGGATCATTTCACCAGCAAGTATCTCGATGTGGCGAACGAGCCACTGTTCCCTTTCGGTCATGGGCTCACCTACGGGCTATTTGTCTACTCCAATTTGCGCGTGACGCCGGCCGATGTCGAGGATATCGACACCATCCAGATCCGCGTCGACGTGCGTAATGTGGGTGCGAGAGCCGCGCAAGAGACCGTATTTCTGTTCACTCACGACAAGCTCGCCAGCGTGGCACGGCCGCTGCTCGAGCTCAAGGGATTCACCAAGATCGATCTGCGGCCCGGTGAGACGGGCTCGGTGTCCCTGTCTTTGCCTGCCACAGAATTGCGCTTTCTCGGACCTGAACTTGAGCCAGTGTTCGAGCCCGGGGAAGTCGAGATTCTAGTGGGACCTTGCGCCGACAGATCTCGGCTATTGGTTGGGACCATCCGACTATCTTGGTCGCGCCCCTGCTGAGTTATGCTCGCGGGGTGGCTCGGTAATTATAGGCCAAGCGGTAATAGTAGTGGCGTACGACTTGCCCGTCGCGCGTCAACACATTGTCTACGACTGGTCCCAGGCGTTCGATGCGAGACTCGATATCTTTGCCGGTGAGGTCCCGGCGGTCCCACGCGACCAGCAGCAGAGTGCGGCCCTCTTGAGACTCGGGCGGAGTCCACCGTTCGTACATGAGGCCCCTTCCACCAAACAAGTTCACGCTCGATGTTTCCACCGCGGATTTCGTTTGTTCGGCCCCATAAAATGCCAACTCGCTGGCGATGGCGTAACGATCCATGCCGACGATCAGCGGTTCGGCGCCGGACTCCTTGCCGGCTGCCGCTGCCGCTTCCGAGATCCGGAGGCTGAAGTCCCGCCAAGCGACCGGCATCAATTCGCTGTGCTTGCTGTAGCCTATCCCGGGAAGTCCCAATACTAGGTAGTGCAGGCCCGCGCCATAGATGAGCAGCATCGTCATCAGTGTCGGCGTCCACCCGACGCGGATCCGGGCACGCAGGCCACTCAACTTCGTTCCCGCCGCGATCATACCTGCCGCCATGAGAGGGAGCGCCGCGATCCACGGCGCACCCGTCCAGTCGAGCTTCACTTCATGACGCAGGCTGAATACCGCGAACGCCGCCAATGGAACCAGAATCGCCATCTTGATGAACAGCCATCGTCGCGGGGCGTCGCCGGTGTCTTCCGTCCCTCCGGGGCGGGCGCACACGAACGACGCCGCCACCGCCAGCACACCGGTAGGCGTGATTAGCACCAAGGCCGACGCGATCAGCTTGTGTAGTGCGAACCTGGGAGACTCCGCCAGGCGCCGCGAGGTTTGGAAGGCAAAGGAGGCCCATTCATGCTGCGCGTTCCAAAAGAGGACCGGAGAGAAGATCGCGACGGCGAGCCCCGCGGCGGCATAAGGCTCCCAGCGCCGCCACCAGCGCCTTGATTTGTGATCCACCAGCATGAAAGCCAGGGTGACCGGAATGAGTAGGCCGATGGAGTACTTCGAGATGGCCCCCAGCCCCAGTACGAGTCCCACGCCCCACCAGGCCCGGGCGTGGCCTGCGACCAGTGCGCGTTCGAGGAAGTAAAGAGAAGCTACCCAGGCGGCGGTCAAGGGCGCGTCGGGGGTCATGAGCAGACCCGACAGAAAGTAGAAGGGCAGGGCTTGAGCCAGCAGCAGGGCCGCGAGCGCGCTGGCGTCACCGAACAAGTTGCGTGTCAGGCGATATGTAAAGATGGAGGTAATGATGCCGCAACATAGAGCGCCTATGCGGACACCGAACTGCGACTGGCCGAAAGCTGCCGTACCAAACCAATTCAGCACGGCCACCATCGGTGGGTGGTCAAGATAGCCGATGTCGAGATGGCGGGAGTAATTCCAGTAGTACGCCTCCTCGGGAAGCAGCTCGACGGACCCGAGGTATACCAAACGAAGCGCGAAGGCATAGATGATGAGGCCGATGGCCAGTGCACGTGCCCTTGCGCCGCCACCTTCCAACGACATGGCCTGCGAATATCCCAGAGTCGTCACCACCAACCCCGCGATCATTGCCGGGAGAATGGATACCTGCGCCGGCCAGCCCCAACTCTGCGCCAGCAGGCCTAATACACCGCCGCGCAGGAATAGCGCCATGAAGCTCACCGCCAGCAAGCGGCAGTGCATCCGCCATTCCCCTGTATGGTTGCCGGCTGCGAGCGCAGGACGAATTTTCAGTAGGTAATTCAAGGCCATGGCGGCGCAAAAACTTGTGATATGGCTGGATCGCAACGTCTGTCCATTAGCGATCAAGACAAAGAAAAGTCCCGCGTCGACCAGCGGAACGAGCGCCGTGGCGATGAGGCGGCTCAGTATTTCATTGTTTTCCGGTAGAGGTGCCCACCTTTCGGAATCCTTCGTAACTGTTGGAGTACGAACTTGCATCATCTATTTGCCCGTCAGCGCCGTTTGGTGATTATATTAGCAACGATAACTTAAATAGGTGAGCTCCTTACAGCCAGTGCGCCAGCTTGAGGCGAAAATAAAGATAAATGTCGAACCATCCCATCACGAATAGGGAGAGCGCATAGCCGTAGCGCCACTTGAGCTCGGGCATGTGCTCGAAGTTCATTCCGTAGATGCCCGCTATCATGGTGGGTGCGGCGAGCAGCGCGGCATAGGCGGCAAGGCGCTTCATGGTCTCGTTTTCCTGCAGAGTGACCATAGAAAGATTCACTGAAATAGCGGTCGCAGCCGTCTCGCGTATCGAATCCGCCGTCTGATTGAGCCTCTGCAGGTGGTTACCTTTCTTCGCGAGATTACGCACTGATAGTATGTAGTTGCGTCCGGCAAAAATGGCCAGTTCGCCCACGTGGAACTCATCGCCGCCAGGGCCGCCAGGCTCCACCTTGCAGCTTTCTACCGTCTTGGTAGGCGACACAGCTGATGAGCATGAGCGGATCCTACCCCTACGGTGTCGTGAGCGCGGTGGCGCTAGGCGCGTCAAGCGGTATGACGAACGCCACGCGCAGACCCGGGTTCTGGTTTGACAGTGATAGCGAACCGCCGTGCAGCTTGGCAACTGCTTGTACGAGACTCAGGCCGAGGCCCACCCCGGGAGTGCCGCGGCTGGCGTCGCCGCGATAAAAGCGCTCCACCACCTTACTTTTTTCCGAATCGGCGATTCCCGGGCCATTATCCGCAACCGAAACCTCGGCAGTAGCTTCGCCGCGCCTGAGCACGGCCAACTCGATCCTACCATTGGCGGGCGCATACTTTAGGGCGTTGTCGATCAAGTTGCTCAGCGCTTGGGCGAGCAGTACCGGATCGCCGGATGCCGAGACGGCACCCTGCGCTCGAAATACCAGGTTGATATTCCTCAGCTCCGCAGCGGGTGCGTAGAATTCCACGGCATTCGCCACCAGATCGGCGATATCGAGCGCCACGAAGCCGGAGCGTCGCATGCCGGCATCTATTTCCGCTAGCCGCAGCAGGGCATCGAATATGCGGATCACCCGGTCGACGTCCGCGACGGCGCCATCGATTTCCGCGTACGTCTGTTCGGGGGGCGGCCGAATGAGCGCCAGCTCTTCGAGCCGCGAGCGCAACTCGGCCAGCGGGGTGCGCAGGTCGTGGGCGATGGAATTGGACACATTGCGCACGCCATGCACCAACAGTTCGATCTGTTCGAGCATGCCGTTGATGGTGCGCGCCAGGGTGTTGAGCTCGTCGTCGTTCAGATGCGTCGGCAGGCGGTGCTTTAAATCGCCATGCACAATGGCTGAAACGGTCTGTTGTATGCTGTTGATCCGCGACATGAGCGCGCGGCGGGTGATCAGACCCACCAATAGACCAGCGATGGAAAGCACCGCGATGGCCGCCGTCAAGCCGTACCAGAAACGCGATTGCAGCGGCGCAAAAATCGTATTGTACCTGCCTACCAGCAAGTTATCGTCGCCGAGCTTCGCGACGTGCACCAGCGCCGGCTGCGCGCCGTGATTGCCTACTTCGACTTGAATCGAATAGTTGCCGGGGCTGATCGGCACGGTGGTGGGCCATTTCGACAGATTGCCGGCGAGCGGCAGCATCGAAGCATCGGTGAGCAGCAGAATCCTCTCGCCGGCGATTTGCATGCCCACACGCACGTCTATAAAGGACTTTAGGCCCACGGCTCCTTCGCGACGAAAAACATCGGTGAGACGTTGTGCATCGGCCTGCAAGATTTCCACGCGACCTTCTCGAATGGTCACCTGCCAGGCATACCACAGAGGCGCCGCGAACAGCACCAATGCAGTAATGCCCAGCGCGGTATAGCCAAGCGCCAGCGACACCGCCGAGGAGCGCATCATGCTACTCACCGGCCGTTACCATGTAGCCGGCATTGCGCACGGTGCGCAGCAACGGGCGCTCGAACTCCGCATCGATTTTCTGCCGCAATTTACTGATATGTACATCGACGACATTGGTCTGTGGATCGAAGTGATAGTCCCACACATTTTCCAACAACATGGTGCGGGTGACCACCTGGCCGGCATGGCGCATCAGGTATTCGAGCAGCTTGAATTCACGCGGCTGCAGAGCGATTGGCCGTGTACCGCGGGTTACTTTGCGCGTCAAAGGATCCAAAGCTAAGTCGCCGACGATGAGCGGCGTTTCGGGGTTGATGGCCTGCGCCCGGCGATGCAATGCGTCAAGCCGCGCGAGCAGCTCGCCGAAAGCAAACGGTTTGGTCAAGTAGTCGTCGCCGCCGCTGCGCAGTCCGCGTATGCGGTCATCGACCTCTGCGAGCGCGCTCAGGATCAGAATCGGGGTGCGCTTGCCCGCCTTGCGCAGTACTTCGATGATGGCGAGACCGTCGATGTCGCCCGGCAGCATCCGATCCATGATGATCACATCATAAGGCTCGCTGGCCGCGAGAAACATGCCGTCGCGGCCATTGCCCGCGTGATCCGCGGTGTGACCGGATTCCTGCAGTCCTTTGATAACGAATTGACTGACTCGTTGGTTGTCTTCGACCAGCAAGATCTTCATGTCGCGCCCTCGAGCGGCGGCGCCGCCATTTCATGCCCCTCACCCTGGGCTCGCGGCTATTAAACACGAGTGGTCGGATTATTAAGATCCGTTAATAGGTTCTGGGCGGTTAAGGTTGCTGGACCTGCCGCTCGGGTGTTCAGGCGAACCGGGGTCCCGAGGCATTCCACCTAGGGTTTGTCGCTATTGATTCAGCACGGCTCCCTGGGCAGGTGTGCGTCAATGAGAACCCGAACGGCGGCCAGCGCTGCGCAGATCGGTCCGCTGCCCAGCGGAAAAACCAAGCGCGTGAAATATCCGCCATCCAATAGGAGCATCAGTGCGTCACCGAGGTTGTCAGCGTCGCGCGCCCCCACGGCCGCCGCCATGGAGTGCAGTCGATTGCGCACTCTTTCTTTATATGCGCGTACCAGCCTGCTCAATTCGTCCTCGTCATCGGTGATCTCCGCCGCCGCATTGCCCAGCGCACAGCCCCGACAGGTATTCGACTTCGCGATTTCCAATTGTGCTTCGAAGAGCGCCTCAATCTGGCGGCGGGGATTGTCGGGAAACCGAGCCACGGTGGTGTCCCACCAGGCCCAGTACTTGCGCTCCTGCTGGCGCAGATACTCGGCGACCAATGCGTCTTTAGAGGCGAAGCTGCGGTAGAAGCTCATTTTGTTGGAGCCTGCTTCAGCGGCGATGGCGTCGACCCCAACACCGTGAATGCCATGGCGATAAAAAAGCTCGCAGGCGGTTTCGAAGATTCGGTCGCGCACGCGCGACTTGTGGCTGGGGATGGAAGCGCAGGCGCCTGAATCCTCATTGCCGCCGCATATGCCTAATTTGTCGGTGCTCATAGCCAATTCTCTATTGACAACGATGTTACCGATCGGTAACTTGTTGGCATGTTACTTACTAGTAACTCACGTAGACAGCATCGTCGCCTAAAAGTTTGAAGTCAAGACTTAAGATTCATCGGAGCACGCCATGTATTTGCGGATATCCACCTCCATTTTAGCGCCTATTTGCCTGGCCGTACTCGCTGCCTGCAGCCATTCGCAGGCTCAGCCAGCGGCGAATGCAACGCCGCCACCTGCGGTGACGGTTGCCGAAGTCATCGCCCGGCCCCTGCATCACTGGAATGAGCTGACAGGAGAGCTGCAGGCGGTCAACAGCGTCGAAGTGCGTCCGCGGGTGAGCGGATTTGTCGATAGCGTGGGCTTCACGGAAGGCGCCCGAGTCGGCAAAGGGCAGTTGCTGTTCCAGATCGATCCGCGCCCCTTTCAAATCGAGATCGAGCGCCTCAGCGCCGAGATCACGCGCGCACAATCGAAGCTGGATTTTGCGACGGCGGGGCATGCCCGCGCCCAGCGGCTATTCGCGCAGAATGCGATTGCACGCGAGGAATACGAGCAACTGACCTCGGCGCAGACCGAGGCCGCCGGTGATCTAGGCTCATTGAGCGCGCAGCTGCATGCGGCGCGCTTGAATCTGGAGTACTCGCACGTGCGCTCGCCCATCGACGGTCATGTGTCGCGCGCTCTTATCACTCCGGGCAATCTTGTATCCAATACCAATCTACTGACCACCGTGGTTTCCGACGACCCGATCTACGCCTATTTCGATACCGACGAGGCGACCTATCTACAGTTCACTCAATTGGAGCAAGGTGATCGAGCAACTGCGCACAACCGTGCCGGTTGGGGCGCCGCGTCGAGCCCTGTTTTCATGGGTTTGGTCGGCGAACAAGGATATCCGCATCACGGGCGCCTGGATTTCATCGACAATCAGGTCGACGCGCGTAGCAGCACCATTCGCGTGCGTGCGGTATTCGACAATAAGGACGGACGCTTCACGCCGGGTTTGTTTGCGCGCATCAAGCTGGTTGCCCGCGACAGCTACGACGCCATCCTCATCGATGAACGCGCGGTCGGCAATGACCTGGGCAAGAAATTCGTTCTGGTTCTAAAGCCCGACAGCACTCTGGAGTACCGGCCGGTCACTCTCGGCGCGCGCGTCGATGGATTGCGGGTGGTGGAAGGCGGCCTGCAATCCGCGGATACCATCGTCGTCAACGGCTTGCAGCATGTGATGGCGGGCGCCAAGGTTCAGGCCACTCGCGTGGTCATGACCGCAGGCGGCTCTGGGCTGGCACAGGTGACCGCGCCATCGGGCAAGACGTTGCTGGTGCGCACTGAAGCCACCAGGGACGGCGCTGTCGGACATCCCTAATGAATCACGGCCTCGCTTCAAAAGATTATTAACCAGCTGAAATTTTAATGAATATATCCTCGTATTTTATCCAGCGCCCGATTTTCGCCGCCATGCTGTCGGCATTGATTCTGCTTGCAGGACTCATCGCTCTGCCCGGCCTTCCCATCAGCGAATACCCCCAGGTAGTGCCGCCCACTATCGTGGTGCGCGCCACTTATCCCGGCGCCAACCCGACCGTGATCGCCGATACCGTGGCCTCGCCTTTGGAGCAGGCGATCAACGGCGTCGAGGACATGCTGTACCAATACTCGCAGGCCACCAGCGACGGGGTGATGACATTGACCGTCACCTTCAAGCTCGGCACCGACGTCGACAAGGCGCAGGTGCAGGTGCAAAACCGCGTCAGCCAGGCGTTACCGAAGCTACCGCAGGAGGTGCAAAGGCTGGGTGTGGTGACCAACAAGTCATCCCCAGACATCACCATGGCGGTGTTCGTTTATTCGCCGAACAATCGCTACGACCAAACCTATCTCGCCAATTTCGTCGCGCTGCGCATCAAAGATGAGCTGGCGAGGCTCGATGGGGTGGGCGATGTGCAGCGCTTCGGCGGTGGCGACTACTCGATGCGGGTCTGGTTGGACCCGGAAAAAGTCGCGGCGCGAGGACTTACCACCGGCGATGTGGTGAGCGCCATTCGCGAACAGAACGTGCAAGTGGCGGCCGGGCAGGTCGGGGCGCCGCCGTCGGCGAACGGCGCCAATTTCCAGCTCGCGATCAATACCAAGGGGCGCCTGAGCGACGAGGCGGACTTCGAGAACATCATCGTCAAAACCGGCGCGGCCGGACAGATGGTGCGCCTGCGCGACGTCGCCAGAGTCGAGCTCGGTTCGGACAACTATGCCTTGCGGGCCATGCTGGACAATCGCACCGCGGTGGCGATTCCGATATTCCAGCGGCCCGGCAGCAATGCCATCGCCGTGTCGGACGCCGTGCGCGCTAAGATGGCCGAGCTGAAAAAAGGTTTTCCGGAAGGCATCGACTACAATGTGGCCTACGATCCCACCGTGTTCGTGCGCGGCTCGATCCGCGCGGTGGTGCACACCCTGCTCGAGGCCATCGTGCTGGTGGTGATCGTGGTCATCGTGTTTCTGCAGACCTGGCGCGCCTCGATCATTCCCTTGATCGCGGTGCCGGTCTCATTGGTTGGTACCTTCGGAGTCATGCATTTATTGGGCTTCGGACTGAACGCGCTGTCCTTGTTCGGCCTGGTGTTGGCCATCGGCATCGTCGTCGACGATGCCATCGTCGTCGTGGAAAATGTCGAGCGCAACATCCACAACGGCCTCTCACCCATCGATGCCACCCGCCAGGCCATGAAAGAGGTCACGGGACCCATCGTCGCGACCGCGCTGGTGCTGTGTGCGGTTTTCGTGCCGACCGCGTTCATTAGCGGCCTGTCCGGGCAGTTCTACAAACAATTCGCGTTGACTATCGCGATCAGCACTATTATTTCGGCATTTAATTCGCTCACCCTGTCGCCGGCGCTCTCGGCGGTGCTGCTCAGGCCACACGGCGCCGCGCCGGATCGGGTCACTCGCATTCTCAACTTCGGGCTGGGTTGGTTTTTCGCGCCGTTCAATAGGTTCTTTGCCCGCTGCAGCGCCCGCTATGTGGGGGCCGTGGCGCGGGTGCTGCGGTCCAGTGCGATCGCGTTGTTCGTCTACGGCGGTCTCATTCTTCTGACTTGGTTCGGTTTCGCGCATACGCCTACAGGCTTCGTGCCGCCGCAAGACAAGCAGTACTTGGTCGCCTATGCGCAGCTTCCCGATGCCGCGACTCTCGATCGTACGGAAACCGTGATCAAGCGCATGAGCACCATAGCGCTCGCCACCCCGGGTGTGGAGGCAGTCCCGGCCTTTCCCGGATTGTCCATCAATGGCTTTACCAATGCGACGAATGCAGGAATTGCCTTCACTCCGCTGAAGCCCTTCGAGGAGCGCCGCGATCCGTCGCGGTCGGCCGGCGCGATAGCCGCCGCGCTCGGCGCCAAGTACGGCCAGATCCAGGATGCCTACATCGCGGTATTTCCGCCGCCGCCGGTTCAAGGGCTGGGCACGATCGGCGGTTTCAAGATGGAAATCGAGGACCGCGGCAATTTGGGTCCGGAAGAGCTGTACCGTCAAACCCAGAACCTGCTTGCGAAGGCGCGGCAGCGGCCGGAGCTTACGGGGCTGTTCTCCGGTTACCAAGTCAATGTTCCGCAGCTTCAAGTCGACGTGGATCGTGAAAAGCTCAAGGCCGCCGGCGTCAATCTGCAGGATCTGTACGAGACCATGCAGGTGTACTTAGGTGCCCTGTACGTCAATGACTTCAATCGCTTCGGCCGTACCTACCAGGTTAATGCGCAGGCGGAGTCCGGCTTTCGCTTGAGCGGCGAGGATATCGGCCGCCTCAAGACCCGCAATCAGCGCGGCGACATGATACCCATCAATAGCTTCATCACGGTGCGCGAGGCTTCGGGCGCCGACCGAGTCATGCACTATAACGGCTACGCGGCTGCGGACGTCAATGGCGGGCCGGCGCCCGGCTACAGCACCGGGCAGGCACAGCAGGCCATCGAGGAGGTGGCGCGCCAGGTATTGCCGAACGGCATGCGCTTCGAGTGGACGGAGCTGACTTACCAGCAGATCCTCGCCGGCGACACCGCGGCCTATGTGTTTCCGTTGGTGATATTGCTGGTGTTCATCGTTCTCGCTGCCTTGTACGAGAGCGTAAGTCTGCCGCTGGTGGTGATTCTGATCGTACCCATGTGCCTGCTGAGCGCGATTCTCGGTGTGCAGGTCACCGGCGGCGACAACAATGTATTCACCCAGATCGGCCTCATCGTGCTGGTGGGTCTGGCCTGCAAGAACGCCATTCTCATCGTGGAGTTCGCGCGCGATCGTGAAGCCCAGGGCGAGAGTATCTGGCAGGCGGTGCTCGATGCCTGCCGGCTGCGGTTGCGGCCGATTCTGATGACCTCTCTGGCCTTCATCATGGGCGTCGTGCCGCTGGTGACTTCTCATGGCGCAGGCGCCGAGATGCGCCGCGCCATGGGCGTGGCGGTATTCTCCGGCATGCTGGGTGTGACCTTCTTCGGCCTATTGCTCACTCCGGTGTTCTACCTCGTGATCCGCAAATTGGTGGCGATGCGGCGACGCTCCGCCGAGCCCAGTGCATTGATACAGACCGGCGAATCACCGCTATGAAACAGAGCTCCTTTAAATTCAAGAATATCCGTATGCACCAGAATTCCCTCGTGCCCAAAAATTTCTTGGTACCGTGGTGGCGCCAATTTGCACGCGCGATCGCCGCTGGCACGCTGCTGGTTGCACTTGCGGCCTGCGCGGTCGGCCCGACCTATCATGCTCCGCGGCCGCCGGCAGTCGAGCCGCGCAATGTCGACGCTCAGTTCACGTCCGTTGCGCCCGACTCAGCTTGGTGGCGGCAGTTCGGGGACCCGGTGCTCGCCGAACTCGAAGCGCGCGCGCTTGCCGACAATTTGGACTTGCACATCGCGATTGCGCGCGTGCGCGCCGCACGCGCTGCATTTAGCGAAGCGCGGTACGACTATGCACCGCACGTGCAGGCGCACGGGGCCTACGTGCGCAGCAAGGAGCAGCAGCCGGGATTCACCGCCGAGCGGATATTCAGCGAGAGTTCGAGCATGGGCTTCGACGCCAGCTGGGAGATCGACCTATTTGGCCATGTGCGTCACGAGACGGCTGCCGCGCGCGCCTTGGTTGGTGCTGAGAAGGCCAGTCTGGCCGACGCACGCGTCAGCGTCGCCGCCGAAGTTGCGCGGAATTATTTCGAATTGCGCGGCACCCAACGGCAAATAGCCGTCGCCCGCGACAATCTGCAAAATCAGCGTGAGGCGCTGCGCCTGACTCAGGTGCGCTACGAAGCGGGCAGGGTGACAGAACTCGACACCGACAGCGCCCAGGCCCGGCTCAAGGCGACCGAAGCCACACTGCCTGTGTTAGTCGCGGCGGAAAAGCGCTACGGCTACCGCCTCGCCGTGCTGCTCGGCGTACCGCCCGGAACTCTCGATGCAGACCTGATCGCCGTGCCCGTACAGGCCATGACGGTGCCTTTGCCGATCGGCGATGTTTCGGCGCTGCTGCGAACACGTCCCGACATGCGGGTTGCCGAACGCAACCTCGCGGCGGCTACGGAGCGTGTCGGCGTTGCCACAGCCGATCTATTTCCACGCGTCAGCTTCACCGGTTTCGTCGGGTTTCTGTCCGGCGACACCTCGCAATTGGGTAAGGCCGCGAGCCGCGCCTGGTTGATCAATCCCGCCGTGAGTTGGCCCGCACTCGACTATGGGTCCGTCCATGCGCGGCTGCGTGGCGCGAGGGCCCAAGCCGACGGCGCTTTGGCTGCCTATCAGAAGGCCGTGATCATCGCTTTGGAGGACTTCGAGGACGCCTGTGTGGGCTACAGCACCCAGGAGGCGCGGCTCGCCAGTGTACTCGAACAAGCACAGGCGTCGCGCCGCGCCGAACAATTGGCCGAAATTCAGTATCGAGAGGGCAGCATCAATTTTCTCGTGCTGCTCGACGCTCAGCGGACTCTGCTGCAGGCCGAAGATGAACTAGCACGGGCAGAGACAGCGGCGAATACCGGGGCGGTGGCGGTGTACAAGGCGCTGGGCGGGGTCGACGGTGAAGGAAGTCCGCGAATTTAAAAGGATCGCCCGCCACAAGGCAGCGGATTTGTGGAGGGCGATGCGGTTTCCTGTTGCATCTCTCAGTGACGCCCGAGGCAGCCGGCGCAGGCGGGTTGCGCCCCCGGCTCAGTCGCCGGAACTTCGGGCGCCGCGCCGCGATTCAAGGTCAGCCTGGTGCTTGCGTACAGCCAAAGTACCGCAGCAATGACGCTGCCGCCGGGCAACGACAGAATTTCGGGGTCAAAACTCGCACCGATGGTTTGGATTCGAGACGCGATTCTGCCGGCGCTCGATTCGATAAAATCAATCATTCCACACTCCTAACACTAGCCACTCGCGGTGGCTGCCTGAACAACATATGCCTGGGCAACAATTCGGCTCAAAAAAATTTTAAGCGTTGGCGAGCATCCGTTTCAATGTCCTCTCCACCTCACGCACCTGGGTCTTGGTCACACCCTTCAACAATCGATTGACGACCTTGGTTAGGCAGGTCTGCATCTTCGGAAACGCCGCCTTGCCCGCTTCGGTCACTTCAAGGGCCATGGTGCGGCGGGTATGGGCGAGCGGAACACGCCTAATCAGGTCCTTGGTCTCCAGACGGTCGATCATGCGGCTCATTGCGCCACGATCGTAGTCCATGAACTTGCACAGTTCGCACGCCGAATTCGCGTGGCCCTTAAGTACATTCGCGATGATGACGAACTGGGCGGCGGTGACTTCGAGCGATGCGACTTCCGAGTCACGGAGAAACTCTTGATCGACGCCGCTGAGCATGGCCATGCGCACCTGGCTCAATAGCGGCGCCAGGCTGTTGTTCAGGTCCATGGATTTCGATTCGTAAATATCGCCCATATCGATGTCGGCCAATTTCAACTCAAAGTAGAATAGTTGCCGCGGCAACTATTGTCAAGGCAGCACCATGCGCTTGCGCGGCGGCGCGGAGCGGTCGCGCGGAAGTGGGCCAGCGGCGCCCGGCGGATTAGCCGGCGGTGGGCTTCCAGTGGACGAGGAAGTCGGTTACGGCGGTGGACTGCATGCCGCGCATCGCCTCGAATTCGCCGGTGCTTTGGCTGTATAAAAGTTCGCCGCGCTCGTCCAGGACGGCCAGGGCCGGAACTCCCTTGCGCAGAGGAATCCGGTAGCGCTCGGCGATGTCGAGATTCTCGTTCATACGGCCGATATTGACATGAACAAGGAGGTAGTTGGCTTCCAGGATGGGCTGGTTGGCCGCGTCATGAAAGTACCGATCCAGAACGTGGCAATCCGTGCACCAATTGCCGCCGAAGTCGACTATGACGTGCTTGTGTGACGCGGCCGCCGCGGCGAGGGCGGCGGTCAGATCCGTTTTCGCTCGTTCAGCAGCCGGGTAAATGTCGCGCTCGGCGGAATGCGCGGGAACCAATGCGCAAGCGACCAGAAAAGTCAGGATCGACCAAGTCCAGATGGTGCGAACGCGGGCCATGAGAAACCATAGCTCCTCAGAGAAGGTATTTCAACTGCCGGCCAGCGATTTGAGCAGATCGCGCCAAGTAACGATGCCGACAGGATTCAGGTCATCATCGACGACGGGGATACATGAAATACCATGGGCGAGGAGCAGGGTGACGGCGTCTTTAATCGTCGACTGCGGGTGCAGGGTGATCGGATGCCGGGTCATGATTTGATGTACCCGCTTGTTGAGGGTGGCGAGGTCCCGGGTGGTTTCCGCCGCACTTCCCACATAGGGGCTTAGGGCTCGAAGCAAGTCGCGATCCGAGATGATGCCGCTCAGTCTCTTGTGCTCGTCCACCACCAGTAAGTGGTGAAAGCTCTTGGTGTCAAAGATCTCTTTGACTACCTCCAGCTTATCGTCCATTTCGACGCTGACGATCTGCGCTGTCATGATATCGCACAAGGCCATCGACGCCCTCACCCGAAAGATCGGTTGCCACCGGATTGCCACAGTTGCGCCACCCCACCGGCAGAATGGTCATGAATAGTAGCCTATGAAAAGGATACCGGCGTAAGAGATAAGGAGTCGACGTGAATCGGGAATTCAGCAAGGGACGGCGGACCACGATGCTTGCGGCCGGCGTGTTGGCGGCTCGTGTCGCGTCGGCGGCATTCGACAGCGCGGCGCCGCCTGCGACCGGCGACTTGCAGGTGACCCGAGTCCTTCCCGAGGGCAGGCAGGTGCCGGCAGCGGGCAGGCAGATCGTCGTAACTTTTGATCGGCCGGTCACCCCCTTGGGCGATATGGGGCTTACCGCTGCCCAATTCCCCGGCATTGTGCCAGCGGCGGACTGCCGGTGGCATTGGCTCGATCCTCGCTCTCTCGCCTGTGAACTCAACGAGACTCAGGCCCTGGCTCCCGCAACCGAATACTCAGTGACCGTCAAGGCGGGAATTCGCGCACAAGACGGCGCAGAGCTGAAAAGCCCCTACCACTGGACCTTCGCCACCGAGCGTCCCGCGATCAAGGAGTATTCCTTTTTTACATGGCGCTCTGCTGGGACGCCGGTGGTGCGGCTGGTTTTCAATCAACCCGTCACCCAGGACTCGGTCCAGGCGCAACTTCGCTTCGCCGGTCAAGCGGTGGCGGCCACGCCCGATCCTTACTCGCGGGAGGTGTTCTACGCCTGGGTACTTCCCGGAGAATCGCGCCTGCTCTTTTTTCCGTCGGGTACTCCACCCGTGGAGAGCGACGAGCATCTCAGTGTTCGGGCGAATGCAGCGCGACAGAGGGTCGAAGCGCGCCGTGTGTGGCTGGTCGCGCCGATCAAGGAACTGGCGACGGACGTCCACAGCTCGCTCAGCGTCACGCCCGGGCTGCGCAGCTACGCGGGTCCGCTGCTCGGGACCGAACGGCGCAGCGTGGTTGAATTCGATATTTTCCCGGAGTTTCGCTTTCTGGGTGTGCGCTGCATGGTCGGCAAGAAGGCCGTGCTGCTTGCGGTGAAGCCGCCGAGTACGCAGCAGCCGGCTTGCGATCCGTTCGGCACCGTGTCGCTGGCATTTTCCGCTCCGGTCATCGCGCCTGAGATCAAAGCACAGCTGATTCTCACTCCGGATCTCGCCGCCGGCCGCACCGACTATGACCCTTGGGCCAATGTGTATCCGAGCAGCCAGCTCGGAGCACCCTATCGGCGAGGCACGGTCTTTACCGTCGACCTTCCCGAGCATCTACGAGCGTTTCAGGCGTATTCCATCGCCCTAAATGCCGTGCGCGATGAGTTCGGACGGCGGCTCGGCGGTGCGGATGCCATGAATTTTCGCACTGACCATCGAGCGCCGCGTCTTAGGGTGACGCATCCCGT
This sequence comes from Gammaproteobacteria bacterium, assembly GCA_025357835.1. Taxonomy (GTDB): domain Bacteria; phylum Pseudomonadota; class Gammaproteobacteria; order Steroidobacterales; family Steroidobacteraceae; genus Bog-1198. Next base: position 51,486 of record JANYLM010000024.1, read on the forward strand.
GGCTGTGCTCGAGAAAGATGCGCCGACCGCTATGCCCATCTATGTCACCAATCTGACGGATGTGGATATCCACTATCGCAAACTCACTCAGTCGGGCGTGAGCGGGAGCCTTACCTTCCATCAAGCAGTGGACCGGGCGTGGGATACGGCTTACGCGACGCCGGTCAAAATTCGGGAATTGCTCGATGGCCGATCGGGGGTCGTCAGCGGCAGCTTTCATCCTCATCCCACTGCGCCCGCCGCGAACGAAACCGACTATTTTGACAACGGCGAAGATGATCCGGGTGTACCGCGCGGCCGGCGTGACCGGGATTTCTTTGTCGAGGTCACGCCCTTTCACGTGCACGTGAAGCTGGGACACTACAACACCTTGGTCTGGGTGACTTCGCTCGCGCGCGGCACGCCGGTCACCAAAGCGCGGGTTAGCGTATACGAAGGCAGCTACCAGGGGCTGGAGGCGGCTGCGGGCGTGCTGGGCGAAGCGACTACGGATGCGGACGGCATCGCGATGCTCCCTGGGCGCGAAAGTCTGGAGAAAGCGGCGGGGCCGACCGCAAGGCAGCCGCCGAACACCCTCACGGTGCGCGTGGACGCCGACGGCGAGGTGGGGGTCCTGCCGCTCGATGGTTCCTTCGAGGTGGACACCTATCGCGCATCGCGAGGCAAGTTTTGGTCGGGATTCATGGCCGATCAAAATCATGTGCACGCCTGGGGTACGACGGCGCAGGGCGTATACAAGCTGGGCGATACCGTTCAATACAAGTTCTACCTGCGCAACCAGAACAACTCCACCCTTGAACCGGCGGCGCCGCGCGACGGCTACAAACTCGATATCGTCGATCCCGCCGGCAAGACCATTGAGAGCGAAACGGAGGTCTCGCTGTCCGGGTTCGGCGCCCACTCGGGATCGTTCCGCGTGCCAGCAAACGGCGCGGTCGGTTGGTATGAATTTCGGCTCAGCAGACCTGCAAATGCGGGCGCTTGGATTCCCATGCGCGTGCTCATCGCCGATTTCACCCCTGCGCCCTTCCAAGTGCAGAACACCCTGAATGGACAGATGTTCGAGCCCGGCGACAATGTCGAGGTGACTACCCGAGCGTCACTGCATGCGGGCGGTCCGTACTCGAACGCGGCATCTCGAGTGACGGCGCGCCTGTTCCCACAGGCCGTCGACATCGGCGGTCCGGCGGCGGCGGGTTTTGAATTCACCGGCACTGAGCCGGTCGGCGCGTGCTCGTTCAGGCGCGGGCCCGATGCGCTCACGGTGCACGAATCCTCTGCGTCAGTCGACGACAAGGGAGAACTAGCGACGCATTTCCAATTGCCCGATCCAGACATGCTGAGCGCCCGGCTCGAGGTCGAGAGCGCCATACGCGACGAACGCGGCAAATATGTGGCGAGCCGCAGCACGGTGCAATACCGCGGCCGCGACCGCTATGTGGGACTGCGTAGCGATCGGTGGACATTCGAGGAGGGCAAGCCCGCTAGCATCCAGTACCTAGTCGTCGATAAGAACGGCCGCGTCGTTGCTGGGGTTCCTGTCAGTATTTCAGCCGGCGTCGAGGTGGTCAGCGCCGCTCGAGTCAAGGGTGCAGGCGACGCCTACCTTACCAACTATGACCCGCATTGGGATGCGGAAGGCTCATGCGCCGGCACTTCGGCCAAGGGTCCGCAAAACTGTACCTTTACGCCGAGTCGGCCGGGACTACATAGCATCGTGGCGCGCATCCAAGACAGCCGCGGCCGTCCGCATGCCACGGAAATGTGCGTATGGGTGACGGGCAAGGGCAGGGTGCTTTGGCAGGAGCCGGCGGATATGAGCTTGAGCCTGATCCCGGAAAAGGAGACCTATAGAGTTGGAGACCATGCACGATATCTGGTTAGGAATCCCTTCCCCGGCGCGCGCGCTCTGATCACCGTCGAGCGATTCGGCGTCATCAAGTACTGGGTGCAGACTCTCAAGGGCAACACCCCCGTCATCGACTTCAAGGTCGAGCCGGATTTCATGCCCGGCTTCTATTTGTCCGTGGTAGTCATGTCGCCGCGGGTCGCGGCGGTGCCGGGGGCGTCGCGGCTCGACAAGGACGGAGTCGATCTCGGCCGCCCGACCTATCGCATCGGCTACGTCAAAGTTCCGGTTCAGGATCTTTACAAGACCCTCGACGTGCGCATCAAGAGCGATCGAACTTCGTACAAGCCGCGCGACACCGTCAAAATAGAACTGGCCGCGAGCCCGCACGAGGCGGCGCCGCAACGAGAGCCCATCGAGTTCGCGGTGGCGGTGCTGGACGAAGCGGTGTTCGACCTCATCCAGGATGGCAGGAGTTACTTCGACCCCTATCGTGGACTGTACCAGTTCGACAATCTCGATCTGGTCAACTATTCATTGTTGTCGCGCCTCATCGGGCTGCAGAAATTCGAAAAGAAGGGCGCCAACTCGGGCGGCGACGGTGGGGCGGGGTTCGATATGCGCAACATTACCCAGTATGTAGCGTATTGGAATCCTTCGGTGGTCGCGGACAAACGTGGGCGCGCGGCGTTGTCGTTTACTCTACCCGATAATCTGACGGGATGGCGGGTGTTCGCCATCGCGGTGACGGCCGGGGACCGTTTAGGTCTTGGAGAGTACAAATTCAAGAGCAGCAAGCTCACCGAGCTGAGGCCCGTGCTGCCGAACCAGCTCACTTCCGGAGATCAGTTCACCGCGGGATTCAGCATTCTAAATCGTTACGATAAAACCCGCACCTTGAGCGTGGACATCGAAGCGCATGGCCCGATTGCCGCCAGCCCGATGGCGAACGCGAATACAAGCGCAGGCCATAGTCCGGGCGCCGCGAAAACACATCAAATGATTACGCTCGCGCCATTCAAGCGCGACATCGTTTGGCTGCCTGTGACCACCATCGCCGACGGAACTCTCAATTTGCACGCGGTGGCCGCCGATTCGCTCGACAAGGACGCCTTGACGCAGACTCTTATCGTTCACCAGCGCGCTTCTCTCGACGTGACCGCGAGCTACGGCACCACAGAGTCCGCGACGATCAACGAGGGGCTGCTGTTTCCCGCTGACATAGTGCCGGCCGTCGGCGACCTGTCGATCACGTTGGCACCGTCGGTTCTAGGCAACATGGCCGGTGCGTTTCGCTACGTGCGGGACTATCCCTATCTGTGCTGGGAGCAGCGCTTGACGAAGGCGCTGTTAGCTGCGAACTACTTGCAGCTCCATGACTACCTCGGCGCCGACTTGAATTGGCCCGACGCCAGCACGCTGCCTCAGACCATGCTCGATGATGCTGCGAGTTTTCAAGCGCCGAACGGCGGCATGGGCTTCTGGACAGCTCAGGACGAACGGGTCAGTCCTTATTTGTCGGCGGCGACGGCGTTGGCGTTCAACCGCCTGCGCACCGCCGGCTATCATGTGCCGCAGGACGTGCAGAAGAATCTCGATGCCTATCTGGATCGCTTGCTGCGCGAGAAGAGTGCGCCGACGTTCTACAGCGAGGGCATGATTTCGAGCGTGCGCGCCGTCGCGTTGCAGTCGCTCGCCGAGCGTGGGCAACTCAAACTTGCCGATTTACAGCGCTACGAATCCTATGCGCCGCGGATGGATCTGTTCGGTCTGGCAGCCTATCTGGACGCCGCCGTCAATGTTAAAGGGGCGGAGGCGCTGGCATCGACGCTTACCCGGCATATTCTCACTCATGCCAATCAAAGCGGCGGCCAAATTCAATTCAGCGAGACATGGGATGACGGCTACAGCCAAATGCTCGCGACGCCGCTGCGCGGCGAATGCGCCATCTTGAATGCGTTTCTGCACTATGGCGAGACCCGCGATGGTGCGAAACTCGTCGGCGACGTGCCATTCAAGCTTGTGCGCAGCATAACGCAGTCGCGCGGTAGCCGTGACCACTGGGAGAATACTCAGGAAAACCTCTATTGCACTTCGGCACTGGCTGCGTACGCGGCGATTTATGAGAAACAGACGCCGGCGTTCGAGGTGCGGGCGGCCCTCGACGGGGCTGCGTTGGGCACCGCCAAATTCAATGCCTTTGGGGACCCGCCGGCGGTGCTGCGGCGGCCCAATGGCGTCAAGGATGCCGGACGCCAGGCGACACTGCGCATCGATCGACTGGGACAGGGTCGGCTGTACTACGCCACTCGCTTCTCCTATTTGCCAAACCGTACCGCCGCCAAGGAAATCAATGCGGGAATCGAAGTGCACCGCGAGTACAGCGTGCAGCGTGCGGGCGGGTGGCAGTTGTTGGCGACGCCGGTCAGTGTGAAGCGCGGCGAGTTACTGCGTGTGGATTTATATGTGTCGGTGGCGGCACCGCGCCATTTCGTGGTGGTCGACGATCCGGTGCCCGGCGGCATTGAGCCCGTCAACCGAGATTTGGCCACGGCCTCGACGGTGGATGCGGACGCTACGGACTTTGTGGCCGCCGGCGGCTCGTTCTGGTTCAAGTATTCGGATTGGAGCGAGTACGGCATAACGCTGTGGAATTTCTATCATCGTGAGCTGAAGCACGACGCCGCGCGGTTTTACGCGGATTACCTACCCGCCGGCCGCTACCATTTGAGTTATGGCGCCCAAGCCATGGCCGAGGGTCAATTCAGCGCCGCGCCTACCCAGGCGCAGGAAATGTACGACCCGGACGTCTACGGCAAGGCGCTGCCCGCCGACTTCGTGGTCGGACATGAGTGACAGGCGCGGCCACTCTGGTTGGCGAGGCGCGGTGACCGCGGGCATCGCGGTCACCGCGCTGGCCACGGGCGCCTTGGGCTGGGCGACGCATCGGGCTCTGCGCGAGTTTGCGGACGATCCATTAGCGCTAGGCGAAGGCGCCGTCAAAGCGCAGGTGGTGGCGCGCGACGGCACGCCCTTGAGTTATACGCTCGAGAACAGCTGGAATACCACCGACGTCGCGCCGTTGGCGGCGATTCCGATGCAATTGCAACAGGCCTTCGTCGTGGCGGAGGATCAACATTTCTATGAACACCACGGCGTCGACTGGCCGGCGCGTTGCGCCGCCGTTTGGCAGAACATTCGCGCCTTCGCCGGGGTGCGCGGTGCGGGATCCATCACCGAGCAAGTGGTACGGATGATTCATCCGCGGCCGCGCACCTTATGGTCGCATTGGATCGAGGGTTTCGAGGCGGCGCGCCTGGAACGGCAGGCATCGAAGGCACAGATTCTCGGGTTCTACCTCAATCAGGTTCCGTATGCGGATCGTCGCCGTGGGGTGGTGCAGGCGGCGCGCGTGTATTTCGACCGCGGCCTCGATACCTTGTCGGCCGCGGAATTTCTGGCGCTGGCGGTCCTGGCGCGATCGCCGTCGGGTATGGATTTGAGGCGTAACCTGCCGCGCGCACGGCGCGCCATCAACCAGCTGGCCGCCCGACTGTTGCAGCGGGGCTTTTTGACGGCATCGCAGAATGCCCAGGTGCGGGCGGATGGACTGACGCTTCGGGCACCGGTCTTAGACCTGGATGCAAGTCATTTTGTCAGCCACGTTCTCGAGGTGTCGGCGCGTAGTGGGCAACAACCGCGCCAGATACGCACCACGCTCGATCCTCACTTTCAATTGTTGACACAGCGCATCCTCGATGCCGCGCTTGCGGCGGTCGGCAAACGCAGGGTTCATGACGGAGCGGTGCTCGTGATCGACACCGAGCGCAACGAAATTCAGGCGTGGGTCGTCGGCCGCGCCTATTCAGGCGGCCATTCGCCCTCGGAGGCGCGCGGCGGCTACGACACGATAGTGACGCCGCGTCAGCCGGGTTCGACCATGAAACCGCTGCTCTATGCCCTCGCTTTGGAGCAGGGCTGGACCGCCGCCACATTAATCGACGACGCAGAATTGTCCGAATCCGTCGGTGGCGGTCAACATACCTTCCATAACTACAGCCATGTTCACTACGGGCCCTTGAGATTGCGCGAGGCGCTGGGCAATTCTTTGAATATCCCGGCCGTGGAGACCTTGAAATTCGTCGGTCACGATCGCTTTTTGCAGCGGCTGCACCTGCTGGGCATTTCGAGCCTCACGCAACACCCGGAATTCTATGGCGACGGCCTCGCCCTGGGCAACGGTGAGGTTTCTTTGTACGAGATGGCGCAGGCCTATACCGTGCTGGCGCGACAGGGCCGCTACCTACCCATAACCTATCTCGCAGACCCGCCGCGTAATCGCCACGAGACGGCGGCATTTTCACCGGAAGCGGCGACGTTGATCGGCAATATACTGGCCGATCCCGGTGCACGCACGCGGGAGTTCGGCAAGGGTTTGCAGTTCCCCGTGGAGACCGCCATCAAGACCGGCACGTCGACCGATTATCGCGACGCCTGGGCCATCGCCTTCGATTACCGTCATACCGTTGCCGTGTGGATGGGCAATCTCGACGGCGCGCCCATGGACGGGGTCACGGGCGCCGTGGGGCCGGCGATGGTGCTGCGCTCGGTATTCTCGGAACTGAACCGCAATCAGGATACCCGAGATTTGCCGCTAAGCCGCCATCTGGTGACCGCCAAAATATGTAGGCGCGACGGCCGTCTTGCGGATGACATCTGCGAGTCCACCGACGAATGGTTCTTGCCGGGCACTGTGCCTGCCGATTCGGAGCCGACGCCGAAGGCCGACGCTGAGTATCGCCTGTTGCAGCCCACCGCCGGCCTGCATGTGGCGCGTGATCCGCGTATTCCGGCGCAATTCGAAGCATTGCCCCTGCAAGTCGCCCCGAGCCCCGGCTTGCGCCGCGTCGATTGGTACATCGACGGGCGGGAAGTTTCGAGCACCGCCTCCGATAGATATTCTTGGCCGCTGGCGCGCGGCGCTCACGAGGTTTATTCGCGGATTTGGGATGCGGCGCCCGAGCCGCATGTGACCGAGGCCATTCGATTTTACGTACACTAGGTTCAGGCGAAGTCACGCTTCTCGCCGACGGCTGACCGATGCGCCTGTCACTCAGTGTATCCTTTGCTGCGAATGACCCAAACCGTATTCGCCTTATTGATTGCCGTTATGGCGTGCGTTCCCGTGGCGTACGCAGCCGATCCGCTGCCGTACCGAGTCGAGATAGCGTCGGTCGGGGACAGCGATATGGACGCAACGCTCAGCGCCACGTCGGATTTGCGGTCGCTGCGTGGCTCGGCTCCGGTCAGTTCTTTCGGCCTGATAGCGCGCGCACGAAGCGATGTCGATCGGCTCACCACGGCGCTCGAGAGCTTCGGTTACTACCGATGCGCCGTTACGATAAAAATCAACGGCATAATGCTCAACAACGCGGCTCTAGCCGATGCACTGAGCGCGTTGCCGAAGGATGGTGATGCGCAAGTAGCGATCGGGTTTACCCTGGGGCCACTCTACCATCTGGGGAGTATCGACATTGACGGCGACTTGCCCGATGCGATACGGAGCACCCTGGGTCTGTCCACCGGACAGCCGGCTGTGGCCGCTGCCGTACTTGCGGGCGGCTCACGCATGCTGGGTGCGCTGCAGGAGCGAGGCTACGCCTTCGCGACGGTGGACTCGCCGGTGGCCTATGAGGCTGCGGATTCGCCCGTGCTCGATCTGCGCTTTCACGTCGTGATGGGACCCAAGGTCAACATCGGCGCGATCCACATCGAGGGTTTGCAGAGGGTCCACGAGTCCTTGTTGCGAGCTAGGCTCTTGCTGCGCACCGGCGATCCCTACAGTCCCTCTGCAATAGAACAGGCGCGGCGTGATCTACTGGGGCTGTCGGTGTTCAGCCAGGTCAGCCTGGCCATCGGTAACGCGGTGGATGATTCCGGGGGTGTGCCGATCACATTCAAGCTTCGCGAGCGGCTGCGCCATGTTATTGCCGTCAACGCCGCGTACTCCAGCGATCTGGGCGGGAGCGGCGGCGTGACCTGGACGGATCGCAATGTGTTCGGCAATGCAGAGCAGTTGAGCATCGCGGCGTCCCTAATCAACTTCGGCGGCAGTAATACGCGGGGAGTCGGCTACGACACGACGGCAAAATTCCTGATGCCGGATTTCGGCCGCCGCGATCAGTCGCTACAGTTCGCCGTCGGCGCGCTCAAACAGTCGCTTCAGGCCTACGATCAAACGGCGCGCACCACCAGCGTGACCCTGACTCGCAAGATCTCCAGCGTCTGGAGCGCCAGTGTCGGCGGCGCCACCACCGATGACCAAATCATTCAAAACGCCACCACGCGCAATTACACGCTGTTCGCCGTGCCGATGAATCTGAATTACGACTCGACCAATCTTGCCTCGCCACTCGAGGATCCCCGCCACGGGATGCGCGGCTCGCTCAGCCTGACCCCCACTCTAGCGCTGGGTCATCCCAATGCCACGTTCATCATCAGCCTGATCAAGGTGGCCGGTTACTTCGACATGGATCATCTGCTGCCTTCCGCTCCCGGCCGCACCGTGCTTGCCGCCCGCGTACTAGCGGGACTGGCGGAAGGGGCGGGAGAATACAGCCTGCCGCCGGATCAGCGCTTTTACGCCGGCGGCAGCGGCACCATTCGCGGTTATGGCTACCAGTTGGTCGGCCCGCGCTTCCCCGCCGGTCAGCCTGCTGCCGGAACGCCCATCGGAGGCACCGCAATTACGGCGGCCAGCGTGGAATTGCGGCAGCGCTTCGGAATCAATTTCGGTGCCGCAGTATTCATGGATGCCGGGCAGGTGAGCGCCAGCCTCAAATCCCTGACCGATGAGTTTCGCATCGGTGCCGGGGCGGGGCTGCGATACTACACGCCGATCGGACCCATTCGATTCGATGTTGCCGTGCCGACCCATCGACGTTCCGGCGACAATGCCTTCGAGATCTACATCGGGCTGGGACAGTCTTTCTGATGCGCCGCGCATTAAAAATTGCCCGTTGGGTGACCGGTGGGTGGGCGCTGCTGATCCTGCTGCTGGGCAGTGCTCTGTACATTGCCGGCAACACCGACGCCGGCCGATTGATGATAGAGAGGGTGACGAGCCGCTTGACCTCCGGCCACGTATCTCTGTCAGGATTGGCGGGCTCGTTTCCCCATCGATTGACGCTGGAGCGTTTGCAGCTGAGGGACGACCGCGGGGTGTGGCTGAGCGCCGAGAGGGTGACTTTGAATTGGTCGCCGCTGGCGTTGCTGGCGCGCCGTTTGCAAATCGACACTGTGCATGCGGCCGGCGTCGACATGGAGCGCCTTCCGCAATCACCGTCCAACGCGCCCAACAGCGGCCCGGTGTCTATACCGCGCATCGATGTGGCCATGCTGACGATCGATTTGCTGAAGTTGGGGGCGCCGCTCGCAGGCGCGCCGGCGTCGCTGATAGTGCGCGGCAACGCCCACTTGCGTTCTGTGCAGGACATGCTCATCGATGCCACGGCGCATCGCATCGACGACGACGGGGACTATGAATTGCATCTGCGCTTCGATCCGCGACGCATGGACTTGGCGTTGAATTTGCATGAGCCGGCCGGTGGGCCCTTGGAGAATCTTCTTCACTTGCCCGGCTTGGGTGTCTTGGCGGCCACCGCGACCCTCAATGGACCCCGCACGGCGGAGCGTTTGGAGTTGTCCGTTGGCGCCGGTACTTTTCGTGGGAGCGCACGGGGCAGCCTCAATCTGCGCGAACTGTCGGCGGATCTCGATATTGCCGTCGATTCCCCGGCCCTATCCCCGCGACCGGGTCTTTCCTGGGCTCGCGCCAGCGTGCGCGGGCGCTGGCATGGCAGCATCACGGCGCCGCGAGCGCAGGGACATATCGAGATAGACCAATTGCGGCTGCCCGGGCAGTGGCAGCTGGCCGGCGTCAATGGTGACCTCACGGCCGACTCCGGAACAGCGACGCTGCACGCGCTGATCGTCGGTTTGAGGATTCCCGGAATGCGGCCGCAGTTGCTGGAGGATGCTCCTGTGAAGATCGTTGCATCGATGCGGCTGGATGAGGCCGCGCGGCCGCTGGATCTCGCGGCTTCTCATCGATTGTTCTCTCTGCATGCACTTGCAAAGACGGCTGCGGACGGTGCAGCAAAGCGCAGTGCGAAGCTGGAATTGCGCCTGCCGGATTTGACTCCGCTCGCAGCGCTCGCCGGCGGAAATGTACGCGGCAGCGCGCTTGTGAAGGCGCTGCTGCACGATGACGGCACGGCAACCCGTTTGACTGTGGACGCCAACGCGGCGCTGCGCGTGGGGACTGAACCCTGGTCGGGTGTGGTGGGGGATAGCGCCACCTTGCAACTGTCGGGGGTGCTCAACGATCGGGCCATTACCCTCGAGAGCATGAAATTCACTGGCCGCGCTGCGTCGGTGACGGCTAGCGGCCAGGCCTCGAGACCGCAGCCTGGGTCAAGCGGTCAGAGCCCTTGGGCTCTCAGTGCCCGCGGGAATCTGAATGTTTCGGATCTGGGATCAGTGTCGCCGTCGCTCGCCGGCTCATTGAAGGGGTCCGGGGCGCTGCAGGGAACGATTGCGGCATTGAACGCCGAAGCGCAATTGACATCGACTCTCTCGGTGCGAGGTTCGCCCACCGGCACGCTGTCCGCCGCAATAAAAATACGGGGCTTACCGTCCAACCCAAGCGCTACTCTGACCGCGCAGGGACTGTTGGCCGGGGCGCCGGTGCATGTCGACGCGGCCGTGGAGCGCAGCCCAGCCGGCTCTTTGCGAGCGCTCATTCACCGCGCGGAATGGAAGAGCGCTCACGCGGAAGGCGATATCACGATTGCGTCGGCCACCGCGCAGTCCCACGGCCAATTGCGATTGGAGATCGGGCAACTCGCCGATTTGCACGACTTGCTCGGCATGAATGTCGGCGGCAGTCTCGCGGGAACTGTCGTGTTGCATTCCGAGCGTGGGGCCACCCACGCACAGTTGCAAGTGGACGCCCGTGCCCTCGCGGTGGGGCAGCTCGTTGGGAATATGCGGGTGGCGGCCGAAGGCGTCACCGATGCGTTGGGCTTCAAGTTGGATGTGGAGGTGCCGAACCTGCGCGGTGCGGCGGCGAATATGTCTGCGACTGGATCATTGAACCTCGCAGCGCATTCGATTGCCTTGCGCCACGCGGTGGCGAATTACCGTGGACTGGATCTGCACTTGCTAGCTCCGGCGCACATCGCAGTAGCGAATGGTGTCTCTGTCGACCTGCTCAGGGTAGGAGCGCAAACGGCCGTATTTCAGCTGGAAGGGGAAATCTCGCCCGCGCTTGATGTGCGCGCGGCGCTGCACCGGGTTCAGCCCGCTCTCGTCAATGTGTTCGCTCCGGGCTTGCTGGCGTCCGGCACCATTGAAGCGCTGGCGCAATTGCAGGGCAGCGTGGAGTCGCCCACGGGTCAGGTCCGGCTCACGGCGACGGACATGCGAATGGCGGGCGATGCCGCCTTCGGCCTGCCGCCGCTCGACCTACGAGCCACCGCGCAGTTGCTGGGAGCTGCCGCACAGATCGATGCCCGGTTGGTAGCGGGCACGGAGTCCCGGCTCAGCGTCACGGGTCGCGCGCCGCTGGCCGCAGACGGTGCATTGGATTTGAAGATCGGTGGCAGCCTTGATGTCGGCATGATTAATCCGCTGCTGGAGGCACGTGGTCAGCATGCCGCAGGTGAAATCACCGTCGATGCGACCGTGGGCGGCAGCGTAGCGCAGCCGCAAATCGACGGCACGGTGAATCTGACCAAGGGCAGCCTGCATGACTATGGGCGCGGTGTGAGCCTAACGGATATCAAGGCCGCCATTATCGGCAGCGAAGGAACCTTGCAGATCAAAAGCCTGACGGCGGCGGCCGCACCCGGCACGTTGAGCATGACGGGCAAAGTCGGCGTGCTGCAAGCTGGGGTGCCGGTGGACCTGCGCATCAAGGCCGACAATGCCCAACCGCTGGTGAGTAAATTGGTGACGGCAAATCTCAATGCGGATTTGCATGTGAGCGGCACCGCCCGCGCGCGTCTCGACATCGCCGGGACCGTGCAGTTGAATCGCACGCTGATAGGAATTCCGAACGGCCTGCCTCCCAATGTCGCGGTGCTCGACGTGCGCCGGCGCGGCAAGGCTGCACCGGCGGCCCCGGACCAGCAATTGATCGTGGGCCTGGACGTGATCGTGCAGGCGCCGCAGGAAATTCTAGTGCAGGGACGCGGGCTCGATGCTGAAATGGGCGGCGAACTACATCTCGGCGGCACCACGGATGCTCCTCAGGTAAGCGGCGGCTTCGATCTGCAGCGCGGTAGTTTTTCACTCGCCGGCGGTAAGCTTAATTTCACCTCGGGCCGTGTCAGCTTCAATGGCGCGGGCCTCAAGAATAGGATCGATCCGACTCTGGACTTTACGGCGCAGACGACGGTGGTGGATACCACCGCGATCTTGCAAATTAGCGGCCTCGCGGATGCGCCGCAGTTCGAATTTACCAGCACCCCGATCAAGCCTCAGGATGAGATCATGGCGCTGCTGCTGTTCGGGGCGTCCCCTCAGCAGCTCTCGGCGCTGCAGCTGGCGCAAATAGGCGCAGCGCTCGCAACCTTGAGTGGGGTGGGGGGCGACGGCAGTCTCAATCCGCTCATCAAAATACAGAAAAGCTTGGGGCTGGACCGTTTGTCGGTGGGCGCCGGCACCAGCACCAACGCCACCGGCCCCGAAAATTCGGGCGCCAGTATCGAAGCCGGGCGTTACATCTCCAAGCGTATTTACGTCGTGGCGAAGCAAAGCACCACGGGAGTCAGCCAACTCGAAGCGGATGTGCAATTGACCAAGCGCTTGACGCTACAGACGCGAGTGGGCAACGGGACGGGCGCGGTTGTGGGCACTACCCCGGAAAACGACCCGGGCAGCAGCGTGGGCTTGAAGTACCAATTTGAATATTAGCGGCTAAGTTCTGCGACAGCATAGAATGGGAGTTTGCCCGATCGGAGAATAATTAATGGCTTCAACGATTCGATTTTTCCTTGGCTGGTCATGCTTGAGTGCCGCGCTCGCGGCGCCGCCGGCATTGAGCGCCGAGCGGGCGCCGTCCGGCGCCGTGCCGGACACCAAAATCTCGATAGTTCCGGAACCTACCGAGTCGCCGCGATACTTGCACGATGAGTTCAAGGTAGCTCAGGGATCGACGACGATCGCAGGCCGCGCTCTCGGCTATCATTCCGAAGCAGGCATATTGGTGGTGCACGTGAAGGATCCGATGGATGAGGATGCGCCGCCGCAGCGGGAGGACAAGAGCGGGCCGCCCCCGCCGCAGCCGCCCGAGGCCGGGATGTCCTATGTCGCCTATTTCCGCGGCGACACGGAGGACTCCCGCCGTCCCATCACGTTTCTGTTCAACGGCGGCCCCGGTTCGTCCACCGTGTGGCTGCACATGGGTGCCTTCGGACCGAAGCGGGTGGTGACGGCTGACGATACGCACAGTCCAGCCGCTCCCTATCGAATCATCGACAATGACTACAGCTTGCTCGATGTGAGCGATCTGGTGTTCATCGACGCGCCCGGGACGGGTTTCGGTCATTTGCGGGGAGCCGACAAGGAAAAGGCTTTTTACGGGGTCGATCAAGACGCGCATGCATTCGCCAATTTCATCGTCGAGTTCCTGTCCCGGCACAACCGCTGGAATTCGGCAAAATATCTGTTCGGCGAGAGCTATGGGACCACGCGCTCCGCGGCGCTCGCCAACATTCTGCAGGGTGAGAAATCGGTGGACTTGAACGGCGTCATTCTGTTGTCGCAGATCTTGAACTTCGACACCAGCGTGGACCAGCCGCAATTCAATCCCGGCGTGGATCTTCCGTATGCGCTGGCGCTGCCCACCTACACGGCCACGGCGTGGTACCACCATAAGCTGCCGAATCAAGCTGCCGAGCTCGAGCCCCTGCTGAAAGAGGTCGAGAACTTTGCCTTGACCGACTACATGCAGGCACTCGCAGCGGGATCGGCTTTAAGTGCCGAGCGCAAGTCGGAAATCGCGTCCCGGCTGCACAGCTATACGGGACTGGCGGCCGACTACATCGAGCGCGCCAATTTGCGGGTCAATGGAGGAGAATTCGAAAAGACCCTGCTGGGAAGCGATATCACTACGGGCCGGCTCGACACTCGTTTTGCGGGACCCACCATCGATCCGATGAGCAAGGAAGCGGATTACGATCCGCAGGCGGCGGCGATTTCCTCGGCCTATGTGTCGGCCTTTAACGATTATGTGCGAACCGTGCTCAAATTCGGCGAGAGGAAAACCTACAAGGCGGAGATTGAACTCTACAAGGTCTGGGACATGCTGCATCAGCCGCCGGGTTCGCCGACCAAGGTTCCAGGTCCGGTCAATGTCATGCCGGATCTCGCCGTCGCCATGAAGCAAAACCCCAACCTCAAAGTGCAGCTCAACGGCGGCTACTACGATCTGGCAACGCCGTATTTCGCCGCGGTGTACGAATTGCGTCAGTTACCCATCCAGAGTGCTCTGCGCGGTAATATCGAGATGCATTTCTACACTTCCGGCCACATGGTCTACGCTCATGAGCCCGACCTGAAGGCCCTGCATGCGAATGTTGCGGCATTCATCGAAAAGACCCGCAATGCAGCCGGTAAATGACACCGGACGTTGAGTTGCAGGATAGTCGAGATTGGCGTGTAGGCGGGCGCCTACAGTGTGCGCGTTGTTTGCATGCTGGACGCCGCCGCGCTGCCGGTGGAATACTGCAGGCCTTCGTGTGCCCTTTCAGGAGCCGGTATGCAGTGGAAATTTCCAGCTCTCGCGGCCTCAGGATTACTTGTTTTTCCCGCGTGGGTCCAGGCGGCATACAAGGATTGGCCCAGCTATAACAACACGCTCACTTCCGAGCGCTATGTCAATCTCGATGCCATCGACGCGAAGAACGTGGCCGGGCTCAAAGTGCTGTGCAGCTTCGATACCGGCGAGCAGATGTCATTTCAGACCGGATTGGTGGAAGTAGGGGGCGCGCTGTTTGCGACCACCGAGCACGACACCTTTTCCATCGACGCCAATAACTGCAAACAGAACTGGCGCACCCATGGAGAGTTCGCCGCCGGCGCTCTCAAGGTAAATCGTGGCCTAGCGTGGCTGGACGGCCGAGTATTTCGGGGAACGGCCGACGGCCGGGTCATCGCCTACTCCGCCAAGAACGGTACGCCTCTGTGGTCGACGACTATTGCGGACCCGGCAAAGGGAGAGTCGGTGCCGGCTGCGCCGATCGCCTGGAACGGGCTGGTGTTCATCGGCAATGCCGGCGGCGACAACAAGGGCGTGAAAGGTCGCATGTATGCGCTTGACGCCAAGACCGGCCACATCGTGTGGGAATTCTACATGGTGCCCAAGACTCCGAGCGACGTGGCGCGCGGGCCTGAGGCACCGGGTGCTGTGCCGAACGCCGCAACTTCGTGGCAGAACGCCAAGGGAATAGCCATCACCGGCGGCGCAACCTGGACTTCGTATTCACTGGACCCGGTCAAGGGGCTTTTGTACGTGCCGGGCGGCAACCCCGCGCCGGATTTCGCCAAGGCGCCTCGCCCGGGTGAGAACTTGTTCGTGAGCTCAATCGTGGTTCTCGACGCCAAGACCGGTGCCTACCAAAGGCATTTTCAACTAGTGAAAAAGGATTTTCATGATTGGGACATTTCCAGCGCGCCGGTGCTGTTCCTGAGCAAGAAGGGGCATCGGCTGTTGGCTGAAGCGCCGAAAGATGGGCACTTGTACTTGATCGATCTTAACGACGGCAGGGTGGTGTACAGGAAACCGGTTACCACCGTGTTTAACGTCGAGGCCCCCATGACGGCGCAGGGCACCCGGTTTTGCCCTGGCTCGCAAGGGGGCGCTGAATGGAATGGTGCGGCGTTCGATCCCGCGGACAATCTCATTTTCACCGGTGAAGTGGATTGGTGTACTACGGTGCGAGCGGTGTCCGCCGCATCGCTGGTGAGTGCGCCATTGGGACAGCCTTGGAGCGGTGCGACCGAGGGGTTCGGTCGGCAAGACGACCCGAAGGGCTGGAGTGGCTGGATGACTGCCAGCGATGCCGATAGCGGCGAGCGGAAATGGCAATTCCATGCGCCATTTCCGCTGATGGGAGGCGTGACCCCGACCGGCGGTCAACTGCTATTGTTCGGCGACATGGGCGGCAATTTCTACGCTTTCGGCGCGGCGAGCGGCAAGAAATTGTGGTCTATCGATCTCGGCGGGGCGATAGCCGGTGGGGTGATTACTTATGATACCGGCCAGGGGCAAAAAATCGCGGTTGCCGCAGGCATGACTTCTCCGATTTGGCCGACGCCCAAGATTAACGGCAAGGTAGTTGTCCTCGGCCTATGAATGCGGCGCGGCGCACACGTCGCGCAGCGTGCCCATCTGCACGCCCCACCAAAGAGCGATCATCCGGCTGACGTCGGCGCCCTGCAATCCCTTGTGTGAGATTCGCTCAGCCTCGGGCTGGGCCCCGGTATCCTGAGAATACGCCGCGGTGGCAGCGGCCGGATGATAGTATTTTCAGCGGGGCTCAAAACATACGTACTAATATGGCAGTGAAATTCGGCGACTTCATGATCGAAAAGCGCTCCATAGACTATGTGCCGCTCGCCGAGCGGCATGGCAAGGTATGGCATCTATGGCCGGTTTGGTTTTCCGGCGATGCGCACCTCGCCACGGTTGCCACGGGCGTGGTCGGTGTCGCTCTCGGCGGTCATCTGTTGTGGATGGCGCTTGCGGTGTTTTTCGGATGCGCGTTCGGCACCTTCTTCATGGCTTTTCATTCCACCCAGGGGCCGCAGCTTGGATTGCCGCAGATGATCCAATCGCGGCCGCAGTTCGGCTACGTCGGCGCGCTTCTGGTGTGGGGCGTGGCGCTGATTGCCTACATCGGATTCAATGCCTTCAATCAAATACTGGCGGCGCAGACCGTGCTGTCCCTGTACGGCGGCGATTCTACCCTGACCATGCTGGCGTTCACGCTGTTGTCGGTATCGCTGGCCGTGATTGGCTATGACCTGATCCATCTGGCCCAGCGTTGGGTCGCGTACCTGTTGATTGCGGCGCTCTTGGTATTCACCGTGGCGGTGCTCGCGAAGGTGCATCTGCCGGCGCAGGAAATCGCTTTGCGCGACTTTCGTACGGTGCCGTTTCTGACGCAATTCTTCGCGGCCGCTTCGTATCAGATCGCCTGGTCCATTTATGTATCCGATTATTCGCGCTACCTGCCGCGGGACGTGGGAGTAGGTGCTTCGTTCTGGTGGACCTACTTAGGAGCTTTCATCGGCGGGACTTGGATGATGCTTGTCGGCACATTTGCCGCGTCACTGTACCCGACGCTGGAAGTGGCGACGGCGCTGCGGACAGTGGCCGATACGGTGTTGCCGGGCTTCGGCAAGCCGCTGCTGCTGTGCTCCTTACTGGGGCTGGTCACCATCACCTCGCTGAATTATTACGGCGCCTCACTGACCTTCTTGAGCGTCATGGATTCCATCAAGCCCAGCCGCCCGACGGTCGCGAAGCGTCTTCTGACACTGCTCTTTTCGACCGTGATCGCCACCGCTCTCGCCCTCGCATCGACGCAAAATTTCGTTCAGAAATTTGGAGAATTCCTCGCCGTGCTGCTTTATCTCTTCACTCCCTGGACCGCAATCAACCTCGTGGATTTCTATCTCATTCGCAAAGGGCATTACTCGGTGCGTGAGATATTCAATTCGCACGGCATGTATGGACGCTGGAACTGGCGCGGCCTATGGGCCTATGGCATCGGGTTCGTCGCCATGATTCCATTCTTCAGCACCGAGCACTTCAAGGGGCCTGTAGCTAGGGTGCTCGGCGGCGCCGATATAGCGATGCTCATTGGACTACCAGTATCGGCGCTCGTATACATAGCTGCTTGCCGCTCGCTCGACGTGACCGCGGATCGTCGCCGGTGTCACGCCGCAGACACAGGGCTCGACCCTGATGCAGCCTAGATTGAGGCCGGGACGGCGGACACGGAAGCATTTGCGGCTGCACTAATTCTTGAGCCGGTATCCCGTTTTGAATATCCAGGCCACCACTCCCAGGCAAAGGGTCAAAAATCCCACGGTCATGCCCATGCTGATGCCCACCCTCACATCAGCGGTGCCATAGAAGCTCCAGCGAAAGCCACTGATCAGGTACACGATGGGGTTGAATAGGCTGAAGGTCCGCCAGGCCGGCGGCAGCATGTCGATGGAATAGAAGGCGCCGCCGAGGAATGTGAGCGGGGTGATGACGAGCATGGGTATGAACTGCAAATGCTCGAATCCCTTGGCCCAGATGCCGATGATGAACCCGAACAAACTGAACGTGAACGCCGTCATCAAAAGGAAGGCAATCATCCATGCTGGGTGCAAGATTTTGATCGGCACGAACAGCGAGGCCGTGAGCAGGATGGTGAGGCCCAGAACGACCGACTTGGTCGACGCCGCGCCTACATAGGCGATGATTATCTCAACGTAGGACACGGGGGCGGACAGCAATTCGTAAATCGTGCCGGTGAATTTCGGGAAATAAATGCCGAACGAGGCATTGGACAGGCTCTCGGTGAACAGCGCGAGCATGATCAATCCCGGAACGATGAATGCGCCGTAACTGACGCCGCCCGGCGTGGTTAGCCGCGAACCGA
Organism: Gammaproteobacteria bacterium; assembly: GCA_025357835.1. Classification (GTDB taxonomy): domain Bacteria; phylum Pseudomonadota; class Gammaproteobacteria; order Steroidobacterales; family Steroidobacteraceae; genus Bog-1198. Next base: position 70,062 of record JANYLM010000024.1, read on the forward strand.
TGGCGGCTCCGAAGACCACGAAGTACAGCGAGGTAGTGAGCACCGGAGTCACCAGGCTCTGCACCAAGGTGCGCAGCGCGCGAGCGATCTCGAACTTATAGATGGCCCAGACGCCGTGCCGATTGAATGCGAAGCGTGACATCGACCGGGTCATGGGTGTTCGCTCACTAGTTTGACGAAGATATCTTCGAGAGAGCTTTGCTGAGTCCATAGATCCTTGACCACGATCGATAATTCACTCAACCGTTTGAGCAGCGCGGAAATATCGAACCGATTCTCGCCATCGACGGTGTACACGAGATCGTGGCCTTCGGTCTTCAATTCGAGACCCCACGACTGCAGTTCGACCGGGATGCGTTGCAGCGGCTCCTGCAAATGCAAGGTCAGCTGTTTCTTGCCGAGCTTTTTCATCAGTTGAGTCTTTTCCTCGACAAGCACCAAGGCGCCCTTGTTGATCACGCCTATTCTGTCGGCCATCTCCTCGGCTTCCTCGATGTAGTGGGTGGTCAGGATGATGGTCACTCCCGTGTCACGCAGGCCGCGCACCAGGGCCCACATGTCGCGGCGCAGCTCCACGTCCACGCCCGCGGTCGGCTCATCGAGAAATAAAATCTCCGGTTCGTGCGACAGGGCCTTTGCGATCATTACCCGGCGCTTCATTCCTCCGGACAAGGTCATGATCTTGCTATTGCGCTTGTCAAATAGCGACAAATCGCGCAACAAACCTTCGATGAACGCGGGATTCGGCGCGCGGCCGAACAGACCGCGGCTGAAGGACACCGTCGCCCACACCGTCTCGAACGCATCGGTGCTCAATTCCTGCGGCACCAAACCAATCTTGGCGCGGGCCGCGCGGTAGTCGCGCACGATGTCATGCCCGTCGGCGATCACCGTGCCGCCGCTGGCGGTGACGATGCCGCAAATGATATTGATCAGAGTGGTCTTGCCTGCGCCATTGGGGCCCAGCAGGGCAAAGATTTCGCCCTTGTCGATGTCGAGGTTGATGGGCTTCAAGGCTTGAAAGCCTGAAGCATAGGTCTTGACGACGTCGCGGATCGATATGACTGGTTTCATGGCGAACAAGCGTCGGCGATGCGATCCTTGTGCATTGGTTGCGATCTTCAGCCGTCAGCTATGCGCTTGATGAGAGCTCGAGTGAACTCGGCCGTGCTGGTATGCCCGCCCAAGTCACCAGTTCTTGCCTTGTCCACATTGAGGGTCTGTTCGATGGCCGTGCGCAGGCGCGCGGCCATGTGCGGCAAGTGGCAGTGTTCGAGCATCATCGCCGCAGCGAGCATGAGCGCAATAGGATTCGCTAGGCCCTTGCCGGCGATGTCGGGAGCGGAACCATGCACGGCTTCAAAGATCGCGGCATCCGCGCCGATATTGGCGCCAGGGGTCATCCCTAAGCCGCCCACCAGGCCCGCGACCAGGTCCGACAAAATGTCGCCGAACAAGTTGGTGGTCACCAAGACATCGAATTGCCATGGGTCGAGCACTAGTTTCATGGCGCAGGCGTCGATGATGACGGTGTCCAGGGCGAAGCGGCCCTGGTACTTGCGTTCGTACAATTCCAGCCCCGTTTCCAGAAAAATCCCGGTCAAGGCCTTCATGATGTTGGCTTTGTGCACGATGGTCACTTTCTTGCGGCCGGTGGCCACGGCGTGCTCGAACGCGAATTCCAGCAGGCGGCGACTGCCCTGGCGGGTGTTGATTCCCGTGGCCATGGCGACGGCGTGCGGGTCGTCGTCGATTTGGATGTAGTGTTCGTGGCCGATGTACAGGCCTTCCAGGTTCTCGCGCACCACCACTAGATCGATGTTGTCGAAGCGGCCGCCCGGAATCAAAGTGCGCGCCGGTCGTAGATTGGCATACAGCTTGAATTGCTCCCTCAGGCGCACGTTTGACGACCGGTATCCGCCGCCTGATGGAGTTTCGAGCGGCCCCTTCAATGCCAAGCGCGTTCGTTTGATGCTGTCGATGGTCTTGGGCGGGAGAGGATCGCCGGCGGTCTTGACGCCATCTAGGCCTGCGACCTGCGTATCCCATTGGAACGGGGCGCCGAGGGCCGCCAGGACGGCCACCGTGGCATCAACGATTTCAGGGCCGATCCCGTCCCCGGGGATCAGTGTGGCTGGAATTGATTGCGGCATGGGCGTTGGCTCTTGGGTGGCGAGGCGAGGGATTAGGATACTCGAAGTGGGTGAGATTAGACTGCAGTCTGTTGCGGAGGTTTACTCATTACAACCGACGAAATTATCGCGGAGACGCGCCGCTGGCTTGAAAGATCCGTCATCGGTTTGAACCTGTGCCCGTTCGCCGAGAGCGTCTATCGCAGCCATCGGGTGCGCCTGCGCGTCAGTGAACAACGATCCGCGGCAGGGCTGTTGGAAGAATTCCGCTCGGAGCTGATCGACTTGAATGCCATCGACCCCTTGAAATGCGAAACGAGTCTGTTGATACATCCATGGGTCTTGGCGGACTTCATCCAGTACAACGATTTCCTCGAGGTCTGCGAGTCGGCGATTGCCGAATTGGGTCTGGAAGGAGTATTGCAGGTGGCCAGCTTTCATCCCCAGTACCAGTTTGCCGGAACCCAGTCCGAGGACATCGAAAATAATACGAACCGCTCTCCCTATCCCATGCTGCATGTGTTGCGCGAGGCCAGTATCGAGCGCGCCATTGCCACGGTTCCGGACACGGACGAAATATACCGTAGAAACATTCGCACGCTGCGCGAATTAGGGCACCTGGGCTGGCAACGGCTATGGCGCGACTAGCACCTTGACTCCTCTAGCTCTGCGCCCGGCTCGCCGAACGCAGCATAGCGAATGCCGCATAGGCAATGACGACGGTCACCAGCCAGCGCAGCGCGACCAGCGGCAGCGATTTGACGATGTATGCGGCGATGAGCACGCCGATTACACCACCGAAAGAGAGCCCCAGCGAGGGGCCCCACGCAAATTTGCCGGTCTGAAAGAAACGCAGACTCGCCACGGGCTGCAGCAACGCGCAAGCCCCCATCATAATGGGGAAAGCGGCGAGGGGGTGCATCCCAAGCAGCGCCAGCGTAACCATGCAGGGCGCATACAATCCGATGCCTGCGCTCATGAGCGCACCCAGTACGAAATTGATGCCCACGGCTAGCCCAAACTTCCAGCCGCCGAGGCTCATTGCCGTGCCGCCGCCGGGAAGAGCGTTTAAGTTCATGGCGGTGAATACCACTCCTGCGATGAGCAAGGCGACACCCATCGTGACCTGGATCGCTCGCCGCGGCAGTCGCGCCACCACGCCGGCGCCCAGCCATGCGCCGGCCGCCGCACTTCCTACCACCGTAACCAACAAGAGCGGGTCGACCAGAATGGCCGTCACGAAAATAAGAGCTTCGGCGATTGCGGAAGGGGTATGGCCGACGTTTAGCGTGCCGGGTATCAATTCATCGGGAACTATGCGCCGTAATTTGTATATCGCCGTGGTTGGCGCGAATGAGCCGATCCCCAGGGTGTCTAAGAAATCGGTGACAAAACCGATGACCAATTCGATGGGCGTCGGCCAGCGCACCGTGGAGCTGCGCCGCGCCGCGCGTATGCCGCCAATAATAAAGGCTACTCCGGCTAGGCTGATGGCCAGATAAAAAGCAAGCTGCGCGGAGTTCATGCCGACAATATACCTGGTGGCGACGGGAAATGACGGGCAACGCACCCCAGTATTCAGTTCGCCGCGCTTCCCGTACACTGAATCGCAGGAAGGCGGCGGGCGTCAAATAAATCGTGACAGGTTGCGCGTTGCAATTGCGCCAAGCATCCAGCATGCATGGGCGCTGAGAAATCAGGGCGCGAAGCGAGATGATGAAATGACAGCAGGCATTCTAAGTGCGAAAGCCGCGGCAATTTGTGCATGTGTCGCAGCTGCCCATGCCGCCGCGGCCGATTTCCCCAAGCCGCTGCCGACGGACATCATTCCGAAAGTTGAAACGCTACCCGCAAAATATCCGACGACCTGGACTTTTCTGAACTACGCCAGCGATCGCATCGAGCTGCGCAACGTCGGCAGCGATAGCCGCGAAGTCAAAGCTCAATTGCAGGCGCACGATTCGGCAACGCTCCTGGTTCCCGAAAAGCGTCCGGAATTATATGTGGCGGATACCGTGTGGTCGCGCGGTACGCGCGGCACGCGCACGGATTTCATCACCGTTTATGATACGCACACCTTGAATCCGATCGGCGAGATCGTGCTGCCGGGCGCCAAGCGCGCCCTGATCGCCGCCGTGGAAGGATTGATGGCGTTCACCGACGACCAGCGTATGGCGGTGGTGTTCAATTTTACACCCGCCTCGTCGGTGACGGTCGTCGATCTGGTGAAGCGGCAGGTAGTCGGCGAGGTGGAAATTCCGGGATGTTCGCTGGTGTATCCGTCGGGCACGCGCGGGTTTTCGACTCTATGCTCGAGCGGCACGATGTTGAGCGTTCGGCTGGACGCCAATGGCGTGGTGGCCGGCCGCGGTGAGTCCAAGGCATTCAATCCGTTGGACACCGATCCCCTGTTCACCGCGTCGATCGTCGTTGGCGGCGTGCGCTACTTCCCGAGCTTGCATGGCCGCGTCCAGCCGGTCGATATGCGAGGAGACGAGGTGAAGATATTGCCGGACTGGCCTTTGGTGTCGGCCGCCGACCAGGCAGGTAATTGGCGGCCCAGCGGTTGGCAAGTCGTCGCCGGCGACGAACAAAAACTGCTGTACGTGCTCATGCAGCCGAACGCCCACGAAGGCACTCATAAGAATCCCGCCACCGAAGTGTGGGTGTACAACACCGCCACCAGGACTCGCGTCAAACGTTTGCGGCTAGTGCGGCCGGGTTCGTCGATTTCGTTGACTCATGGTGCCGAGCCGCTGATGCTGGTGCAGGCAGGCGAGCGTCTCGACGTGTACGAGCCGAGCGGCAATCTGGTGCGCAGTTTGGATTTGCCTGATTTCCGCAGCCGCATGCAAATCGAGCCGTTGCGATAGCAGCGGCAGTAGCGGCGGTGGTCGACACGAACCGGGGCGTGCACGTCTGGAGAATTTAGTGGCTCAATTCGATAATTTAACGGAAAGCGTATTGCGTAGCTTCGCGAGACATACGTCTCGGCGCAGCATATTCGGCATGTTGGGTGGTCTACTTGCGGGTGCGGCGGCACTGCCTTTGTTGCCGGTGGCGCGCGCGGGAGAGGGCGATACCAATTCCGCCAGCGATCCTAATTCCGGCCAATCTGCGCCCCAGGGCGGCAGCAATCCCCAGGATCCCGGCGATCCGACCAAGTGCGATTATTGGCGCTATTGCGCCGTCGACGGCTCGCTCTGCGCCTGCTACGGCGGCAGCGTCAATTCCTGCCCGCCAGGAACCGAAATGTCGCCGATCACTTGGATAGGCACTTGCCACAATCCGGCCGACCAACGCCATTACATCATCTCTTACAACGATTGTTGCGGCGGAGTAGCCTCGGGACGATGCTCCTGTCAGAACAATCAAGGCGATCGCCCACCGGTGCGGCCGCAGAACAGCAATGAGGTGACTTGGTGTTTCGACACCAAGAGTCAGGTCTACACTTGCACGACGGCAAACATTTTGGGTGCAACCAATGATCACAAATAGCGCGCCGAGGCTGTGGCGCGGGCCTGCAACGGCGCCGGATTCGTGATCGCCGCGATGCGGTTTGGCGGGTGCGCCGCGGTGCTGCTGGTTGCTGTCTACTTGTCAGCGCCGGCTGGCGCTACGGGGACTGCAGGCGCGCGAACTCAGGCGCTGGACGCGGCGAACTCTTTGCCGGCCGGCGTCGACAATCCGCAACGCGCCTGGCAGCACTGGGCGCTCAATTGCCAGGGTTGTCATCGACCCGACGGCACGGGATCCGCGGCAACGGCACCAAGCCTTGCGGGCACCGCGGCGCGGTTCTTGTCCGTGCCGGGAGGGCGCGAATATCTGGGCCGCGTACCCGGCGTCGCAGCCTCGCCTCTGTCGAACGTGGAATTGTCCGAAGTGATGAATTGGATGTTGTGGCGCTTCGACAAAGAACACTTGCCGGCGAATTTCCAACCGTTCACGGCGGAGGAGGTAGGGCGGTTGCGCGCTGCCCCCTTGCGGCTCGAAGCTTCGCAACTGCGCACTGAATTGCTCAGGAAAGCCGATGAGTCGGAGGCGCCGTGAGAGTGGCCGATTCGCACGACGACGTAGTGCTCACCACCTGCCCGCGTGATTGCTATGACACCTGCGGCATGCTGGTTCACAGGCGCCAAGGAGTCGTTACCGCGGTGCGCGGCAATCCGGCTCACGCGGTCAGCCGCGGTACTCTGTGCGGCAAGTGCTCCACCGGCTATAACCGCGAGTGGCGCGATCCTGCGCTGCGCTTGAGCCAACCCCTGCGCCGCGTGGGCGACAAGGGAGCAGGGCGCTTCGAGCCGATTACCTGGGACACGGCATTCGCCGAAATCGCAGGTCGGCTGCAGCAGATAATTGCGGCGCGCGGTGCGCACGCCATTCTTAACGCGCACTACACCGGAACTATTTCGCTGCTCGCCGGAATCGCGCCCATGCGCTTCTTTCATCGCTTGGGTGCCACCGAAGTGACTCCGGATACGATTTGCAACATGGCCGGGCATGTCGCTTTGCGTTACTTGTACGGTTCCTCGGTGGATGGATTCGATCCGCGCACGGCAGAGGCTGCGGCTTGTATCATGGTCTGGGGCGCTAATCCGCATGCCTCGGCGCCGCACGCCCACGAGCACTGGTTGCCCGAGGCGCGCGGCAAAATCGTGGTGGTGGACCCGATTCGCACGCCGACGGCAGCGCAGGCGGATATTCATCTGCAACCCTTCCCCGGCAGCGACGCGGCCCTGGCATTCACGCTGCTGCATGTCATTAGGCGCGAGGGCCTGGTCGATGCCGCGTTCATCGCGGCGCACGTGCAGGGTTGGGACGAACTGCAGCCCTCGCTCGACGCCTGCGACCCGGCATGGGGCGCCGCCGTCACCGGCGTGCCGGCGGCACTGATCGAGGAAGTCGCCGTCCTGTATGCTCGCGGCCCGTCGCTGCTGTGGTTGGGTCAGGGTTTGCAACGCCAGGCGACCGGCGGCAATGTCATGCGCGCCTGCGGCCTGCTGCCGGCGGTCACCGGCAATCTTTGCAAGCCGGGAGCCGGGTTCCTGTACTTGAACGCTAGCTTGAAACAACGCTGCATGGATGAGGAGTACCTGGCTGCAACTCACTTGGCGCCCCGGGGCGGACTGCCCAGCGTCAGTCACATGGATTTCGCGGCGGCGCTCGAAGATCCGGCGCGCTCGCAGGCGCTCTTCGTGTGGAACATGAATCCCCTGGCATCTTGCCCGCAACAGGCGCGCCTGCGCCGCGCGTTGCAGCGCGAGGACTTGTTGACAATTGCTTTGGATCTGTTTGCGACCGATACCACGGCGCTGGCGGACTATGTTCTGCCGGCGGCGAGTTTCCTCGAGTTCGATGATCTTATTGCGTCGTACTTTCAATTGACTCTGTCGGCGCAGGTGAAGGCGATGGAGCCCATGGGCAACGCCCTGCCGAACCAAGAGATCTTCCGGCGCTTAGGCCAAGCCATGAAGTATTCCGAGCCTGAGCTACAGGAAAGCGACGCATCGATACTTGCCACTCTCATGGAGCGCAGCGGTCTGGGGCTTAGCTTCGCATCGCTGGCGCGGCGTGGGTCGATTTGGGTGCCGGAGCGGCCTGCGGTGCAATTCGCCGACGGTGTGTTTGCCACGCCGAGCGGCCGCATCGAGATTGCCTGTGCACGCGCTGCGGAGGATGGCCATCCGCGGCTGCCGCAACCCTGGAGCGATCCCCGGCCCGCGGCGGGTCATTTGCGCTTGCTGTCGCCGGCGCATGCCTGGCTCATGAACACCAGCTTCGGTAATGTAGAAAAAATCGAGAAGCGCATCGGCGAAGCGACCATCGCCCTACATCCCGCAGACGCCGCAGCCCGGCAACTGGCGGCGGGAGATTCCGCTCTGGTGCATAACGATTCGGGTCGCCTTGGGTTGAAGGTGGTCATTTCGGACAAAGTGCCGCGCGGCGTGGCCCTGGCCCATAAGGGCCGCTGGCTGGGTACGGATGCGGCGGGTGCCAACGTCAATGTGCTGAATCCCGGAGAGAAAAGCGATATGGGTGAGAGTACGGCGGTGCACAGCGTCGAGGTATTGGTGTCGGCCCGATGAGCATCGAGACCGTAGTCACCGGCGGCGGCGCGACGGGCGCCGGCAAACTGAAACGCTCGCTGGGGTATTGGGATTTGGTCCTGTATGGCTTGGCCTATATCGCGCCGTTCGCACCCTTCAGCACTCTGGGTTTCGTTTGGAGCGAATCGAACGGCCTGATCGTGCTCGCCTACGTGCTGGGCGCGGTATGCATGTATTTCACGGCCCAAAGCTACGCGACCATGACCGAGACAATACCGACGGCGGGTTCGGTGTACGGTTTCGCCCGCCATTCACTGGGCGCCTTCCCCGGTTTCATCGCCGGCTGGATGATACTGCTGGACTATCTGCTGATTCCCGCATTCGTCTATGTGTTGATCGCGGTGGCCTTGGAGACTCTGCTGCCCGGCATCGATCGTGCAGTGTGGATTCTACTAATGGTGGCGGTGACCACCGCCGTCAATTGGTTCGGCATCACCGTCACCTCACGGGCCAACTTCATCGCGGTCGGGTTGCAGGTCATTATCCTGGTGGGTTTTTTGACATTGGGCGTCATTGCTCTCCAGGCCGGCAAGGGCAATGGCGCACTGACATTCAAGCCGGTATTCGACGCCGCCACCTTCGACGCCGGCAAGATATTCAGCGCGACCTCGATTTGCATCATGTCTTTTCTTGGTTTCGACGCCGTGTCGACGCTGGCCGAAGAAGTGGCGGGCGGCGACCGGCGAGTCGTCGGCCGGGCCATCATTGCAACGCTGGTCTTATCCGCAATCTTCTTCGTGGCCGTTACTTGGGTACTCGGCAACCTATTGCCTGGAATCGTAATCAAGGATCAGGCAGCCGCCGTGTATGAATTGGCGGCGTGGGCCACCGGGCCGTGGACGGCGGTGGTGCTGGCGTGGGCCTATGCCGGCATCGTGGGATTGTCCAATGCGCTGCCGATGCAGGTCGGGGTCGCAAGAGTGGTATTCGCTATGGGCCGGGATCGACAGTTGCCGCGAGTCTTGGCACGGGTCCATCCTCGCTACCACACCCCCTATATGGGCATGTTGGTCACGGCCGTCTTGTCGCTTGCCGTGGCTCTTTACATGAAAAACCGGCTCGACGATCTGGCATCGATCGTGAACTTCGGCGCCTTGAGTGGATTTTTATTTCTTCATGTCTCGGTGCTGGCATATTTCGGCATCCGGCGGGGTTCGGTGGCCTGGATAAGGCATCGGTTGGTGCCGGTCTGCGGGATTGGCGTGGTACTCGCCGTGTTCTCGGGCATGAGCGCACTTGCCGTCAAGGTCGGTGTGTCATGGCTGGCCGTCGGTCTGGCTTACGGAACGGTGCTCAAGGCCATGCGCCGCGAGGAATTGCGCGTTCCACTGTAGCGGGGCGAGATCGGCGTCGGAGAGGTTAGCGCCCAGCTGGGATGTTGCGCACCAGTGCCGCGGCTGCGTCGATTGCGGTGGCTTGATGCGGCTGTAGTTCCTGTCCGCCCATGCGCGTCAATTCCTCGAGGTAGGGATCGACCACTGCGGTTTTGATGCCGGCGAATTCCTCGATGACGGCCAGGCCGCAGAACGGTACGTAGGCATTGGAGTATCCGCCCTCATGCGTGGCCACGAGGCGACCTGCGCACAGGGTATCGGCGGCAGCGACGACACGCGCGGCCATCGCTCGGTAAGTCTCGCTGGTGCATAGCATGCGCCCGAGAGGATCCATGGCGCTGGCGTCTAGTCCCGATGCGACGACGATCAACTGCGGGTGGAAGCGCTGCAATGCCGGCAACACCACGCGGTCGAAGGCGGCAAGATAAGCGCCGTGTCCGGAACCGGCCGGCAGGGGAATATTGAGGTTGCTGCCGGTGGCGGGGCCGGTTCCGGTGACCTCGAGCTGTCCGGCGTCGATGGGATAACAGCGGTCCTGGTGAATCGACATCGTGAGCACGGATGGGTCCGCGATGAAGGCGCTCTCGGTGCCGTTGCCGTGATGCACATCCCAGTCGACCACGGCGATTCGCTCCAGGCCATGTATTTTTTGCGCATGGCGGACCAGCAGCACCACATTGCCGAATACGCAGTAGCCGCGGCCTTGATCGGCTTCGGCGTGGTGACCCGGCGGTCTAACCAAGGCATAGGCATTTTTAATGCGACCGGCCAAGACAGCGTCCGTGGCCTCGATGCAGCCGCCAGCGGCGAGCAGGGCGATTTCATAGCTGCCGGCGCCGATGCTGGCGCTGTCGCCGATGAGGCCGCCGGCCGCCGCTGACAGCCGCCGCACGGTTTCGATGTAGCGCTCGGTGTGAAAATAGCGCAACTCGTTGTTCTCGGCAGGACGCGGCCTGATGCGAGTCAGTTGCTCGGCGAGGCCGCTGACTTCCAGGAGCCCGAGCAGACGGCGCTTGGACTCGGGAGTCTCCGGATGCTGATCGGGCTGTACGAAGGGGCTTGAACTCGAAAAGCCGGCGCCACTGCCGGGGTCATGCCAAAAGTAGCGCTCGTGAGCGACCAAACCGGTTTGTAACACGACGAGTGACCTTAAGGTGCCGCGGTTAGGGTATTGCGTTCGGAGATTGCACGGGCGCGCGATTGCGGGAATCGCGCCCATAGTAGTCGGGATAGTCGGCGCTTAGGCCCTTGAAACGACGGTGCACCCACAGATATTGTTCGGGTACGCGGCGAATCTGCGCTTCTAACAAGGTATTGAAGCGCTCGACGTCACAAATCGGGTCGGCGCCGGGGAAATTCTCGAACGCGGGCCCGATCACCACGCGATACCCGGCAGTGCCCGGCAGCCGCTCGGGGAAATAGGTCAATACGGCGGCCCCGGAAATGCGCGCCAGACGCGAGGTTGCGGTGGTGGTGGCGGCCGGGATGCCGAAAAACTTCACCATGGCTGCACCCTTGTTACGGTAACTTTGATCGGGTGCGTACCACACGGCTTCATTGTTCTTGAGGGCGCGAATCATGGTGCGTATGTCATCGTGCGCGATGGGTTTGCCGTGTCGCGAGAAACTGGCAAACATGGTGTGCGACAGGAGCGCATTTTTCGTCGGGCGGTAGACCACGTTGAGAGGCACGACAGTGCCGAGGATGCGGGTGGCTATCTCTATAGTGGTGAAATGGCCGCCGATCAGAATGGCGCCGCGGCCCTTGGCGAGCGCCGCGGTCAAATTTTCCAGGCCCTCCACCCGGGCCAACCTGTGTACCTGCCGGTCGCTGCCCCACCAGGTATTGGCGGTCTCGCACAAAGCCACACCCAAGCTCTGGCAATGGCGGTCGACCAACTCGGCCTGATCCCGCGGCGAGAGGGCGGGCATGCACAGTTGGATATTGCGGCGTGCAATGCGCACGTAGGCCAGCGGCAGCCGCCGAATGAGCGCGCCCAGGGCGAAGCCCACATGCAGCTGCGCCGAGAACGGCAATAGTTCGATGGCCCGCAACAAGCTCAAGCCTACCCAAGTCGGCCAGTACTTGGGCAGAAAGAGCTCTAACCTCACGCCCAAGGCGCGCTCTCTCTCGACGCTGCGCTAAGGTACGCATAGCATTTGGCGAATGTATTCATTGGTTCAGCGATTGAAGTCCCTGCGACACGGCTTTTGGTACGGCCTCTCCGAGCGTATACGTTGGTCGCGCGGGGCGTTCCAGGAAACACCCGCCCGCCAACTTTGCATCGCAGACCGCAAGCAGGCGCAAAGAATAGCCGCGTTGCGGGATCGTTACCAGGTGCAGTTTGAGCGGCGGATGAGCGCCGCGACCAGCGTCAATAATTACGAATACCTCGATATCTTGGATCGCGGATGGGGCGAATCGGGGATGGGCCGGCCGACCGGCGGCGTGCTTTGCGATATCGGCAGCGCCAGTTTCTGGTATGCGGCAACTCTACAGACCTTCTTTCTACCGGACCGAATGGTGGGAGTAGAGGTCGAAGGCCACCGGCTGTTTCGGGATGGGCGCGCGCGCATCGACTATGCGGCCGGTTACCTCTCGGCCTTACCCAATGCACAGTTCGTGGTCGCGGACTACGCCGAGTATCAGCAGCCGGCCGACGTGATTACCGCATGGTTTCCCTTCCTGACGCCGGCGGCAATACTGGCCTGGCGTCTGCCTCTGACGCTCCTTGCGCCGGCCAAGCTATTTGAGAAAATTAAACTCAATCTGAAGCCGGGCGGCGTATTCTTTATGGTGAATCATGGCGTGCAGGAAGCGTTTATGGCGGAGGGATTGTGCGCCGCAGCAGGATTGCGGTTTGCCAGCCGGCGGACGGTGCCGGGACCCTTGAGCAAGCACCGGATGCTGCCCCCCGTTCTCTCATGGTGGCGGGGTGCCTAGGTAGAAATATTCGTATTTATCAGTAAATTGCTGTAGCATCCGGCCCGGTTCGTGATTTCTACTTGGTTCGTTTCTGGTCACCGCGCCGCTCCGGCGTCACCTTGACCACAACCCACAAAGCAGGTTTCTTCGATCCAGGTGGCAGGCACTCTGCACATTGCATCGCAGTACGCACGCGTGACCGGCCGATAGCTTCTTTTGTAGTAGGTATTCTTCACATGACGAAAATGTATGTTGGCAATCTCCCGTTCTCAATGGACGAGTCCGCGGTGCGCGCGTTGTTCGAAAAGCATGGCGCCGTACAGTCGGTGGCGCTGATCAATGATCGCGACACCGGTCGGCCCCGCGGCTTCGGCTTCGTTGAAATGGCAAGCGCAGATGCTGCGCGCGCCATGCAGGCCTTGAATGGTCACGATGTCGACGGGCGAGCGCTGAAGGTGAACGAGGCTCAGGAGCGCACCGGCGGCGGCGGTGGTGGCGGTGGTGGCGGTGGTGGTGGTGGTGGATCGCGCGGTCCGAAGCGCTGGTAAGCGTTTAGCATCGAGCGAAAACTGGGGCCGCAGCGATGCGGCCCCAGTCATTTTAAAGTTCGGATTTGCGCAATCAGGGTTTACGCCTAAGTCGGCTTTGCCTATAATCGCGCCCCTCGGCGGGGGGCCCTTTGAACATTGGGCCCGCGCTCGAAAGGTGTAGGGCCCGACGGGGCTATTGTCGAAGAGAGGGGGCCGATGGTCCCCTTTTTTGTTTTAAGACGGGTTTGGCCAATGCGTGACGTCTTGATGCGCTTGATAGAGCCGCCGATCGAGGCGTTGAACTACGAGCTAGTCGACGTCGAGTTTGCGCGAGAAGGGCGTGGCGGGGTCTTGCGGATTTTCATCGACGCCCGAAAGGATTCCGGCCTCCGTATCACGGTCGACGATTGCGCGAACGTGAGCCATGCGGTGAGCCAGGTGCTCGAGACTCAGGATCCGATCAAGGGGCATTACACGCTGGAAGTCTCGTCGCCGGGATTCGATCGGATCCTGCGCACGCGCGCGCATTTCGAGCGTTTCGTCGGCGAGCGGATCTTCGCCGAGCTGAAGCTGCCCATCGACGGCAGGCGGCGCTATGTGGGAGTGTTGAAGTCGATTGCGGACGACATAATTGTTATAGAAGTGGACGGCACGGCGTATAGCCTGCCGCTCGAGCGAATTCAGAAGGCGAGATTGCGGCCGGAGTGACGAGGAGTCTAAAAGGACCATGAACAAAGAAATCTTGATGGCGGTTGACGCGGTCTCCAACGAGAAGGGCGTCGATAAGGAAATAATATTCGAAGCACTCGAAGCCGCGCTCGCATCGGCCACTCGCAAGAAGCACGGCGAAGAACTCGACGTGCGCGTCTCGATCAACCGCAAGACGGGCGGCTACGATACCTTTCGCCGCTGGAAGGTGTTTGCCGACGAGTCCACCGAGCTCGAAGTGCCCGATCGTGAGCTGCGCTTGGACGACGCGCGCGACATCGACAAGGATGTGGAGCCGGGCGGCTATGTCGAAGAGCCGATGGAGTCGGTGCCCTTCGGCCGCATTCTGGCGCAGACCGCCAAGCAAGTCATCGTGCAGAAGGTGCGCGAGGCCGAGCGCGCGCAAGTCGTCGATGCCTACAAGGATAGGGCGGGAACCTTGGTCAGCGGCATCGTCAAGCGCGTCGACCGCAACGGCGTCTACGTGGATCTCGGCGCGAATGCCGAAGGCTTCATCGCCCGCGAGGAGATGATCCCGCGCGAGCCTGTGCGCTCCCAGGACCGAATCAAAGCCTTCTTGAAGGAAGTGCGCACCGAGCCGCGCGGCCCGCAGTTGTTTCTGTCGCGCACGGCGCCTGAATTCTTGATCGAATTATTCAAGCTCGAAGTGCCGGAAGTGGGCCAGGGTTTGATCAACATTCTGGCGGCGGCCCGCGATGCGGGCGTGCGCGCCAAGATCGCCGTGCGCAGCAACGATCCGCGCGTCGATCCGGTGGGCGCCTGCGTTGGCATGCGCGGTTCGCGGGTACAGGCGGTTTCCAACGAAATCGCCGGCGAGCGCGTCGACATTATTCCTTTCGACGACAACAATGCGCAGTTCGTCATCAACGCCATGGCGCCCGCTGAAGTCACCTCCATCGTGGTGGATGAGGATTCCCACTCCATGGATATTGCGGTGTCCGAGGACAAGCTCTCCCAGGCCATCGGCAGAGGCGGTCAAAACATCCGCCTGGCAAGCGAGCTGACGGGCTGGGAATTGAACGTGATGAGCGAATCGCAGGCTGAGGCGAAGAGCGAGACCGAGTCGCTGGCATTGCGCGAGACTTTCATGAAGCAGCTGGATGTCGACGCCGATGTCGCCAGCATCCTGGTGCAAGAGGGCTTTTCGACCATCGAAGAGATCGCCTACGTGCCCGCCAGCGAATTGAACGGCATCGAAGAGTTCGACGAGGAAATCGTCAAGGAATTGCGCACGCGCGCACGCGATGTATTGCTGACTCAGGCCATTGCCAGCGAAGAGTCGGTGGATGGCGCTGAGGCGGCGGCCGACCTCGTAGAAATCGCGGGTGAGCCTCTGGCTAAAACCCTGGCGCGTAAAGGGGTCCGCACGCGCGACGACTTGGCCGATCTGGCCGTCGACGAATTAGTCGAGATGGGCGGAGTAGACGAGAAGAAGGCCGCCGATCTGATCATGGATGCCCGCAAACACTGGTTCGCGGAAGAAGCTAAGGTTTAGGAGCAAGTATGGCAGATGTTACCGTCGCCCAATTCGCCGAGGTACTGAAGGTCCCGGTCGATCGGCTTCTACAGCAGCTCGACCAGGCGGGTATCCGCGTCGACAGCGCCGAGGACATGATCAGCGAGGATGCCAAGCATGAGCTGCTGACCCATCTGCGGCGCAGCCACGGTCACGACGACGTACAGGCCGATGCAGCTCCGCGCAAGATCACTCTGCGGCGTAAGTCGCAATCGGAGCTGAAACTCGCCAGCCCGCAGGGGCGCGCGCGCACCGTCAACGTCGAAGTGCGCAGCAAGCGCACCTACGTCAAGCGCGAGGTGCTAGAGGACCAGGCGCGCCATCAACAGGAAGAAGTCGACCGGCAGCGCGAGACCGACGAGCATGCCAAGGCCGCAATCGAACGTGCGGAAAATGAGCGGCTCGAGAAGGAGCGCCTAGATCGCGAGCGCCTCGAAGAGGAGAGCCGACGGCGCAGTGACGAGGAAAATCGCAAGAAGACGGCCGAGGAAGAAGCGCGCCGTCTCGCCGAAGTGCAGGCCCGCGACGTGGCGGAGCGCGAGCGCAAGGCCGCCGCGGCCAAGCCCGGCAAAGCCGCGCGGGTCGTGGTGGATGACAAGGCGACCCGCTACGGGCGCCAGGAGCTGCACATCGTCGGCGACGTGAGCTCGCGGCACAAGAAGAAGAAATCGCGCGACGGCCGGCGCCGTTCCATGGGCGGCGACTCCGATGCCAAGCATGGCTTCGAAATGCCGACCGCGCGCGTGGTGCGCGAGGTGGCGATCGGCGAGGCCATGACGGTCGGCGAGCTGGCGCAGAAAATGGCGGTCAAAGCCACGGAAGTCATCAAAGTGATGATGAACATGGGCGTGATGGCGACGATCAATCAAATGATCGAGCAGGACACCGCGGTGTTGGTGGTCGAGGAAATGGGCCACACAGCGGTATTGCGCAAGGAAAATATCATCGAGGACGATCTGCAGGGCGAAACCGATTCCTCGCTCGAGCTATTGCCGCGTCCGCCGGTCGTGACTGTGATGGGGCATGTCGATCACGGCAAGACCTCATTGCTCGATTACATACGCCGAACCAAGGTGGCGGCGGGCGAGGCGGGCGGTATTACTCAGCACATCGGTGCGTACCATGTGGAAACCGCCAAGGGGATGGTGACCTTTCTCGATACCCCCGGTCACGCGGCCTTCACTTCCATGCGCGCGCGCGGCGCGCAGGTTACGGATATCGTGATATTGGTCGTGGGTGCCGACGATGGCGTCATGCCGCAGACCGTCGAAGCCATCCAGCACGCTCAAGCGGCCAAGGTGCCCATCGTGGTGGCGCTCAACAAAATGGATAAGCCGGAAGCGGACGCGGAAAAGGTCAAGCAGGAACTGACGAAGTACGGCGTGATTCCCGAGGAATGGGGTGGAGAGAATATCTTCGTGCCCGTGTCCGCGCGCACCGGACTGGGCGTGGACCAGTTGATAGACAGCATCCTATTGCAGGCCGAAGTACTCGAGTTGCAGGCGCCGACCACGGGGCTTGCGGCGGGCTATGTGATCGAGTCCAGTCTCGAGAAAGGCCGCGGCGCGGTCGCGACCGTGCTGGTATTGCGCGGCACATTGAAGCTGGGCGATCCATTGCTCATCGGCCAGGAATTCGGCCGGGTTCGGGCCTTGTTCGATGAGGCCGGGCAAGCCGTCGATGCGGCGGGGCCCTCGATTCCGGTGGTGGTGCTGGGTCTGTCGGGCGCGCCGAACGCGGGCGACGAATTGTTAGTGGTCGAGAGCGAGCGCAAGGCTCGTGAAGTTGCCATGCACCGCCAATCCAAGTCGCGCGACGTCAAGCTCGCGCAGAAGAGCGCGAACATGCAGGACGTGTTCTCGACCATGGGCGAAACCAAGGCCGATTTCGTGCAGCTCTTGATCAAAGCCGATGTGCAGGGCAGCGTCGAGGCATTGCGCGACACTCTGAACGGTTTGTCCACCGGCGAAGTCGCCGTCAACATTGTGGCCTCCGGGGTCGGTGGATTGACCGAATCCGATGTCACATTGGCGGCCGCCTCAAAGGCGCGCATCATTGCGTTCAATGTGCGCGGCGATGCCGCGGCGCGTACCGCCATCAAGGATCACGGCGTCGATGTTCGCTACTACAGCATCATTTACGAAGCCATCGACGATATCCGAGCAGTCCTCACCGGCATGCTGTCGCCCGAGGTGAAGGAGCAGATCGTGGGGTTGGCGGCCGTGCGCAGCGTATTCCGCTCAAGCAAATTCGGCACGGTCGCGGGCTGCATGGTCATCGACGGCTATGTGCGGCGCAACTTTCCGATCCGCGTACTGCGCAACAACGTGGTCATCTTCGAGGGCGCCTTAGAATCCTTGAAGCGCTTCAAGGACGACGTCAACGAAGTGCGCGCGGGAACCGAGTGCGGAATCGGCGTGAAGAACTACAACGACGTGCAGGAAAACGACCAGATCGAGTGCTACTCCCGGGTAGAAGTTGCGCGAACTTTGTAAGGCGCTACGCGCCACCATTAACGGGGTCGAAGCGACCCCAACCTTTGGTGCTCGCGGTGCGAGCAGGGGAGCGGATCGAGGGCGCGGCTGAACACATATGGCAAGTAAGGACAATCCGCGTGCGCGGCGCTTGGGCGAACAAATCCAGCGGGAGCTGGGGGAGTTGCTGCGCCGCGACGTGAAGGACGAGCGCATCGGCAATGTGACCATCACGGCTGTCAGCGTCACCGGCGACCTACGTACGGCGCGGGTGTACTACTTGGTATTCGGCAAGGACGGTCCCGATCCGAAGGTGCAGCGGGGTTTGGAAAGCGCCGCCGGATTCTTGCGAAATGCGCTGTCGAAGTCTTTGATGATTCGCTACACACCGACTTTGAGTTTCGAGCTAGACACCTCGATCGAACATGGTGTACGGCTGACCCAGCTGATCGATTCGGTGAATAAGCTCGACCGGCAAGCCGCGCGCGACTTGGATGGCGAGGCCGCCTCGGCCGAAGAAGCAAAGCAGCTGGCCGTCGAAGGGGACGTCGCCGATAAAGGACCCGTCCGCGACGAGGGCGAGGCACTGGATGAGGGGCATGTGGTCGACGCAGGCGACTATATCGATCCCAAGAATCGAGGCTGATGAGTGCCGACTGACATACACGGAATTCTCCTACTCGATAAGCCGCTAGGGATGAGTTCCGCTGGCGCCGTTGCACGTGTCAAGCACCTGTTCAATGCTCGCAAGGCCGGGCACACCGGTTCTCTTGACCCGCTGGCGACGGGACTGCTGCCCATTTGTTTCGGCGAAGCCACCAAGTTTGGCGCGCAGCTTCTCGATGCCGACAAAACCTATCGGGTCACGGTACGCCTCGGCGAGCGCACGCCCAGTGCCGATCGTGAATCCGAAGTGATTGAAAGGCGTGAATTACCGTCTTTTTCATCCGCGCAGCTTGCCCAAGCGCTGGCGGATTTTCCGCGCGAGTACGCTCAGGTACCTCCGATGCATTCCGCCCTCAAGCAGGACGGCAAGCCGCTGTATGAATACGCGCGCGCCGGTATTACCCGCGAGCGAGCGGCACGCGCGATCGTCATCCACGAGATGCGCCTGCTGGATTGGCAGACACCCGATTTATCATTCGAGGTGCGCTGTTCGAAGGGCACCTATATCCGAGTCCTTGCGGAGGATTTGGCTGCGCAATTAGGGACTATTGCCCATTTGGCGGCATTACGCCGGCTCGGAGTGGCGCCATTTGGTGCAGAACCGCAATGGAGCTTCGAGGCCCTGGACTCCTTTAGTCCGGCACAGCAGCAGGAAGTATTGCTGCCGGTAGATGCCGCGCTGACAAACTGGCGGCGATTGGATTTGTCCGCGGGTGGGGTCAGTGCTTTTCGGCAGGGGCAAACCGTGTCCATTCCCGCCGACTTGCCCGGAACCGTGCGTATCTACGCGGCGGGCCTGGGATTTCTGGGTTTGGGGGAAATTCAGGCCCCAGGCCGCTTGGTTCCGCTGCGACTTATTTCGGCCTTATCGAATCGTGCTTGAGGGCGGGTGCGGCGACGCGTACAATGCGCGCCTTCTTAATGGGTCTAAGTTATTGATTGAGGTTTGATTTAATGCCACTCACTCGCGAAGAAAAGACGGGCGTCGTCGGTAAATTCCAGCGCAGCGCGCAGGACACCGGTTCTCCCGAAGTTCAAATTGCTTTGTTGTCCGAGCGCATCAATGGCTTGAGCCAGCATTTCACCACGCACAAAGCCGACCATGCGTCGCGTCGCGGGCTGCTGAAGATGGTCAACCAGCGCCGCAAGCTGCTCGATTATCTCAAGAGCACAACTCCGGACAAGTACACGCAATTGGTCGAACGCTTGGGGTTACGCCGCTAATAGGCGCCGTTTCAGGCCAGCTGCTTGGATGCAGCGGTCTTCGTTCATACGTTTTCTATTACGCTGAGGGGCTACGTGAGCGCTATCAAAAAAAGTTTTAAGTATGGTGATCACACCGTAACTATAGAGACGGGCGAACTCGCGCGTCAGGCCGACGGCGCGGTGCTGGTCACCATGAGCGACACGGTGGTGCTGGTGACGGCGGTGGGCCTGAAGAAGGCGACACCCGGACGAGATTTCTTCCCGCTGACTGTGAATTACCTGGAAAAGACCTATGCGGCGGGCCGCATCCCCGGCGGTTTCTTCAAGCGCGAAGGCCGCCCGACGGAGAAAGAGACACTGACGTCGCGCCTGATCGACCGGCCGATACGGCCGCTATTCCCGGAAGGCTTCATCAATGATGTACAGGTGGTCGCCTCGGTAGTTTCTGTCAATTCAGAAGTGGATCCGGACATCGCATCCCTGCTGGGCGCCTCGGCGGCGCTGGCCATTTCCGGCATGCCTTTCATGGGCCCCATCGGCGGCGCGCGCGTCGGCTATATCGACGGCAAGTACATTCTCAATCCGACCGCGACCCAGCTCACCGAATCAAAACTCGATCTGGTGGTCGCAGGCACCGAAGAAGGCGTGTTGATGGTGGAATCCGAGGCCGATGGCTTGAATGAGGAAGTCATGCTCGGCGCCGTCATGTTCGGCCACGAACAGATGCAAGTGGCGATCAAGGCGATCAAGGAGCTTGCGGCGGAAGCCGGCAAGGCGAAATGGTCGTGGGTCGCACCGGAACCGAACACGGAATTGCAGACCGCAGTGAGCGCGTTCGCCGAGAAGAATCTGGCGGCTGCCTACACGCTGACCGAGAAGCAGCAGCGCTACACGAAGATCAAGGAAATCAAAGCCGCTGCTGTCGAGGCTCTGACAAAGGGCGATGCGCCGAAATTTACTGCCGATCAGGTCGGCAGTGAATTCTCCAATCTTGAATACCGCTTGGTCCGCGAGCAAATCCTCGAAGGACGCCCGCGTATCGACGGTCGCGATACCAAGACCGTGCGCGGCATCACTATTCGCACCGGCGTCCTGGCTCGAACTCACGGCTCGGCCTTATTTACCCGCGGCGAAACTCAAGCCTTGGTGGTCACTACCTTGGGCACGGGCCGCGATGCGCAGATCATCGATGGGCTCACTGGCGAACGCAAAGAGCCGTTCATGCTGCACTATAATTTCCCCCCGTTCAGCGTCGGCGAGACCGGCATGATGGGTTCACCGAAGCGCCGCGAGATCGGCCACGGCAACCTGGCTAAACGCGGCGTCAAAGCCGTGATGCCGGGTGTCGACAAATTTCCCTACGTCATCCGCGTCGTGTCGGAAATTCTCGAATCGAATGGATCAAGTTCCATGGCCTCAGTGTGCGGCACCAGCCTCGCGCTGATGGACGCCGGAGTGCCGATCAAGGCGCCGGTGGCCGGTGTGGCCATGGGCCTCGTCAAGGAAGGGACGCGCTTCCAAGTGCTGACGGACATCCTGGGCGATGAGGACCATCTCGGCGACATGGATTTCAAGGTCGCCGGTACGAAGGATGGCATTACCGCACTGCAGATGGACATCAAGATCACCAGTATCACGCGCGAGATCATGAAGGTGGCTCTGGATCAGGCGCGCGACGGCCGTCTGCACATTCTGGCCGAGATGAACAAGGTGCTCTCCAAGCCACGCGAGAGCATGTCGGAGTGGGCGCCCACCATCATCACGCTGAAAATCGACCCGGAAAAGATCCGCGACGTCATCGGCAAGGGCGGCGCCGTGATTCGGCAAATTACCGAAGAGACCGGTACCTCCATCGATATCGAAAACGATGGTACGGTGAAGATCGCTTCTGTGCAGGGTGCTGCGGGCCGTGAAGCTCAGCGCCGCATCGAGCTGATCACCGCCGACGTCGAAGTCGGAAGAGTGTACGAAGGTAAGGTCGCGCGCTTGATGGACTTCGGCGCCTTTGTGACCATTCTTCCGGGCCGCGATGGCTTGGTGCATATCTCGCAGATCTCCGAAGAGCGTGTGGAACGCGTCGGTGACAAACTGAAAGAGGGCGATGTGGTACGCGTGAAGGTACTCGAGGTCGATCGTCAAGGGCGCGTGCGCTTGTCCATGCGCAACGTCGACGCCGCCTAAGCTGGCCTCAGCGGGACAGCACTTAAGCCGACGAACCGGCTCTGCAAATTGCATCGCGTGGTTCGGCGGCTCGAGCCCAGACGAGGGGTAGGTGTGCACGGGGCGAGCACCGGCGGTTTCAGTGCTCGCCCCGTGGGTAACTACTCCTTTGCTGGCGGCTTACAGCGACGAGCTGAGCCGATCAAAAGAGCTTTTATTTCGCGCACACACCTCCGTGCGATTGTGCCGCCTTTGTTAGCCATCATCGTCGAGCTCGCCTCGTTGCGAAGCGCTCGTTACGCCCCTTATCGTCGCGTGTCCGGATCGTGGACGGCGCTTTGTATCGTGGGGAGTGCTTTGAACGAATCGTCCGCTGCCGTACGCACGCGCGGCGGTCGTATCTGTGGCTGCTGACTCATGATCTGCTTCAGGCTCTGTTCCAAGTGTCCGCTCACCACGCCCTGCATGCTGGTGCCATAGGCGCGGATCACATTGACCATGAATTCCTGACTCAGAATGGGCTCAGCGAGGTGTTCCTGCTCGGCAATCACCTGCAACAAGATACTGCGCGTAATGTCGGCATTGTTTTTCTTGTCGACGACTACGAACTCGATCCTTTCGACGACCAAGCGCCTGACATCGGCGAGCGTGATGTAACGGCTTTCCACCGTGTCATACAGACGACGATTCGGGTATTTTTTTATCACTCGCGGCTCGCTCATACGGCTCCTCGCTCGTGTTGGCCGGCGCGCCGCCGGAAGATGCCGGCTCGTGCCTGACCACGCGTGACCAATCCCAGGGACAGACTGAATAAGGATAGCGCAATGCAGCGCTAAGGCAAATCCGCATTTTTCGCTATATTTTTTAGCCGGTTACGCGCACATTCAAGCGTTTTGGGACCCGCTTGATGTCCCATTCACTGATAGCCCAATCCCAGGCCGCCCCCAAGCTGGCCGCTGCGAGGCAATCGGGCGGCTTCAGGCCCAGCAGCGAAAACACCGCCAGAAGCTGTGGCAGGGCCGAATCCGTATCTAAGCGCACGCTGCGCCGCGACTTGGCGAGCTTGGTGTCATCGGGCTCGGTGAGCACCGGTACATGCGCATAGACGGGCTGGGGCAGCCCCAAAACAGTTTGCAGGTAGATTTGCCGCGGCGTGTTGTCGAGCAAATCGGCGCCGCGCACGACATGGTTAACCCCCAGGGCCGCGTCGTCGACGACCACCGCCAGTTGGTAGGCGACTACTTGGTCGCGCCGCTTGAGAATAATATCGCCCACGGCGCCGGCGACGTCCTGCCGGTAGGTTCCCTGAATGCGATCGGAAAACAGGGTGGACCGCGGCTCGACCCGCAACCGGGTGGCGGTTGCAACTCCCGGGACCGACGGGTGCAAGCGGCAGGTGCCGGGATAGCGAATCTCGTCCTCGAGCTGCAGGCGGCTGCAGGAACACTCGAAGGTCAGGCCGCGGGCTTGCAAGCTCCGCAAAGCTGCCATGTACAGTTCTCCGCGATCGCGCTGGCGGACGGGTTCGTCGTCCCACTCGAATCCGAACCCCTGCAAGGTCTGCAGGATGCGGGCCGCGGAACCCGTGGCCTCGCGCGCACCATCGAGGTCCTCGAGCCGCAGCAGCCAGCGTCCGCCGTGCGCCCGCGCGTCGAGGAAGCTTGCCGCCGCCGTATACAGGGACCCCAGATGCAGGTCGCCCGAGGGCGTCGGCGCGAACCGGCCTACATAAGGCGGTGCATTATCGGTAGCGGTCGTCGCGGTCGCCGTACTGCTTTTCGCGGCGTTCGCGCCGCTCCTGGGCTTCCACCGATAGAGTGGCGACGGGTCGCGCTTCCAATCTCTTGATGCCGATTTCCTCGCCGGTCTCGAGGCAATAGCCGTACGAGCCGTCCTCGATACGCTTCAGCGCCTCGTCAATTTTCCGAATCAGCTTGCGTTCGCGATCGCGAGTGCGCAGCTCGAGACTGAATTCCTCTTCCTGGGTGGCTCTATCGTTGGGGTCTGGGAAGTTGGCCGCCTCGTCCTTCATGTGCAGGACGGTGCGGTCGACCTCTACCATGAGATCCCGTTTCCAGGTTTGCAGTATGCGAGCGAAATGCTCCAACTGCTCCTTGTTCATGTACTGCTCGCCGCGGCGGGCGATGTACGGTTTTACATTGCGCGGGCCCGCCAACAGGCTGGCGGGGGTGTTGGGTTCGCCGTCGCCGTCCTCGTCATTTTGCAGCACACGATTGATCACCAACGGACGAGTATCGAATTTGAGAGGGGCAACCTTCTCATGGTTTGCTTTGACCGGTGCCGGCTTCGGGCGTGGCGGACTCGCGGCCACGGGTTTCAGCATCACTGGCTTCGCGATCGCGGGCTTCGCGATCACGGGTTTCGAGGTCGCGGGCTTCGAGATCGCGGGTTTCGCGATCGCGGGTTTGGGAGCTGGCTTATTCGGTTTCACTGTTACCTTGGATGTGGGAGGCGATGGCACGGGCTTAGCCGGCGGTCGTGCCACCTTTTTGGGAGCGGCTGCTTTGTGGGGCGCTTTCTTGGGTGTAGCCTTTCCTGGCCGCTTTGCCGCTTTATTGGGTTTCTTCGAGGGCATTTGAAATCTCCGCCTCCTAACGAAAGAGCGCGCGATTATACCGACGCAATCAGGCGTGTACAGGCCGTAGAGGCAACATATTTTGCCTATCTAAGCCTATGATTGAAAAGCGAATCCCCGGAGCCTCCGGGCGGGGAGGGTGTGGACACGCCGGCCTAACACCCTAGGGAAGCGAAATAGGGGCCGCGCAAGCCCAGCCGGGCTGCCTGTGTTCGGCCACCACAGCGGTGTAAATCCCGCCCCGAACGTTGAATTCGGCCACCAGGCGCATGAATCGAGGCGCCGTGGCCGCCACCAGGTCGCCTAATATCTCGTTGGTCACCGCCTCGTGGAATGCACCCCGACTGCGGAAGGACCAAATATAGAGTTTCAAGGACTTGAGCTCCACACAGAGCTCATGGGGAATGTATTCCAGCTTGAGCGTGGCGAAATCCGGCTGTCCTGTTTTCGGGCACAGACAGCTAAACTCCGGGATGGTCATACGAATGGTGTAGTCCCGTCCGGGCGCAGGGTTTGTAAAAGTCTCCAAGTGGGTGCTGGGTTCGGTCATAAGTTGCGCCGAGGCCGTCGGGGGTTTACGAATGTGACGTTTACTTTACACTACGCGACTCATTGACGGCCACGCGTCTAGGTTCACCGAAATAATGCGCTTAACGAAACTCAAGATTGCCGGCTTCAAATCCTTTGTCGACCCGACGACCGTCAACTTTCCCAGCAGCCTGACCGGAGTCGTGGGCCCAAACGGATGCGGGAAATCCAACATCATCGATGCGGTCCGCTGGGTCATGGGCGAAATTTCCGCGAAGCATTTGCGCGGCGAGTCCATGGCGGATGTCATCTTCAACGGCTCGGGCACTCGCAAGCCCTTGGGTGCCGCATCGGTCGAGATGGTGTTCGATAATTCCGAGGGCAAAATCGGCGGCGAGTATGCCGCCTACAATGAGGTTGCCCTGCGTCGCGCCGTTAGCCGCGACGGTAACCCCGATTATTACATCAATGGCACGAAGGTGCGCCGCAAGGACATCACTCAGCTGTTCCTCGGCACCGGCCTAGGTACGCGCAGTTACGCCATTATCGAGCAGGGAATGATTTCGCGTGTCATCGATGCGCGGCCGGATGATCTACGCGCGTTCTTGGAGGAAGCCGCCGGCATCTCGCGCTATAAGGAGCGGCGCCGCGAAACCGAAAACCGGATCGGCCATACCCGCGAGAACCTGGATAGGCTGAACGATTTGCGTGAAGAGGTGGAGAAGCAGATCCGCCATTTGCAGCGGCAAGCAGCGACCGCGCGGCGCTATCAGTTACTCAAGGAAGAGGAACGCAAGCTACAGGCCGAATTGCTGGCATTGCGGCTGCAGAGTCTGGACGCGGAGGCCGAAGTGCGCGATGCCGCGACATCGAGCTGCGAGACCGCGATGCATGCCGTACTCGCGGATTTGCGGGAAGTCGAGGCGCAGATTGAGCGTATTCGCGCCGATCAGGTGTCGAAAGCCGACACCCTGGGCGCGATACAGAGCCGCTTCTATGGGGCGGGATCCGAGGTCACGCGGATCGAGCAAGGCATTCAATTCATGCGCGAGCTGCGCCAGCGCCAGCGCTTGGACTTGGAGGCGGCCGAGGCGCAGGTTGTCGAGCTGGGCGGAGTCCTGCAACGCGATCGTGGCCAGCTTGAAGCGCTATCGCAGGAACTGGCGAGCATGGTGCCGGGCCTCGACTCGGCGCACCACGAGGAGTTGCGTACCTCGCAGGCCTTGGAGGGCTGTGAACAGGCATTGGCGGCGTGGCAGCAAACCTGGGATGTACATGCGCAGGCCGTGGCGCTCGGCCAGCGAGAGACGGGAGTGGAGCGCGCCCGCATCGAGCAGCTAGAAAGTCAACAGCGGCGCCTGCTGCAGCAGCGCGAACGCCAGGAGGGCGAGCGCTCAGGCTTGGCCCAGCTGCAGCCGGCGGTTGCGCTGGAAATACTCGAACAACGTGCGGAATCGGCCCGCGATGCGGGCGAGAACGCCGCGACCGAGCTGCAAGAATTACTGGCGGAGATCTCGGTCACTCGAGATCGCGAAAGAGAACAGTCGCAAGCCCTCAATGCGTTGCGTACGCGCTGGCAGGAGGCGCTGGGAAAACACGTGTCCACCGAGGCCTTGCAGCAGGCGGCGCTCGGCAAGGTCTCCGGCAAGGTCACCGAGTGGCTGAAATCCAAGTCTCTCGACCGGCAGCCCCGTGTGGCGCAGCAGCTGCGGGTGGATCGCGGCTGGGAGCGCGCCGTGGAAACGGTGCTGGGGTCCTACCTGGAGGCCGTGTGTGTCGACGGCCTGGACAGCGTCATCGATTTGCTGGGGAGCTTCGATGCCGGCCACTTGGCCGTCGTGAGCATTGGCGTTCCCGCCCCCGATCCCCGCGCCTCGAACTCGTTGTACACCAAAGTCCAGGGCGGGACGGTATTGGGTTCTGTGCTGTCGTCGGTCTACACCGCCGAGACCTTGAACGAGGCCTTGGGCCGGCGCCGCGACTTGGCGGCCGGCGAGTCCGTGGTGACGCGCGATGGAATTTGGTTGGGAGCGGATTGGTTGCGCATTTCGCGCGACGCGGACCCGCATACCGGCGTTATCGAGCGTGAAGAGACTTTGCGCGAAGTCCGCACTCTGGTGAGCGGACTCGAGGATGCGGTGAAGGACCTCGAACATCGCTTGGAGCTCACGCGTGAGCGCGTGCGCGACCACGAAGACCGGCGCGATACCTTGCAAGCGAATGTCAATCGCCTGCACCGCGAACACGTGGACCGGCGTGCCGAACTCGATGCAGCCCAAGCGCGCAGTGTCGATGCAACGCGGCGCATGGAGCAGCTGGAGACCGGACTTACCGACGTACGCACCGAGCTCGAGCGCACCGACACGGACGTGCGCGCGGCTCGCGGCCGCATGGAAGCGGCCATCGAAAAGTTGGCTGCTCTCGAACCGCAGCGCGTAACTTT
Organism: Gammaproteobacteria bacterium; assembly: GCA_025357835.1. Lineage (GTDB taxonomy): Bacteria > Pseudomonadota > Gammaproteobacteria > Steroidobacterales > Steroidobacteraceae > Bog-1198. The sequence continues at coordinate 97,408 of JANYLM010000024.1, forward strand.
GGAGCAGGAGCGTGACCGCATGCGCGCAGCAGTGGGCACCGCCCGCGCGGGCGCGCTGTCGGCGCAACAATTAGCACGGGAATTGGCGCTACAAGTGGAGTCGCGGCGCTCGTCGCACGCCTCCTTGACTACCTCTTTGTCGCGAATCGAGAAACAGCTGGAAGGCTTGGAAACGCGGCGCGATGAATTGGCTAACCAGCTGAACGAAGGCGAAGCGCCGCTCGCCGCGGCGCAGACCCAGCTCGAGCACGCATTGCGCCTGCGCACGGAAATCGAGGCTGAGCTGCTGGCAGCCAAGATTGCCACCGATGAATTGGATGCCCAATTGCGCGAGCGTGATGCCGGACGTCTTGCCGTCGAACAGAGCGTCGAAACCGCGCGTTTGAGCTTGGACGGGGCGCGGATGGCCGCCTCGCAGGTGCGTGTACGCCGTGAGAGCGTTGCCGAGCAGCTGGCAACCACGAATTTCGAACTGCCCGTCTTGCTTGCGCAACTGACCGAGGGCGCCACGGTCGCGACCTGGGAGTCGCAGCTGGAGGATACCAAGGGAAAAATAGAGCGCCTGGGCCAGGTCAATCTTGCGGCCATTGGCGAATTCAAGGAGCAATCCGAACGTAAGGAATATCTTGATCGGCAGTGCAAGGATCTGACCGACGCCTTGGAAACACTGGAGTCGGCGATGCGCAAGATCGACCGAGAAACCCGCTCGCGCTTCCAGGATACCTTCGATAAAGTGAACGCCGGTCTGAAGGAGAAATTCCCGCGGTTGTTCGGCGGCGGCCATGCCTACCTAGAGCTCACGGGTGAGGAAGGGGAGGCCGCGGGCGTATCCGTCATGGCGCGCCCGCCGGGCAAGCGCAACAGCACCATCAGCCAGCTGTCCGGCGGCGAGAAAGCCCTGACCGCGGTCGCGCTGGTGTTCGCGATATTCGATTTGAATCCGGCGCCGTTCTGTCTGCTGGACGAGGTAGACGCGCCGCTCGATGAGAATAATGTCGGCCGCTTCTGCGACATCGTGCGCGAGATGTCGCGCAACGTGCAGTTCATATTCATTACGCACAACAAGAGCACCATGGAGCTGGCGTCGCAATTGGTCGGGGTCACTATGAACGAGCCGGGGGTGTCGCGCTTGGTGACGGTCGACGTCGACGAGGCCGTACGCATGGCAGCGATGTAGGGGCTTCGCTTGGCCACCGAGCTTCGCTGGATATTGCTGGGGCTGAGCCTGCCGCTGCTCGCCGGAATTTGGTGGTGGACCGCGCGTCGATCCCGCCAGACGCCGGGCAATGCGGAGTTGCGCGAATCGGCCGCTAAAACGGCGGAGACCATGCCCGCTCTCGACCCGCGGTACATCGACACCGACACCGACACCGACTCCTTCAGGCCGGTACCGGAGTCCCGCGACTGGGGGGTGCCGCCCTTTGAGCCCCTCAACATTCACACGGCCGACTTCGAGCAAGTGCCGGTCTTGGACGGCCCGATGATGGTCAATGCCGATTCGACCACCGCGGCGGCGACAGCATCGGCGCCACCGATGGTCGCATCGGCTCCGGTGTCACGGCCCATTCCGACGGTGATGCCGGCCGCGGTGGCAGCCTCTTCGGTGCGTCCCGCATCGACTCGCAGGGCGGTGAGCGAGAACGGTGACCGCTTCGCCGCCGCGCCGCCGGCCGCCAATGCCGCCGAGCAGCAAAAAATAGTGACCATTCGCGTCTGCGCGCTGGACGAGGCTCGTTGGTCCGGTGCGCAATTGATGGCCGCGCTCGAATTGCACGGACTGGCCTTCGGCCGCTTCCAAGTGTTTCACCGCAAGCACACCGACGGCCGCAGTCTGTTTTGCGTCGCCAGCCTCATCGAACCCGGCACTTTCGACGTTGCGGCGATGGCGGATCAGGAGTTTCGGGGGGTGACGCTGTTCGCCGTGTTGCCGGGTCCCACCCCGCCCCTCGAAACCTTGGACGAATTGTTCGACACGGCGCGCGGCCTGGCGGAGGAATTGTCCGGCATGGTGCAGGACGGGAAGGGGATGCCTTTGACACCGCAGCTAGCGGCCGCCTTGCGCGAGGACATTGCGCGTTTTCAGGCTTCGCTGCCCGGGAACTAGCGCGAATGTGCGCGCACAAGGCAGCAAGCCCGGCGGACAAGGCGGCGGCGCGCGTCGCGGAACTCAAGGAGACACTGGAGCGCTATAACTACCGCTATCACGCGCTCGATGATCCGGAGGTTCCGGACGCCGAATACGACAGGCGCACGCAGGAGCTGCGGGGCCTCGAAGACCGGTATCCGCAATTGCTGACGCCGGACTCTCCAACGCAGAGAGTCGGGGCGGCTCCGGTCGCCGCCTTCGGCGCGGTGAAACACCGGCTCGCCATGCTTTCCTTGGACAATCCTTCAGCGACGAAGACGTACGCGACTTCGATCGCCGTATTCGCGAGCGGCTGGAAACGGAACAGCCGATTCGCTATTCGGCGGAACCGAAAATGGACGGCTTGGCGATTAGCGCCCGTTATGAAAACGGTGTGTTCATGCAGGGCGCGACGCGCGGAGACGGCGAAACCGGCGAGGATGTCACGCACAACCTCAAAACCATCAAGGCGCTGCCGATGAAGCTGCGCACCGATCGGCCGCCGTCGGTGCTCGAGGTGCGCGGCGAGGTATTCATGCCCTTGGCCGGTTTTGAGCGCTTTAACGCAGAAGCGATTGCGCGCGGCGAAAAGAGTTTCGTCAACCCGCGCAACGCGGCGGCTGGGAGCCTGCGCCAGCTCGATCCCAGAATGACCGCGGCACGTCCGCTCGATCTGTTCATCTATGCCCTTGGAATCGTCGAGGGCGCCGTACTGCCCGCGCATCACAGCGCGACCTTGCAGACATTGCGCCAATGGGGGTTCAAGGTATGTTCACAGTCCCGCGTAGTGGAAGGCGCCGACGGTTGTCTGCAATACTACCGTGAGATGGGCGCCATGCGCCCGAAGCTGCCGTATCAAATCGACGGCGTGGTCTACAAGGTCGACGATCTCGAATTGCAGCGGCGCCTGGGATTTATTTCGCGGGCGCCGCGTTGGGCGGTTGCGCACAAATTCCCCGCCGAGGAGGCGCTGACCACGGTGCGCGATATCGAGTTTCAGGTGGGGCGCACCGGGGCTCTGACCCCTGTGGCACGGCTCGAACCGACGTTCGTCGGCGGCGTCACCGTGAGCAATGCAACTCTGCACAACATGGATGAGCTGACCCGCAAAGACGTGCGCGTGGGCGATACGGTGGTCATCCGCCGCGCCGGGGATGTGATTCCGGAAGTGGCGCGAGTGCTGTCGGAGCGCAGGATCGCGGGGGCGGTGCCGGTGGTGCTGCCCAGCGTGTGCCCGGTATGCGGATCGCCGGTGGTGCGTGAGGCCGATCAGGCGGTGGCGCGTTGTACGGGCGGACGTATATGCGCGGCGCAACGCAAGGAGGAAATCAAGCATTTCGCCTCGCGCCGTGCGCTCGACATCCAGGGGCTCGGCGACAAGCTCGTAGAGCAGCTGGTGGATCGAGACTGGGTGAGAACCCCGGCAGATCTTTTCGCTCTGCAGCCGCCGCAGCTCGCGACGCTGGATCGCATGGGGGATAAGTCCGCGCAGAAATTGCATTCGGCCATTGCGGCGGCGAAGCGTACCACCCTGGCACGGTTTCTGTATGCCCTCGGCATCCGCGACGTGGGCGAGGCGACGGCGCTCGCGCTGGCGCGGCATTTCGGCGAAATCACGGCATTGCGCCGAGCGGGGGAGGATGAGATCCAGCGGGTTCCGGATGTGGGTCCGGTGGTTGCGAAGAATGTCGCGGTCTATTTCCACGACGCTGACAATGCAGCCATCGTCGATCGGCTGCTCGTCGAGGGCATCGCCTGGCCCGCTGCGGCGCCCATCGACGCTCAGGCGCCACTAGCGGGGCGGACCTTCGTCTTGACCGGCACTCTGCAGGGGCTGACGCGCGAGGCGGCGGAGCAAGCGATCGTTGAGCTCGGCGGCAAAGTGAGCGGCAGCGTGTCGAAGAAAACGCACTACGTGGTGGCGGGAGCGGAGGCGGGTTCTAAACTCTCCAAGGCCCAACAGCTGGGCATCCCGGTGCTCGACGAAGCGGAGTTTCTGAAATTGATGAAGAAGTAGCGAACGCGGAGGCAGGATGCCGGAGCAGACGCCCCGCGCCCGAAGGGTGCGGGCCCAGGATGGGCCCGCGTCAATTCCCGTTAATCCGCTACATTTCTCAGCCGGCTCTCATTACAGCTTCTTTTCGATCTTGGCAGTCTTCTTCAGGCCGTCGATGTAGTCCTGGAATTTCTTCTGCATGATGCCGTTGCTGAGCTGAGCTTTCATCTGGTCGAATGGCGCGTCGCGCGTATCTTCGAGTTTGATGATGTGCCAGCCATACTGGGTTTGCACGGGCTCGGACGTCAGATCGCCTTTCTTCAGAGCCTTGACGGCGTCGCCGAAGGGCTTGACCATGCGCGCCGTCGTGAACCAGCCGAGGTCGCCGCCGTTCGCCTTCGAGTTGTCGGTGGATTCGGCTTTCGCGACATCTTCGAACTTCGCGCCACCCTTGATCTTCTTGATCAGCTGTTCGGCCTTTTCCTTGGTCGGCACCAGGATGTGCGAGGCGTGATACTCAGTCTTGTCGGTCGCGGCGTCGTACGCGGCATGCAGTTCCTGGTCCGAGGGCTCGTTGCTCTTCACGTACTTCTGAGCGGCGGCGTCCGCCAAAATCTGGGTACGCAGCAGGGCGATGCGCGTGGCCGTATCCGGATCCTTCTCCAAGCCGTCTTTCTCGGCCTGAGTCGCGATGACCTGCATGTTGATCATCTGATCCAGGACCTGATTCTTCTCTTCCGCTGTTACGTCGGCCGCTGGCTTGCCGCGCAGCAGACCCTTGAGATAGTCATCATAGGCCTCGCGCGAAATGGGCGTGCCGTCGACGATGGCGACCGGAGCCGCTGCCGGCTTGGCGCCGGGCGCGGGCGCCGCTGCCTGCTGGCCCTTGCCGCAGGCCGCCAGCACTAGGGTCATCGCTGCCACGGTGGACAAGCGGGTCCACTGTGTACTTAAAAATTGCGTCATTTGAATCCTCTTCACACGAAAAAGGCGAATGGCCGACATGACCGGCGCCCGGGGGCGGCAGTTTAGCCGTTACGGCGCGATCACTCCAATTATCGTCAATTCGGCGAATAGCCGGGTTAAGTCGGGCCGGTTGGGGGTGAGGCGTTGATGGCCAAAGCATGGATGTCGGTTTTCAGGAGGTCGTCGACCGCGGCGTACACCAGCCGGTGACGCGCCACCGGGGGGTGGCCGCGAAAGGCCTCGGCCACGATGGTGATGCGGAAATGGCTATGGCCTCCCGCGGCGCCGGCATGGCCGGCATGCAAATGGCTTTCGTCCTCGATGACCAGTAGCGCGGGAGAAAAGCGCTCCTGCAGCCGCTGGCGTAGTCGTTGTTCGCGGTCTGATGCTAGCGGGTGCATGGGTTAAACTTGACCCGATTGCGCAGCCTTAGTCTTGCCGCTCAGCCATAGGACCTGCGGCACCATGAATATCAGCATGGCCACGGTGATGCCGAACACTTTGAAATTGACCCAGATGCTCTCGTCAAAGTTCCGAGCCACGTAGATATTAGCCGCCGCCAGCAATGCCAGCCAGCCCACCCATAGGCAATTGATCAGCAGCCAAGTGCGCGCCGCGATATTCAGCGTTTCCTTGAACACCGCCTCCAGCATGCGCCGTGCAAGGGGCTGTTTGCCGATGAACATGCTGCCAAAAAAAGCGGCTGCCGCCAGTGCCAGCAGCACGGTGGGTTTCCATTGGATGAAGCGGCGGTCGTGCAGCAGCAGGGTGGCGGAGCCCAGCACCAGCACCACCGCCGTAGTGATGATGTGCATGGTCTTGAACTCGCCGGAGCGCAGGCGATGCACCACGAGCTGCAGCAGGCAGGTGATCATCAATGCCGCGGTGGCCCAGTAGATCCCCAAAAGTTTGAAGCCGACGAAAAAAACGATGAGAGGCGCCCATTCGAGTAGCTGGTTCATCCGCGTATCATAGCCGACGAAATGAGTATCTACCTGCAACTGCATCCGGTGTCTCCGCAGCGACGGTTCGTACGCCAGGCGGTCGAGGTCCTGCGCGGCGGAGGGGTGATCGTCTACCCCACCGATTCTTGTTATGCGCTTGGCTGCCATATCGGGGATAAGGCCGCGCTGGAGCGCATCCGCAACATTCGACAAACGGATCGAAATCATCACTTCACGCTGGTGTGCCGCGACCTTGCCGAGGTTGGAAAGTACGCCATGGTGGACAATTGGCAGTACCGGCTGCTGCGCGCACACACTCCGGGTCCCTATACCTTCTTGCTCAACGCCTCGCGCGAGACGCCGCGGCGCCTGAAGCATGAGCGGCGGGGCACCATCGGATTGCGTGTTCCGGACCACCCGGTGACCGCCCTGTTGCTGAGTGAATTGGGCGAGCCCATCATGAGTTCGACCTTGCTTCTGCCTGGGGAGGAGTGGCCGCGCACCGATGCCAAGGACATCTATGAAAAGCTCGAACGCAGCGTCGAACTGGTGCTGGACGGCGGCAATTGCGGGCTGATACCCACCACGGTCATCGATCTGTCGGGCGACCGCGCCAGTGTGGTGCGCGAGGGCCGCGGTGACGTTGGCCCCTTTGCGGACTCCGCATCCGTATAATGCCGGCGCGATGCGGGCATTAAAGCTTGTATTTAATTTCAATAACGAGTGTAAGCATTGGATTTATTTGATTTTCTGCATAAAATCTCCATCTGGGCAATCCCGGTTCTCCTTGCAGTCACCCTGCACGAAGCTGCGCATGGTTGGATGGCCAGATACTTCGGTGACCGCACCGCCGAGCTGCTGGGGCGTTTGAGCTTGAACCCGCTGCGCCACATCGATCCCATCGGTACTGTGCTGGTTCCCGGACTATTACTTGCGGTCGGTGCTCCATTGTTCGGATGGGCGAAGCCGGTGCCGGTGGCCACGAGTGCGCTTCGCAATCCGCGTCGGGCAATGATCTTGGTGGCGCTTGCCGGCCCGGCGGCAAATCTCTTGATGGCCCTCGCCTGGTGCAGCGTGCTGGTCGCGATCACCCAAGTCCACGGGAATGGGACATTGAATCGTTGGATTGGGGCCATGGCGCAGGCGGGAATCTGGACCAATGCGATTCTTGCGGTGTTCAATCTGCTGCCGATTCCACCGCTCGACGGCGGCCGCGTGCTCGCGGGACTGCTGCCGCCTCGCTTGGGCGCTCGCCTGGAAAAAATTGAGCCGATCGGCCTGTTCATCGTAATTGGACTAAGCGTATTCGGTCTGTTCGCTTGGCTGTTCGATCCGGCCTTTCACATCGTTGAACGTGTCATCCATGAACTGGTCAGGTCCTCGGCATGAGTGGTCCAATACAAAATCGACGCGTGCTCTCCGGCATGCGGCCCACTGGGCAATTGCACCTGGGGAACTATCACGGTGCCCTGAAGAATTGGATCGAGCTGCAGTACCAGTACGAATGCTATTTCTTCATTGCCGATTGGCATGCCCTCACCACCGGATACGAGGACACCTCGAAGCTGGAGGAATACGTCTGGACCATGGCCATCGACTGGTTGGCGGCGGGTCTGAATCCCGGTGTGGCCACCCTATTTGTACAGTCCAAGGTACCGGAGCACGCGGAGCTGCATCTGTTGTTGTCGATGATTACGCCCTTGGGTTGGCTGGAGCGTGTTCCGACCTACAAGGACCAACAGACTCAACTGGCCAACCAGGACCTCAGCACTTACGGCTTTCTGGGTTACCCCTTGCTGCAATCCGCGGATATTTTGTTGTACCGCTCGCAGTTTGTGCCGGTGGGTGAAGATCAAGTGGCACACGTGGAAGTCACTCGCGAGGTCGCGAGGCGCTTCAATCACATCTATGGTCGCGAGCCGGAGTTCGAACAAAAGGTTGAAAAGGCCATCAAGAGCTTGGGTTCGCGCAATTCCGCCATGTACCGCACCCTGCGCAAAGAGTTTCAGGAAAAGGGCGACGCGGACGCTTTGGCCAAGGCACGCGCTCTGGTCGAATCGAATGCCCGTTTGACCGTCGCCGACCGCGATCGCCTGTTCGGCTTTCTCGAAGGCACCGGCATCGCGATTTTATTCGAGCCGGAGGTGCTGCTCACTGCAACGCCCAAGGTGCCCGGGTTGGACGGACGCAAAATGTCCAAGTCTTACGGCAACACCATCGGCCTGCGCGAGGACCCCGACTCCATCGTCAAGAAGCTCAAGGCCATGCAAACCGATCCGGCGCGCGTGCGGCGCACCGATCCGGGTGATCCCGGCAAGTGTCCGGTGTGGGACCTGCACAAGGTGTATTCAAACGCAGACACCCAAGCCTGGGTGCAGCGAGGTTGCCGCAGCGCGGGGATCGGCTGCCTGGAATGCAAAGCGCCTCTGATCGAAAAGATCGTCGAGGAAGTGTCCGCGATCTCCAAGCGGGCGCTGGAGTTTGAAGAGAATCCAGAACTGGTACGCGGTATCATCGCAGAAGGGTGCGAGCGGGCGCGTGGAGCGGCGCGCGATACGCTGGACGCGGTCCGTCAAGCCATGGGCATGGATTACCGATGAAACCTGAATTGACCCTTGTGCAAAATATGGCATCGCCGCCGCCTGTAGCCGTGCCGCAGCCCGCGCAGGCTGAGATGCCATTCGCGATGGTGGAGGGCCAGCCCATCACCGAGATGCCGCGGGATTTGTACATCCCGCCGCAGGCGCTCGAGGTGTTTCTTGAGGCCTTCGAGGGTCCGCTGGACATGCTGCTGTACCTGATACGTCGGCAGAATCTGGACATTTTGGATATTCCCATCGCAGAGATTACGCGCCAGTACATGCGCTACATCGAATTGATGCAGGTGCTGCAATTGGAGTTGGCGGGCGAGTACCTGCTGATGGCGGCGACTCTCGCCGAAGTGAAGTCGCGCATGCTGTTGCCGCGCATCGGCAGTGAGGAGTCCGCGGAGGAAGGGGATCCTCGGGCAGAGTTGGCGCGCCGCCTGCAGGAATACGAACGCTTCAAGCGAGCCGCCGAAGGCATAGACAGGATGCCGCGGCTGGAGCGCGATACCTGGGTCGCGTCGGCGGATTTGGTGGACCGAAAGGTCGTGCGCATCCCGCCCCAGGTGACCTTGCAAGAAATGCTGTTGGCCTTTCAAGAAGTGCTGTCGCGCAGCGATATGTTCGCCCATCACCACGTGCAGCGTGAACCTCTGTCGGTACGGCAGCGCATGACTGACGTGTTGGCGTCGTTGACGGCGAGCACCTTCGTGGATTTCGTGCAATTGTTTCGCGCCGAGGAAGGCCGTCGCGGAGTGACGGTCACCTTCGTCGCCATACTTGAGCTGCTGCGCGAGGGTCTGATCGAAATAGCGCAGGCGCAGGCCTATGCGCCGCTGCACGTACGCCTCGGCAATCCTGCCCGTCACCTGAAACTGGTGGCCGATGACGGTGCCGCCAATGATGAACTTGCGAGTACCCAATGAACGATACATACGTGAAAAATGTGATTGAAGCGGCGCTGCTCGCCGCCGGCCGCCCGCTGACGATGGATGAGTTGGTGAGCGTATTCGATGAGCGCGATGGATCCAATGCCGAGGAGGTGCGCAGCGCCCTAGCGGCGTTGACGGCGGATTACGAGACGCGTGGGCTGGAATTGCTGGAAGTGGCGAGCGGCTATCGGATTCAAATAAGAGCCGCCGTGGCACAGCCGGTATCGCGGCTATGGCAGGAACGGCCGGCCAAGTATTCCCGGGCTCTGCTCGAAACCCTTGCATTGGTTGCCTATCGCCAGCCAATTACGCGCGGCGAGATCGAGCAAATCCGCGGCGTAGCTGTCAATCCCCATATCGTCAAAACGCTGCTGGAGCGTAACTGGATCCGCGTGGTGGGCCATCGCGACGTGCCCGGCAAGCCGGAGCTGCTAGGCACGACTCGAGAGTTTCTCGATTATTTTAGCCTGAAGAAGCTCGACGACTTGCCGACCCTGGCGCAGCTCAAGGAACTCGAGGACTTGCGAGTGCAGTTGACTCTGCCGGGCGCGGATCCGGCGGTCGCAACCGACGCGGATGCAGACGCCGATGCGGACACTGACCCGACTGCGGACACTGACGCGACTGCCGGCACCGGTGCCAATGCCGAAGGGTCGCCGGGTGCCGCCGCGAAAATTTCCCCCGCGGCGGCCGGCGAGTCCGAGTCGTTCGAAGTCGGCGCCGATGATGAGGAGGAGCAGGATTCCGACAGCGGACAGGATGCGCAAGACCTATCGCCGCGGCAACAGGGATTGGTCGCAAGCGGTGCGCAAGACGACCCGAATTGATGCGACCCAGAGCGCCACGCAAGCCATTATCGCCGCGAAAAGACCAGCCGCCGTCCGAGCGTGTGCAAAAGCTGCTGTCTGCGGCGGGCGTAGGTTCGCGCCGCGAAGTGGAACGCTGGATACGCGAGGGACGGCTGCAAATTAACGGCGAGGTGCCGGCCCTGGGCGCCAAGCTCACGCCGCGCGACCGCATTACGCTCGATGGCCGGCCGGTCAGATTGCATACACCTGCGGTCAAGGAATTGCGCGTGCTGTTGTTTCATCGCTCGCCGGGCGATACCCTAGATTTGAAGGCGGCGACTTCGCGCGCGGCGGAGCATCTGAACTTACCGCGCTCCTCCGGACGCTGGCTGGCCATCCAGCCTATGCCGCCGGTCGACGGCGGCTTGGAAATTCTCACCGACGACGGAGCCTGGGCGCACCGGGTATCGCGCGGTGTGCATGCACTGACCGTCGACTATGTATTGCGGATGCGCGGGCCGCTCAACAATGAACTGGTCGAGGAATTTCGCGCCGCCACGGACTGCGAGGGCGAGGCGATGAGCATCTTGCAAGCGGATGCCCAGTACGGCGAAGGATTCAACCACTGGCTGAATGTCACGGTGCGCGCGACGCGTTCCGCCCAGGTGCGGCATTGGTGGGCGGCACGCGGCATCATCGTAAGCCGCTTGATGCGCGTCCGATTCGGGCCGGTGCACCTATCGCGCGAACTGCCCCGCGGGCACTCACGCGCCATGTTGAGCAGCGAACGCAACGCACTGGTCAACGAGATCGACGCGGCCAAGCTGGCCGTCGATGCCGCCAAGCTCGGCGAGCCGCCGCCCGGCGCCGAGGAGCCCGGCTCGATCTAGTGGGCCGAGGGCGGCGGCGAGGCCTGCAGCAATTGCGCCAGATACGGCTGCCACAGCGCAGCCCAGGTGTGCGTGCCATGTCCATGAGTTTGATCGGAGGCCGGCAGCAGCACGAAACGTCCGCCGTTCACCTTTTTGATTTCGCGTTCCGCGATACCCAGCTCCGGCGGGTTGATGAAGTCATCGGCCGAGTTGACTTGGGTCAGCGGGGCTTTGATTTTCCCGAGTCCGGCGGAGGGATCGTAGTCGCGGGATGCGCTCACCTGGTAGAGCAGATCGTTGGCGTCTAAGTCCTCGAGTTCACGTTGCATGAATTTTTCCAGGAATTGGTCCGCGGCTTCCCGAGTCGGTAGGGCCTGCTGCATTGGAATCGGCGCACTGCCGGCGATCAATAGCAGGCCAGCCGCCGTACGCAAGGCACCAGTGGGTTCGCTCTGGTACTCGCCTTGCAGCCACTGTGGATCGGTGCGAATCGCTTGCACGAGCAGATCGCGCCACAGGCGGTTGCGGCCGGCGATTTGCACCGGCAGGCAGGCGAGGGGCATCAAGGCATCCATGAAATCGGGATATGCCTCCCCCCACATGAAGGTGTGCATGCACCCCATCGAAGTTCCCATCACCAACCGTAAGTGGTCAACCTGCAGGCCCTGAAGCAGCAAGGCGTGTTGCGCGGCCACCATGTCTGCGTAGCCGTATTGGGGAAAGCGCCCATGCAAGGCGTCGCTCGGTTTGCTGGATTTTCCGTGGCCAATGGCGTCGGGCAAAATAATGAAATATTTATGCGCATCCAGCAATTGTCCTGGACCGAAGAGCACACCGGCGAAATGCTCGTTGAGCAGGCTGCGGCCGGAACCGCCGGTGCCGTGCATGATTAGTACGGCGTTGTCCAATGTGCCGTGCGGGTCGCGATGCGGCTTGCCGAGAGTCGTGAAGTGCAGGCGCAATTCCGGCAGAGTTTCGCCCGACGTAAAGTGAAAGTCGCGGATGACATAGTCGTTTTCAACCGGCGGCGCCGCGGGGTCGGTAAGGGCCGTGCCCAGCGACGGCGCCAGCGCGGCGACGAGAGCGCAAGTCGATAGAAATTGCCGTGAACGCATCAGTGCTCCCCTTCGCTGCTATTGAGCCTCAATGTACTGCCCATAAATACCGCGACTTTGTACGCTCAGCAAGTACAAGAAGGTCCCGCTCACCACGGCCGGCGCCGGGACCGTATTAGGATCTTCGGCCGGATAGGCGGCGGCCCGCATCGCCGTTCGCATGCGCCCCGGATCCACGCTGTTCACGCGAATATTCGGCTCGCCCTCGAGTTCTTGGGAGAGCATGCTGCGCACCGACTCCAATCCGGATTTGGAGACGGCATAGGCTCCCCAAAAAGGCCGCTGGTTGTGCACGACGCCGCTGCTGACGAAAACCACGGAGGCGTCCGCCGACTTGCGTAGATTGGGCAGCAAAATCTGGGTCAATATGAATGGCGCCGTCAGATTCACGTGCAGTACCTTGCACCAGGTCGGCACGTCGTATTGTTCCAGCGGCGTTCTGTCCCCCAGCAGCGCGGCGGCATGCACCACGCCGTCGAGCTTGCCGAACTCTTCGCCGATGGTTTTCGCCAGATTGTCGTAGTCCACGGCGGTCGCGGTGGCCAGATCCAGCACCGCGATCGCGGGTTGCTGCTTCCCCACGGCAGCTATTTCATCGTAGACGAGATCGAGTTTGCGGCTGTTGCGGCCCGACAAAATTACAGTGGCGCCGGCGCGCGCGCATTCCACCGCCAGCGCCCTTCCCAAGCCACTGCCGGCGCCGGTGATCAAGATGTGACGCCCGTCGAGCAAGTCGGCAGAGGGCGTGAACTGTTTGGGAACCATAGGGAACTCCGAATTCATAGAGGGGCGCGCCGCGCCGTCGTCCAGGCGAGTAGCATATCTTTGAGCCGTCGGCGCTCCTGCGGCGCGGCACGGCTGTTCAATTGAGTCAGGCCAAGTGCTGCGAGCACCAGCAGGTGTCGATGGCGACGTCTCTCGGCACGGGGCAGTGCCTGCGCGGCGGCCTCAAAGTAGCCTGCGGCCCGTTCGCGCAAGCCGTCGAGATAGATCTGTAGATGCGAGGGCGGTGGATCGGAGGCGAGGTCGTCATTGTCGACTCCCGCCGCCATGAGTTCATCGATTGCAAAGGGCACGCGGCCCATTCGCGCCTCGCGCCGGTAATCGCGAATCGCCCTCGACAGGTAGCCAGCGGCCGCAAGCGCTGTCGTGCAACGGCTCAAGCTTGCCTCGTCGGGGACCTCGGCCGCAAGCCGCGACACCAGCGCCAAGGGCTCGCCCCACAATGCCCGAGATTGTGATTCGAGATCGGTACCGCGCTCGAGAGGCACTCCGCCCACCTGGGTCGCGGCGGCCTTGACCGCGGTAGATAACGCGGTGAAATCGACCAAGGCGGCGCGAGGCAAGCCGGCGAGATAGCCGCTGATAGGGTGTACGGCGGAGCCGGCGGCGAGCCGTTGCATTTCCTCCTGCCACCAGGCGAGCTTCAAGTGCGCGACGCCGGTTTCGGTGGCCGGATCCATGAGCGCCTGCCACTCCGCCTCGAGGGCATATATACCGAGCAGGGGCGCACGCGATTCCGCCGCGGCGAAAAGCCAACTCCAGTAGTGCGCCGTGCCCGGCGGCACCGCGCGCGTTAGGTAGGTCGCATCAAGTGCTTTCAGAATCGGCCTCGCCCACTGAGTCTCGCTCGATGCCGGCGTTGCGCGGGATGCGCGCCAGGCTGGCCACGGGCTCGATCGGCTCGATCTCTCGATTCACGCGAAGACCGAGTTCCGGGAAGCGGCGCGCGGCAGGCAATACCTGTTGTTCGAGAGACCCGACCGCCTTATTGAAGTAATCGACGCTGCTGCCCAAGGATTTTCCCAGCTTGCCGAGATGCTCGCCGAACACGGCCAAGCGCTTGTACACATCTTCGCCGAGGCGGCGGATCTCCGCGGCGTTGTCCGCCAGAACCGTTTGCTTCCAGCCGTACGAGACGGCTTTCAATAGAGCGACTAGGCTGGTGGGCGTCGCCAGCATCACGTTCTGCCGCAGCGAGTCGTCGATCAGTCCCGGATTTTCCTGCAGAGCCGCCGACAGGAATTGATCGCCCGGCAGGAACATGACTACGAAATCCGGGCTGCGTTCGAACTGCGACCAGTACTGCTTCGAGGATAGCTCGCGAATCCGCGCGCCGACGATTTGCGCGTGGCGGCGCAGCTGCGCGCCGCGTTCCTCGTCATTCTGCGCCTCGACCGCTGCGAGGTACGCCTCGAGCGGGGTTTTGACGTCCACCACGATATCGCGCTGTTCCGGCATGTGGACGATCATGTCGGGCCGAATTGCGCCGGCGTCGCCGTTGCGTTGCTGCTGCTCGGTGAAGTCGACGTGGGCGGTCATGCCGGACAATTCGACCAGGCGGCGCAGAGTGATCTCGCCCCATTGGCCGCGCACATCCGGGCGGCGCAGAGCGGTGACCAAGTTTCGTGTCTCGCGAGATAGCAAGTTCTGGCCGCTGGCCAAGACTTCCATCTGAGCCTTGATGGTGGCGAAGGCGTCGATGCGATCGCGCTCGATGGATTGAATTTGCGCTTCGGTTTTAGCCAGTGCCTCGCGAATGGGCTGCACCAGGGATTCGATGGCCGTTTCGCGGGCCTGTAGGGCCTGCGTGGCCTCCCCCTGCTGGCGGGAGAGCCGTTCGCGCGCCAACTGCAGGAATACTTCGCTGTTGCTCTGCAGGCTGTCGCGGGCGAGTTCGCCGAACACCCCTTGCAACTGTTCGCGCGCTCGCGCCAATTCCTGTTCGCGTTCGGTGCTCACGGTTTCTTCGTTTTTGAGCCGCGCCCGCAACAGCTCGCTCTCCAGGACCAAGGCTTGTTCGCGGCGCGCACGCCACAGCAGCGCCGCGAGTGCGCCGAGCGCGGCGCCCACGCCCAGCCACACGGCGCCGTTCATACGCGGCCGCCGGCGTCGAGTCCGCCCGAAAGATCGCGTCGTAAAGATGACGGCATCAGGCTGCGGGCCGCGAGAAATGTGCGAGGTAGTTGACTGCGGGTGTGGGCGAGAGTCGAAACGATCGCGTCAACGGATTGTACGCGATACCCGTCAGATCGCGCAGTTCAAGGCCTGCGTCGCGCCCCCATCGGGCGAGTTCGGAGGGGCGGATAAATTTCAAATACTCGTGCGTGCCGCGCGGCAGCACGCGCGCAATATATTCCGCTCCCACTATGGCCACAGCGAATGCCAGCGGATTGCGGTTAAGCGTGGACACGATGACTTCGCCGCCGGGCTTCGCCAGTGCGGCCAGAGCCCTGACGCTGGCAGCCGGATCCGGGACGTGCTCGAGCATCTCCATGCAAGTTACCAGGTCGAAGGCGGCGGGCCGTTCCCGCGCCAGCTCCTCCGCGGCGATCGCTCGATAATCGGCGGCGACCTTGCTCTCGAGCGCATGCAGCTCCGCCACATCGAGCACCGCCTGCGACAGGTCGATGCCCAGCACCCGGGCGCCGGCGCTCGCCATCGCTTCCGACAGGATGCCTCCGCCGCAGCCCACGTCCAGCACTTGGGCGCCCTGCAGCGTCACGGCGCGCGCGACATACTGCAGGCGCAGCGGATTCAGGTCATGCAGAGGTTTGGAGGGACCCTTAGGATCCCACCAGCTCTGTGCCAGGGCCGTGAATTTCGCGAGTTCCGCGGGGTCGGCATTTCGGGTCGATTCACGCATGGTTTACCCTCCGGCTTTCAATCGCAGCGCCCAGGCATTGGCGCGAGAGGCAACGCCGGGCCAGTCTAAGCGGGTCAATTCGCCGTCGGACAGTAGCTGTCGACCGGCCACCCATGTGTCGCTCACCATGTCACGACCGCCGCAGAACACCAATTGTGTCACCGGATCGCCCAAGGGTTGAGTGGCCGGGCCGCTCAGATCGACGCAGCACAGATCAGCCCACTTCCCGGCCTCGAGCGTGCCGATGTCTCCGTCCAGCCCAAGAACCGAGGCGCCGCCGCGGGTGGCCATTGCCAACGCGTTCCAGGCGGTGTGATCGGGCTCGCCGGCAGGGTGCGAATTCGACAGGATGAGCGCAAGCAGCCTCATCTCGTTCCATACATCCTGGTTGCGGTAGGGACCGCCCCCGGTACCCAACCCCACGCGAATTCCGGACTCGATGAGGGAGGCGACCGGCGGCAATTGGCACTCGCGCTGCAGACTTGCCTCGGTGCAAAGGCTGATGGCTATGCCGGTGCGCTGCGCAAGATCGATATCCGCTGCCGTGGCGTGCGCCACGTGTACTGCATTCAATGCGGGCGTCAACAGACCGAATCGGCCCAGGCGTTCGATAGGCCGCACTCCGTGCAAGGCGACGCAGCGGGCGATGTTCTGCGCTGACTCGTGCAGATCGATCACGATTCCCGCGTCGAGTTCAGCGGCCAGCGTCGCGACCCGTGCCAAGGTCGCATCGCTGACTAGATGGGCAGCCGGGGGCGCAAAAACAGTCGAAATCAACGGGTGACCGGTATGTTGGTCGCGGACGCGCAACCCTTCGGTCAAATACTCCTCGGCCACCGGCAAGCCGATGACGGTGCGCATTCCCTGTTCCACGGCGTTCCGGGCGGTTTCATCCGGATGGTTGTAGCGGTCCCCGAAGCAAGTGACGCCGGATTTGAGCATTTCGGCAATCGCCGCCAAGACGCCGTCGCGGACGAATTCGGGGCCGATGAAATGTCCGTCGAGAGCTGCGGCGGTCTGCCTGCGTCCGCGAAACAGCGACATGGCGGCATACGTATGCGTGTTGATCATCCCGGGCATCAAGAGATGCGCGGGCCGTTGTATTCTCGCCGTGGCGGCATAGCGTGCGGCCGCTTCGGCGTTTGGGGCGAGGTCGAGAATTCTACCGTCGCGCACCACCAAAGTATGGTTTTCGAGCACCTGGCCGCGCCTTCCCATCGGCACTATCCAACGGGCTTCGATGCTTAAATCGGCAAGAACAGCGGGCATTCCTCGAGTATATCGGCTAATCCGCGCCGCGGGCTTAAGACCTGCGGGGATATGTGCTAGAATTCGCCCATGTTGAGACCATGTCTCGCCTCCTTTAAACCCGCTTAAGTTAGCCGCGTAGGCTTCACCGGATTCTCGCAAATGGCCGAGATTGCTCGCGAAATATTGCCCGTAAATCTAGAAGACGAGATGCGCAAGTCGTATCTGGATTACGCCATGAGCGTGATCGTCGGGCGCGCATTGCCCGACGTTCGCGACGGTTTGAAACCCGTACACCGGCGCGTGCTGTATGCCATGCGCGAACTGAGCAACGACTGGAATAAACCCTACAAGAAATCAGCGCGCGTAGTGGGCGACGTCATCGGCAAGTATCATCCGCACGGCGATGCATCGGTGTACGACGCCATCGTGCGTATGGCGCAAGAATTTTCGATGCGCTACCTGCTGGTCGACGGGCAGGGCAACTTCGGGTCCGTGGACGGCGATCCGCCGGCCGCGATGCGTTACACCGAAGTGCGCATGTCCAAACTGGCGGGCGAGCTGCTGGCCGACATCGACAAGGAAACGGTTGACTTCAACCCGAATTACGACGAGTCAGAAAGCGAACCCGCCGTAATGCCGGCGCGCATTCCGAATCTATTGATCAATGGATCCTCGGGCATTGCGGTGGGCATGGCCACCAATATCCCGCCGCATAACCTGACTGAAATCATAACGGCGTGCATCGCCCTCATCGAGAATCCGGATATCACACTTGGGCAGTTGATGCAGATCGTTCCCGGCCCCGATTTCCCGACGGCGGGATTCATCAACGGTGCGCAGGAAATCGTTGCCGCATACAAGACAGGTCGCGGCCGACTGCATTTGCGCGCGCGCACCCACTTTGAGGACGTCGGTAAAGGCGAGCGCCAAGCGATCATCATCACTGAATTGCCTTACCAGGTGAATAAGGCGCGATTGATAGAGCGCATCGCCGACTTGGTGCGCGACAAGCTCATCGACGGCATCGCTTCGGACGGCTTGCGCGACGAGTCCGACAAGGACGGCATGCGCGTGGTGATTGAGCTGAAACGCGGCGAAGTGCCCGAAATATTGCTCAATAATTTGTATGCGCAGACTCCCATGGAGCAGGTCTTCGGCATCAACATGGTCGCTTTGGTGGATGGTCAGCCGCGACTGCTGAGCCTGAAGGAAATGCTCGATGCCTTTCTGCGGCATCGGCGCGAAGTCGTCACCCGCCGCACGGTGTATGAACTGCGCAAGGCACGCGAGCGCGGCCACATTTTGGAAGGCTTAGGCATCGCGCTGGCGAACATCGACGAGATCATCGCGGCCATTAAGGCGTCGCCTTCGCCCGCCGAGGCCAAGGTTGCGCTGATGTCGCGGCCGTGGGCGTCAGGCGCCGTGCCGGAGATGCTGGCGCGTGCCGGCGCTATCAGCACCCGGCCCGACGGTGAAATCGCGGCTTTAGGGATTGTCGAGGGCGGCTATCGGCTGACCGATACACAGGCGCAGGCGATTCTGGAGATGCGCCTCAATCGGCTCACCGGGCTCGAGCAGGATAAGATCCTCGCCGAGTTCCAGGAGCTTCTGGAGCAAATCCGCGATCTGTCGGACATCCTGGCGCGGCCGGAACGTCTGCTCGAAGTCATTCGCAACGAGCTCGAATACATCCGCGAAGCTTTCGGCGACAAACGGCGCACTGAAATTCTCGTCAATCACGAAGACCTGACGACGGAGGATTTAATTTCGCCGGAGGATGTGGTGGTAACCCTGTCGCATGGCGGCTATGCCAAGGCGCAGCCCGTGTCCGACTACCAGGCGCAACGCCGCGGCGGCCGCGGCAAGGCGGCGACCAGCGTCAAGGACGAAGACTTCGTCGACAAACTGTTCGTAGCGAACACTCACGATACACTCCTGTGCTTTTCCGACCACGGCAAGCTGTACTGGCTGAAGGTGTATCAGTTGCCGCAGGCCAGCCGCGGTTCGCGCGGCAAGCCCATCGTCAATCTCCTGCCTCTGCAGCAGGGCGAACGCATCAGCGCCATGTTGTCGATCAAGGATTTCGAGGAAGGCAAGTTCGTTTTCATGGCGACCAGCCTCGGAACCGTCAAAAAGACCTCGCTGGCGCTGTTCTCCCGGCCGCGCGCCAGCGGCATCATCGCCGTTGCCCTGGATGAGGGCGACAAGCTGGTCGGTGTAGCCATCACTGACGGCACCACGGACATTTTGCTGTTCACCACGGCTGGTAAGGCCATTCGTTTCAGAGAAGACGAAGTCCGGCCCATGGGCCGAGAAGCGGCAGGGGTGCGCGGCGTGCGATTGGCCGATGATCAGCGGGTCAACGCGCTGATCGTGGCGGAACAGGGCTTCATTCTCACAGCCTCGCAGAACGGGTTCGGCAAGCTCACGCCGCTCGAGGAATTTCCAAAGCATGGCCGCGGCGGCCAAGGCGTGATCGCCTTGCAGATCACCGATCGCAACGGACGTATGGTCGGCGCGCTGCAGGTGAGCATCGACGATGAGATCATGCTCATGAGTCAGAACGGCGTTCTGGTGCGTACGCCGGTGAAGGATATTTCCGTGGTGGGGCGCAACACTCAAGGGGTGCGCCTGATACGGCTCGAGGAGGGCGATCAACTCTCCGGGCTGGAACGCATCGACGGTCTGACGGGCGACGCGGACGCGGGTGCGGCGGACGAGGGCTCCGACGCCCAAGACGGCGCGGCCGGCGAACCGGAGGCCGGCGAACCGCCAGCCGGCGACGCGCCCGCCGACATCTGATTTCCTCCGGATGCGCGCTTTTAATTTCTCTCCCGGACCCGCGGTGCTGCCGCTGGAGGTATTGGAGCAGGCGCGCGACGAGTTGCTCGATTGGCATCACAGCGGCATGTCGGTCATGGAAATCAGTCATCGCAGCGAGGCCTACTCGCGGTGCGCCGCCGAGGCCGAGGCGGATTTGCGCGAGCTGATGTGCATACCGCGCAACTACAAAGTATTGTTCCTGCAGGGCGGGGCATCGGCGCAATTCGCTTTTGTACCCATGAATCTGGCGACGCCGCAATCCACGGTTGACTACGTGAATACCGGTCACTGGTCGCAAAAGGCGATCACCGAGGCCGGACGTTATTGCAAGGTACACCTCGCCGGCGATGCCGGCGGCGACTACCGGCGGGTCCCGCCGCAGAGCGAGTTGCGGTTCAGCGTAAAGCCCGCCTTTGTGCACTACACGCCGAACGAGACCATCGGCGGGGTCGAGTTCGCCTATGTGCCGGAGACCCGTGGCGTTCCGCTGGTCGCGGACATGTCCTCCAGCATCTTGTCGCGACCCTTAGATGTTTCCAAGTTCGGGCTGATCTATGCGGGCGCACAGAAAAACATCGGCCCTTCCGGATTGACTGTGGTGATCGTGCGCGATGACCTTATCGGCCATGCGCGGGCACAGACGCCGCTGGTGTTCGACTACAAAGCGGTGTTCGACCACCAATCCATGCTGAATACGCCGCCGACCTTCGCCTGGTACATGGCGGGACTGGTGTTCAAGTGGCTGAAGAAAGCCGGTGGATTGGCGGCGGTGGGCGAGCGTAATCGCGTCAAGGCCGCGGCACTGTATGGCGCCATCGATGCGTCGCAGCTATATAAGAACTCGGTCGCGAAGGATGCCCGGTCCTGGATGAACGTAACATTCACGCTGAACAAGCCGGAATTGGCTGGCGAGTTTCTCGCCGGGGCGGCCGGCGCTGGATTGCACGGCCTGAAGGGGCATCGTGTGTCGGGCGGTATGCGAGCGAGCATTTATAATGCCGTGCCGCTGGCCGGGGTCGAGACGCTGATCGCATTCATGAGTGAATTCGAGCGTCAGCACGTATGAGGGCCGAGCATGGCAAGCCGTAAGAAGCCGCCGAGCAAAACTCGGCCGCACAAACGCCCGTCGACCGCAAGCACGGCGACTCAGGCGGCGCCCGCCAAGTCGGCTCCGGGCATGACCCCCGCGGGCGGCGGGCTCGGGAATATTCGCGACAGCATCGATGCCATCGACGCGCGCATCCATGGGCTGCTCAACGAGCGCGCACGCTTCGCTCAGTTGGTCGGTATTTCCAAATCGTCGTCAGGCAAGGCGGTGGATTTCTATCGGCCCGAACGCGAAGCCGAAGTTCTGCGCATGGCGCTAAAGCGCAACCAGGGACCGCTGCGCGACGAAGAAATCGCTCGGCTGTTTCGCGAAATCATGTCCGCCTGTCTGGCGCAGCAGGAGCCCCTCAAAGTGGCGTTCCTGGGGCCGGAGGGGACGTTCACCCAGGCCGCCGTGCTCAAGCATTTCGGTTCTTCGGTGCGCGCGCTGCCATTGCCCGCAATCGACGAAGTGTTCCACGAAGTCGAGGGCGGCATCGCCGACTTCGGAGTGGTGCCGATCGAGAACTCCAGCGAGGGGACAGTCAATCACACCTTGGATATGTTCCTGTCCTCTGCGCTCAAGATCTGCGGCGAGGTGGAACTGCGGATCAACCATTACTTGATGGGCAAGATGAGCGGCACCGATCCCGTCAAACGCGTTTGCGCCCATGCGCAGGCGCTGGCGCAATGCCGGGGCTGGTTGGATGAGCAACTTCCCGACGCGGAGCGAGTCGCCGTCTCCAGCAACGCCGAGGGCGCCCGGCGCGCGCGCGACGAGCGCGGCACCGCGGCCATTGCCAGCCAAGCGGCCGCCGAAATTTATGGACTTAACCTGCTCGCCCATGAAATCGAGGATCGGCAGGACAACACCACCCGCTTCCTGGTGGTTGGTAGAAAATTGTTCAGTGCCAGCGGCGTCGATCGCACCACATTGTTGGTGTCAGGCACTCATACCGATGATTCCGGTGCGTTGTTCCGGCTGCTCGAACCTCTGGCCGAGCATCGGGTCAACATGACGCGAATCGAATCGCGCCCCTCGCGCAAGCGCAAATGGGACTATGTGTTCTTCATCGATATCGAGGGGCATGTGAGCGATCCGCCGGTCGCCAAGGCGCTCGCCGCGCTCGAGGAGCGCGCCTCATTGTTCAAAGTCTTGGGCTCGTATCCACGAGCCGTGCTCTGACTTAGGGTGGTCCCGCAGCGCAAATTCGAGGCCCGCCCGGCGCGTAGCGTGACTGGAGCGCTGGTCGTTCCGGGCGATAAATCCATTTCACATCGCTCGCTGATGTTGTCCGGGATCGCGGAGGGCGCGAGCGAAGTCACCGGATTTCTGGCGAGCGAGGATTGCTTGGCGACTTTGAGCGCCATGCGTGCTTTAGGCGTGCATATCGAGCAACTAAGTCCCACGCACGTGGTGATTCGCGGGGTGGGCTTGCGGGGCTTGCGCGACGCGGGCTTCGCCCTCGACATGGGCAATGCGGGCACGGCCATGCGCCTGTTCACCGGCTTGTTGTCGGCGCAATCCTTCAATTCGCGATTGATAGGCGATGCGTCGCTCATGCAGCGCCCGATGGAAAGGGTTGCCAAACCGCTGCGCGAAATGGGGGCCGATGTGCGCACTCGCGCCGGCACACCGCCGGTGGATATCGGCGGCGGCCGCAGTCTGCAGGGCATTGTGTATGCCATGCCGGTGGCAAGCGCGCAGGTGAAGTCGGCGGTGCTGTTGGCCGCACTCTATGCCGATGGCGTTACCACCGTCATCGCGCCGGGCATCAACCGCGACCATAGCGAGCGCATGCTCGCGAGTTGCGGAGTGCGGCTCGATATCGACGGCCTGTGCACCACGCTTCACCCGCCCAAAGCCTTGGTGAATCAGAAGCTCAATGTGCCCGGCGATTTTTCGTCCGCGGCATTTTTTATCGTTGCGGGACTGCTGGGCGCCTCGTCCGAGGGCTTGTTGATTCAGAACGTGGGTTTGAATCCGACGCGCACGGGTCTGCTCGATATTTTACGCAGCATGGGCGGGGACATCGAGGTGCTGAATCGGCGCGAGAGCGGGGCCGAGCCGGTGGCGGACCTGAGGGTTCGCGCATCCGCGTTGCGGGGCGTCCAAGTTCCCGTGGAACTCGTGCCGCTGGCCATCGACGAGCTTCCGGTGCTGTTGATCGCCGCCGCCTGTGCCGTCGGCGAGACGGTGCTGACGGGAGCCGAAGAGCTGCGCGTCAAAGAGAGCGACCGAATTGCGGCCATGAGCGCCGGCCTTAAGTCCCTGGGGGTGGCGCACCAGGTGTTGCCCGACGGCATGCGAATCGAGGGCCGCGGCGAAGGCCCGGCGTTTAGCGGCGGCGAAATCGACAGTTTCGGCGACCACCGGATCGCCATGTCCTTTGCCGTTGCCAGCCTGCGGGCGGCCAAACCCATTTCGATTCGCGATGTGGCGAACGTGGCCACGTCGTTTCCGGGTTTCGTCGGCCTGGCGCGATCAGTGGGTCTTGATGTGTACGAGTCGGCTGAGTAGGGGCGCCTAGGGTGAACAAAGTGCCGGTCATGACCATTGATGGTCCCTCGGGATCCGGCAAGGGCACGGTTAGCCGCGCCGCCGCAAAGGCGCTTGGGTGGGCGCTGCTCGATAGTGGTGCGTTATACCGTCTGGTTGCCCTGGCTGGCCGAAAGGCCGGCGTGAGCCTCGACGATGGGGCGGGATTGGCCCCATTGGCAGAGAAGCTCAATATAAGGTTCGGCTCCGGCGAAACCGGAGAAGAGCTGGTTTGGCTGGATGATGCGGAGGTCACGGGGGCCATTCGGACCGAAGAAGCGGGAAATGACGCGTCCAAGGTGGCCGCCCTGCCGGTGGTTCGCGCCGCGCTCCTGGAACGCCAGAGGCGATTTGCGGTACCCCCGGGGTTGGTGGCGGATGGGCGCGATATGGGCACCGTGGTATTCCCCCAGGCGGAGGTAAAGATTTTTCTCACGGCAAGCGCGGCTGAACGGGCCGGCAGACGCCATAAGCAGTTGAAAGAAAAGGGGGTTGCTGCTACCCTTGCCGCCCTTTCGCTGGAGATAGCGGAGCGTGATCTGCGCGATTCCACGCGCTCCGCCTCGCCTCTGGTCGCAAGCGCGGACGCGATCCTGCTGGATACGACGGGTATGGCCGTCGATGCGGTGGTCGAGCGCATCTTAGAAGTGGCCCGCGGGCGTCTGTCGAGTCAAGTTGAATAGAAAATTTTGGTTGCGGCTTTCAGGGAATGATCGCCGTATTTTATAGGTAACCCCTCGGGCACAAAGGAAGGTGCTAGGGAATAGTAAGAGAACACATGACAGAAAGTTTTGCGGAACTGTTCGAACAGAGCATCGCGAGCCAGCGCATTCGTCCTGGCACCATTCTTAACGGATTGATCGTCGAGGTAGGCCAGGACTACGTCATCGTCAATGTCGGATTGAAATCCGAGGCGGTAATTCCCGCCGATCAATTCAAGAACGAGAAGGGTGAGATCGAGGTCGTCGTCGGTGAAACCGTCGAAGTGGCCCTGGACAGTGTCGAGGATGGTTCCGGCGAAACCCGTCTCTCGCGCGAGAAGGCCAAGCGCGCCAGAACGTGGACGCGCCTCGAGACGGCCTTCGAGAAGCAAGAGGTGGTCATCGGCATTATCACGGGCCGGGTCAAGGGCGGCTTCACCGTCGAGATCGACAATGTGCGCGCGTTTTTGCCGGGTTCCCTCGTCGATGTGCGTCCGGTACGCGATCCGTCGTACCTGGAAAACAAGCCGCTCGAATTCAAGGTGATCAAGCTCGACCAGAAGCGCAACAACGTGGTGGTGTCGCGTCGCGCGGTGGTAGAGCAGGAATACAGCGCCGAACGTTCCGCGCTGCTGGATAATTTGCAGGAGGGTGCGGCGGTCAAGGGTGTGGTGAAGAATCTCACCGACTACGGCGCCTTCGTGGATTTGGGCGGCATCGATGGATTGCTGCATATCACCGATATGGCCTGGAAGCGCGTCAAGCATCCTTCCGAAGTGGTCAAGGTCGGTGAAGAAATCGATGTGCGGATTTTGAAGTTCGATCGCGAACGCCAAAGAGTTTCTTTGGGCCTCAAACAGTTGGGCGCGGATCCGTGGCAGAACATCGCAAGGCGTTATCCCGCCAATACCCGCCTGTTCGGCAAGGTCACGAACATCGCCGACTACGGCTGCTTTGTCGAAATCGAAGAGGGCGTCGAAGGTCTGGTGCATGTCTCGGAAATGGATTGGACCAACAAGAATGTGAATCCCGCCAAGGTGGTTCATGTGGGTCAGGAGGTCGAGGTCATGGTGCTCGATATCGACGAGGAACGTCGTCGCATCAGCCTGGGCGTGAAGCAGTGCAAGACCAACCCGTGGAAGGAGTTCGCCGAGAACTACAACCGCGGCGACAAGGTCAGCGGTCAGATCAAGTCGATCACGGATTTCGGCATATTCATCGGGCTCGCCGGCGGTATCGACGGCCTGGTGCACTTGTCGGACATCTCCTGGGATATGCCGGGCGAAGAGGCCGTGCGCAGCTATCAAAAGGCGCAGCAGGTCGATGCGATGGTGTTGTCCATCGATCCGGAGCGTGAGCGCATCAGCTTAGGCGTCAAACAGCTTGCGAAGGATCCATTCTCCGCATATATCGCCGAACATCCCAAGGGCAGCATCGTCACCGGTGTGGTGCGAGAAGTGGACGCGAAGGGAGCGGTCATCGATCTGGGCAATGGAGTCGACGGTCAGTTGCGGGCTTCCGAGCTATCGCGGGATCGCGTGGAAGACGCACGCCTGCTCCTCAAGGTGGGCGAGGAAGTCGAAGCGAAGTTTACGGGAGTGGATCGCAAGGGCCGCAGTATCTCCCTGTCGATCAAGGCGAAGGACATCCACGAGGAACAAGAAGCCATGCAAAATTATCGGACCGATTCACCGACCGGAACCAGCCTGGGAGATCTTCTCAAAGAACAAATCTCCGGCCAGGATTGAGAGGAATGGCTTGGCGCGGCGGTAGCGCCGCGCCCACCCTCTTTATTATGTCCAGCAGCGATGCCCACGGATCGATAATGACGAAATCGGAACTCATTGAGATCATTTCGGCCAAACAGAAGCACTTGCCGGCGAAGGACGTCGAACTCGCGGTCAAGCAGCTGCTGGAAATCATGAGCGATGCACTGGCGACGGGCGAGCGCATCGAGATTCGCGGCTTTGGCAGCTTTTCCCTGCATTTTCGGCCGCCTCGGCAGGGCCGAAACCCGAAGACCGGAGAGGCCGTCGCGCTTGCCGGCAAGCACGTGCCGCACTTCAAGCCCGGAAAGGATCTGCGCGAGCGGGTCAATGAAGGTGCGGATCTGCCGATCCGAGATTAAAGGGTGTTGGGCGGTCTGAAGGCTAAATGACCGACCTACCGCTGCTGACTTGGGGCTTGGTGGTTGCGGCGTTGGTTCTCGGCATACTGGCCGGGCACTTCGGCTGGGGTAGACGTTGGCCCGCCTCCCTCAAGCAGCTGCATCCCGATTATCTGGCCGGACTCGATTACCTCGTTACTGAGCAGCCCGACCGGGCGCTCGACATGTTCTTGAAGCTGATGGACGCCAACGCGGACACCATCGAGACTCATTTCGCCTTGGGTTCCCTGTATCGCCGCCGTGGGGAAGTGGAGCGCGCTATTCGCATCCACCAAAATTTATTGGCGCGCGATGCACTCGCCACCGAGCATCGCGAGCAGGCGCTGCTGGCGCTCGCACAGGATTATTTGTGTGCGGGGCTGCTTGATCGGGCTGAAGGTTTGTTTCAGCAAGTCAGCGAGGTGCCGCGCTTGCGCGCCAGTGCGCTCGATGCCCTGCGCCTGGTTTACGAACGCCAGCATGATTGGCAACAGGCGCTCGGCGCACATAGGCAACTGGCCCGCATCAAGGCCGCGCCGCCGCGCGTCGTCGCGGCCCACTATCTGTGCGAGCTGGCGACGCTTGCGATCGAGAGCGACGATAACGTAGAGGCGCGGCGCCTGCTGCGCGAGGCCCGCGATGAAGTAAGGCAGTTTCCTCGGGCGGCACTGCTGCGTGCGCAGATCGCGGAGCGCGACGCGCAGCCGGAGTTGGCCATACGACTGTTGCGGCAGGCGCTAGCCGAATCACCGGAGCTGCTGCAGGATGAGTTGCCGCACCTGCTCAAATTGGTGGAGCCGCAGGCGCGCGATGCGGTGCTTTCCGACCTCGTCGCACAAGCGGCGTCGCGCGGCTTCGGCGAACTAAAGCGTTTTGTATTCGCCGCGATCGCGGCCAATTTGGCGGGCGCTGCACCGCTCCGCGCCTCGATAGAAGCGGTCATCTCGCAGGATGCGACACTGCAAGCCGTGTGGAGGGCGGATCCGGCGCAGTACGATCGTACGGCGCACGAGATCGGGGCGTTGCTGGCGCATGCTGAAAAGTATCGGTGCAATGAATGCGGCTATTCGGGGCGCAGCTTTTATTGGCATTGCCCGGCCTGTCATTCTTGGGATAGCTTTGAGACGCACGCCATCGTAAAGCTTCGATAGCGTGTGAGAATTGTCTGACGGCGCACCTCGATGAAATCCGTTATTATTTCGCCATGACATACAAAGCCGTCAAAACAGTCGTATTCCCTGTTGCCGGGCGCGGCACAAGGTTCCTCCCGGTCACCAAGGCCAGCCCGAAGGAAATGCTGCCGGTCGTCGACAAGCCGCTGATTCAGTATGCGGTTGATGAGGCACTTTCGGCGGGCGCCGACACGTTGGTCTTTATCACCGGAAGTTCCAAGCGAGCCATCGAGGATCATTTCGACAGCAATGCCGAACTCGAGGCCGTGTTGCAAGCGCAAGGCAAGCAGGATTTGCTGGATACTCTGCGTGGGATTCTGCCGAGCTGGGCCTCCTGCGTGTACATCCGTCAATCGGCGCCGCTCGGCCTCGGCCATGCCGTGCTGTGCGCTCGCCCCGTCGTCGGCGATGCGCCCTTCATGGTGCATCTCGCGGATGATTTAATCGATGCAACCGTTCCCTGTCTCAAGCAGATGGTCGACGTATTCGCGACCTACGGGGGCAGCGTACTCGGTGTGCATAACGTGCCGAAGCAGGACACGGACAAGTACGGCATCGTGACGTTGGAGCGCAAGATCGCGCCGCGCGTAGGCAAGATATCGCACATCGTGGAAAAGCCCAGGCCCGAGAATGCGGCAACCACGCTGGCGGTTGTCGGCCGCTATGTTCTTAGCGGCTCGATATTCGATGACCTTGCGAAAATCGGCCAGGGTGCGGGCGGCGAGATTCAGCTCACCGACGGCATTGCCCAGCTGATGCAGCGCGAACCGGTGTATGCCTTCGAATTCGAAGGCAAGCGCTACGACTGCGGCAGCAAGCTCGGATACTTACAGGCCACCGTGGAGTACGGCCTGAAGCATCCGAGCTTGGGTTCTGAGTTCGCAGACTACCTGCGAGCTCTGGTTCCCAAACTGTCCTAGCGGAAACGACCGCGCTGCTGCTGGCCGAAGCTTCTCGTGCCGGAGCCGCCGCCGCCCGGCGCTCGACGCGAATCGCGGCCGCCGTGGTTCTGGCCCTGGCGGCCTTGGCCCTGCGCCGGGCGGTTGCCTCGGGCCTCTCCGTGCGCTCGGTCGCCTTGTGGCCGATCCCCCGAACCACGATTGCCGTTTGATGCCGATTGCGGCGCAGATTCGACGATCTTGAAGACCGGGGTGGGCAGAACGGGAATGCTGCGGCGTAGAACCCGTTCGATGTCGCGTAGCAATCCGCCTTCGTCACTCGACACCAACGAGACGGCCTCGCCCGCGGCGCCGGCTCGGCCGGTTCGGCCGATGCGATGCACGTAATCTTCGGGCACATTGGGCAATTCGTAGTTGACCACCTGCGGCAGTTCTTTGATATCGAGGCCGCGCGCGGCGACCTCGGTGGCCACCAGTGCGGTGACCTGTCCGCGCTTGAACATGTCGAGCGCCTTGACTCGCGCTGCCTGGCTCTTGTTGCCGTGAATGGCCGCGGCTTGAATGCCCGCGCCTTCGAGCTGCTGCGTCAGGCGATTCGCGCCATGCTTGGTGCGTGTGAAAATCAATACTTGGCGCCACTGGCCTTCTTGGATCAGATGCACCAATAAATGCCGCTTCTGTTCCTTTTGCACTCGGTAGGCGCGCTGTTCCACCAATTCGATGGGAGCATTGCGCGGCGCAACCTGTATCGACAGAGGGTCATGCAGCAGCCGTTCCGCCAAGCCGCGAATATCGTCTGAATACGTGGCCGAGAACAGCAAGTTCTGCCGCTTCTGAGGCAGTAGTTTGATGATTTTGCGAATGTCGTTGATGAAGCCCATGTCCAGCATGCGATCGGCCTCATCCAGCACCAACACCTGCACCTTGGAAAGATCCGCCGCGCGCTGCTGGGCAAGATCGAGTAGGCGGCCGGGCGTGGCCACCAAGATATCGCAGCCGCTGCGCAGGGCACTGATCTGTGGGTTGATGCTCACGCCGCCGAACACCTGGTAGGTGCGCAGCTGCATGTACTTACCGTAGTCGCGCGCGCTCTGCGCCACTTGCGCCGCAAGCTCGCGGGTGGGCGTCAGCACCAGCGCGCGAGGCGCACGCAGGGTACCGTTCGCCTGATCTGCGCTAAGCCGCTGCAATATGGGCAGCACGAAGCCGGCGGTTTTGCCGGTGCCGGTTTGCGCGCCGGCCAGGACGTCGCGTCCGCCGAGTACCGCCGGAATCGCTTGTATTTGAATGGGGGAAGGCGAATCGTAGCCCTTATCGGCGACAGCACGCAGCAATTCGGGCAATAGCCCGAGATCGGAAAATGACATTGAATAATCCTTAAAGAATTGTGGACTCGCACGACAGAAGCAATCGCTTCCGCAGCGGTCAGCAGCGAGGAGGGAATCAAAGCGTTGCGTCAGGGACGGATCGCGAGCTTAGGATGGCACTGACCGAGTGCCGACCCGAATTAAGCTGGAAGAAGTCTACAGGGTAGAGGATGCTGCGTCCACCCAAAGCACGGCCCTGGCCGCCTGAAGCAAGAAGCGGCGTACTTCACCCCGCTCGAAGCGAAGTACGCCGTGTGCACGCGATCGTCGGCTCCATCAGTTCAGGGAACCCCCTGCGGTGCCGGCGGAGGTTGCCGAAAGGGACCCGTTCGAGTGTTGTGCGTCAAGCGATCCGCCGGCGGCTCCTGAGGCGGAGTGACTCCCCGCGGTGACCGTGTGATCCGCGCTTCCCGTGAAGCTACCGGAGGCGCTGGGTTTGGCAGGCGCGGGAGCCGTTGTAGCAGGCGCGGTGCTCGTGGATTTGACGGGCATGGTGGCGGGGGCTGCCTTTGCCGCAGCCGGTGCCGGTTTGACATTGGTGGACTGCGCCGGCGCCGACATCGCCGGGGGCGCTGCCACAAAGGAGCCCGCTGCTGCGGACGAGACCGCTGACATCGCAGCGAGCGATTGTAATTCCCCCGCAGCGGTACTCGTATCGGCGGTGCTCGTGCCTGCGGCGGCGGCCGTTGCGGCCGCTGTGCCGGCGGGGCGGATGCTTGCCGGCGTCACGGAATTGGCAACGCCGCCGCCGGCCTGGGTGGCCGACGTCGCCGCGCCCTCTCCCTTACCGGCGGTTTCGGCAATGGGTTTGGCGCTGGCCGAACCCAGCGAGCCGTTGAAACCGCCTTGCGAACCGAAGGTACCCCTTCCGCCGATTCCGTTAGGGCCGCCAAAGCCTCCCAAGCTACCTCCCAAATTACCACCGAGGCCGCCTGCGCCACCCAAGAGGCCCGCATAGGCGGGTGAGGCCAATGCCAATGCGGTAGCGACTGCGGCACTCGCGAATAGCCGCGCTCGCGGCGTTTGTTTACTGTTCATGTCTCGTACTCCTGCGTGATCGCAGACATCCCGCGACCTTCACTATTGATACGAGTCGGCCGGGAGTTTTCTTCCATCCGCAAAAAAATCGCCGTTCAGCGGCGAATCTGCGGCGTTGGATCGATTCTGTATTCCGCGCCGACGAGTCCAAATCCATATGTCAAATCGCGGCCTGGAGGGCCAAGATCGACGGCGGTCTTCGCCAGCGCATCGATGGCGGCGGCCGCGGCGGCTGAGTTCGGCGCATCCATGGCAGAGGCCAGCAGCGCCGCGACAAAGGGCGCCGCAAACGAGGTGCCGCGAACGGCGGCATAGGCGTGATCGCCGGTCGCGGCCGCCACATCCGCGCCGGGCGCTGCAAACATGACCTGAGGTCCCCGTGCCGCTTCGAGCAACACCCGACGATGCGCGTCGACCGCCGTGACACCGACGACTTTTGGGTAGGAGGCGGGATAGAGTGGGGGAGCGGCCGGCCCGTCATTGCCGACCGCCGCGACGATAACGTAGCCACCGCCGATAAGGGTGCCGATCACTCTCTCCAGCATCGCGTTCTTCGGGCCGACCAAACTGACATTGATGACGGGGACCTTTTCTTCCACCAACCAGCCGAGCGCCGACACCAATGCATCCACTGCGCCGCCGGTGGGACGACCGCAGTACACATCCGCCGCGAACAGCTCGGCATCCGGGCGCACCCCGTGAAATGCCTCGCCGCGCCCGATCAGCAGCGACGCGACGGCGGTCCCGTGCGCCGCCGGTACTGGATGATTGTCGCAGCCCCACGGATGGATCACGGACTCGTGGAATACCGGGTGTGTCATATCGACGCCCGTATCCAATAGCCCTATGCGCATCCGGAATTGCGCGGGATTGGCCGCCGCGGATTCCGCGAGGATCGCAGCGGTAACCATAGTGTCGATGGTTACTCTGTCGCCGCGAGATATCGCGCCGCTGCTGCTGTAGATATGGTTGTAATCGTAGCTTCCGGCGGGATCGGCGTCGCGCAAGGTGCGAAGCGCTTTATTTGTCGACATCCCCCGTGGTGCTTTGAATATCACCAAGCGAATATTCATCGTACCGATGGTTTGTTCGCGATCGACGATGAATCCGCGAGAACGCGCGCCATCCAGCGCCGCATCCGTGGCCGCAAGCCCGAGAATTTCGTTTCGAATGACGGGCTCGCCGTTCGGGTCCGTATCCACAACTTGGCGATTTGCGCGAATCAAGCGATTGACTTCAAGACGGCGCAGGCCATTCAATCCATCGAGGGGTTGCGACTGCACCCGGTCAAGCACCTGCGGCAGAGTCTGTAGGGGCACGGCGGGGAGCGCAACGGCAGGCAGGCGCACCTGCGCCGTGGCCGCCGCGGCCATCATGGTCATAGTCAAGAAGCAATGTATTGATCCTGGCATTGAGGAATTCTCGTGCTAGCTAGTCGGATATTTCTCATCGGCTGATACAATCAATGGAAGAAACATGGTATCTCGAACGTCTATCCCATGAATACGAGCGGGACCCCGCAAAACGTCCATGAGCAAATCGTCGCGTTACTGCCGCGGCTGCGACGATTTGCCCGCAACTTAACGCGTAATCCGCATGACGCAGACGATGTCGTGCAGATCGCGGTGGAGCGGGCGCTGACTCGATTGGACCAATGGCGCAGTGACGCGCGGCTGGATAGTTGGATGTTCAAGATCGTTAGAAACGCCTGGATCGACGAACTTCGTTCGCGCGGACGACGCGATAAGATTTTCACCACCGCAGAGGCCGGTGACAATATCGGTGCGGACTCGATGGCGAGCCAAACCGAGTTGTTGTCCGTACAGTCGGCGATGGCGCGGTTGCCTGAGGAGCAGAGGGAAGCGGTTGGTCTTGTCCTCGTGGAGGGATTGCCGTACCGGGAAGCCGCCGAGGTGCTTGATGTTCCCATCGGGACGCTGACGAGTCGACTCGCGCGGGGACGCCAGGCGTTGCAGGCGATGTTAGGGGCGGAGGCTGAAACCACATGACGATTTCCGATGAAACCCTCATGGCGTACGCCGATGGCGAGCTGGACCTCGCCGCGCGGGAGGCGGTGGAATCGGCCCTGCGCGAGGATCCGCAAATCGAAAAGCGCCTCGCCCAGCACCGTGCACTGAGGCAGCAAGTGCAGACGGCTTACTCGGCCGAACTGGCGGAAGATGTTCCGGAGCGTCTACTGGCGGCGGCGAAGGGCGCTGCGAGCAAACAAGGGAGCAGGGTCGTGAATCTGCAGGACTTGCGTTCGCCGATCGGACGCAACACCTCGCTTGCGCGGCCGTGGCGATCGCGGTGGCAAACGGCCGGGGCGATTGCCGCAAGCTTGGCCCTCGGCGTAGGTCTGGGATTTTTCATGTGGGGCCGTACCGAGTCGATGCTCGTGCGCAGCGCCGACGGCGCGTTGTTGGCCGGCGGGCAGCTGGCGGAAGTGCTGTCGGCCCAACTCGCCGCGGAGCAATCCCCAGGTTCGAGCGTACGGATCGGGCTCAGCTTTTTGGCAAAATCCGGTGATTACTGTCGCGCCTTTGCGCTGTCGGGTGCCCTGTCTACGTCGGGTCTTGCCTGCCGTCACGGCGAGGAATGGCAGGTCCAAGCCCTGATTCAGGCAGCGGACGGCAAGGGCGGTAATCCCGAATATCGAACGGCCGGTTCAGCTTTGTCCCCGGCGATTATACAGGCCGTCGAGGGACAAATTGCGGGGGAGCCCCTCGATGAAGCGGCAGAGCGGGCAGCGCGCCGGCGGGATTGGAAGGCGGGGGTTCGCTAAATGCAGCTGAAGGGTAGAGCAGGCGGCGACTGCGCTCGCAGCGGTCGCTGGAGTTACGCCGTCGGTTCCTCGGCTGCGGCGGTGCTTGACCGCGAAGCGGCGTGGTCGGGCTCAATCAGGCTGATGCGACGGAGGTCCGCTGAGGTGCGGCCGTGGCGGTCCCAGAAAACCGCGTCCGAATAACGCATGCCGTAGGCAATGCTCTCGGCGGAATAGTTTTTCAAATCGTGAACTTGCACCGACAGCGCTGGATCTCGGGCCTCGATGCTCAGCATGAGGCGAACGCCGTCGTGGTTCAGCGCGTCCGAGGAATAACCATGGAGCGGGCTCTTTTCGTCGATCTTGTGCATCAATGTCCACGTCAACGCAAACAACGGGAAGTGCGCTAGCGAGAGTTCCAGGCTCTTCATGCGGCGGAACAGTTGGCCCTCGGGAGTCGATTCCACCATCAAGGCGCTGAGCCGCACCGAGGCGTCGGTCAGCATGTGCGTTCGGCCGTTGGCGATGCGAATCATCAGCGTGGGCACACCGTTATGATTGGCGACCACCGGCCGCTCGGCATAAACGATCTTGGCCTTCGGCTTGGAAAATCTAATAAAGATGACACCGGTTACAACGGCGGTATAGACGATGCCGCAGATGATTTCGACGGCAGAGACTACATGTCCATAGCGCGTTGCCGGGACCATGGTGCCGTAACCCACGGTTGCCAGCGTCTCGATGCTGAAGAAAAAGGCATCCATGAACGAGCCTTTTGCGACATTCGCGATTGACCCGGGCACCGCGATGTAAAGCAGTGCGAACCCAGAGTTGATGAGCAATTCAGAGATAACCAAACAAAGGAAAAACACCGGCCAACTCATGCTGGCGATGAAATGATAGGGGTCACGCAAGTCGAAACGCGACGCACCGGTGGTAAATAGCTCGAAACCTCCTACTTGGACGGAACGGGCCGCGCCGCGCTTCGGAGGCGGGGGAGGTCGGGCGGCGTCCGTCACCGGCGCGCCTTTCGCTCTAGCCTGCGTGCGTGCAGTATGGCTTCGGTGTAGCCGTTAGGTTGTTCACGGCCCTTGAATATCAAGTCGCAGGCGGCCTTGAACGCAATATCGTTGTCGGAATCGTCGGCGAGCCGATG
The DNA here is from genome assembly GCA_025357835.1 of Gammaproteobacteria bacterium. Classification (GTDB taxonomy): domain Bacteria; phylum Pseudomonadota; class Gammaproteobacteria; order Steroidobacterales; family Steroidobacteraceae; genus Bog-1198. Next base: position 132,319 of record JANYLM010000024.1, read on the forward strand.
ATATGCGGGATCGGAGGCGTTTTGCCGGTCCACCACCAGCGCCATGCGGCGCAGCGCCTGCATCACCTGTTCAGGCGAGCAGATCCCGTGATGCAGCCAGTTGGCGACGTGCTGGCTGGAGATGCGCAGAGTGGCGCGATCTTCCATCAATGCGACATTATAATAGTCCGGTACTTTTGAGCAGCCGACTCCTGAATCGATCCAACGCACCACGTAGCCCAGAATGCTCTGCGCGTTGTTGTTGAGTTCTTCCTCGATGTCGGCCGCGCTCCAGCGGGAAGTCGCGGCGAGAGGCGGGGTCAAAATGTCATCCAGCGAGGCACGTGGGCGGCCCGCGAGCTGCGCCTGAACCTGCGCTACATTCACTTTGTGATAGTGCAGGGCATGCAATGTCGCGGCGGTCGGTGAGGGCACCCAGGCGGTGTTCGCGCCGGCCTGAGGCTGCGAGATCTTCGCCTTCAGCATATCGGCCATGAGGTCCGGCATGGCCCACATTCCCTTGCCGATCTGCGCTCTGCCGCGCAAGCCGCAGGCCAGTCCGATGTCGACGTTTTGACGCTCATAGGCATCCAGCCACACAGCCTTCTTGAGCTCGCTCTTGCGTGAAACCGCTGCGGCCAGCATCGAGGTGTGTATCTCATCGCCCGTGCGATCGAGAAAGCCGGTGTTGATGAACACCACGCGATGCCGCGCGGCGCGTATGCATTCCGTAAGGTTGACGCTGGTGCGGCGTTCTTCGTCCATGATGCCGATTTTCAAAACGTTTTTCGCCATACCCAGCAATTCTTCGACGGCCCCGAATAGCTCATCGGCAAACGCGACCTCCTCGGGCCCGTGCATCTTCGGTTTGACGATGTACACCGATCCGGAACGGGAATTGCGCCTTGCGCCCACGCCGCGCAGGTCGTGCAGAGCAATAAGTGCGGTCACCACCGCATCTATAAAGGTCTCGGGTATGGGTTTGCCGTCGAAGGTCACGGCGTCGGACATCATGTGATGGCCGACATTGCGCACCAACATGAGACTGCGGCCCGGCAGCACGAGATCTTCGCCGCCTAAAGTCCGGTACCGGCGATCCGCATTCAGGCGGCGCAGCACCGGCTCGCCACCCTTGTCGACCCTCGCCTCCAGGCTGCCGTCCATCAGCCCCAGCCAGTTTCGATAAATCTGGACCTTGTCCAAGGCATCCACCGCAGCAACCGAGTCCTCGCAATCCTGAATCGTGGTGATGGCCGATTCCAATACCACATCGCTAATGGCGGCAGGATCCTGGCTGCCGATGGAGTGGGTGCGATCGATGTGTACTTCCACGTGCAGACCGTGGTGGACCAGCAGCAACACTTTTGGGGACCGGCGGTCTCCTTGAAAGCCGCGCAATGCGGCTGCGTCTTGCAATCGGGTCTCGCCGCCGTTTTTTAGTTTGACGTTGAGTGTCTGCGTGCCGAGGCTATAGGCCACAGCATCGTGGTGTGAGCCCGCGGCGAGGGCAAAGTGCTCGTCCAGGAAATCGCGGGCGAAGGCTATAACTTTTGCACCGCGCGTGGGATTGTACTTGCCGGTGCGGCCCGCCCCGTCCTCCGGTATGACGTCGGTGCCATACAGTGCGTCATACAGGCTACCCCAGCGTGCATTGGCCGCGTTCAGGGCATAGCGCGCATTGCTGGCCGGTACCACTAGCTGCGGCCCGGCGATCTGCGCGATTTCCGCGTCGACATCGGCGGTATCGACCGCGAAGGGTTGTTTCTCGGGCACGAGATAGCCGATCTCGATCAAAAAGGCTTTGTAGCGCGAGTGATCGAAGGCGGCGCCCGGATTATGGCGGTGCCACTCATCAATCTTTGACTGTAATTGGTCCCGCTTCAACAGCAGTGCCGCGTTGCGCGGCGCCAGGGCTCGAACCAGCTGCGTAAATCCGCTCCAAAAGGGCTGCTCTAGAACACCCGTGCCCGGCATGGCTTCTTGGTTGACGAAGTCGTACAAGACTTTATCGACTTCGAGGTGATCTACGCAGACGCGCGCTGTCATTCTGAGTTTTCCTGAGGCGGGTTACGGGACGGTGGCTAGGTGAGTTGTGAGGCTAAATCATCTACGGTCCGGCCGCCATACACCTCGTAGAGACAGCAGCATTGCGTGCGATCAATAGTAACGCTCAGTGAATATGGCTGCGCGCGTTGCACGCAACACGGGTCTGTGGCATTGTTACATGTAACAGAAGGTGGGCGCAATGACTGATAGGGCCCGAGTCTCGGAGCGCGTAAAGAAGCATCGCATCGCCCTCAGGGCAGCGGGGTTGCGACCCGTTCAGATTTGGGTTCCGGACACTCGGCGCAGCGGGTTTGCAAAGGAATGCCGACGACAGTCGCTGTCGCTGCTAGGCGATCGAGTGGAGCAACGCACGTTGAAGTGGCTCGAAGAGATCGCAGATACGGACGGATGGAAGTGAATCGGGGCGACCTCGTGACCATCGCGCTATCGGGCGACTACGGTAAGCCCTGTCCGGCATTGGTCATTCAGTCAGACCTGTTTGACGCCCATCCTTCAATTAGCGTGCTGCCTGTGACGGGAGAGCTGCGGGACACGCCCCTCTTTCGCATCGTCGTGGAGCCGAGTGATTGCAATGGACTGCGTAAGACCTCACAAGTGATGGTCGATAAGATACAGACAGTTGCCCGCAGCAAGGTCGGCAAGACGATAGGTCGCCTCGAGCAGGAGACGCTTGTCTCCGTGTATCGTGCGCTGGCCGTCTTTCTGGGATTCGCGTGACCGATGCGGCCGAAGGAGCAGTGTGATCAGGTCGGAGTTCCCATGGAGAGGCGGGCCTCTTCCGAGGATGTTCACCTCGCGCTCTTGCCGCTAAAGGCAGCGAAACGTGGGTGGGTGGACGTTAAGGAAGGGATTCGAAAGTACCTCCGCAATCGGCATACGCGCGGTTGATACAACCTAATTGCATGGGTAAGGGCGAGCCGTTGGAGATCCAGATGCAGGAGCCCATACGTTTTCTCCGCTTTCCGTTGCCCGGGATCAACGCGATGACGGCTGCAACCTCGCGTTCTTTTCCACGGCACACGCACGATCAATATGGGATTGGGGTTATCGATTGCGGCGGTCATGCATCGTTGAGCGACCGGCGTCAAGTCGAAGCGGGACCGCGAAACCTCATCTTCGTCAATCCCGGTGAGGTACACGACGGGCGTGCCATTGGCACAAGATCACGGACTTGGCGAATGCTCTACATCGATCCGCCACTTATGGAAGAGTTGGCGGCCGATTGTTTCGACGGCGGGAAAGCTTCCATGATGTTCACCGCGGCCGTGTACGTCGACAACTTATTGAGAAAACGCTTTGATGACGCATTTCAGCACGCTATGGCACCGGAGGACACCAGGAGCATCATAGCCTGCGAAACGGCTCTCCTCCGCCTGGCTGCGGGGATGGTGGTGAACTCCACGGCCCGCTCGATTCGCGAGCAGGCGCCGTCCCCGTCTGTTCGACGCGCACGCCGTCGCATCGATGCCGACCCGTCGGTGCGATTGACCCTGACGGATCTTGCGAGGGAGGCGGGACTGAGCCGCTACCAGTTGCTGCGAGGCTTCGCACGCGAGACCGGTCTGACGCCGCATGCATACATACTGCAGCGGCGCGTTGCCCTGGCGCGTCGACTCATCCGAGGGGGTCTCGCCGCCGCGGAAGTCGCAACCACCGCCGGTTTTTTTGATCAGAGCCACCTCAATCGATGTTTCGTGAGGCAATTCGGCGTTACGCCGATCCGCTATGCCTCGAGTTCCTGAGGTCCTGCTGCAATTTTGTCCAAGATGCACTCGGCTCGTGACTGCTAGGGTCACTTGCCATTCTCAGGAGTGCATTGAACGTGATATCAACAGAGCAGTGTGAGGTGAGCAGAGTCCGCGCGTGCCTATCGCGGGGTGATCTGCGCGGAACGTTGGCACGAGCCCTATATGCCGCTGCATGAATTCGAGGCCGAGATGGCGGCGGGCGTCGCTTTCTGGGGCTACGAGCAGGATGGGGCCCTCATCGGCGTGATGGGGATGCAACCGGTGCGCGACGTCGTGCTAATCCGCCATGCCTATGTTCTTCCCGGCAACCAGCGGCACGGGGTCGGCGCCGCGCTGATCACTCATTTGCGCGGACTAAGTACACAACGCATGCTGGTGGGCACCTGGGCCGCGGCGATATGGGCGATCAGCTTCTATCGTCGCCATCAATTTGAACTGGTGGATTCACCGACCAAGGCCAAGCTGCTCAGATCGTACTGGACTGTGCCGGAGCCACAGATCGAAGCCTCGGTCGTATTGGCGAATCCGCAGTTCGAAGGGTAATAAGCGGCGCTGAACGCAGCTAGTAGTCAGCCGGCGGCGCGTGGCCGGTTGCCGCCAGGCTGCGAACGACCTCGCGCCGCGCGGCGGCAACAGAGGCCAACGGCAAGTGACGCACGCTACTCACCTCAACGGTCGTGAACAAGGGGACATCGCTGGAGAGGTTGTCCGCATCGTAGGTTTGCGCCAGCCAGTTGAGTACCGCGGTCAGTTGTGCGTCGGACAGCACCGAGTTCGCTGCACCGGGCACGCGCAGAAGGTAGTTGCGGCCGGCGGAATTTCGCATATACAGACCGATGGTGTGGGCCAGCGGCGGGACTTTACCCGGAACGCCTTCGGCTTGCGCTCCATGGCAGCCCATGCAATACAGCATGTAATCCTGTGCCGGGCTTGCGAGTGCCGCGGCACTCAAGGCGCTTGCGGCGAAGATGGTGAGTGCCAGGCGGGCGCCCATCATCTCAGAGCCCAAGTGCCGCCAGCACGGCCGCACGGTGCGTGTGCACCGCTGTGCCATCGAGGGGTTGGCTGCGTTCGGCCGCAATCTCGGTCGCGTTAAGCGGCTGCGTATCTTGGCCGGCGTGGCCAAGATCGAAGATCACGAAGTTAAGTACCGTGGCCAGTGTGTCGTCGTCGAGCTGCGGGAATTCCGACATCTTGAAATCGTAGTGCTTTTGTTCGACGACTACATCACCGAACATGCCGTAAAGAACCGTCATCGCAAGCTGGCGCCGACCCTCGCGGATTGATGCGTACCGTACTGGGTAGGAGGTCAGGGGCGGCGCAAGCGAGGACTGGCCGGCACCCTTCGCTCCATGACACACCGCGCAGTTGGCCTGAAAAGTTGCGGCGCCGACAGGATAAGCGACCGGACTCGGGTCTGCCGCGAGGCACAGCGGCGAGCCTACGAAAAGCAGTGCCGCCGCGACGCCCAGCGTACGCGGGCTGCGCCAATTCACTTTTCAGAGACCCCGAGGATGACTGACACCGAGCAATGATAGTTCGAATCAGCGTTCGCCATGCACCAGTTCAAGTCGTTGTTGCGTGACGGGCGGTACATGGGCTTTTCTCGCTCGTTGCGGTTGCATTCGCAATTCCCGCAGCTCACCTTGCCGCAGCAATCATTGTACGACACGATGTAGTCACGATTATCCGCGGGATTGTGGCAGGTACCGATCCATGTGATCGGGGAGGGCGCGGTGCCTGGTGGGCATGAGTTCGAGGTGCCACCGCAGCAGGCGCAGAGGAATCCGTCCACCGCGCAATACTTCCAGTAGTCGCAACTCATCGGGTCGTCCGTCGCCGGTTTAGCCGGTGGTTTTGCCGGGACGGCACCGGTCTCGCCCGCCTCAGCGCGGAATGAGCGGTCTATCGGCAGGAGCGGGACGAGGGCGGCACCGGTCAAAATCTTACCCAGGGCCGCCAGCAGGCTGCGCCGTGAAGTGTGCCGCGCCAGGGAGCGGGAGGAACTTTCGAATAACTCATCAATGGAGCGCATACCGGTGCCTTCTAAGGAGTCAGTAACAGCCAGGGGGTTTGTCCCATCTGCTTCTCGACGTGGCGCAGCTGGCCGGTGAGAGCGTCGAAGACGGCCATGTCGGACTGAGACGTCGCCGCGAACAGGATGGGCGCGTCGTCCTGCGACACTTGGACCGCCAGCACCGGAGCGAGCTTCGCGCGCGCCATTGGCCAGCGGGCTACGCGCTGATGGGATTTCATGTCGAACACCCAAATCTCGGTACCGCCGTCCTTGTGCGTGCCTTCGCCGCCCTGGTGCATGGGAACAAATAGCTTGCCTGAGCTGCGGTGGATGGCGCCGACCTGTGTCCCCCCGGTGCGCCAATGGCCCCTTTCCGCGGCAGTGACCAACGACCAGGGTTCGTGGAAGGTGGGTTGCGCGCCCGAGAAATCCACCTCATGCACTTCGCCCAAAAAGGACAGGAAGGCATACCCGTTGTTTATCGGTACGCCCTGCACGAATATCGGATCTTTGTCCGGATCGAAGAACGCGTCGGACATTTGCCGCGACCCTTCGTGGCCTTGCGCATCGAGCGTCACGGTGAGCATGCGGCCGCTTTCGCACAGTGAGGACACTCGGTTCGGGCCTGAGGGAATCACGAGAACGCAGCCCGCGGTGTCGATCTCATCGAGGACGGTGTATTTCGCGGGATCCAATACCCCAAAGGAGGCTGCCGGCGTAACATAGGACACATAGACAAAATGACTGTCTGCGCTGAACGCAAGGTTAAAATACGTCGGCAGCGTCAAGGCTCTTTTGGACGGCAGAACGATTTCGTGCTTGGTCGACAGCGTGGAGTTGTCCGTGAACTCGACCACATCGGTGCGGGTACCGCGGCTACCGCGCGAGAAATAAGTGGTTCCGATAATGGTGGTCTTGCCGTCCGGGGATAAGTTGAATCCCGGATTGAAGCCTGAATCGATCTGACCCAGGCGGCGATACGTGTCCCCATCGAACAAATGTATTCGCGAGTCGATTTCGTTGAAGAAAGCTTCATCCAGCACGTAAACCCGATGCGGATTGTTCGGTGCCAGGCTCGTCACCGTCAGATGTTCGGCGGGCAATGGCGGCGCCGCAAACAAAGGAGTGCAGGTTGCGAGGCACAGCAAGGTAGCGCGCGTGAGAGCAGTTTTCATCAATATCCCCGTGCAGGCCATGTGCCCGCCCCATCCGCGATTATAAGTGGCCAGCCCGATTAAGGCAGTATTTACGCCGACGTCCACAGAAGTTTCGCATAGTGGCGTCGGATTAGAAAGCGTGGTGACACGGATTAACCAAGCGGACCACGCACTACGGCCGGTAAGCGGGTATCGATTACCGATCCTAAGGTTGGGTTATGGTACGCGCACGTAGCTAAGTCTCAATGTTGCATAACGGCGATGAGGTTTCGGTCAAATCGTTCAGCTATCATGCTTCACATGATGCTTGATCCTGTCGTTGGGGTATTGATAGTCGGCTGCATTGCCATTCTATTGGCAAGCGCCGGTGCACATAAACTACGCGATCTGCGCCGCTTCGACGAAATCTTCGCGGCCTATGGAGTGATACCCGGCATCGCAAAATTGCGATTGTCGCGCCTGCTGCCGATTTTAGAGATCGGCCTTGCGGTCGGCATATTAGTCAATGAGTCGCGGCCCTTCGCAGGCGTCGCCGTCATAGCCCTAGTGCTGGGGTACGCTGCCGCTATTGAGATCAATCTTCGACGCGGCCGTCGCGATCTTGCGTGCGGATGCGGGGGTCCTGATGATCGCCGGCCCATCGCGCCATGGATGGTGTGGCGCAATATCGTGGTTTCAGTGGCCGCGGCGCTCTCGCTTTTTCCCTGGTCGGCTCGCCCATTGGGCCCCATGGATGGGGTGACGATAATTTTTGGATTGATGACGGTTTCACTTTTATATCTGTGTGTCGATCTCTTGCTCGGCGATGTTGCGCGACGCACTGCACAGTTGAGGGGCGGTCGATGAGTGCATTAGGCATATCAAATGTAGTGTTGTGGATTGTCGTCTTGTCGTTGCTGATCGTGGTGCTGGCATTGATGCGGCAATTGGGCGTTTTGCATGAGCGCATCGCGCCCGTAGGTGCATTGATGCTCAACCGCGGACTCGCGGTGGGAGAGTCGGCGCCCGCAATGGATGTCCCCGATTTGAACGGCGTTTCGATGCACATCGGAGGACCGCGTGCCGACGGCAAGAGCCTGCTGCTTCTGTTTGTGTCGCCTACCTGCCCGGTCTGCAAATCGTTGCTGCCCGTCGTCAAGTCGAGCGGCAAGGATGAGCGCGACTGGCTGAACATTATCCTCGCCAGCGACGGCGCCGTGGAGGAGCAGCGCGCGTTCGTGCGCAGTCACGCTCTAGAAGGGGTTCCCTATGTTTTGTCGGCGTCCCTCGGCATGACTTATCAAGTGAGCAGACTGCCGTTCGCGGCACTGATTGATGAGGCTGGGGTGCTGCGTGCCCGCGGGCTGGTCAATTCCCGTGAACATCTCGAGAGCCTTTTCGAAGCGAAACGCTTGGGCGTCGCCTCCTTGCAGGAATACTTCGCAAAGGCACAGTGACGCACTGTGCGGAAGTTTCCGCCCTTGACGGCTCACGCCCGGCTGAGCACTGACGCAGTTTGTTCGAACTGCCGCAGAAGCTGTTCGAAGCGGTCTACGTCGCCCCGCTCAATCCCGGCGAGTAGCTGTGCTTCATACTTGATGGCCAGCGGTACGATGCGTGCGTACAGCTGCTGTCCCGTCTTGGTCAGCAGCAGACGGTGGGAGCGGCCGTCCCGATCGTGCGGCATTCGTTTGATCGCTCCCCGGCGCAGCAACCCTCGCGCGGCGCGCATGACCGTGACTTTGTCCATGATGGTGCGGCCACACAGCATTTGTTGAGTGAGGGGTCCCTCGTCCGCCAACACTGCCAGCAGGCGCCACTCGGGAATTTTAAGGCCGAATTTTTCTTCGTATGAACGGGCGATCAATTGCGACACGGCGTTGGCAGCCACGGACAGTCGATATGGAAGGTAGTCTTGCAGACGCAGGGTCTTCTCGGTCTTGTTCTGCATCGAGTTGCCCGGGTCCGGGGCGGCCGGTTAAGGTCGTTGAGGATTGAAGTGCTTCTTCAATCCTCGCCAGCAGTCCACGTAGTCCTGCTGAAGTAAGGGCGATTCCAACGCGAATTGGGTGGGCCGGATGGCGCAACGTGTCTCGAACATGAAGGCCATGGTGTCCAGCATGTGCTCGGGCTGCGTGGTATCCGCCATGCTCGCTCGCTCGAAACTGACTGCATCGGGACCATGGCCCGTCATGCAGTTATGCAGGGAGCACCCGCCGGGGAGAAAACCTCCGGCCTTCGCATCATACCGCCCCTCGATCAGACCCATGAACTCGCTGGCTACATTGCGATGGAACCAAGGCGGGCGAAAGGTGTGCTCCATCGCCAGCCAGCGCGGCGGAAACAGAACGAAGTCGATGCCGTCGACGCCGGGAGTGTCGGTTACGGACTGCAATACTAGAAAGATCGATGGGTCCGGATGGTCGTAACTGATCGATCCCATGGTGTTGAAGCGTCGCAGGTCAAACTTATACGGCGCGCAATTGCCACGCCACGCCACGACGTCGAACGGCGAATGATTCATCTCGGCGGACCACACACGGCCCATGAACTTCGCAATGAGCTCGTGAGGCTCATCCCGATCTTCATACCAAGCAACCGGTGTGCTGAAATCGCGCTCGCATGCCAGGCCATTCGAGCCGATCGGGCCTAGGTCCGGCAGCCGAAAAGGGGAGCCGAAGTTTTCGCAGACATAGCCGCGTATCGGGCCGTCCGGGACCTCGACTCGGAAGCGCAAGCCGCGCGGTATCACCGCTATCTCCAGCGGTTCAACGGCCAGCCGCCCAAGCTCGGTGGTGATCAGCAAGCTTCCCTGCTGGGGCACGATCAGAAGCTCGCCGTCCGCGCAGTAGAAGACACGCCGGATCATGGAGCGATTGGCGGCATACAGATGAATACCGCAGCCGTTCTGTGCGTGCGGGTCGCCATTGCCGGCGACGGTCACCAGCCCCTCCACAAAGTCCGTAGCCTTGACGGGAAGCGGCGGCGGATCCCAGCGCAGCGGAGTCGGCGGCGTCGCTACGCTTGAGAAATCGCTGGTGATAAGGCCGCCATTTATGGGGCGAAACGCGCCATGCATGACGGCGGGGCGGATCCGGTACAGCCAGGAACGCCGGTTGGATGCCCGCGGCGCGGTAAACGCAGTTGCCGAGAATTGTTCCGCATAAAGGCCATAGGGGCAGCGCTGTGGTGAATTCTGCCGCGGCAAGGCTCCGGCCAAGGACTCGCTAGAGAAGTGGTTGGCAAATCCGGATTGATACGCCAGGTTCGTCATTCCGTGGGCCTACTTGCCGTCCAGCGACAATACGCCGCGGCGCACCTGATCGAGTTCCAATGATTCGAACAATGCCTTAAAGTTGCCCTCGCCGAATCCCTCATTGCCCTTGCGCTGGATGATCTCGAAGAAGCACGGGCCGACGACATTCTGCGTAAAGATCTGCAGCAGCAAACCCTGCCCCTGCGTCGGCGCTCCATCGATTAGGATGCGGCGTTGCCGTAGGCCGGCCAAATCCTCGCCATGCCCCGGCACCCGAGCTTCTATGCCTTCATAGTAGGTCTCCGGTGTGTCCTGAAATTGGACACCGCTTGCGCGCATGCGGTCCACGGTTGAGTAGATGTCATCCGTCCCGAGCGCGATATGCTGGATTCCCTCGCCGTTGTAGTCGTGTAAGAACTCCTCAATCTGCGATTTGTCGTCCTGGCTCTCGTTGAGCGGAATTCGAATCTTGCCATCGGGGCTGGTCATGGCCTTGGAGATCAGTCCCGTGACCTTGCCTTCGATATCGAAGTAACGGATTTCCCGAAAGTTGAACACACGCTCGTAAAAGTCGGCCCAAGTATTCATGTTGCCGCGCCGTACGTTGTGGGTCAGATGATCGATATACGTCAAACCCTTGCTCATGGTCGCCTCGCGGGCCGCGGCGCCGGGGAGGGGCACAAAATCCACGTCATAGATTTCCTGCGCCCCGTATCTATCGACCAGGTATAGATTAGAGCCGCCGATGCCCTCGATCGCGGGAATATTCAATTCCATCGGCCCCACCGATCCCTTGACTTCCCGAGCGCCGCGCTCCACCGCAAGGCGTAGTGCTTTGCCGGCGTCGCGCACCCGAAAAGCCATAGCGTTGATCGATGGACCATGCACACCGCGGAATTCCGCCGGCTGACCCTGCGGTTCCATGTTCAGCAAAAAGTCTACGTCGGCCTGCTTGTAACGCACTACGTTCTTCGAACGATGCCTGGACACGGCGGTGAAGCCCATGGACTCAAACACGTTGCCGAGGGCTTGAGGGTCGGGACTGGTGTACTCGACGAATTCGAAACCGTCGGTGCCGAGCGGATTATCGTACATGTTCTGTCCCATGAGTATTCATCATCACGATGGCGACGGTTGCCGTTGGGATCGATTATAGAGATTATAGACGATAGTAACATTTGTTACTATATTGCCGTTGACGAAGGCCGTATCCCGGCCGCAGCCCGCTGCGGCGGCAGAGTATTAATTTCTCTGTTGCTGGGATACATTCGAAACGCGTCGCACTGAAGAGCTACCCAGCGGTGATTCGATGAATGAGAGCGCAAAAATTGACGGATTGAGCCGGCGTCGATTCATGGAGGTCTGCGTCGTCATCGGCGGTGGGTTCCTGCTCAGCGTTGCCGTGCCAAGATCGCGTCCGCCGGCACCCTCGGAGCCGAAGCCCCTGAACGCCTATGTCCGCATCGGCCCGAACGGGGACGTCACATTGGTCATGCCCAAGGTGGAAATGGGGCAGGGAACCTACACTTCCTTGCCCATGCTAATCGCGGAGGAATTGGAGATTGGTCTCGACCGGGTGGTTATCGAAGCGGCACCGCCGGCCCCCGATATCTATGGTTTCGACGGCGACCAGTCCACGGGCGGTTCGACCACGATTCGTCTTTGCTGGTTGCCGCTTCGCAAAGCCGGCGCTGCCGCGCGCATGATGTTGATCACCGCCGCAGCGAAGACATGGTCGGTACCACCTTCCACCTGTCGTGCGGAACTCGGCCAAGTCATTCATGACCGGTCGGGACGGCGACTGGGCTATGGTGACTTGGCGCTCGCCGCCGCTGCGGTTCCGGTCCCGAGCGATCCCCCACTGAAGTCGCCCAAGGAATTCAGGCTCATCGGCCGCTCGACGCCTCGACGTGACTCCCCGGACAAGACGAATGGCCGCGCCATATTCGGCATCGACGTCAAGCTGGACGGTTTGCGGGTGGCGATGGTCGCGCTGTCTCCGGTAGACGGTGGAACGGTGGTTGAACCACTGGATTCCGCAGCGGCGCTGGCCATCCCCGGTGTGCGGCAGGTCGTCAACGAGCGCGACCTTATCGGCGTGGTAGGCGACAATACCTGGTCCGCACTCAAAGGGCTGCAAGCGCTCGATCTTCGGTGGAATGACGGCCCGCATGGCACGGTGCAACAAGCGCAGCTCGTTGCAGAACTTGAAGCCGCCGCACAAAAGCCGGGGGCCATTGCCGGCCAAGCGGGGGATGCCGCAGCGGCGATGTCTCGGTCGGCCTCTCAAGCGGAGGCGGTCTACCACCAGCCATTTCTCGCCCATGCCACGATGGAGCCGATGAACTGTACGGTGCATTGGCGCAAGGATGTGTGCGAGTTATGGGTCGGCACTCAGGCCCCGGATCGTGCAGTCGCCAAACTGGCGGATCTCGGCCTTAAGCCCAGTCAAATCATACTTCACAATCAGTTGATCGGCGGCGGGTTCGGACGTCGACTTGAAGTGGATGGCATTGTCGTGGCTGCGCGCATCGCTCGGCATGTCGATGGGCCGGTGAAGGTCCTGTGGCGCCGCGAAGAAGATATCCAACACGATAAGTATCGTCCCTACTACGTGGACCGCGTTACGGCAGGTCTGGACGTTCATGGCAGGCCCGTGGCCTGGCGGCATACCATCGCCGGATCGGCGGTATCGGCGGTGTATTCCGGTGAGCCGCTTAAGAACGGGGTGGACGACGATGCCGTGGAATCGGCCGCGGACCCTGTCTATGCATTGCCAAACCTCGAGGTGCGCTTCGTACAACACGAACCCAGCGGGGTTCCTACGTCGTGGTGGCGGGGAGTCGGTCCAACGCGCAGCGTGTTCGTCGTTGAGAGTTTCATCGATGAGCTGGCGGCGGCGGCAAAGCAAGACCCGGTGAGGTATCGGCGCGCTCTGCTCAAATCGCCACGCCTGGTGGCCGCGCTGGATTTGGCGGCCGTAAAAGCGGGGTGGGGCAATCCGCTACCGCCCGATCGAGGACGCGGTGTCGCCGTGCAATTCGCCTTCGGCAGCTATCTTGCGCAGATCACTGAAGTGAGCGTGGGCGCCGGCGGGGAAGTGCGGGTGCATCGGGTGGTGTGCGTCATCGATTGCGGTCAAACGGTCAATCCCGACACCGTTCACGCGCAGCTTGAGGGCGGCACTTTGTTTGGTCTCAGCGCCGCCCTGTTCAACGAGATCACCTTCGCGCACGGGCGTGTGCAGCAAAACAATTTCAATGATTTTCGTTCTCTGAGGATTGGCGAAGCGCCACTCGTCGAGACGTATCTGATCCCCAGCGGCGAGACCCCTGGCGGCATCGGTGAAACCGGCACCGCCTGTGCGGCGGCGGCTCTTTGCAATGCGATTTATGCCGCGTCCGGCAAGCGCATCCGC
>JANYLM010000062.1 GCA_025357835.1 Gammaproteobacteria bacterium
GGCGCGCTCGCCCCCTCCGCGGTACTCGCGCGGATCAATAGCTACAGCACGCGCAACCGCTTTGCGTTGGCCCTGCAGGAATTGGGCAAAGCGGTGCGCACGACGTTCTTGCTCGACTGGATCACGAATGATTCGATGCGACGTGCAGTGCATAAGTGCACCACCAAAATCGAGCGACACCACCGGTTCGCAAAACACTTAGCCTTCGGCGAACACGGCCTCCTGCGATCGAACGACCCTGCCGATCAGGAAAAAGCCATCGTCTACAATGAACTGGTCGCAAACGCCGTCGTATTGCAGAACGTCGTCGATCAAACCCGGGCGCTCCATGCGCTCAAATCCGAGGGGACCCGGTTCAACAATGCGGACCTCGGTTATTTAAGCCCCTATGGCACCAGCAATCTGAAACGCTTTGGCAATTTCCCGACGGACCTGCTACCGGACTCGGTGCCGGTGGAGCGGGGTCTGCCGTCATGATGGACGGCACGAAGTCCCGTGACTGACGAGGGAGGAAAGCCGATGGTGGAGGAGAAGTGAACACGATGACGATCAACCGTCAGATTGCCGCCGGAATCGATCAACGGGTTCGGCAATTGGCCGGGCAGAATTTGAGCGACTCGGCCTTGGTCGAGCAGATGGTGGGCTATATGGCAGAGCTTCAAGCGTTGTGGAATTCGACCACGGATGAGGAGCTTGATACCCTGTGCGAGAAATATCCGGGCTTCGTCCGCTACGCCACCGTGATGGAAAACCTCTCCGAGGCGCTGCGCACCGGAGTCGGCGTTCCGGCGCACGTCAGGCAACAGCCCCGACTACCCGAGCATATTAAAGGGCCGATGCAGAGACTCTTGACCGAGGGCGCTGCCCTTGAGCGCCGACTGCAACAACGGATCGACGACTCACGCGGCGGCCTTCAAATGGACGATGCGGTGACGGACGTGGACGTCTTGCTGCGTGAATGGAGCCCGGCAGTCAGTCGGTTCGTTCGCGAGGTGCAGGGGTCGGGGTTGGCTGCGCAGGCTCAGGAGCCAATTCTGCGAGCCTTTAAGGAAATGGCTGCAAGTATCGGACAGTTGCACGAAGCCGCCAGCTCTGCGCAAGCCCTCGCCCGACACCACAAAGTCACGACATTTCGACCTCGAATGACCGTCAATCGGCGCTTCATGTCGCAGTTCATGGCGGCCGATGCCCCGTGTTTCGCATTGGGGTTCGTCGAGGAGCAACAGCGCGTCAGTGGGTTCTTAGGCTTGCGCCTCGATCCCCCCGTCCCGCGCCACGTCACCGACATCGGACTGCGATTGGGCCAAGGGTTGATCGGAACCCGTGAGTTCGAGGTGATCCTCTTGACCTTCGAGTTTTACGGGCACGGGATTTACCACGCGCTCGTGAACCCGAACAACCCCCTCGCGCGCGCCGTCTTGGCCTGCATGGTGCAAAGGCGAGACTACGTGTTCTTCAGCATCAATGCGAACAGCGACGGCGCGGCGTCGGTCTTTCGTTCACCACTCGAGGTGGCGGGATTCGCCGCCAATTTCCCCCGCATCGAACGCTCAACTACCACCGAGGAGCAGTACGCGAGAACGATCAAGAGCTTTTCCCAGCATCCTGAGCCGCCGGGCGTCCTCTTACAGTGGGTGTGCCGCGATAACCTCGACGCCTTGGACCTTGACCACCATCGCCTTGACCTGATTCCGAGCCGCTGATGGGCTCTCATCAGTCGTTAGCGGGCTCCTCGGGAGCAGCACCTTGAAGCAAATTGGCGGCCCGAGTGTGCTGTACAGAGCCCATATGGTGGTAGCGAAGCGCCGTCTGGACGCTGCGATGGCCGGTGAGCGCCATCGCCTCGGCCAGCGGCACATTTTGCCGGCCCGCCTCAGTCATAAATCCCGAGCGCAGCGAATGGGCGGAAAAATCTCCCGTCAATCCGGCGAGCGTTACCCGTCGCTTGACGATGGCGCGAACCGCCTGGGGCTCCAGGGGTTCAGCGGCGACAGTGCCGCGAATGCGTCGAAAGATCGCCCCTTCGGTGATGCCGGAGGCCTGCAACCAGGCGCCGAGCGCCACGGCCGCCACGCCCATGATGGGCTTCTCGACATGCGTGGCGGCGCCCGCCTGATCGGTCTTCGAGTGAAGGAGCCGATAGAGATAGGTGTGAGCATCGATCGCGATCAGCTGCGCCATCACCGCCCGAGTGACCTCCGAGCGCCGCCGTCCGCCGCTCGCCCACGCAAACAAGAGCAGCGCCCGATCGCGGATGCCGATCAGCCCATCCTCGGTGCAGGTCGCGAGGAGGGCCTCCAGCGGGTCTTTGGTGAGGGCCTGCTTCGGCCTCGAGAACTCGCCGCGCTGCGCGTAGGCACGGCGTACGCGCCGAATGAGTTCCTGGACTTGAATGTCGCGCACCGGGTTCGCGCTCTCGCGCAACGTATGCGCCTTCGACAGCACTGAGACGCGGTGCGTCACGGTCGCCAATTTGGGGGCGCCCAAGTGACTTTTGAACCCCGAGCGCACCAGGGCAGCGTCGATCGCCGGCGGTAGATCGTGCGCACGAACACCCTCCTCGGCGATGCGCTCGATGTGATCGACGATAAACTGCAGCACCACCGGGACGGGGACGGGCAGGGTGAGTGCTGCGCGGTAGCGCAAGCGGAACCACGCCGCCCAATAGCGCAGCGCACTCGCGTAGGAGCGCTGCGTATTGGCCGATTGGCCCTCTTGGTACAGCGCCCGCACGGATTCCTCGGCCTGGGCGTGCAGAGTGTCGGGATTCAAGGCCGCAACGCCCGTATAGAGCGACAGCGAGCCCGGATCGGTTGCGCGGTGGATGCGTTTGAGTGATTTATTCATTATAATAAGAGCTTAATATCACATATATACGTTTCTATCAACGATAACTATCTCTTATCGATGCTAGCGTATCAGAAGGGGAGGGCGGCGAGTGACCCAGGAAGTTGACGCCGAAGAGGAACTCGGGCGCGCCGCCGCCGGCAGCGCGCGTCCCACGCCTCGAGCGGCGCGCATTTCGCCCCCCGATGTGTTTAAGGCCGCCGATGCCCTGCTCATCGAGGGCCACAAACCCACCATTGATCGGGTCCGCATGCGCTTAGGGCGCGGCTCCCCCAATACCATCCAAGAGCACCTGGAAATCTGGTGGACTCACTTGGGCTCCCGCCTTCGCGATGTGCCGGGACGCGAGTTCCCGGAATTACCCGATCGCGTCGCCCTCGCCCTGCAAAAGCTCTGGAATGAAGCCCTGGATGCCGCTCATGAGACGCTCGGGGAGAAGGTCTCGTCCCGAGAGTCTGCCCTCGGCGATCGCGAAACGGCAATCGAGGTGCGGGAGCTCAAGTTTTTGGAGCAGCAGCAGACGGCGCTCGCACGGGCGGCGGCACAGGATGAAAGCCTGCGGCTTGCCCGGGATCAACTGTTGGCGGCGAACCAGCGGGCGAATCACCTTGAAAATAGCCTACTGGGCCGTGAGACCGAATGCGAGCGGCTGCGTGCGCGCACCGATTCCCTGGAAGCCGAAACTGCCGATCTTCGCAACAAACTTGAGGCAGCGGCGAGCGCACACCAGGCCGAACGCACTCAGCTTGAGGAACGTCATGCCGCCACCGAGGCCCGCTGGCTGGTGGAAATCGATCGCGCCCGGCAGAGCGCGAAAGAGATGGCGAAAGAACAGGAGCGACAGAGCAAAGAATTGCGCACGCAGGTGACCCAGCTGCAAGCCGAGCGCGAGGAACTAAAGATGCATCTTCAAGAGGCACGCTCGGAGGCGCGCACGCGGATGGCTGAACGCGCCCAATTGGAAAAGCGATTGGCGTCAGCCACGGCAACGAAAAGCCGCGCCACACGAGCCTCCGCAGCGAAATCCGGCAATCGGCGCGCGGCGCGATCCGGGGCCGCGGGGCAGCGCCGGTGAATCCGCACCCATTCGAAGCGCCGGCGTCGATCGACACTCCGCCGCGTGGGATCACGCCGCGTGGGATCACGCCGCGGCGGACACGCGGGAGGCGCTATTTCCGGTTGTTGACCCACGCGAAAGGTCGTATCAGTTCGTCCTGGGGACGCGCCCGCGCGCACCATCCTCGTCCACGACTGAATCGGCGTTGCTGCACTTCGCCGCCATTGCCAAACGCCGGCGGCAACGCGGCTACACATTGACGACTCGACCATAAACATTGTATGAGGAAAGCGCCATGGAACCGATCAACGAAGCACTGGAACTGTTGAAACGCCAAGCCGAACTCGAGATCGGGTTGCGACAGGCCGGCGGAATTCGCGTGACCGAAGAGCGGGAACTCTATGCGTTGCGCGAGCGCCTGCAGCGTTATCCGCAGGCGGTGACCGCCATCCTTCAAGCGGCGCGCAACCTCAATCGACCCGTCGATACATTGCAGCCTCACGATGTCCGCAGTCTTGGGTAAATTATGAGACCTTCCGCCGCGCTGGCCTTAAAGCGCCCCGCCGTGCGCGAGGCGACAATGCGTTTTCGCGCGGCTAATCCGCGCGTGTTCGGTTCCGTCGTGCATGGAACCGACAGGGAAGGCAGCGATCTGGATGTTCTGGTCGATGCGTTACCCGGCGCCACGCTGTTTGATCTGGGCGGCTTGCAGGCCGAACTGGAAGATCTACTCGGCGTGTCGGTCGACCTGGTGACGCCCGCGGACCTGCCGGCCGATTTTCGCCGGCAGGTGCTCGCCGAGGCGCTGCCCGTATGAGCGAGAATCGTCTACACGATTACCTTGAGCACATGCGGCAGGCAGCGACGAATGCGCGAAATTTCACCGACGGAATGAAGAAGGCGGATTTCCTCGCCGACAAACGCACTCAGCAAGCGGTCATCATGTCCTTGGTGATCCTCGGCGAGGTCGCCACCAAAATCATGGATCGTTACCCTGAGTTTACCGATCGGCAACCGGCGATCCCATGGCGCAACATCCGCGGAATGCGCAATCGAATCGCTCACGGGTACTTCGATATCAATCTCGAGGTGGTTTGGGATACCGTGCAAACGGCGCTACCCGATCTGCTACTTCACTTGAGCGCTATCGATAAACAGGACTGACACATCCGATTTTTTCGCCTGGTGCAGGACCATATTTTGGCAACCCTTTGGCGCTATGAGCACTTTTTACACGAATCTTGCCGACGGGCCATGTACCGCCCGCACATTAGAGAGCGAGATTCAACGCGATGATGGGGTACTGCTCCTCCACAACCGATATCTTCGTCATTAGTCGCGCTCCGGACCGAATTCGCGTCCGCCACTCCGTGCCTCTAGTTCGCGCCGGGTTTTGTCAAGCTCAGCGGCCAGCAGTTTCTCATCCGGCAACACAGTCTGGTATTCCGCAGCAAGTACCTTGTTGGGTAGACCTTCGAGTGCGTAATGCGCCTCTGCCGCTCCTTTCTCGGCGCAGAGGATCAACCCGACCGGAGGGTTCTCGCC
>JANYLM010000089.1 GCA_025357835.1 Gammaproteobacteria bacterium
TCGGCACCTCATCGAGGGGGAAGGCCAGGAGCACGCCCTGACCGGACTTATCGAGACGGGCGCCGACGCGCACCCGGCTTGGCGCCGGTGCGCAATCGCCGTGCAGATGCACGATGGCCGTGGGGCCTACGTCGAGCCGCACCAAACCGAGCCGCCACGGGAGGCGCTCTCGAAAATACGAATCGTTGCTGTGATGCACGGTAGTTTCAGCGATCAACTCGCCGGTTCCCGACTGTTCGCGCCAGCGAAGAGTGCCCGATAGGCACCGGTGGCACATTTCACGCGACGGATATTGAACGGCGCCGCAGGCAGCACACACTTGCAGCTCGAATCGCCCGCGTGCCGCCGCCGCAGTCAAGCCGAGCGCGGCACGCGATCTTGCCCCTGGCGGCAGCAGCGGCGCAATCATCAGGCGTCCGCCCGGCCGAGAATGGCCGCTCCCGAACACAATCCACGGTCATAGGTGATCATACCGAAGCCCACCGCGATGCCAAACCGGGCGCCGGGAACCGCTTGCGCCAAATTGCGGCCTGTCAGCTGCCGAATGGACTCGACCAGTCCCAGAAATCCCGCCGCGCATCCCGCCTGTCCCGCCGATAGCTGTCCGCCGCTGGTATTGATAGGGAATGTTCCGTCCGCCGTGAAGGAATGGCGGCGAATGAACTCCGGTCCCTCACCCTTGCGGCAGAAACCGAGATCCTCGAGCTGTATTACCGACATCACCGGATAGTCATCATAGGTTTGGACAAAATCGATGTCGCCGGGTTCGACCCCTGCCGCGCCGTAAAGATGGTCCCGGTCCAGAACCCAGCCGCCGCGCGTCTGGATCGGATCGTCCGGAAACGCATTGTGCCGTTCACAAGTCGAGAGCACCCGCACGTAGGGCAGACCGAGCGACTCGGCGCGCTGCCGAGTCATGACCAAAAACCCTTCGGCCCCGGCACAGGGCATCACGCAATCGAACAGCCGAATGGGATCCGCGATGAGACGCGCCGACAGATATTCCTCCAGAGTGAGCTTCCTTTTGAAAATGGCGTGGCGAAAACCGAGTGCATTGTCCCGCTGCGCCACGCAGAGCTTGCCGAAGTCTTCGCGAGTCGCGCCGTAGGTACGCATGTAGTACGAGGTCAGAAACGCGAAACTGGCATTGGGTCCGCCGGAGCCATAGGGGAATACGGCATCGCGCGCAAACACACTGAAGCTGCCGAGACTCTGGCGAAAGGAGTCGACATGGTTGGTGTCCGCGCCGATGCAGGCAACCACCTCAGCATCGCCTGACTGCACCGCACGCAGTGCGCGGCGCAGGGCGACGATGCCGCAGGCGCCGCCGAGCGGAACATAGTCAAGCCATCGCACGGTGACCCCCAGATGCTCGGTGAGTCCGATCGCCGTGTCCGGCGCCAGCATGAAGCTGCCGACACTCAGACCGTCGATGTCGGCCTTGTCAAGGCCAGACTCCTCGAGGAGGTGCGCCAGGGCCTGCGCGACGAACCAGTGCGCATTGCGGACGGAGTAGCGGACATACGGCACAGTGACCGGCGCGACCAGCACCACATCACCGTAGTCTCGAGTATTACCGCTTGCGATCAATACATCCTCGCCGGTTTCGACACGTCATTAGTGTAATCGTAATAATTTGCATCGTGTCAATTGCCCCACCGTATCGTACGCGACAGCCCATGCCTTCAGATGCCTGCGGGAACCGCACGTTTCTTCAGGTGCCGCAGGTCAAAGGCCTGTGCCGACTCGACGGCGCCGGCAGCCAGAGCCTTGATTTGTCCGCGCGCCAGTTTCTGTGATGCGGTTTGCGGCAGCTCGCTGCGGAATGCAATGTAGCCCGGCGCCTTGTAGTAGGCTAAGAGCTGCTGACAGTGAGTCTGCAGCCGGATCGCCGTGTCGAGAGAAACCGCAATCTGGGGACGCAGCACCACGAAGGCGAAGACTTCCTCGCCACGGATATCGTCCGTGACCGGGCAAACCGCCGATGCCAGCACATCGGGTTGAGTCTGGAGCGCGCTTTCGACTTCGACGGCCGCGATGTTCTCGCCGCTGCGGCGTACCACGTTTTTCGATCGATCGACGAAGAAAAAGCAACCGTCCGCGCCGACTCGCACGAGATCGCCGGTATGAAAGCAGCCGTCGGCCCAGGCCTGCGCGGTCGCCACATCGTCCTTGTAGTAGCCGGCGAAGAATCCACGCCGCGGATCGGGGCCGTCGCGTTTCACCAGCAACTCGCCGGCCGTTCCCGGCGCGACATCGGCACCGCTTTCGTCGACAACGCGGTACACCAGCCCCGGCGGCGCCTTGCCGAAACAGCGCTGCCCCAGGTGGCGCGGTTCTCGGTTCGCGGTGATCCAAGCGCCGGCGCCTGTTTCGGTCATCGCCCAGGCTTCAATTAGGGGCACGCCAAAGCGCGTTTCGAATGCCGCTTGGTGCCGTGGGTCCGCCCCCGCGCCGAAGGCGAAGCGCACGACTGCGGCCACATTGTCCTCGCTCGAGGCCGGAGCGCTCAGCAACATCGCCGGCATCACGCCGAGATAGTGAAACGCGGTGGCCCGGCTGGTGCGGATGGACTGCCACCAGGTCGATGGATGAAATCGATCCAGCTGGATCAGGCAGCCCCCCGTCATCAGCACGGCCATAAAGGAGCATGCCAGAGCGTTCATATGCGTGACGGGAAGCGGGGTGGCGAGGCGGTCGCCGACCCTGTCAAATCGACAGTACCCGCCGAGTTCGGTGTACAGTCTGCCGATCTCGAGAAAGTACTCGTTCGTTAGTATGCAGCCCTTCGGTGTGCCGGTGGTTCCGGAGGTATATAGAAGCGCCGCCTCGCCCGCGCCGGCCGCGCGCGGCCCCGCCGCCCGGGCAAACGCCGCGTTGTTTTCCGTAAGCACTTGCAGCGGCGCCATGCCGTCGAGCGCCGCCCGTAAATGAGCCGCATGCCCTGGATGCGTTACAGCAAGCGTCACATCGGCGTGGCCTACGACATACGCCAATTCCGTGACGCTCATGGCGGCATTGAGCGGTACGGCACTGACCTGCAGCTTGGCCAAGGCGAGAAAGTAGAGAAAGAAATCAGGTCTGTTGTCGAGGGCGAGGGCCACCCGGTGTCCGGGCCCGTACCCGGCCGCCTGCAGCCGGGATGCCAGCGCATCGACGCGGGCGTGAGCCTCGGCATAGCTCAATGTCAGCGAGCCCTGGGAATAGGCTCGGCAGGCCTCAAAGGGCACATGCAGGAAATCCCGACTCGCGCAGGCGGATGCGGTGCTGTCGAACACTGCGCAAATCGATTGAGTGCCGGAATTCGCCGCCATTGGTGCCATGCCGAAGGGAAACCGTTGACGCGCGAGCCTACAGGAAAATTCCCGCAGTGCGATTCGACTTCGAGCGATTTTCCGATGCCGTACGCTGCATTCGTTTCCCGGGTCGCGTCGCCGCCGCTCTAAGGTCTACCATAAGGGGAATATCATGACTAAAACTCGATGTGCTGGGGGAATGATGCAAAGCCATATGACGCGACAGACACTTCGGACTCGCACCACGCGTGCGTCCATGGGAATTATCCTCGCGCTCGGACCGTGGACCGCCTGCCTTGCGGTGGATGCCGGCGAAGATGACAAGCTCGGCGAGATCGTGGTCACAGCTCAGAGGCGCGAACAGAACCTGCAGGACGTGGGTACTTCAGTTACCGCGTTTGACGCCCATACGCTCGAGCAGCTCGGCTTCAAGGATGTCACGGATATCGCGGGACAGGTGCCGGGTCTGCAGTATAACCAGTACGGCGCGACGGTGACCATTTACAATCTGCGCGGCGTATCGCAGAACGATTTCAGCGACCACCAAGAAGCGCCCATCGCCGTATACGCGGACGACGCCTACATCGGCACCACAGGGGCACTCGCCGGCTCGCTGTTCGATCTGCAGCGGGTCGAAGTGCTGCGCGGACCGCAGGGCACATTGTTCGGGCGCAACGCCACCGGCGGCCTGATCCAGTACCTGAGCAAGGCGCCGACTGACACCCCTGAAGCCTACTTGCAATTAACTGGCGGAAATTTCGGTACCTACGAGTCCGAAGGGGCGGTGAGCGGACCCTTGAGCGATAAGGTCACGGCGCGGCTGTCGTTCGACACGGCCACTCATCAGGGCTATATCTCGAACCGAATTGGGCATTCGATAAATGACCAACATCAATATGCGACCCGACTGCAATTCCGCATCACGCCGTCCGACAGCGGCGAGATTCTGATCAAGCTGCATGCGCTGACCAACAGTCACGAAACTGCAGGCAACTATTCCTGGGCAGCCTCTATCCCTGACGCCACCGGCCGCGGAGTGTTCGCGCCGGCCGGCACTCCGGACTTGGGCGGTTACGTGAATTCGAGCAGCAGCCCCTTCAGTCAGGCGGAGGATCGCCGTGGCCTGTTCAACCGTACGGTTTGGGGCGCCAACGTTCGGGTCAACTGGCGTTTCGACGCCTTCTCGCTCGCGTCCGTTACTGACTATCTCAAGATGCAGAAGCGCTACGGTGAGGACTCGGATGTGTCGCCAAATCCGCTCTTCAACTACGACACTGAAGCGCACTACCAGCAGTTCTCCCAAGAGTTCCGCCTCAATGGCAAGTCCGGAGGATTGCGCTGGATTGCCGGGGCTTACTACCTCAACTACAAGACCACGAATTTTGAGCAGACCACATTGCCTGACTTCATTCCTCCCGTGCCTTTCCCCTATGGCAATGGGTTGGCGAATCTGAATCTGCGCACCAGTTCGCCCTCGGCGTTCGGGCAGCTGGAATACAGCTTCAGCGATCACTGGGTGGGCATCGTCGGTGCGCGCTACACCATCGACCAGAAGCAGTACTTGTACAATTACAGCTGCAATGTATGCGGCCCACCGGCCGCTAATGCGCCGCCCGGAGGCTTCCCGTTCAACCTGACCTATTCCACCGCCGCCGGCTACCCGGATGCGGAGAAGACCTATCGCATGCCCATGGGCAAGGTCGAGCTCGACTACAAGATCGATCAGGAAAATTTGCTGTACGCCAGCGTTAACCGCGGCGCCAAGGGCGGCGGTTGGTCGGCGCCCAGCTCCGGCTATGTGAATTTGAATCCCGCGTACACCTTCGTGCCCACGCTGAAGATGAACTACGACGAGGAGCGCCTCACCAGCTACGAAGCCGGCTTCAAGTCGACGTTTTGGGACGGTGCGGCGCGACTCAACGGCGATGTTTTCTACTACGACTACAAGAATTATCAAGGTTTCTTCCTCGATGTCGCCACGCAAATCGTCGAGAACATCGACGCCAAGGTGAAGGGCAGCGAACTTGAACTCGCGGTGGTTCCTTTCCACGGCATGCATGTACAGCTGGGTGTCTCCTACCTCGACACTCAAGCCCTCAATGTGCCCACACCGTCGGGCGTTCTGGTCACGTCTCAGTTGCCGCAGGCGCCGCCGTGGAGCGTGAATGCTGTGGCCCGCTACGAATGGCCGGCCTTCGGCGGCAAACTGTCGGCTGAGGTTGACGCGAAGTGGAATAAGTCGGTGTATCTGGAACTGATCAACGCACCTGTTGATCTGGAGCCCTCGTATACGCTGACCAATGCCCGCGTCGGGTACACGGATCCCAGCGGCCGTTGGGACGTCTCGGCGTATTGCAAGAATTGCGTCAATACCCAGTACCGAGTCTACAACCTGGATCTCTCCGGGTTCCTCGGTATCAACCAGTCGGTCTACGGCCCGCCGCGTCTCTATGGCGCGAGCGTGGCGTACCACTGGGGCAAGTGATTTTAGCGGCCCGCCATAGGAGCAAAGCATGAGCGACAGTCCCGCAGCGGGCTCCGGCGCACCGGCGACGCTGAAAGCGGGTTCGCTGCACTGGCTGCAGGTCGCCGCCCTAGGCATAGCCATCGCGATTTCCGGCAATGTCTCGGGATGGAACTATGGCCTCGGTGTCGGCGGTTGGGGCGGTATGCTGCTCGCCGCGCTCGCCATGGCAGTGCTGTTTCTATGCCTGACACAGAGCCTGGCAGAACTGGCTGCGGCATTGCCCGAGGCAGGAGGGTTCGACGGTTACGTGCGCCGGGCCTTGGGGCCGACGGCGGCCTATCTTGCCGGCATGTCGGTGGCGATCGCCCTTGCGGTGGGTGCGGGCCTCGCAGTGTCCTTCAGCGAGGCCTATGTATCGGCTTGGCTTGGATTAGGCGGCTGGCCGGTCAAGCTGGCGTTTCTCATCGTGGTCTTGGGGCTGCAGCTACGCGGCGCCAGCGAGGCGGTGGGCCTTACCGTAGCCGTCGGCGTGGCCGCGCTGGTGATTCTGGTGGCCTTCTGTTTATTCATGGCGCCCGAGTTTCAATCGGCGCGCTTGTTCAGCGCCGTGCCAAACGGCCCGCGCAGCCTTCTGCCCCATGGCTTCGCCGGCGCCGCCCGCTGTATCCCCTTTGCCCTATTTCTATTCCTGGGAGTGGAGCAATCCGCGCACGCAGCCGCCGAAATGCGCGATATGGCGCGCAACATGCCCAAGGCGCTGGCAACAGCCATCGGTGTCGCCTTCGTGATCGGGATGTGCGTGCTCTTGATAGCCACCGGGGGAACCGGCGCCGACCGGCTCGCCGCCGTCGACGATCCCTTGTTTGCCGCGGTAACGGCAAATTTGGGGCGAACCGGCGAGGGCTTCATGGTGCGCCTGGTGGGCGCCGGCGCACTTGTCGCACTCCTTGGAACATTCTTTTCGCTGGCCTACGCGGGTTCACGACAGTTCTACCATCTGGCGCAGGCGGGGTTCCTGCCCCGCGTCTTCGGCAGCGTCAATGCACGTCAGGCGCCGGCTGCCGCCGTGTACCTGGTCGGCGTTATCGCGCTGGCGACCGCCGCATTTGCGCCGAACAATGCCATGGTCGTATTCATCTTCCTCATCAGCGTGTCGCATATGCTCATTCTTGCCGCGTTTCTGCGTCTTCGGCATCGGGAGCCCGGGTTGGCGCGTAGCTACCGCGCGCTCGGCGGCTCACCCATCGCAGCCGTGGCTCTGCTCCTATCGGTCGCGGTGATGGTGTCCTGCTACCAGCTCGAGGCCCGTGCATTGCAGGTCGCCATCGCGGCGATCGCCTTGTTGATCGCGCAGTTCGTGTGGCTGAAGCCGGCGCGATTGCGCGCAACTTAGAAAATCGAACCTAGAGGAATTCATCATGATCGTCGATCTATCGAACAAAGTGGCCATCGTCACCGGCGGGGGTCAAGGCATCGGCGAGGGCATCGCTCGCGTATTTGCCAACGCCGGCGCCAAGATCGTCATCGCCACGCGCAGCTCGGCGAACGGTCAGTCAGTGGCCGACTCCATCGTCAAGAGCGGCGGCGTCGCCTGGCTCAACCAGACGGATGTGGGCCGCCGCGCTGAGGTGAAGCGCGTGGTTGCGCAAACGGTGGAGCGCTTCGGGCGACTGGACATCGTGGTACACAATGCGGCCGTATACCCTGTTTTACCCATAGAGCAGCTGTCGGATGCCGATCTCGATCTTACTCTCGCGGTGAACCTCAAGGCAGGATTCTGGTTCATTCAGGAGGCTCTGCCGCACCTGCGCAAACAAGGCGGCGGGCGGTTCCTCTTCACATCGTCCGTCACCGGACCCAATGTCGCCATGCCGGGTACGGCGCACTACGCGGCATCGAAGTGCGGTATCAACGGCCTGATCCGCACCGCGGCGCTGGAGTACGCGCGCCAGAACATCACCGTGAACGGCGTTGAACCCGGCTACATTCTCACGCCTGCTATGGACGCGCTGGGTGGGCCGGAAGCGCTGGCGCAAATGGCAACCCAGATCCCGCTGGGCAAGCTGGGGCATCCCAACGATATCGCGAATACCATGTTGTTCTTGGCCTCCGACGCCGCAGCCTACATCACGGGCCAGACCATCGTCGTTGATGGGGGTTCGACGCTGCCGGAGAGTCCGGTGGTTCTCGAATCCTTCTACCTGGGTCAGTGACGGAAAGAGGCGCCAGTGCAAACCGATTCATTGCTCGAGCGGCGTTATCGTGTACTGGGGCACAACTCGCCGCTGTTTTACGACAAACCCTTGCACTTGGTGCGCGGCGAGGGCGTGTGGCTGTATGACGCCGAGGGCAGGCGCTACCTAGATGCCTACAACAATGTGCCGCACGTCGGCCATTGCCACCCACGCGTGGTGGCGGCGCTGAGCCGTCAGGCAGCTACCCTCAACATCCACACGCGCTATCTCGATGAGAATGTGGTGGCCTATGCCGAGCGGCTAACATCGCTCTTCGACCCGCAGCTCTCTATGGCCATGTTCTGCTGCACCGGAAGCGAAGCGAACGAGCTCGCTTTGCGCATCGCGCGCGATTGCAGCGGCGGTTTAGGGATCATATCAACGGCCTGGGCGTATCACGGCAACACGGCGGCCGTGATGCAGGTGAGCTCATTGTTCACTCCCGAGGACCGGCGCGGTCCATATGTGCGCACGGTGCCGGTGATGGATCCCTATCGGGATCGCGCCGGGCGCAGCGACGAGGAACTGGCAACGGCCTACGCCGACGATGTAAAACGCGCCATCGATTCGTTTAGCGCGGCGGGGGTACGCTTCGCGGGACTGCTGTACTGCACCGCCTTCTCCAGCGAGGGACTGCCGACAGTTCCCGTCGGATTCATGGCGAAGGCGCTGGCGCACGTGCATGCCGCCGGCGGCTACTTCATTGCCGACGAAGTGCAGGCAGGCTTCGGCCGTATGGGCAGCCATATTTGGGGACACCAAAAGCTGGGTGTCGTTCCCGACATCGTCACCATGGGCAAGCCCATGGGCAACGGTCATCCGCTGGCCGGAGTGGTGGCGCGCCGCGACCTGGTCGAGGCATTTACGAAGAGCAACATGTACTTCAATACCTTCGGCGGCAACCCGGTGTCCGCCGCTGTCGGCATGGCGGTTCTCGATGTGATCGAGGAGGAAGGGCTACGCGAAAATGCCGTTACCGTCGGCGATTACACGCTGGCGAAGCTCAAGCAGCTCGGCGAGCGGCATACGCTCATCGGCGATGTGCGCGGCGCCGGCATGTTCTTCGCTGTCGAACTGGTCAGCGATCACCAAGCCAAGACTCCTGCGACGGCACAAACCAAACGTCTGATCAATCTAATGCGCGAGCGCGGGGTGTTGATCAGCCGCATCGGAATGCACGACAATATCCTGAAAATACGCCCGCCCATGCCGTTCTCGCAGCAGCACGCCGACTTGCTGGTCGACACGCTCGACCAGGTAATGGAGACGCTGTGAGCGCGGATTCGACAGCCGAGTCGGCGGCCTTCCTTCGCGACATGCAGGCGATCGCGCTCGCCGCCTTGCGCGACTGGGATCTTGAGGTAGCGAGCCTGACGCCGATCAAGGTGCGCGAGAATGCGGTGTTTCGGATTGACTTGGCGCGCGGCGAACGGGCCGTGCTACGGGTGCATCGCAGCGGCTATCATTCGGATGCCGAGCTGCATTCGGAGTTCCTCTGGATGCGCGCGCTGGAGGCGGCCGGCATTCCGGTTCCACGCGTGATTCGCTCGCGGCACGGCCGGGACTTCGAAGTTATCGCCGTACCGGCCATGTATGGCCCACGGCAGATCGACGTGTTCGAGTGGATCGAGGGACGCCAACTCGGGTCCGTGGAGAGCGGGATCGGCAGTGATGATGCCGCCATCGCCGGGCAGTACCACATGATCGGCACGATTGCCGCGCGCATGCACAACCAAACCGCGGCTTGGCAATGCCCGGCGGGATTTCGGCGTCACGCCTGGGACGCCGCGGGGCTGGTCGGCGAGCAGCCCTTTTGGGGGCGGTTTTGGGAACTCGCGGAGCTCACGGCCGAGCAGAAAAGTCTGCTGTTGCATGCGCGCACCAAGATCGCGGGGGAGCTCGCGGCCTTTGGCACTAACACCGATCGTTTTGGACTCATCCATGCCGACCTCGTGCCGGAAAACTTGCTCATCGACGGCCCTCGAGTGCGGGTGATCGATTTCGATGACGCGGGCTTCGGCTGGCATCTATTCGAGCTTGCAACCTCGCTGTACTTCATTAGTGGCGACGGTATATACCCCACCGCCCGCGATGCGCTCATCCGCGGCTATCGCAGCGAGCGTGAGTTGTCCGAAGAGGCGCTCGAATGGTTGCCGCTGTTTCTTGCTGTGCGCGGCACGACTTATCTTGGCTGGGTGCACACGCGGCAGGGCAGCGACACGGCGCGCGAACTGACGCCTTTTCTGGTGGAGCGCGCCTGCGCGGTCGCCGAAGAATACCTCGCGACGCAGCGGCGGCTTGGCTAAGTTTTTTGAAGTTTTCAAGAGGGACATGATATGGCGCAGTACACAATGACGATCGGCGGCAAGCCCGTCGTAACGACGAATACCTTCAACGTGGTGAACCCCGCCGATGAGACCGTGGTAGCGGCCTGTCCAGAGGGTACGGTGGCGCTGGTGGACGAAGCCATCTTAAGCGCGCGCAGTGCGTTTCCGTCATGGGCGGCATTGCCCGATGCGGAGCGGGTGACCAAGCTGCTAGCGATCGCCGACCTGATCGAAAAACATCACCCGGAGCTCTCCGAACTGGTCACACGTGAGCAGGGAAAAACCCAAAGCGGCCCGGGCGCCAATCTTGAAGTGGGCGGTGCCGTTGCATGGACGCGAGTAACCGCGGGGCTGTCCATCGCCGAGGAGACCATCCAGGACGACAAGAGCGGCAAGATCGTTCTGCGCCGCAAGCCGGTCGGGGTCGTGGCGTCGATTACCCCGTGGAACTGGCCCCTAATGATTGCGGTATGGCATGTCATGCCTGCCATACGCGTAGGCTGCACCGTCGTCATCAAGCCATCGCCTTTCACTCCGCTTTCGACGTTGCGCCTCGTTGAACTCATGAATCAGGTCCTGCCGCCGGGGGTCATCAACATCGTGACCGGCGGCGTCGAGGTCGGCAACCATCTGACCAATCACACGGGTATCGACAAGATCGTGTTCACCGGATCTATCGCTACGGGCAAGAAGGTGATGGGCAGCGCCGCGCAGAACTTGAAGCGCGTAACGCTGGAGCTCGGCGGCAACGACGCCGGCGTCGTTTTGCCAGGCACCCGCATCGAGCCGCTGCTGGAGAAATTGTTCTGGGGCTGCTTCATCAACGCTGGACAGACTTGCGCGGCGTTGAAGCGATTGTACGTACACGAGGATCAGTACGACGAAGTCGTCAAGAAGTTCGCGGAGTACGTCGCCAAGATTCCCGTCGGCAATGGACTCGATCCTAAGAACCTCATAGGGCCGCTGTCGAATCAGATGCAGCTCGACAAGGTCATCGCCCTGGTCGAAGACGCTCGAACTCGCGGCGCAAAGATAGTCACGGGAGGGACGCGGCCGAAGGCGCCCGGGTTTTTCTTTCCGCTGACGGTCATCGCCGATGCGGTGGACGACATGCGCGTCGTGAAGGAGGAACAGTTCGGGCCGGTGATTCCGATCGTAAAGTACAAGACAGTGGACGAGGCCATCAAGCGCGCCAATTCCCTTGATGTGGGCTTGGGAGGCTCGGTGTGGGGGAACGATCCACACGAGGCGGCGCGATATGCCGGCCAGCTCGAGTGCGGCACCGCCTGGGTGAACCAGCACGGTACACTGCATCCTATGGCGCCCTTCGGCGGCGTGAAATGCTCCGGGATCGGCGTCGAGTTCAATCTCGATGGCTTGAAGGAATACACTACCGTCCAGGTCGTCAACGTCGCTCTTTGATCCATGGTGCAAGCGGTTCAAGTCGGCCCGCGGGCCGGGCCCGAGGTAGTAATAGATGCTCGATTATCGGCATAGCCCGGCGGCAATCCGCGCTCTGGTGCGTGACGATGCGGTGCATCGGGACGTTTACATCAACTCTGAGCTATTCGACCTTGAAATGGAGCGCCTGTGGCGCGCGGCTTGGACCTACGTGGGGCATGATTCACAGGTGCCGAATGCCGGTGATTTCTACACGGTCAATATCGCCGGCCAGCCCCTGCTGATGCTGCGGGGTTCCGACGGCGTGGTGCGCGTGCTGCTCAACCGGTGTGCCCACAAGGGCGCAAAGATCTTGGGCGCGGGTTCCGGCAACTGCGGCAAGCTGCTGCGTTGCTCCTACCACGGGTGGACCTACAGCCTCGATGGTTCGTTGCGCACCGTTCCCGTGAAGAGCGGCTATGCCGGCACACGATTCGCCGCATCTGAAGCCGCTGCCGGTTTGACAGCGGTTGCGAACGTGGCCGTATACCGCGGTTTTGTCTTCGCTAGGCTTAAGCCTAGCGGTCCAGGCTTCGAGGAGTACTTCGGCGGGGCGTTGAGTTCCATCGATAACTTGGCGGATCGCTCGCCGGTGGGCCGTCTCGAAGTGGCGGGGGCCGCGTTGCGATACATGCATAACAGCAATTGGAAAATGTTCGTGGAGAACCTCAACGACACCATGCATCCCATGGTGGCGCATGAGTCCTCCGCGGGTACCGCACGGGAGCTATGGCAGGAACAGCCGCCGGACGCGCCCAGACCGATGGTCATCGAGCAATTTCTGCCCTTTGTCTCGAACTACGATTTTTTCGACAAGATGGGAGTCAAGGTTTATGACCATGGCCACAGCTACACCGGGGTGAATTTTTCGATTCACTCGAGTTATTCGGCCATACCCGAGTACGCCGCGCAAATGGAGGCGGCGTACGGCGCCGAACGGGCACAGAGCATTCTCGGTGAATCCCGGCATAACACGGTTTACTACCCCAGCCTGACTGTGAAGGGCGCCATCCAAACCATTCGAGTCGTGAGACCCATTGCCGTCGATCGAACTCTGATCGAGAGCTTTACGCTGCGCCTGGTCGGCGCGCCGGCGGCCCTGCTGGAACGCAGTGCGACGTACAACCGAGTCGTCAATGCACCCACCTCAGTCGTGGGTCACGACGACCTGTACTGCTATCGAGCCATACAAGAAGGACTGGCGTCGAACGGCAATGAATGGGTCAGTCTGCAACGCAATTATTCGGATCAGGAGAAGGAAGGGGGATCGCTCGGCGTTCACAATGGAACGAGCGAGATCTCCATGCGCGGACAATTTCGCGCCTGGGCTGCGGCGATGGCTCCAAGCGGGACAGGCGCATGATGCAGGCAGCGGGCGATGATGAGGCGCTGATTGCCTTCGTGTACCACGAGGCGCGGCTCATCGACGAAAAGCGCTTTGATGAGTGGTACGACTTGTACGCCGACGATTGCCGCTACTGGATGCCGTTGATGCGAGGCCAGCCGCAAAGCGCCGAGCACACCTCGCTGTTCGACGAGGACAAGCTGCTGCTCAAGATTCGCATCGAGCGGCTACGCAACCCGAAGTCCTACTCGCAGGCGCATCCGAGCTGGTGCCAGCACATCCTGCAGGCGCCGCGCATGGAAAGCCGCGATACTCAGGCCGGGACCGTGGTTTTGCGCACCCCCTTCATGTACCTTGAGTATCAGCAAGACCAGCAGGAAATCTACGCTGGCGTCGCCTGGCATCACCTGCGGCTCGGCGGCGAGAAGATTCTCATCGCGCTCAAGAAAGTCGAGCTCCTGAACTGCGAGGCGGCGCTGCCCTCCTTGCAGCTCTTTCCCTAGAGTGTAGCCGCATGCAAACAACGGTTCGCGTAAATCGAGTTGTCATTACGGGCGGCAGTTCGGGCATTGGTTTGGCGACGGCGCGGGCGTTTTTGGATGCGGGGTATGAAGTCATCAGTCTCGCACGGCGCGACTGCCCGCTTGTTTCGCCGCGGTTGACTTCCATCACGGTCGATTTGACGGATGCCGCGGCCACCTACGAGGCTGCCATGTCGCTGGCAGCGCGGACCCCGGCGACTACCTTCGTGCATTGCGCCGGCGCGATTCGCGAAAGGTCCATCGAGGAGGCAACCCTCGCCGATCTAGCGGAACTAGGCAACCTGCATCTCGGCGCCGCACTATCCTTGGTTCAGGCCAATTTACCGGCGATGAAGCTGGCTCGCTATGGCCGCATCGTATTGATTTCCTCGCGCGCCGCGCTCGGGCTGGCGAAGCGAACGGCTTATTCGGCCACCAAGGCCGGCATGCTGGGGATGGCCCGCACCTGGGCACTCGAACTCGCCGGTCACGGAATCACCGTGAACGTCGTAGCTCCGGGTCCGATAGCCGAAACCGAAATGTTCGAGGATATAGTTCCCGTGGCCAGCGCCAAGATGGTAGCGGCGGCGAAACAAGTGCCCGTGGGACGTTTCGGTACGCCGCAGGATGTGGCGCGCGCAGTCACCTTCTTCACCGACCCCAAGGCATCATTCGTCACCGGCCAGACCTTATTCGTCTGCGGCGGCACCTCCGTCGGCAGCATCGTGTACTGACGCGCAGAGAGCTTATACTGCGAGCCTGGCGGCCTCATCAACACGGCCGAAGGGGTATCTATGAGCGACGAAGCACATACTATTTCGCGCCGAGAATTTACGGCGCTGTCCCTGGCTGTCGGCGCCGCGGCCGCCACAGGCCTGGCCGCTGCCGGGGCGAGAGAGGCGATTGACGCGGATGTGCAGATAACCACTCCAAGCGGGGTGTGTGACGCCGCGCTGATTCATCCGCAGGGAAACGGCCGCTGGCCCGGAGTCATTTTGTTCGTCGACGCCTTCGGTCTGCGTCCGGCCATGCGCGACATGGCCAAACGCCTCGCCGTCGACGGATATAGCGTGCTGGTACCGAATCCCTACTATCGTCTGGCCAAGGCTCCCGGTATTGATCCCGGATTTGATTTCACCAATCCTGCGGACCGCGCCAAGCTCGAGGCGCTGCGTGCGCCTCTGACCCACGCTGCCGTCACGCAAGATGCGGGTGCCTATGCGAAATTTCTTGATTCGCAGGCCTGCGTCGACAAGAAAGCCAAAATGGGTGTCTTCGGATATTGCATGGGAGGGGCCATGACTCTGCGGGCAGCGGCGGCGCTAGGCGAGCGGATCGGGGCCGGCGCGTCCTTCCATGGCGGGGGGTTGGTCACGGACAAGCCGGATAGTCCTCATCTGCTGGTGCCCAAAATCAAGGCGCAGTACTACTTCGGCGTTGCGGCAAACGACGATCAGCGTCAGCCGGATGCTAAATCGAAGCTGCAAGAGGCATTCCACACCGCCAGCGTTGCGGCGAAAATCGAAGTTTACGAAGGTACTCTGCACGGCTGGTGCGTGAGGGACATGCCGCCGGACGCCGGCAGGCCCATTTACAACCAAGCGCAAGGGGAGCGTGCGTGGAAAGAATTGGTCGCCCTGTACAAACGTGCGCACGTTTAATGGGCAAACAATGCTCCTGGAGATCATGCATCAATGAGTGAAGCCTTTATCTGTGATTTTGTGCGCACGCCGATCGGCCGTTACGAAGGCGGCCTGTCGCGGCTGCGACCCGATGATTTGGCGGCTGTTGCGATCAAACATCTGGTCGCTAGCAACAGCTCTATCGGCGCGGCCGTCGAAGAAGTGTTCTTCGGCTGTGCCAACCAGGCAGGAGAAGACAATCGGAATGTCGCGCGCATGGCGCTGCTGCTCGGCGGACTGCCGGCGCACGTACCCGGAGTGACGGTCAATCGCCTGTGCGCGTCAGGATTGGATGCCGTGGCTGGGGCGGCTCGAGCGATTCGTGCAGGCGAAATGGAACTCGCCATCGCGGGCGGCGTCGAGTCGATGACGAGGGCTCCCTTCGTCATGGGCAAGGCAGAGCGTGCCTTTCAGCGCACGGCGGAGATTTATGACACGACCATCGGCTGGCGTTTCGTTAATGCGCGGATGAAGACGCTATACGGAGTCGATTCGATGCCCGAAACCGGCGAGAATGTCGCCGCGGACTTCAATGTATCGCGCGAGGATCAGGATGCCTTCGCCTATCGCTCGCAACAGCGGGCTGCGCGCGCCCAGGGCGCCGGAGTGTTCGCCGAGCAGATCGTGCCGGTGAGCGTCCCGCAACCGAAGGGCGCGGCGGACCACATCATCGAGCGCGACGAGCAATTGCGCCCGGAGACCACGCTGGAGGGGCTTGCGAAGCTCAAGCCGGCGGTGCGTGCCGGCGGCACCGTCACTGCCGGCAACGCCTCGTCAATCAACGACGGTGCCGCGGCGCTGTTGTTGGCATCCGGCGCGGCGGTCGAGAAATATGGGCTCAGAGCTCGCGCACGCGTACTCGGCTTTGCCTCCGCGGGAGTCGCGCCACGCATCATGGGAGTGGGTCCAATCCCAGCAGTGGAGAAACTCCTGGGGCGGCTGCGATTAAAGGTCTCCGATTTCGACGTGATCGAACTCAACGAAGCATTTGCCGCACAGGCTCTGGCTTGCACGCGAGCCTTGGGCCTGCCTGACGACGCCGAGCATGTGAACAGCAACGGCGGCGCCATTGCCTTGGGACATCCACTGGGCATGTCCGGCGCGCGCATTGCGGGGGCCGGGGTGCAGGAGTTGGTGCGTCGCTCAGGCCGCTACGGTTTGGCTACGATGTGTGTGGGGGTTGGACAAGGCGCAGCGCTGGCATTCGAGCGAGTGTGAGTCAGTCACTGACCGTGAGGCGCAACTCAAGCATCCTTTCAAAGGCGGGCACACGCTGCTACATTATCGATTCAAGGCGGAACTCAGTTCTGCATAGTGGAATTAATTGTGGGCATGAATAAACTGAGCTTGGAGGTAAAGGGCGTCGTAGCCGTCCTCACCCTCGACAATCCGCCGGTTAATAGCCTCGGGCTTGAATTGCGGCAGGCGTTGGTGGAGGGCATTGGGCGAGCGAATGCGGATCCCGGCATCGAAGCCATCGTGTTGATTGGTTCGGGCGCGGGCCTTTCCGGGGGCGCCGACATCCGTGAATTCGGCACCCCCAAGGCGGCTGCGTATCCCAATCTGCGGACTGTGATTCGCGAGGTCGAAGACAGCGCCAAGCCCGTGATCGCCGCCATCGGTGGTGTGTGCATGGGCGGCGGCCTGGAATTGGCGCTGGGTTGCCACTATAGAGTGGCAGCACCGGGGGCACGAATAGCGCTGCCTGAAGTCAAGCTGGGACTATTGCCCGGTGCCGGCGGCACCCAGCGGTTGCCGCGTTTGCTGGGCATCGAAGCTGCGCTCAATATTATTGTCTCGGGCGCGACGCATGCATCGGAGAAGCTCCGCGACACGCCGCTGTTCGATTCTTTCGCAGAAGGCGACTTACTGGAGCACGCGTTGCGCTTTGCGCGGCAGGTGATTGCGCAGGGGTTGGGGCGGCGCAAAGTCCGCGATTTGCGATTGGACATGCCGAACGCAGAGGCCTACCTGCAGTTCGTCCGCAATTCGGTCAAAGCGGTGGCGGGTCCGTACCCCGCGCCCTTGGCCTGCGTCGAGGCGGTGGCTGCCGCGGTCGATAGGCCCTTCGATGCGGGACTGAAGCGGGAGCGCGAACTATTCGCAACGTTGATGCTCTCGCCGGAGTCAGCGGCGCTGCGGCATGTGTTTCAAGCGGAGCGCGCCGCCTCACACATCCTCGACGTGCCGAACGACACGCCGCTGAGGCCCATCCGCAAGGTCGGTGTCATCGGCGCCGGCACCATGGGTGGAGGCATCACCATGAGCCTCATCAACGCCGGGCTACCGGTGGTATTGCTGGAGTCCCGGCAGGACGCACTCGATCGGGGCCTCGCCAATATCCGCCGCAATTACCAGGGCGCCTTGCGCAAAGGCACACTCAATGAGGCCAGCCTCGCGCAGCGTCTGGCGCTCATCACCCCGACATTGAACTACGCCTTGATGGGCGATGTCGATCTGGTTATCGAGGCCGTGTTCGAGAGCATGGAAGTCAAACGCCAGGTTTTCCAAACCCTGGACGGCGTGGTGCAAAAGGGCGCGATACTCGCTTCCAATACCTCGGCACTGAATCTCGATGACATCGCGAACTTTACGCAGCGCCCGCAGGATGTGATCGGCCTGCATTTTTTCAGCCCGGCCAATGTAATGCGCCTGCTCGAAGTGGTGCGTGGCGCCAAGACGGGGACGGACGTGCTCGCCACGGCCATGCGCCTATCCAAAACCATGGGCAAGGTCGCAGTAGTGTCCGGTGTATGCGACGGCTTCATCGGCAACCGCATGCTGGCTCGATACGGCGCGGCGGCTCACGATTTGTTGCTGGCCGGCGCGTTGCCGCAGCAGGTGGACGCGGCGCTGCAGGATTTTGGCATGGCGATGGGCCCGTTTCGCGTGGGCGATCTGGCCGGTCTCGATATCGGCTGGGCGCTTCGCAAGCGGCGAGCGGCCGAGTTTCCTGACCGTGATTTCTCCAATGTGTCGGACGTTTTGTGCGAGGCCGGTCGATTCGGTCAAAAAACCGGCGCCGGCTGGTATCGCTACGAAGCAGGTTCGCGGAACCCGCTTCCGGATCACCATGTCTCGGCCATCATCGAGGAATATCGCCGCAAGAAAGGCATCACGCCGCGCAGTGTAAGCTCGGAGGAAATCGTCGAGCGTTGCATTTACGCGCTGATCAACGAGGGCGCACGCATCATCGAGGACGGTATCGCGCAGCGGTCATCGGATATCGACCTGGTCTATCTCAATGGTTACGGCTTCCCCGCCTATCGTGGCGGCCCCATGTTCTACGCGGACCAAACCGGCCTGCATGACATCGCGCGCGCCCTGAAGAACATCGCAGCGCGGCCGGGCAGCGATTCGGCTGTATGGACGCCGGCGCCTCTGCTCACCCGTTTGGTCCAAGAAGGCCAGACTTTCAGCGCATTCAAAGGATCAGCCAAGTGACAGAAGCGGTGATTGTATCTACGGCGCGCACCGGGCTCGGCAAGAGTTGGAAGGGTGCCTTCAACATGACGTATGGAGCGACGCTCGGAGCCCATTCGGTGCGGCACGCCGTCGAGCGCGCTGGTATCGACCCCGCCGAGGTCGAGGACGTCATCATCGGATCTACCTTCGGAGAAGGAACTACCGGCGGCAATATCGCGCGCGCCATTGCCCTGCGCGCCGGGCTACCTGTGACCACGGCGGGCTTGAGCATTAACCGCTTCTGCAGCTCGGGGCTGCAGTCCATCGCGCTGGCGGCGCAACGGATCATGACCGAGGGGGCAACGGTGATCGTTGCCGGCGGCGTGGAGAGCATTTCCTGCGTGCAGAACGAAGCGAACACGCATATGCGCCGCGATCCATGGCTGATCGAGCATAAGCCGACTCTGTACTGGAACATGCTGCAGACCGCCGAGCAGGTGGCCAAGCGTTACCACATCGCTAAGGAAGCCCAAGATGAGTACGGAGTGCGCAGCCAGCTGCGTGCGGCGGCGGCTCAGGCCGCGGGGAAGTTCAAAGACGAGATCGTGCCGATGACCACTGTGATGGGCGTCGCCGACAAGGCCACCGGGATTCTGGGCACGCGCGAGGTGACCATCGCCAGCGATGAGGGCATACGTCCCGACACCACTCTGGAAGCCGTCGCGCAGATTCGCCCGGCCATACCGGGCGGAGTCGTGACGGCCGGCAATGCCAGCCAGTTCTCCGACGGCAGCAGTGCGGTAGTCGTCATGGACGGCAAGCTGGCGCAGCAGCGCGGCCTCAAACCATTGGGAATCTTCCGCGGCTTCGCCGTCGCCGGCTGCGAGCCCGATGAAATGGGTATTGGCCCGATTTATGCGGTGCCGCGCCTCTTGCAACGTACCGGTTATAAAGTCAGCGACATCGATCTTTGGGAACTGAACGAGGCCTTTGCCTGCCAGGTGCTTTACTGTCGAGATAAGTTGGGGATTCCTGACGAGCGCTTGAACGTCAACGGCGGCGCCATCGCTGTCGGTCACCCGTATGGGGTCAGCGGTGCACGGCTCACCGGACACGCGCTCATCGAAGGCAAGCGGCGTGGCGCCAAGCTGGTGGTCGTCACCATGTGCATCGGCGGCGGGCAGGGTGCCGCGGGACTTTTCGAGGTGACCTAGGATGACGGTGCGCGAACTATTCGAGCTGCAGGGCAAGGTGGCCCTGGTCACCGGTGGTTCGCGCGGCCTTGGGCTGCAGATGGCACAGGCTCTTGGTGAAATGGGTGCCAGCATTGCGATAAGTGCGCGCAAGCCCGCCGAACTCGAGGAAGCCAAGCTGCAGCTCGCCAAGCAGGGCATCGATGCCCAGGCGGTGGTGAATGACCTCACCAAACCGGAACAGATCCCGGCGCTGGTCGAGGCCGTGGCCGGCCATTTCGGCGCGATCAATATCCTGGTCAACAACGCCGGCACAAGTTGGGGCGCGCCGGCCGAGGAGTATCCGCTCGAAGCCTGGAACAAGGTTATGACCTTGAATGCCACCGGCGTGTTCATGCTCAGCCAAGCGGTAGCGAATCGGTGTTTCATACCGCAGCGCTCCGGCAACATCATCGTCGTGGCCTCCGTCGCAGCGCTGCGTGTCGGAATGCAAATGAAGGCGGCCGCTTACTACACTTCGAAGGCGGCGGCCTTGCATCTGACGCGGGTACTCGCTGCGGAATGGGGATCGTTCGGCATTCGCGTCAATGCCATTTGCCCCGGCTTTTTCCCGTCGAAAATGTCGAGCGGCCTGCTTGAAAAGATCGAAGCATCGGTGATCCGGCAAACCCCGCTGGGGCGGCTCGGCGGCGATACCGATC
Organism: Gammaproteobacteria bacterium; assembly: GCA_025357835.1. Classification (GTDB taxonomy): domain Bacteria; phylum Pseudomonadota; class Gammaproteobacteria; order Steroidobacterales; family Steroidobacteraceae; genus Bog-1198. The sequence goes on from JANYLM010000089.1 coordinate 20,612, forward strand.
TGATGGGCGCCGTGGTTTACCTGGCATCGGATGCGTCGCGGCATGTAACGGGCCAATACATTGCCGTGGACGGGGGCGCGTCGCTCCTATGAGCAGCCCCGCCGCGGGATTGCGGCATCCCTCGGCCCAACACGCCGTCGATACGGCCCGTCTCACCGCCTGGATGCAGGCGCATATCGAGGGCTTCGCCAGTCCCATCGAGCTGCGGCAATTCGCCGGCGGCCAATCCAATCCCACGTTTCTGCTAGAGTCGGCCCACCGTCGCTACGTGCTCCGGCGTAAGCCGCCCGGCAAACTGCTGCCGTCGGCGCACGCCGTCGAACGCGAATACCGGGTTATCGTGGCGTTGGCGGGTACGGACGTGCCGGTGGCGAAGGCCTACGCTCTATGCGAGGACTCGACGGTGATCGGCACCGCGTTCTATGTTATGGACTATGTGCAGGGACGTCTGTTCTGGGATGCCGCGCTGCCTGAGGTGGCTCTCCTCGAGCGCCCCGCGATCTATGATGAAATGACGCGTGTGATCGCCGCGTTGCACTCGGTGGACTACGGTGCCGTGGGCTTGGGCGACTATGGCAAGTCCGGCCGCTACATCGAGCGCCAAGTGGCGCGCTGGACACAGCAATATCGAGCATCGGAAACCGAGACCATCGATGCGGTCGAACGACTCATCGAGTGGCTGCCCAAGCACATTCCCGCCGACGAGGAGACCGGCATCGTACACGGCGATTTCCGGCTCGATAACGCGATCTTCCATCCGACAGAACCACGAATACTGGCGGTGCTGGATTGGGAGTTGTCGACGTTAGGGCAGCCGCTGGTCGATCTTGCCTATCTATGTATGCGATACCATTTATCGGCTGAACTGTTTCGAGGTCTTGACGGCTTGGATCTGGCGGCATTGCGGATTCCGACCGAGGCCGAGTGCGTGGCCGACTACTGCAGGCTGCGTGGCCGGGCGCCGGTTCCGCGGCAGGAATGGACCTATTACCTGGCGTTCAACATGTTCCGATTGACGGGGATTCTGCAAGGCGTGCTGGCGCGCGCCATTCAGGGTAACGCATCGAGCGCAACTGCGTTGCAGGCCGGCCGCCGCGCGCGGCCGCTGGCCGAGCAGGCATGGGACCTGGTGCGCCAATCATTCGACGCTTAGTCGACGAGGAAATCAGGCATGGATTTTTCGCATAGCGACAAAGTTCGCCTCCTGCAGGAGAAACTGCAGCGATTCATGGACGCGCATGTCTATCCGGCGGAACCGCGCTTCGACGCGGAAATGGAAAAGAACCGGCGAGACGGCAATCCCTGGCAGCCCACCGCGATCATGGAGCAGCTGAAGCGCGCAGCAAGGGCGGAGAATCTGTGGAATCTGTTCCTGCCGCACTCCGAGCACGGCGCCGGACTCTCCAATGTCGAATATGCGCCATTATGCGAGATCATGGGGCGCTCGCATCTTGCGCCCGAGGCCTGCAATTGCTCGGCCCCCGACACGGGCAATATGGAAGTGCTGGCCCGCTACGCCAGCCCCGAGCAGCAAGCACGCTGGCTGACGCCACTGCTCGATGGGCGAATCCGTTCGGCCTTCGCGATGACCGAACCCGACGTGGCGTCGAGCGACGCCACGAATATCCAGTCCTCCATCCAGCGCGCCGGCGATCACTACGTGATCAACGGCCGCAAGTGGTGGACTTCCGGCGCCGGCGATCCGCGCTGCGAAATCTTGATATTCATGGGCAAGACCAATCAGGAGGCGGCGCTGCACAGCCAGCAGTCGATGATTCTGGTGCCCATGAACACATCCGGCGTCAGGCGCCTGCGCCAACTTCATGTGTTCGGCTACGATCACGCGCCGCACGGCCACTCGCAGATCGATTTCGTCGACGTGCGCGTGCCCGTGGAGAATATTCTGTTGGGTGAGGGGCGGGGCTTCGAAATCGCTCAGGGCCGTCTGGGGCCGGGACGCATCCATCATTGCATGCGCTTGATCGGCTTGGCCGAGCGGGCGCTGGAGATGATGTGCAGGCGCGCTCAGCAGCGCGTCGCCTTCGGCCGGCGCGTATCCGAGCAGGGGGTTACGCTGGAGCGCATTGCTGAATCGCGGATCCTGATCGACCAGGCGCGCTGGCTGGTGTTCAATGCCGCCTATATGATGGATACCGTGGGCAACCGCGCCGCCAAGAAGGAGATCGCCATGATCAAGGTCGCTGCGCCTAATATGGCCTGCCGGGTCATTGATTGGGCCATTCAGGTCCATGGCGGCGGCGGCGTCAGCGACGACTTTCCACTGGCGGCTGCCTACGCAGCCGCGCGCACGCTGCGTTTTGCCGATGGTCCGGACGAAGTGCATCGCGAGCAGATCGGCAAGCTGGAGTTGGGGCGCTATCGGCAGGGCGCCTAGGATCGATGTCGAATCGACATTTCAAATTCTGGCCGGCCAATTCGATGCGCAATCTGATCGCGCCGGCCACTAACATTTTCTACAACGCCGAGGTGTCGGCGCGCCGCTATCCGGACAAGCCTTTCATGGTGTTTTACGACACGACGGTGACGTTTTCAGAATTCTTAGATGAGGCGCAGCGCGTTGCGGGCTTTCTCGAGCGAGAATGCGGGGTGCGCAGGGGCGACCGCGTGCTGCTGCTCATGCAGAACAGCCCGCAGTTCGTCATCGGCTACTATGGCATCCTGCGTGCCAACGCCGTCGTGGTGCCGCTCAATCCCATGAATTTGACGCAGGAAATTCTGCGCTTAGCGAAGGACTCAGCTGCGCACGCCGCCATCGTGTCGCAGGAGCTGTTTGCGCGCGTCGAGCCATTGCTCGGGTACTCGACTCTCAAGTCGGTCATCGTCGCGGCCTATTCGGATTATCTAAAACAGCCAACCAATCTGGCGGTGCCCGATTTTATCTCGACGCCGCGCATGGATGTTGCGGCTCCGGGTGTGACCTCGTGGCGCGATGTGCTGGCCTGCGGCGCCCAGCCCGGGCCTCTCACGGCCGGCCCGGACGATTTATGCGTGATGCCCTACACCTCCGGCACCACGGGAGAACCCAAGGGCTGCATGCATACGCACCGCAGCGCCATGCATACATTGATTGCGGGCATGCGCTGGTTCGCATTGCAGCCCGAGATCACCTTAATGGCAGTGGCTCCCCTGTTTCATGTGACCGGTATGCAGGGCGGTATGAATGGTCCGCTGTATGTCGGCAACACCGTGATCGTGCTGCCTCGCTGGGACCGCAATGCGGCCGCCGAGTGCGTGCAGCGATATCGAATTGCGAGTTGGACCGCCATCCCGACGATGATTCAGGACTTCTTCGCGAACCCGGATATCGCGAAATACGACCTAAGCTCCATACGCCGCCTGACCGGGGGCGGCGCTGCCATGCCCGCAGCGGTGGCACAGCGGCTCCTTGACATGGGCGTGACGTACTACGAAGGGTACGGGCTATCGGAAACCATGGGTGCCACTCATCTCAATCCCGGCGAGCGTCCGAAGAAGCAGTGCCTGGGCATCCCTATTTATGACGTCGACTCGAGAGTGGTGGACCCGGCCACCTTGCGCGAAGTGGCCGCCGGCGAGGTCGGAGAAATCATCACGCACGGCCCGCAAGTGTTTCTGGGCTACTGGAATAAACCGGAGGACAGCGCTAAGGCCCTGGTCGAGATCGACGGTAAACTCTTCTTGCGCACCGGTGATCTCGGCCGCGTCGACGAAGACGGTTACTTCTTCATGGTGGACCGGCTGAAGCGCATGATCAATGCCTCCGGATACAAGGTATGGCCGACGGAAGTCGAATCCCTGATGTACCAGCATCCCGCGATTCTGGAAGCCTGCGTCATCGGCACCCATGACGCGCACCGCGGCGAGACCGTCAAGGCCGTGGTCGTGCTCACGCCGGATTGGCGGGGGCGGATAGATGCGCAGACCCTCATCGACTGGTGCCGCCAGAACATGGCGGCATATAAATATCCGCGAATCGTCGAATTCGTCGAGGCCCTTCCCAAGTCGGGTGCCGGCAAGATCCAGTGGCGTGAGCTGCAGGATCGCGAAGCCGCCGCACAGGCATGCAGGCAGACCCGCGATTAGCTGCTTGGACACTGAGTCGGCGCCGTCCGATCAGCGTTCGCGGGATATAGCGAGATAAGCTTGCGCATCACGCCATTGGTCCAGCCGAAACCGTCTTGCAGCGGGTACTCACCGCCGCCACCGCTGCGGCCGCTGGTCACGACATTGTATTTCTCCACCAGTTTGCCGCTCTGTTGGTAGACAACATTCACGTTGGCCATCCAGCGGCAGGCGATGGTCGCAGCGAGTAGCGTTTGATCGTAGCCGCGCAAGCCCGCGATGGCGATCCACTGCAGCGGCGCCCAACCATTCGGGGAATCCCATTGCTGGCCGGTTTTTAGGGTGGTGGTCACGATGCCGCCTGGCTTGAGTAAATCGCGGGTAGTGACTGCCGCCACCGCGACGGCCTGGGGTTTGGAGGCCATGGCCACGAATAATGGATACAGCGTGGCCGCGGACACCCGCGGCACGCGGGTTTTCTTTGTCCACCGATAATCGAGATACACCCCCTGGGAGGCATCCCAGAGATAGCGGTCGATGGCGCCGCGACGCGCGGCGGCTCGGCTTTCGAATTCAAGAGCACAGGCCTGGTCGCCGCGGCGCGCGCAGGCTGCATGGATGGCATTTTCCAAACCGAACAGTAGGCTGTTGAGATCAACCGGCACGATTTCCGTGGTATCCATGGTCGCGCGCGAGTGCCCGTCGGCGAACCAACGCGAGCCGAAGTCCCAGCCGCTCTCCGCCGCGGCGCGAATATCTCGATACAATGACGGTCCGGGGCGCCTGCTGGTGCGCGCGAGCTCCGTGTCCTCAAGATAGGACTCATCGCGCGGCGTATTCCTATCATCCCAGAATCGATTGAGGATGGATCCATCGGGCATGCCCACCACGCGCCGATGGGACGCTCCGGCTCGCAACCCGTGCTCCCCATCCATCCAAAAAGCATATTCGCGGCGTAGCTGCGGTAGGTACTGCGCGAATGCAGCGGAGGGGTCCTGGGGCGAGACCAGGCCGACCATGGCGTAGAAGAAGGGTGGCTGCGAGCGGCTCAAATAGTAAGTACGCGCGCCGTTCGGCACATGACCGTAGGTATCGATCAGGTAGGCGAAATCCCGGACCATGCCGCACACCAAGTCGTGGCGGCCGCTCTCCGCCAGCCCCAGCATGGTGAAGTACGAGTCCCAGTAGTACATTTCGCGGAAGCGGCCGCCGGGAACCACGTAGGGCTCCGGCAGCGTCAACAAAGAAGAGTAGGGCGGTGCGGTGGCGGAGGTGCGCGTCAAAGAGTCCCACAGACCATCGATGTGCGCAACGATGGAAACCTGATCGGGCGGCGAAGGGGCACCGGCGATCTGCGCAGGCCATGCGAAATGCGCCTCTACGAAATTTTTGAGGGCGGCCGGCGTATCGGGCCGCTCCGCATGAAATTGCTTCAAGATATCTCGCGGCGCCGCGTTAGGAATCGCGTCGGGAAATGCCTTGCCGTCGGCATAGATTTGCGCGCTTTGCACCGCGATGAACAAATCCTCGAACAGTACCTGCGGCGGATCCGCCGCGTCGATTCGGGTTCGCGGTAGAGTGGATTCGACCGGCAGCAGCGCGAGCCATAGCGCCCAACCGGTGCCGTGCCGAAATGGGCGGTGCCGGGCAGGCTTGGCGCCGCCTGTTGTCATGCCTTCCATTGTCATGTGTTCCTCAAGAATGCGCTTCCGCTTTCAGCATCACACGTCGAATGTCGCGGCCGGAGGAATGACGGGAAAGTGTCAGGTCGAGTATCTTGCCGCAAAAGCATACGTCAACCAGCTGTACTCGAGAACGGCGCATCGCAACTGCTCCACTGTCACGGGCATGACACAGTTCGCAGTGCAGGACAGCACACACCCCTCAACGGTAAATCGTAAACACATGATTTGGAAAGACTTCTGTGTGTGTTCTATTTTATTTTGGCAATTGCAGCGGATGGCATAGGCATTGCTATTTCCAAGTGCGGCCCAAGGCGGTAATGAATCGCTGACTTGCCATCTCATTGGGATCAGACTGGTCGCGGGTGGGTTGCGGCTGTACAAATACAAGTAAGGAGAATTGAGATGAAATGGCTTAGGTCAAAACGTCAGGTCAAGACACTTTACGCCGTCGCAGCGCTTGTAACGACCTATGGTGCAGCGATGGCCGCATCGGATTCCGAGCAGTTCCAACGTTTCAGCGACCCCAATCAATGGGGCGCGCCGGCGGGCAATTTGAATCAGACCCGCTACAGTTCACTCAAAGAGATCAACACCGGCAACGTCAAAGGCCTGAACATGGTTTGGGCGCAATCGAGCGGCACCTTGCGCGGTCATGAAGGACAGCCCCTGGTGATCGAGAATGTCGGTGGCAAGCCGATGATGTTCATCGAGAGCGGTTGGCCAAATATACTTCAAGGACTCGACCTCACTGATCCGGATCAGCCGGCGCAGGTGTGGAACTACACCAAGACCAGTGGCCGCGACGAATCCGCGGTGCCTCGGGCCTGCTGCGACACCGTCAACCGCGGCATGTCGTATGCCGACGGTAAACTCGTGTTCGGCACCTTGGATGGTTATGTCATCGCTCTGGATGCCATGACGGGCAAGGAGCTATGGGTCGTCAAGCACGCACACCCGGATAAGGGCGAGACCATCACGCCGGCGCCGATTATCGCGAACGACAAGGTCATTATCGGCTTCGGCGGCGATGAATTTGCGGCTCGCGGCCGCGTCACCGCATACAACCTGGCCGACGGCAAGAAGGTGTGGGAGTGTCATTCCACTGGCACCGACAAAGATGTGTGCCTGACGCCCAACACCAACAAGAAGCATCCGGAGTACGGTACCGCGGGCAAGGACCTGGGCGTGAGCACCTTCGTCGGCGATGAGTGGAAACGGGGTGGCGGGGCGGCGTGGGGCTGGTACGCCTACGATCCGGCGCTGCACCTGGTTTACTACGGTACCGGCAACCCCGGTCTGTGGTCGCCGCAGTTCCGCTGTGCCGAACCGCTGACGCAGGCCAATTGCAACAGCGGCAAGTTCGACAATAAATGGTCCATGAGCATCTTCGCCCGCAACGTCGATACCGGCGAGGCCGAATGGGTCTACCAGATGACTCCCTTCGACCAGTGGGACTATGACGGCATCAATGAAGTCGTGCTGGTGGACATGAATGTCGACGGCAAGGCACGCAAAGCCCTCGTGCATTTCGACCGCAACGGATTCGCCTATGTGTTCGACCGCACGGACGGCACACTGTTGCGCGCCAACAAATACGTCACCGTAAACTGGGCCGAAAAGATCGACATGAAAACCGGCCGGCCGGTCAAAGTGCCGGAGCATTCTCCGCTCAAAGTGGGTGAGAACACTCAGGCCTGCCCGTCCGCCATGGGCGGCAAGGACCAACAGCCGGTGGCGGTGGATCCTAGCGATCCAACCAATTTCTATGTGCCGACCAACAACTGGTGCATGGAACTCGAGCCACAGGCACGCTCGCACACCACGCAGGGAACAGTTTACGTGTTTGCCAATGTCTACATGTATCCCGAGAAACCCGGCGTAACAGGCAAGTTCAAGAAGTTCAACGTGGTGACCGGAAAGACTGAGTGGGAGATTCCCGATTCGTATCCAAACTGGGGCGGCGCACTGGTGACCGGCGGCGGTTTGGCTTTCTACGGCAGCTTGGGGGGTGACTTCCGCGCGGTGGATCGGGACACCGGCAAGGTGTTGTGGTCCAAGAAACTCGGTTCCGGCATCATCGGCAACCCGATCACGTATTCGGTGAAAGGCAAACAGTATGTATCGGTGTGGTCAGGTATCGGCGGCTGGATCGGACTGCCGGTAACCGCGGGATTGGATCTCAACGACAAGTTTGGCGCCATCGGCGCCACCGCAATGACGAAGGCAGCCAATCTCAGCCACATTCCGCAGGGCGGTACCCTGTATACGTTCAGGCTGGGTGAATAGCCGAGTTGATTCAAGGTTGGCGTTAGGGAACTCGCCCGGTGACATGAGCCACCGGGCTTTTCTTTGGAGATCAGAATTGAGCAACAACACTACGGGGATTACCCGGCGATTGGCCCTAATCGCTGGTTTGTTGGCGGCAAGCGCTGCGGCCACCGCGAACGAGCTGAAATCGCTGACTGTCTGCGCCGATCCCGGCAACATGCCCTTATCCAATCAGAAAGGTGAGGGATTCGAGAACAAGATCGCAGAGGTGATCGGTGCGGCTCTGGGCACCGGCGTGCAGTACTACTGGCGGCCGTCGGTCGAGCGAGGGCTCATGCGCACGACCTTGAGCGAGGGCAACTGCGACCTATGGATGGATATGGCGACCGACACGGAAGGCGCGATGGTGCTTACCGCTTTGTACCGTTCGACCTTCGTTCTGGCTTACCGCAGCGACACGGGGCTCAGCATCAAAAGTCTGGATGATACCGCTCTGAAGAAACTCCGGGTCGGCGTGTTTCAAGTCTCTGCGATTCGCCAGGCGCTGGCAGATCATCACGTGGTCTCCAATACCGTGATTCACTATTTGAGCCACAACGCCGATATCGTGGCAGACAACCAACCGTCCTACCAGGTTCAGCAGGTTATCGATGGCGGCCTGGATATCGCCGCGGCTTGGGGCCCCATGGCCGGCTACTACAAGGCGATTGTAAAGGCGCCGTTAATCATCCAGCCGGTCAATATGATGGAAGATAAGGTTCCGATGGAGTTCGATATGGCGCTCGCGGTGCCGCGGGGCCGGCCGGATATAAAAGCAGCCATCGAGCGGGCTGTCGAAACGCATAAAGGCGAAATACAGAAAATTCTCGTCGACTTCGGTGTGCCGCTGGTGAAGTGCGATGAGTGCCTGATATCCGGTGATCTGCCTGCGCATGGGCCGTACCAACCCTCAACGCCTAGTGTGCATACCGCCACGATCGACGCCAAGGCACAGCGTGCAAGAATGACAGACCTCAAGCGATGGCTTGCCGAGGGGGCAAACCCGGACGAGGAATTGAACAACGCCATCGTGGCTGACGACCTCGATCGCGTGCGTTATCTGGTGGGCCTCGGGGCGCATGTCGACGCAGTTGACGGTGAAGGTCACCCGGCCCTGGTTAACGCCTCGCGCTTCGGCTTCAGTGCGGTGGCAACCTACCTGTTGGGGCACAAGGCGAAGCCGAATCTGTCCGATCGAAGCGGCTGGACGCCGCTCATGTACGCCTCTTGGAATGATCAGCCGGTGTTGATCAATACGTTGCTCGGCGCCGGCGCAAAATTGGATTCGGCCGATCATGACGGATTGACGTCGCTGGCCATCGCCGTGCAAAACGCCAAGGTCAAGGCAGTGCGGGCATTGCTTGACGCGGGCGCCGATGTCAACGCGCCGGTCGCAAATGGCGGATATACCTCGTTGATGCTCGCGTCGATTTCAGGCTCGGCTGATATTGCGGCGTCGCTGATCAAGCGCGGCGCGCAAGTAAATGCCGCCAATCCCGGAGGCGTCACCGCTCTGATGATAGCCGCCGCCGGCAATCGCCCGGCCCTTGTTAGGTTGCTGCTAGAATCGGGGGCCAACGTCAACGCACGCAGTGAGGATGGCCGTACCGCGCTCAGCATCGCACAGGCCAACAATAGTGAGGCTGTGGTCGAAGTCGTGAAAGGAGAGACGCAGTGAGACGAGGCGTTCTGGTTGTAGTAGCGGTTGCGATATTCGCCGGCGTGACCGCGCTGTGCACCTTAGGAAGGGTGTGGGCCGACCCTGCACCGGCATCGGTGGACTACAGCAAGATCTCGCCGAGGGAACTGGTGGATAGCGCACCGAAGGGCAAGCTGGTGAACCCCTACAAAGACACTCAAGCCGATGCCGTGGCACAGGGCGGGCATTTCTTATTGAGCTACGCCTGCAGCGGTTGCCATGGCGGCGGCGGCGGCGGCGGCATATGTCCACCGCTGACCAACGATGTTTGGGTTTATGGCGGCGATGACGACACGTTATTTCGGCTGGTCGTTCTCGGCAGCGATGAGCTTCAAAAACAGGGGTATACCCGCAAAGGCCGGGAAAACGTCGTGGGCCCTATGCCGCCTTTCGGCGCCATCGTTAAGACTGCCGACGAACTTTGGAAAATATTGGTCTTCGTCCGCTCCCGATATAGCGGCGATCCCGCCTATAAATTTGGAACTCCCCCTGATCAAGAATGAGATGTTGCGGTGCAGATTGCGCGACGCATGCAAAGGGGCCAGGCTTTGAACGGGGATGCGACCCTTCGCTGGAACGCACTACTGTCGGTGTTTCGCAACGAATGAGAATTTGTTTGAGCATGGATTAGCTGTCACGCGGGGGACGTCATGACGAACCTGAATCTCGCTGCGAGCCACGCGTCGCGCATAATTCATGTCGTCCAGAACGGACTGCAGCCGGCCGGCATCGAGCCGCATGTCACGCGGTCCTGGTATCGATGTCTTCGGGAATACGGCATTGAGCCGTCGGCGCCGCGGCAAAATAGCGTGCTCAATTCCCAATCGCTGAAGGAACTGCAACAGCGCATGGGAGAACTGCTGCCGGTGGCGCGCGCGGAGATGGAGAGTCTCTACGAACAGATTGCCGGGTCTGGATTTGCGGTCATTTTGTCGGATACCCAAGGCGTGGTGCTGACGACCATTACCGATCCGACTTTGCAGCGCGACTTCCGTGAGGCAGGTTTGTCGCTGGGCGCACTGTGGGACGAAAGGCACGAAGGGACCAATGGCATCGGTACCTGCCTGGCCGAAGGGTGTCCCGTGACCGTGCACCGCGAGGAGCACTTTCGCGGCTACAATCTCTCCCTGTCGTGCTCCGGCGCGCCGATTCTTGATCCACACGGCTCGATCATCGCCGTACTCGATGCCTCCACGGCCAATTCCAGCGACAGCCGGCTGATTCAGCGTCATACCATGGCTCTGGTGAACATGTCGGCCCACCTCATATCCCGCTGGAACTTCCTGAATGAGTTCAGCCAGTCCTGGATCTTGCGCTTTCACAGCCGGCCTGAGTTCGTCGGACTGTTGCACGAAGCGCTGGTTGCCATTGACGCGTCCGGCCATATTCGTGCGGTCAACGAAAGTGCGCTTCTGCAGTTAGGCTGCTCGACGCGCAGGGCGCTGGTCGGTGATCCCATCGAAAAATTTTTTCAGTTCGACTTCGCAACCCTGGAACGGCGCGCCCAATTCGAACCCAGCACGATTTGGCCGGTGCGTGACCTGGCGCATGGCCGGCGTTTCTTTGCGATCGCTCGCGCGCCGCTGCGCCCAGCCGCGCGCAGCTTGGAACCGGCCCCAGCCAATTCAGCGGCTGAAACTCGCGATGTGGCGCAGCGTGGACGTGGACAACATCACGTTGGCGAAGACGCGCAAATGCGCAAGAACCTGGCCTTCGGCAGGAAGTTGTTCGCGAAGCAGGTGCCTATTCTGCTGCAAGGCGCGACCGGCACCGGTAAGGAGGCGTTCGCCAAGGCCCTGCATTACAGTGGCGTGTGGTTCGACAAGCCATTTGTGACCGTCAATTGCGCCGCCATACCGGAGAGCCTGATCGAGAGCGAGTTGTTCGGCTACACGCGTGGCGCCTTCACGGGCGCTGTGAAGGAGGGCCGGGTCGGAAAGATTCTCCAATCCAACGGCGGCACCTTGTTCCTGGACGAAATCGGCGATATGCCTTTGATGCTCCAGACTCGGCTGCTGCGCGTCATCGAGGAACGTGAGGTCGTTCCGCTCGGCAGCGACCAGGCCATCCCGATCACCCTGCACGTGATTAGCGCCACGCATCGCGATATTCTGCGCATGATTCCGGACGGAGAATTTCGCGAGGATCTGTACTACCGTTTGAATGGCATCACATTGCACTTGCCGCTATTGCGCGACCGCAGCGACAAGGCGGACCTGATTCACACGCTGCTGCAGGAGGAAAACTCCGATCAGGAATCGATGCAGATCGCCGAGGACGCGTTCCAAAAACTCTTGGATTACTCTTGGCCCGGCAATATACGCCAGCTTCGAAACGCCCTGCGCACCGCCTCGGCTCTATGCCGCGACGGCATCATTCGGCTGCCGAACCTGCCTCAGGAAATTCTTCACATGGAGGCGCGGACCAGCGCGCCGGCAAGCGCCGAGGCGAACGTGGAAGCTGCTGCGGCCGCGCCCAACTTGCCGTCCGCCGCTTTACGCGAAGCCGAATGCGCAGCTCTATTGCGGGAACTCGAAAGAATGCACTGGAATATCAGCCGCACCGCTCAGGCGCTGGGTATCAGCCGCAATACGCTGTACCGTAAAATTCACAAGCACAGCATCGTTCTCGAACAATAGCCGAAGACCTTGGTGCAACGCCGCCGATCCGGACAGCGTTGCACCGTGCTTGCGGCGATCCGAACTCAGCCTTTTGGAACGCCCGAAAGTTTGGCCGCGTGCGTCGCAAGTGCGTCCATCAACGGCGAATTCAAGCAATCGTAAGGCTCCAATCCCAGCTCTTTGAGCCGGCTGCGTACCGCGCCCATGTTCGCGGGATCCGCGCCCGACTCGATGATCGAGGAGACGAAGGCCGCAAACCCGGGCGCCGCCCAACCCGATTCCGTCGACAATTCCGGGTGAATGAAATCGAGGCCATAAAACGCGTGCTTGCCGTTCTCGATACGACCGAACATGTGTACGCCGCACGCCTTGCATGCGTGACGCTGAATGGTGGCCGACGGATCGACTACACCTAACTTGTCGCCGTTCTGCGTAACTTTCACCTTGTCCTTCGACACGACCGCCACCACCGAAAAGGCCGCTCCTTTGGGCTTCCAGCACTTGGTGCAGCCGCAGGCATGGTTGTGCGCGATCTGCGCACCGATCGACACCTTGACGGGCTTGTCCGTACACTTGCAGGTCAAGGTTCCCCCAGCGAAATCCTTCGATCCCTGCTTGATGCCGCTGTCGACCAACGGATGAATTGAAACTGCCATGATTCTTCCTCCCAAGTTAACTTAAGTTCTATCAATACTTGATCACGGACCGAATAACCTTGCCTGCATGCATCAACTCGAAGGCATCGTTGATCTCTTCTAATGGCAGCACTTCGCTGATCATCTCGTCGATCTTGATCTCGCCGCCGAGATACCGATCGACGTAGCCCGGCAATTGCGATCGGCCTTTCACGCCGCCGAACGCCGAGCCGCGCCAGACCCGACCGGTGACCAATTGGAACGGGCGGGTCGATATTTCTTGTCCCGCGCCGGCGACGCTGATGATAACCGATTCGCCCCAGCCCTTGTGACAAGACTCCAGCGCCGACCGCATGACATGAACATTGCCTATGCACTCGAACGAGTAGTCCACGCCACCGTTGGTCAAGTCGACGATGACCTGCTGAATGGGCTTATCGTAGTCCTTGGGATTGACATATTCGGTCGCGCCGAGGGCCTTGGCCATGGTCCACTTGTTCGGATTCAAGTCGACCGCGATGATGCGCGAAGCCTTGGCCATCACTGCGCCCTGCACAACCGACAGGCCGATTCCTCCAAGGCCGAACACCGCAACCGTCGAACCCGGCGTGACTTTCGCGGTATTCAGCACCGCACCGATGCCGGTGGTGATGCCGCAGCCGAGCAGGCACACCTTGTCGAGTGGCGCCTTCGGGTTGATTTTTGCGACCGAGATCTCCGGCAGGACCGTGTACTCGGAGAATGTGCTGGTCCCCATGTAGTGCAGCAGGGTTTTACCCTTGAATGAAAATCGTGAAGTGCCGTCCGGCATCACTCCCTTGCCCTGGGTAATGCGGATTCGCTGGCACAAATTCGTCTTGGCGGACCCGCAAAATTCACAGGTTCCGCATTCAGGAGTATACAGAGGGATCACATGATCGCCGGCCCTGACACTGGTCACGCCGGCGCCCACCTCTTGCACGATGCCGCCGCCTTCATGTCCCAGAATCACCGGAAACTGTCCCTCGGGATCTGCGCCGGAGAGCGTGAATGCATCGGTATGGCACACGCCCGTAGCAACGATGCGCACCAGCACCTCGCCTGCTTTCGGTCCCGCCAAATCCACGGCTTCGATACGCAGCGGTTTATCGGCTTCCCAGGCAACAGCCGCTCTCGTCTTCATGGATTTGAGCTCCTCATCAAAAGAAATTCTGTGTGAAATTGTTTCCCACCCAAGCAGACTGCGTCCGGCGCCGTGTATACCCACAAGCAGCAAGCGTGCCAGCTTGGCTCGAGCGCGCAGAAGGCTGGCTGATCAACTACTTGCGATGCGAGACATAATGCGAAACAGTGAGTGCGACACTCGGTGTTTCTGATCCGCCACAGTTTATGCTTCAAAAATGAAGCAGCCTGGGCCGCCGCGGCCTGCAGACGAATGCGCCTGAATGCCGGCCGGCGCGATTGAGTCTCTGTATCTAATCCAACACAGAGTGCGACAAATCTGATCATGCGGCGTGACACCGCAGTGCGGATATCCGCGCAACGCAGCGACCCTCGATTGCGCTAAAACCGCATTGAGCCGCACCTCCAGCGAAGTGCTGGCCCCGCTCGGGGCGCAGAAGCAGTAGGCGAGGCGGGCGGCTCTCTGATTCTGGATACATCCATGGATGCTTCATTGGTACGTCTCTTGCACACGTTTTGACCAAAGCGTCACCCAACGCCGCATGGCGTTTGGCAACTGCGGGAAAAGCAGCGGCTGGCTGCGGCAACGGTGTCGCAGTCGTCGACGTCAGCAAGGAACTCGAAACGGAGGGAGCTTTTATGAATACGCGTACCAAGCTCGCGATCGCGGCCGGCGCAGCACTGTGGATAAATCCAAATCTAAGAGCGGTCGCCGGAATTGACGTCAGCGCCGGCGATTGGAAAATAGATTTCGGCGGCAATGTGAATGCGTTCTTTGTGGGATCGAATTGCGACACTCCGAGCTCGACCACCGCAGTAACGGGCGGTCTCGCTTGCACGGGCGATCACTCCGCGGCGGTTCGCAACGGCTTGCTGCCCGCCGCGATCGTGTTCAGCGCAACCACACGGCAATCCGACTTCGATATCGACGTGACCATCGGTTTCTATCCCGGCATCAATAGCTCCGCCGCGGCGGGCGTCAATGGGCCAGGTCAACCGTCTGCATTGGCGGCTCCCGGTATCGATGCGCGCCAAGCGTTCTTTACCTTCGGAGACGCCGGTTGGGGCACCGTGAAGATGGGACGCGACATCGGTCTGTTCGGCAAGGATGCAATCCTCGACGACATGACCTTGCTGGGAGTTGGATCAGCTGGGAACAATGCCGCGCCAAGCAATACCAGCCTCGGCCGTATCGGCCTTGGGTATATATACACCGACTGGGAGCCGCAGATCACCTACACCACGGCAAACTTCAGCGGATTCAGCGGATCTATCGGCATTTTCCAGCCATTGAATACGCCTGGATACACATCCCATAATTCGCCGCAGATGCAAGCGGGGCTTGCGTACGCGTGGGGAGACCCGAAGAGCGACGCACCGACCGGCAAGGTTTGGTTCGACGTCGTAACCCAGAAATTGAAGGCCAATTCCGCGGCCATCGCCGGCGACACGGCGGCGGGAATATCAACGAGCTTCAACGGTACTGCCGTCGACGCAGGCGTCAAACTTGATGTCGCCGGTTTTGAGGGGGTGCTGTACGGGTACACCGGCAAGGGAGTGGGAACAACGGGCTTGTACATTCTGCCGACCTCCGCTTCCGGCGACAAACGCAAATCCGACGGCGGTTACGTACAGGGGACTTACAAATACGACAAAGTGAAAGTGGGTCTGAGCTACGGCATATCCGATCTGAAGCTCGCCAACGATGAGCAAGCCGGCCAAGCCACAAACGATTTGCTCAAGCGCAACTCGTCGGGTGTAATCGGCGTATATTACAGTCTAACGAAGAGCGTCACTCTGGTTGGTGAGTTCGTCCATACCAAGGCCGAAGCCTGGAACGGCAATTCGGCCAAGGAAAACGATTACGTGTTGGGAGGCATCCTGTTCTTCTGACCCTGGGGAGATCGAGAAGTGGTTTGGAATTGGCGGCGCAGAGATTGCGCCGCCTATTTTTGTTTGATGTGCCGGTTCATATTCCGCCACGCAGCTCGTGCGCGCCCGAGATATGTTTGTGGCTGATACAGGAAAAACTCGAGCGAGGTACCGCTTGAAAAGCAGTACCGCTTGCCGTCGTTCGGATCAATCCAATTGAGGGAGCAGTCCGCCTTGATTCTTGCTCCCGCAGCGACTCCGAGCGGATCGAGATTTTCGAATTCACCCTGCATCGGTGTCCGCGGTACGGCAGCCTTCCAGATTCCGCCGCGGCGGACGGCGCTGGTGGTCGTAAGCGGCGCTTGCGATGCGGTCGCAGCCATCGCGCAAGCGATTGCGAGCAGCGCGACTAACCAAGGACTCAAGGGGCGGGTAGCGGACATATTTGTATTGCGAGAATGAACGAAATTGTCGGCGGGTGTTCCTATTCCCTGTCACGAGTTATATATGCCTGTCGGTACGAGTATTATCGCAAAAAAGGCTTACTCCCAGGTGCTTTTAGGGATAAGTTTTCTCATCCGTTCGCCGCGGCTCCGTGGCTTGCCACAAGCACGCTGATTACCATCGATTCGCTGTGCATCGCCGTTGCACGGGGTTATGCTAGAGGCCCCCTGCTGAATACGATGAACGCCCTTGATTCCCTTTCATCCAGCCATTGCCGCCTGGTTCTCGCGGACTTTCAATGCGCCCACTCCCGCGCAGGAGCGAGCATGGCCCGCGCTGCAGTCGGGACGGCATGTATTGGTGGCTGCGCCGACCGGATCGGGCAAGACTTTCGCAGCTTTTCTCGCCGCAATAGACCAGCTCGTCAAAGAGGGCATGGAAGGGCCGCTGCCGGACGAAACCCGTGTCGTCTATGTGTCGCCACTGAAGGCCCTGTCGAACGACATTCAACGCAATCTCGATGCGCCGCTCAAGGGGCTCCGTGAAGAACTCGCCGCGCTGAACTTGCCCGATGTGGCAATCCGCGCCGTGGTGCGCACCGGCGACACCTCGCAGGCCGAGCGTGCCGGCATGCGGCGCAGGGCACCGCACATTGTTGTGACCACACCCGAATCGCTATATATCTTGTTGGGCTCGCAATCCGGCCGCAGCATGCTCTCAACCTGCCGCACCGTGATTGTCGATGAGATTCACGCGATCGCGGGCAACAAGCGGGGCGCACATCTGGCTCTTTCACTGGAGCGAATGCAGGCGCTGACGGCGCGCACAGTGACGCGGGTGGGCTTATCCGCGACGCAGAAGCCCATCGAAGAGGTAGCAAGATTCCTGGTCGGCGCGGACACCGACCACTGCACCATCATCGATAGCGGACACGCTCGCAGCCGCGATCTGGCGCTGGAACTGCCGCCGGCGCCGCTCGAGGCAGTGATGTCGGGCGAGGTGTGGACGCAGGTCTATAACCGCCTTGCCGAGCTCATCCGCGAGCATCGCACCACCCTGGTGTTCGTGAACACGCGCCGGCTGGCGGAGCGGCTGGCGCGTCATCTCTCGGAAAGGCTGGGCGAGGAAAACGTTGCCGCGCATCACGGCAGTCTTTCCAAAGAGCGCCGCCTCAACGCCGAGCAGCGCTTGAAGCGCGGTGAGTTGCAGGTGCTAGTAGCGACAGCGTCGCTTGAACTTGGAATAGATATCGGAGATGTGGACCTAGTCTGTCAAATCGGCTCGACGCGGTCCATCAACGCCTTTCTGCAGCGCGTGGGACGCGCCGGCCATTCGGTGGGTGGTATCTCCAAGGGCCGGCTGTTCCCGCTTTCGCGCGACGAGCTGGTGGAGTGCGCGGCGCTGCTGGATGCGGTGCGCCGCGGCGAATTGGACCGCTTGAAAATTCCGCAGAATGCGCTTGATGTGCTTGCTCAGCAGATCACTGCCGAAGTGTCGGCGCGCGAATGGGCCGAGGATGATTTGTTCGATCTGGTGCGCAGAGCGTATCCCTATCGGGAATTGCGACGCGAGGAATTCGACGAGTGCGTGCGCATGCTGGCGGCGGGCTTCAGCACCCGCCGCGGGCGTCGCGGGGCGCTACTGCACCACGACGCGGTGAACAAGATGCTGCGCCCGCGCAAGGGTGCGCGGCTGACGGCGCTCACCTCGGGGGGCGCCATCCCGGACAACGCCGATTACAAGGTGATGCTCGAGCCGGAAGGTATTCTGGTCGGCAGCGTGAACGAGGACTTTGCGGTCGAGAGCCTGCAAGGCGATGTGTTCCAATTGGGTAATACCTCGTATCGAATATTGCGGGTGGAGCGGGGCACGGTGCGCGTCGAGGATGCGCACGGCCAATCGCCTTCCATACCGTTCTGGCTGGGCGAGGCACCGGGCCGCACCGAGGATTTGTCGGCGGCGGTATCGAGGTTCAGGCAGGAAGTCGAACAGCGGCTGGAAGGTCGCCGGCGAGGCGGGGGTGGGCACAACCCGGAAGGCGGGCAGCATCAGGACGGTGCGAGGCGCACGGAAGCCGGACAGCGCTCTGATCAGGATGTCGCCGCCGTGAATGAAACGGCTTCCGCGATGCGGTGGCTGGTCGAGACCGTCGGGCTTGATGAAGCAGCGGCTTTGCAATTGGTGCAATACTTGAGCGCGGGCCGCGCGGCGCTGGGCTGCCTGCCGACGTTCGAAACCGTGGTTTTCGAGCGCTTCTTCGACGAATCGGGCGGCATGCAGCTGGTCATTCACTCGCCATTCGGCAGCCGCGTGAATCGCGCCTGGGGACTGTCCCTGCGCAAGCGGTTTTGCCGGACGTTCAACTTCGAATTGCAGGCGGCAGCGACCGAAGATCACGTCGTGCTGTCGTTGACTGATGCGCATAGTTTCGAGCTGGCGGAGGCGGCGCGGTTCTTGAGTTCGAATTCGGTTCGTCACGTGCTCGTGCAGGCGCTGTGCGCGGCGCCGATGTTCGAAGTTCGCTGGCGCTGGGACGCGGGCATAGCGCTCGCGCTGCCGCGCTTTCGCGGCGGCAAGAAAATCCCTCCGCAAATCGCGCGAATGAATGCCGAGGATTTGCTGGCCTCTGTGTTCCCCGATCAGGTGGCCTGCGCCGAGAATCTGCCGGGGGAGATCGAAATTCCCGATCATCCCTTGGTGCGCCAAACGATTCGCGATTGTCTCGAGGACGCGATGGACATCGACCGTTTCGAAGACGTGCTGCGCAAGCTCGAAGGAGGAGACATCCGCGTCGTGGCCTGCGATCTGACGCAGCCTTCACCGCTCGCTCTCGAGGCATTGAACGCGCGCCCCTATGCCTATCTCGACGATGCGCCGCTCGAAGAGCGGCGCACTCAGGCGGTGATGAGTCGCCGCTGGCTGGATCCGAAGCAGGCCGCCGACACCGGCAAGCTCGATTCGGAAGCTATAGCGCGCGTTCGCGCCGAGGCATGGCCCGATGCAACCACGCCCGATGAGCTGCATGATGCGCTGCTGTGGCTGACATTCCTGACCGAGGAAGAGCGGTGCAGCATCCCGGCGTGGCCTTCATTGATGGATACGCTCGCCACGGACGGGCGCGTCGCGCGGCTATCGATTGAGCCGCCGCCCGGCGCGGTGCCGAATCATGGACAGCGCCCGGTGTTGTGGGTGGCGACTGAGAGACGTGCGCTGTTCGAGCCTGGGCCGGTGTCGGACGAATCCATGGTTGAGATCGTGCGCGGGCGCCTCGAGGGTTTGGGGCCGGTCACGGCATCGGCCATTGCCGATTCGCTGAGTCTGCCCCGGTCGAGCATCAATATCGCTTTGGCCGCACTGGAGGGCGAGGGCTTTGCCATGCGAGGTCGCTTTGGCGCGAGCGCGGCGGCGGACGCCGCTGCGTCGAAGCCGGGTGCTGCGCAAGGCTTGGGCGTTCTTCAGGACTCGAGCATTGCAGAAGAAGAATGGTGCGAACGGCGACTGCTGGCGCGAATTCATCGCTACACCGTCAGGCGACTGCGCGCCGAGATCGAGCCCGTGCAGGCGCGGGACTTTCTGCGGTTTCTTTGCGAATGGCAGCGGGTTTTGCCGGAGTCGCGCATGCAGGGGTCCGATGCGCTGGCGGCGGTGCTCATACAGCTCGAAGGTTTCGAGGCGCCGGCCGGCGCGTGGGAAACACAGATCATTCCATCGCGCATTGCGGAGTATGAACCGCAATGGCTGGACGAGCATTGCCGCGCGGGCCGGGTCATCTGGGCGCGGCTCGCCGCTCGCGCCGCGCCTCAATCCAGCGTGCCCATCGCGGAGGCGGAACGCAGCCGCGGTGCATCGCCGGTTCGATCCACGCCCATCACCTTGCTGGCCCGGCGCAATGTGCCGCTGTGGGCCACACTGACCGATCAATCCGCGCCAGCTCATCTGACATCGAGAGCTCAGGTGGTGGCCGCATGCATACGGGAGCATGGCGCCTCGTTCTTCGACGAAATCGCCGAGCAGGTGTGCATGCTCCCCGTGGAAGTGGAGGGCGCCCTGGCCGAACTCGTGGCTCTTGGTGTGGTGAACTCCGACAGCTTCGCCGGCCTGCGCGTGCTGCTGTTGCCGAGTGGTCGCCGCGGCAAGTCGAGCTCTTACGCCGCGCGCCGCAAGCGCCGGCTGGCATTGTTCGGCATGGCGGACGCGGGTCGCTGGGCGCTGGTGCGCCGACCCGGTGGCACGGCGAATCGCCGTGACGAGGCGGTCGAAGAAGTCGTGCGCACCCTGCTGCGTCGCTGGGGCGTGCTCTTCTGGAAACTCCTAGGCCGCGAGGCTGAATGGCTGCCGCCGTGGCGCGACATTCTCATGTGCTGCCGCCGACTGGAGGCACGCGGCGAGATTCGCGGCGGACGGTTCGTCGCCGGCTTCTCGGGCGAGCAATACGCGACGCCCGAGGCCGTCGGTCTTCTGCGCGACGTGCGCCGCAAGCCGCATGCGGGGCAGTACGTATCGCTGTCGGCCGCAGATCCGTTGAATTTGATCGGCATCATTACGCCCGGCGCGCGGTTGGCTTCGCTCGCCGGCAATCGGCTGCTGTACCGCGACGGGCTGCCGATTGCGACCTATGCCGCGGATGAAACTCGCTACCTCGCGGAACTTTCGCCGAGAGAGCAGTGGGAGGCTCAGACTGCGCTGTTGCGCGGTCATGCCTTCCTTGCGCTGCACGACTTGGCGTAGGGGAGGCTAAAAGTTCAAAAGCACCCCAAGTTGTATGGTCTCGCGATAAAACTCTCGCTGATTGGGACGGCCACGACTGCCTTCAGTATATTTTAATGGCGTATTGGTGAGGTTTTTGGCATTCAGATAAACGCTGAAAACGTCGGTAATGAAATACCGAGATCCAAAATCCAACGAGGTGCGCGCCTCAGAGTAAATGTCTGTTGCCGAGGAGCCGCCGATGGCGAACAGGCTGCGAGCAATGTAATTGGCTCCGATGCGCAGGTCCAGGACATGAGGGATCTCGTAGAACAACGTTGCGTTGCCGGTGTTTTTCGCAGTCGACGGCAGGGACGTGAATTCGCCGGGGCGTTCTTCGATCCGCGAGCTGATTCCGGTCCAATTAAATGACGTTCCGAACCCATTCCACCATCCCGGAAGCTGCGCGAACCGGTACTCGGCATCGAGCTCGTAACCCATGGTGCGCGATTTCGGCAGGTTTTTGAACGTAATTACCTTCACCGGACCGGTAAAGCCGGCGAATATCCCAGTATTCGGGAACACCTGTGTGGTGGCGGTTGGCACTATGTAGTCGTGCAAATCCTTGTAAAACAGGCCGAACGACACGACTCCGCCATTCTGCAGGTAGTTCTCAATCGATAGATCGATGTTGTGAGAGTGAGTGGGCCTAATGTCGGAGTTCCCTTGCGACACTAAGTTCGCCGGCAAATTGATATTGAGGCTCGGGCTCTGCTGGTTATAACCGGGCCTCGCGATGGTGCTGGAATATATCGCGCGCCCCACTATCGATGGAGTGAATTCGTAGCGAGTCTGCAGCGAAGGCAGGAAGTCCGTGTAGTTGTGCGCGCTGGATACCGGCTGGATGACGTTCTGATCGTTCACCGCGAACGCATTGAATTTCTCGCGAGTCGATTCGACTCTTAAGCCGCTAAAGATGCCGAGCTTGCCAAAACCAAATTGGTATTGACCATAGCCGGCATACACATCTTCGGTGACGTTGTAGCTGGCGCGTGCGCCGTTTGCCGCATCTATGACGGGATCATTGGCGAAACCGGCGCCGTTCGCAAAGGCGGTGCTGACGGCTGCTGCGCTGATCAGTGGCCCCATTTGGTAGTGACCATCGTAATAGGCAAGCGGGCCCCCGGGTGTCGCAGTGGATAAAGGGATCGAGGGCAGCGCAGTGGCGGTATAGGTAGTCACATTCTGGTCGAACTCGCGGACACGCGCGCCCAATCCGAATTTCAATTCCTCGGTAGGGTATGTCGTCAAACGCGTGGGTATCGCTATATTGAGTTTCGAGGACCAATCCCTGGTAACGCTCTTTTGAGTGCTATTGCCAAATTGCGACAGGTTGCCATAGCTGGCGATGTCGTAGGGATTTGCGCCGCTGTTGACGGTGATGGATGGGAAATTAGAGTTCTGATTATTATAAGTGACGGTCGATGTTCCGGAACTAGCCCAAACCGGTATCTGGTCAAACGGCTTGTCGTAAGAACCCTGGGTGTGCGCGACGAAGTAATCCAGTTTCACCTTCTCGAGATCGTTGCTGCCGCCAATCTGAGCCACGCGCGTATCGAAGGTCTCGGAGGTGCTGCGATAGTCCTTCTGCGCCGTCGCCGTATCGGAAAAACTGCCGTCGGGGTTAACCGTTGGGTTTCCCGAAAGATTGAACTGAAGCTCGTTTCGATTGTAATCCTGCACGATTCCGAAATCGTAGTACCGCAAATACCACTTGTTATCGGCGTCAGGCGAATAACCCAATTCTGCGCCATAGACATGCCGCTTTTTATGTTGGCGATAGTAGCGCTGGTCCCACGTTACTTGAGCCCTGTCTGGGACGCCTGCGGTCTGCATATCGGTATAGGCTTCCTCCAAATCGTCGACCCCGCGTCGGTCTTCGTAGTAGGAAAAAATGCCGAGTGCGCTGAACGGGGTGTAATCACCCCCCTTGGCTCCGAAACGACCTCCCGCGGTCAATGCCAAATCCTTGATATGCGTTTGGCGCAACGTCTCGACGCCGCTGCCGAGCTTTACGTCGGCAAAATATGGCTTGCCCGTCATCGGTACCGTTTTAGGCGTAATCTCGATTGTTCCACCCAAGGCTTCCGCTTCCTGTTCGGGTCTATTCGTCTTGGTTACCGTGGCCGCACCGATCATCTCCGCAGGAATTGCGTCGAAAGACACGGCTCTGCTTCCGCCATACGGGCTTGTCGTGACATCGGTAGGCGGCAGGCGAACTCCGCCGAAAGTCGTGCTGTTGAGGTCCGAATCCAATCCGCGGATATTGACGAAGCGTCCCTCTCCCGTGTCGGTTTCCACTTGAACGCCTGGAATAATCCGCACGGCATCAGCGCTGTTGACGATGGGCAGTTTACGAATCTCGTCATATGTCATGACACTGACGATGTTTTCAGCGTCTTTTTCGGCGGTTCGTGCCAAGGTATGCGAAGTGCGCTGCCCCTGGACAACAATCTCGTCCATCGCGCGGATCGACCTATCTCCCCCGGTCTCTTCCGTGTCTTCTGCAGCGGCAGTGTTTGCCAACGCGTTGGCGCTCGCCAGATGTAGCACTGGGTTAGGGTTTTCTAGGCCGATGGTCGACGCGTTCGCTTCGGCAGCAGGCGCTTCCACAGTGAAGCCGGAGACGAAAAACAGCGAGGACGCCGCGAGCGCAATGTTTTTTATGGACACGAGACTCTCCCAATACGAACTGGCTTCCTCGAAGAAGTGAGGAAGTCGAAGGGGGCAGAGATTGGGGTGTCCGTGTAACAGATTTGTTACAGTTTCTATACGAAACCGTAAAAATTATGGGTGGTCGGGCCGAATGGACTCCTATTTGCGCAGTTGTCGCTCGAGGCCACAACTGCGCAAGCGGAGAGGTTTGCGCGCCGCAACGAGGGCGCGCGCCGTTCAGGGGGCGCCGACCACCAGAACGGTAAACGTATCCGGTACCGGTACCGGGCGGGGATGCGGTTGTTCGGGCGTGGGCGCGGGCGCCGGGCTCAATTCGGCGCTGACCAGGTAGACTTTGCCGCTTGAGGCATCGAGCGCCATGGTGCGCGCGCCTCGCTTCGTGGGAATCGTCTGGGTCACGCGGTAACTGTCGGCGGATTCCTGACGAATCACGGTCAGGCTTCCGTCGCCGTTGGAACTGAACACCAGGCCTCGCGCGGCATCGTACGCCACGGCATCCGGACCGTCGCCAATCTTGACCTTGGCCACTTGTTTGCCGGTGGACGCGTCGGTAATCGCCATGACCTTGTCGTCGCACACCGAGAACAACCGGTGATGTGCCTTGTCGAACGCAAGTCCGCTGGGGCTATTGCAGCCCGGCAAGGTCCATGTGGCTTTGATCGTCAGCTTGCGGCTATCGATCACCACCATCTGCCCGGGTTCGCTTTCGATGTTGACGTAGATTTGGCCCTCACCGTCGTCCACCGCAAACTCGGGTTTGTCCGGGACCGGCAGAGTGCTCACCAGCTTCAGGGTGGCGGCATCGAGAACCGTCACGTCCTTGCTTCGGCCGTTGAAAGTAAACACGTGCTTGCCGACGGGGTCGTACAGAATGGCGTCGGGATTGTGGCCCGACACCGGCTCTTCCCTGATGGTCTTCAGCGTGTCGAGATCGAACGCCGTCACGGAGTCCGCTTTGCCGTTGCTGGTGTAGCCGCGCTTCATATCCTCGGCCAATGCAATACCGTGCACACCGTTTGTGTCGGCTATGGTGCCGACGAGCTTTCCTGAACGAGTGTCAATCACGTCGACTCGGGTCGATCGGCTGAGGAACAAACGCTGCCCGGACGAGTCGAGAGTCAGGTAATCCCAGGTGCCGGCGCCGCCGAGATTCCAATGCTTCAACACGGAAAGCGCGGTGTCCGCGCTGGCCGCTTCGATACATGCGCCCGCGACCACGCCGGCGAATAAAACCGTCCCGGTTATTTGACCAATATTCTTGCGTAATGAAGGCATGTCGATCTCCTCTTAATGTGTTCGATAGGCTCAGAAATGTAACTCAAGAATGTCATCGCACCGACTGCGATAGGTTTACAAATATATCCACCAGCCGTCATGGCATTCATGCTAGGCCCTTGCGGAGGCCTCGAGCGGCGCGAGTCCGCCGGCAATACGGCGACTCAGGAGTATGCCGACGAGAGCGATCGCCGCTGCCAGTGACAACCAGGCGCCGGGCATGGCTCGATTACCCGTGCTATGGATCAGGTAAGTCACGATCACCGGCGTCGACCCTCCGACCGTGGTGGCCAAGCTGTAGGCCAGGGAGAATCCGGCGGTTCTGACCGCGACCGGAACGATTTCCGTCAGATACACGACCATGGCGCCGTTGTAACTCGCGTAGATGAACGACAGCCATAGTTCGACCATGAGCAGTCGATTGAAACTCGGCGCCCCGATGAGCCAGGCCATCGCCGGGTAGGCGGTGAGAATTGCGAGCACCGAGAAAGTCATCAGCAACGGTATCCGGCCTATTCGGTCCGACAATGATCCCATGACGGGGAGCCAAAACAGATTCGATAGACCCACGCACAGGGTGACCAGAAGCGAGTCACTCTGCGACAGCTTCAGCACTTCTCTGCCGAAGGTCGGCGTATAGGCGGTGATGGTGTAGAACGAGACCGTGGTCATGAGCACCATCGCCACGCCGGTGATGACGATGCGCCAATGAGCCAGCATGCTGGCGTAGATTTCGGACGGCGTCGGGTGGTGCTTGCGAGCGGAAAACTCCTCGGTCTCCTGCAAGGTGCGGCGAATCATGTAGATGAACGGAATGATGAGGCAGCCGATGATGAGCGGAATACGCCAGCCCCAGACTTGCAGATCGAGAGGCGACAGTACATGAGACAGCGCGTAGCCTAGGACTCCCGCAAATGCCACGGCCACCTGCTGACTTCCGGACTGCCAGGACACGTAAAAGCCTTTGTGCCCGGGAGTCGCAATCTCGGACAGGTAGACCGATACGCCGCCCAATTCGACGCCCGCCGAAAAGCCCTGGCATAGACGCCCGAGCACCACCACGATGGGCGCGAACAACCCTATCGTTTCGTATCCGGGAACCAGGGCAATGGTCAGCGTCCCCACGGACATCAGCGCCAGCGTCACGAGCAGGCCCTTGCGGCGGCCGATATGATCGATGTAGGCGCCGAGGAAAATCGCGCCCAAGGGCCGAACCATGAACCCGACGGCGAAAGTCGTCATCGACAACATTAGTGATGCGAATTCGCTGGTGGCGGGAAAATAGGCGCGGCCGATAGCCGCGCTGAAGTAGCCGAAAACCATGAAATCGTACATCTCCAAGAAATTTCCGCTGGCGACGCGCACGACGGTTTTGATCTTCGAGCGGCGTTGTTCCCGAGTCAGCATGGGGGTGTCCAGAGGTTTTTCGTGGATGGATGTAGGAATTGTGTGCCCGATCATGCCAGAGCCTGCCGCAACGTAGTCACCGAAATTCGCGCCGCATTTAGGATGTATTCAGGTTGTCGCCGTATATTCGAGGGCACAAGAGCCCATTGCAGAAAAATGGCGCCTAAGGTTACGTGGGAGGCAAGTCTTATGGGACATATGAAGAGCTCGACAACACGGCTGGACGCGGTGCGAAATATCACGACCGTCGCCGCTACGCTGTTTGGCAGCTACCTGAGCGCGGGGCTGGCACTGGCCGGCGGCGCGCTGGCGAGCCCGGCGGCGTATTCGGCAGAAGAACCCGAGGAGCCGATGGTGGAGATTGTCGTCACGGGCTCCCGCCTGTCATCGGCGAACGCATCGAGCCCCAGCCCCATTGTCGTTCTCGACAGTGAAGAGCTGTTGCATCAAGGGACACCCCGGGCGGAGGATTTCTTGAACTCCTTGCCGCAGGTCAATTCGGGGTTGACCTTGGGGGCCAACGGGGCTTCTGTGGCGCCGCTGACTGGCACGGCCACGGCGGATCTGCGCGGCATCGGGGCGTTTCGCACGCTGGTGCTGATCAACGGCAGGCGCACGGCTCCCGGCGATCCGATCAATCCGTCTGCGGACTTGAACACGGTGCCAAGTGCGCTGGTGAAGCGCGTCGAAGTGCTGACCGGTGGCGCATCGGCCATCTATGGTTCGGACGCGGTGGCGGGGGTGGTCAATTTCATCTTGGACACTCATTTCACGGGATTGAAAGTCGATGTGGAGGGCGGCGTCAACCAAGGCAGCAATGATCGCCGCGACCTGCAGAGCATCGAGCGAGCCAGTGGGGTCAATCCGCGCACCGGCACCGTCTATGACGGAGTCAATTCGGATGTCTCGGTCGTATTCGGTCAGGATCTGTTCGGCGGGAACGGTCATGTGACCGCGTATGCTGGTTATCGCCATGTCCAGGCGGTGAGCGGTGCAAGTCGCGATTCGAGCGCCTGCACGTTGATCGAGACGGGCGGCTCTTATCAATGCGTTCTCGATGGCACGACCCCGACGGGGCAGTTCGTGCCGCATCTCCCCGACGGCACGCCGCTCGCGCCGCTCACGCTCGATACGGCGAACGGACACGCATTTCGGCCGCTGTCGGCCCCGGGCGACCTGTACAATCCGGCCAGCTCCCAGGAATTGCAGCGCCCCGATAGCCGCTACACCGCGGGCGTGTTCGGGTCCTACAAGTTCAGCGACGCCCTGGACCTGTACACCGAAGCGCAGTACATGGATGACAAAACCTCCGTGCGCTACGAACCCGTGGGCACCACGGCGAGCGGCGCCGGGTTGAATCAATATAGCGTCCCGTGCAGCAATCCGCTTCTGTCGGCGAGTCAGGTCAATGACCTGTGCACCTCCGCCGGCTTGGGTCCGACCGACACGGCGCTGGTGGGCATCGGCCGGCGCAACATCGAAGGCGGTCAGCGCTCGGACGAGTTCCATCATCAGTCCTACCACCTGGTGCTCGGGTTGAAGGGGCAAATCAGCGAGCCGTGGAGCTACGATGTCAGTGTGACTCACGGCCGAGTCAATGCGCGGGAGACCCTGTCGAACGACTTCTCGACGTCGCGCCTCGGCAATGCGCTCAATGTGGTGAGCGTGGGCGGAGTGGCCACCTGCCAATCCGTGGTTGACGGCACCGATCCGGCCTGTGTTCCGTACAATATATATTCCGCCGGCGGCGTCACGCCGGCCGCGCTCAAATACATCACTGAAGGGGGCATGGCGTCGGGCTTTGCACAGCGCAGCATCGCCGCAGCGCAGCTGATCGGCGACCTCGAGAAGTACGGCATCAAGAGCCCGTTTTCCGATAAGGGATTCGGGGTCGCCGTGGGTACGGAGTATCGCGTCGAGCAGGTTCGCTACAATCTCGATCCGAACTACAGCACCGCGGATTTGCTGACCACCTCGCCCGCGGCCCGTCCGACGGCAGGCACGTTTCGCGTCAGCGAAGTATTCACAGAGCTGAAAATGCCGCTCATCGCCGATAAGCCCTTCGCCAAAGAGCTGGTGGCGAGCGTCAGCGATCGGTTCGCGCACTACACTCCGCAGGGCAATGTGAATGCCTACGGAATTGGCCTCGAATGGGCTCCCCTCACCGCGATTCGGATTCGCGGCAGCATCAGCCGCGCGGTGCGAGCACCGAACGCGTACGAGCTGTTCACCTCGCAAGTGTTGGGGCAGACCACTCTGCAGGATCCATGCGCCGGTCTCACCCCCACGGATTCCGCGCCACAGTGTGCGCGCAGCGGCGTGACCGCGGCACAGTACGGCAATATCGCGCCGCAAACATCGATCAATGTGGTGACGGGCGGAAACCCCCATCTGAAGCCCGAAACGTCGGACAGCGTCACCATGGGCATCGTGCTCACGCCCTTGCCGAGTGTGCTGTTCACTGCCGACTACTGGCGGATCAAGGTCAAAAAATTCGTCGGCGGTGTGCCCGCGTCGTTTGCGTTGCCGACCTGCTTGAATGGTGGCGATCCGTCTTACTGCGGATTGATCCAGCGCGATGCCAACGGGTCCTTGTCCACCGGCAACGGCGCAGCTGCCGGGCGCATATTCAGTACACGCAACAACACCGGTTCCTACGGCAACAGCGGCGTGGACTTCGAGGCACGCTACCGTTTAGATCTCGAGCCGGTGTTCCCCAAGGCCGGCAACTTGTCTTTCAGCTTCACCGGCAGCGTCGCTCTCGACAATCCCATCGCCGTGACGCCCGGCGCGCCGCAAATCGACTGCTCGGGCTACTTTGGCCCGAATTGTTCCGGCGCCGGCCCGACCTCGCCCGTGCCGCGTTGGCGCCATCGACTGCGAACGACGTGGGACTCGAAGCACGATTTCGAGGTCTCGTTGAATTGGCGTCATATCGGCAGATTGAAATCCGAATTCACCAGCCCCGACCCGAACCTGGCGGGCCTGAACCCCTCGGGGCTCGGCACCGTGTACCCCCAGGACACGCCCATCGGCGCCTATGACTACTTCGATCTGGACGGCAATATCGACGTCACGCCGCATGTGAATATCCGTCTCGGCGTCAACAATCTGGGCGACAGGAAACCCCCGGTGGCCGGCATACTCTGGAACCCGCTGCTGGTGAACGGCAATATGGTGGCCGGTATCTACGATCCGCTCGGGCGGTACCTGTTCCTCGGCTTCACGGCAAAGTATTGATCTTCAACCTCAGGCGAGCACCTCTCATGAAAAACGCGCTTCTTTCTCTGACCACCTCGCTGGGCCTGGGTGCCTTGTCCGCCCTGGCGGCCGCCCAGCCGCTGCAACTGGCGCCGGGGGCCACCATCGAAATACCGCATTCGAGCGGGAAATTCGATTTCTTGCGCGTCGACTCTCAACGGCACCGCCTGCTCGCCGCGCACGAGAACGACGGCACCGCGGATTACATCGA
>JANYLM010000093.1 GCA_025357835.1 Gammaproteobacteria bacterium
CGGCGCTCGGCGCGACTTCGCCCGCACCGGCGGCACCCGGCAAATGCACGCCTCTCTCGTCCTTTCCCGGCGCAATACACTCCACAGACACCGACTCGATCACCAGGGATTGATTCGGCATCAGAAAGGCGAAACGGCGACGATAGCTGTCTTCGAATACGCCGCGGATTTGCGCGACAGCTTCGGTCGGCGTGTCGCGCAGAGGCAGTTCACAGGCCAAGGCCGTGTCCGTGCCCTGGTAGCGGATTTGTACGCGGGTCACGCTGCGCAGCACGGCGCTGCTCAGTCCCTGTGCCTCGAGTTCAGCGCCGGCAT
Organism: Gammaproteobacteria bacterium; assembly: GCA_025357835.1. Classification (GTDB taxonomy): domain Bacteria; phylum Pseudomonadota; class Gammaproteobacteria; order Steroidobacterales; family Steroidobacteraceae; genus Bog-1198. The sequence goes on from JANYLM010000093.1 coordinate 316, forward strand.
CTATTTGCAGACCCAGGGCGCGCCGCCGCGCCTCCAGCAGCCCCGGCTCGTCCAGGTCGCGCTCGACCACGCTCTCCCGAATGGCGATCTGGTCCGCGAGTCCCATGCCGTAGGCGGACAGCACACCGGCCAAGGGATGGATGAACACCCGCGTCATCCCCAGCGCGTCGGCCACCAGGCAGGCGTGTTGACCGCCCGCACCTCCGAAACATTGCAGGGTGTAGCCGCTGACATCGTAACCACGCATGACCGAAATGCGCTTCACGGCGTTGGCCATGCTGCCCACGGCTATCTGCAACGCGCCGGACGCGACCTGGTCGGGACTAATCGGGTTCCCGGCGGCCAGAGTCATGCGCTGCGCCAACTCCGCGAAGCGCCTCGCAACGACCCCCGCTTCCAAGGGTTCATCGGCGTCGGGACCGAAAACCCGTGGAAAGAATTCGGGCTGGATGCGACCCAGCAGAACGTTCGCATCCGTAATGGTCAAAGGGCCCAAGCGCCGATAGCAGGCGGGCCCCGGATTGGCGCCCGCCGACTCGGGCCCCACCCGCAGGCGCGCGCCGTCGAAGCGCACGATGGAACCGCCTCCGGCCGCGATACTGTGAATGCTCATCATCGGGGCACGCACCCGCACTCCGCCGACTTCCGTGTCGAATGCGCGCTCGTACTCGCCCGCAAAGTGGCTCACGTCGGTGGACGTGCCGCCCATGTCGAAGCCGATGACCTTGGCATGGCCGGCCGCCTGCGCCGTACGCGCCATGCCGACGATGCCGCCGGCCGGACCCGACAGAATCGCATCCTTACCTTGGAAATGATGCGCCTGGGTCAAGCCGCCCGAGCTCTGCATGAAAAACAGCGGCACGCCCGGCATCAGATGAGCCACTCGATCCACGTAACGCCGCAGAATGGGCGATAGATAGGCGTCCACCACCGTGGTGTCGCCCCGCGGCACCAGTTTCATGAGCGGACTCACGCGGTGCGAGACCGAAATCTGCGTGAAGCCGATTTGGCGGGCCATGCCTTCGGCCGCCAGCTCGTGCCGCACGTAACGGTAGCCGTGCAGAAACACGATGGCACAAGAGCGAAAGCCTTGCGCGAATGCCCCTTGCAATCCGGCACGCAGCGCGGACTCGTCCATGGGCTCGATGATCTCGCCGCGGGCGCCTACCCGCTCCGCCACCTCGATCACGCGTGCGTACAGCAATTCGGGGAGCACGATGTGCCGGTCGAAGAGCCGCGGCCTAGCCTGGGTGGCGATCCGCAGCGCATCGCGGAAGCCGCGCGTGATGAGCAACAGGGTGAGTTCGCCCTTGCGCTCCAGCAGCGCGTTGGTCGCCACCGTCGTGCCCATCTTCACGCAGGCCACCCGTTCCTGAGTGATGGATTCTCCCGGCGCCAGCCCCAGCAGCAGCCGGATGCCCTGCACCGCGGCGTCGGCGTACTGCGATGGGTTCTCCGACAGTAACTTGCGTGTGTGCAGAGCGCCGTCCGGCGCGCACCCGACGATGTCGGTGAATGTGCCGCCCCGATCGATCCAAAATTGCCAACGCTCGCTCATACCCTAAGCGGTGGCGCCGGCCTCGACGCTGAACACCCGTCCGCGAGTCTCCGGGAGCGCCCAAGCCGCGATCACCACCAGCGCATAAGCCCCAACCGTCATCGCACCGATGGATTGGCTCAGCGAGATGTGCGTGCTCCAAGCGCCGATCAATGCCGGGCACGCCGAGCCGAAGGCGCGGCCGACGCTGTAACAGAATCCCTGGCCGGACCCGCGCGCAGTGTTCGGAAACAATTCGGCGAAGAAAGCGCCCATACCGGAAAAAATTCCCAGAACGAAAAAACCCAGCGGGAAGCCGATCAGCAGCATTCCACCACTCACGGGCATGTGGGTGTAGGCCAGGATCAACAACGCTCCGCAGCAGGCGAACAATATGAAGCTGTGCCGGCGCCCCACCGCATCCGACAGCCAGGCGCTGGCCAAGTACCCCGCCAGCGAACCTGCGATCACCATCATCATATAGCCGGTTCTCCCCGTCACCGAGAGATGGCGTTCGGTCTCGAGAAAGGTCGGCAGCCAGGTAGTAACCGAGTAATAGGCGCCGAGCATTCCAGTCGACAACAGTGTTGCCAAGATAGTAGTAGACAACAAGGGGCGCCGAAAAATATCCAAGAAATGCGCAGTGCGTAAAGGCACCCCAATGCACTGCCCTGTGGCCGGCGCGGTCTTCTCGCGCGTCTCGACATAGATCGCCGGCTCCGTCACGTTACGGCGAATGTAGATGATCAGCGCCGCGGGGAGAATGCCCACCCAAAACAAAACCTTCCAGCCGAAGTCAGGGGGCAGCAGCACACTGACCGCCCAGAACGCCAGCGCCGCCGCAGCCCAGCCCACCGACCAGCTGCTTTGCACGACGCCGGCAGCCTTACCACGATTTCGTGCCTCGATGGTCTCAGAGACCAGGACCGAGCCCACGGCCCATTCACCTCCGAAACCGAACCCCTGCATGGCTCGGGTGAACAGCAGCTGGTCGTAGGAATGCGTGAATCCGCTCAAGAAGGTGAACGCCGCAAACCACAGCACCGTGAGTTGCAGAACGCGCACTCGCCCATATCGATCCGCCATTATGCCCGCACCCCAGCCGCCGATGGCGGAGGTGATCAGCGTGGCGCTGGCGATGTAGCCGGCCTCCGCCTTGCTCATGCCCCAAAGAGCGATCAGCGTCGGGATGACGAAGGTGTAAACCATGAAATCGAAGCCGTCCAATCCGTAACCGGCATAGGCGGCCAGCATTGCCCGGCGTTCATGCCTGGAGGTTTGCAGCAGCCACATGGGCTATTCGCCCGCCGCGTGATTCGCGTGCGCCGGCGCGTCCGCCGGTTGATCGACCACGATTCCGAGCCATGCCACGGCACTCGCAAGCGCAAAGCCCGCGCCGACGACGAAGGCGGTGTGCCACAAATGCTCCCCGGACAGATAGGCGATGATGGGGATGCCGATGATGCCTCCCAGATTGCCGCCGGTGTTCATGACACCACTCACGGCCATGGTGTCGCCGCGCCCCAGTGTCATGGCCGCGCCCCAATACGCCCCTTCATTGAGCTCCACGGCCGCAAAACAAACGGCGAGGCCCGCCACCGCCCAGTACGGGTTCGCGGCACTGACCGAGACCAGCAATAGCACGCCGGCGATGGGCATTGTAGTCAACGGCACCAGCCGGTAGCCCCAGCGGTTGCCGATGCGCGGGCACAACGCACCGGTGATCAGGCCACCGACGCCGGCGCCGACGGCCGCGGCAAGCGGCGGCGCAACCGCCAGCCAGCCGCTTTCCAACACGGAAAATTTCCGCTCCTGCACCAGGTACAGAAAAACCCAATTGGAAAGCAAATAAAATGAGTAGTTCAAGCAAAGATAGGATGTCGCCAGCAGCAACACATTACGATTGGTGAGAATGTTCAGCAGCTGCCTCGCGCTGATCGTGGTATCGACAGGCGCAATGTTCTGACTACCGATCTCCGCCAGCTCCCCAGCCGACACCGACGGGTGCTCGCGCGGCGAGTCGCGCCCGTACCATGCCCAAATCGCAATCAATGCGATGGCCGGCAGGCTTGCCCATAACAGTGCCCGCTGCCATCCCATTACCACCATGAGCGACGCGATCAGCGGCGGGGTGAGCGCCGCGCCGAGGGCCAGTCCCATGCTCTGCAGACCTTGGACGGACGTCCAGCGGCGGGGAGGAAACCACACCTCGAAGACGCCGGCGGACACAGGAAAAATTGCCGCCTGTGAGCAACCCAGCAGCAACTGCAGCAAGAGCAATACGGCAAACAAACTGACTCCGCTCAGCCAGTACGGCGCCATGGGGGTCGCAATGGTCGCGAGAAACGCGCCCAGGCCGATGATGACGAAGGTGCGCCGCGCTCCCTGGCGCTGCCCGAAGATGCCGCCCGGTAGCTGGAACAGCCCGTAGCCCAAAACGAATGCCCACTCGATCCAACCGATCTGAACTTGGCTCAGATTCAAATCCGGCATCATGCGTTCGGCCGCCACCGTGATACTTTTTTGCTGCAGATAAGCCAGAAAGCCGAAACCAAACAACAGGGAGAAAATTCGCCAGCGGATACGGATGAATGGGACGCGCGTAATCACGATGGCGTCGGCTTTCGGTGCAAATCGAGACAGATCTGAACCGCATCGCCCAGAGACGATGCCGCTTTGTCGGCGCCGCGCACGCCGTCCACCACGCTCTCCGGCTGCAGCAGCAGGGCAAGGTACAGCAAGGCCAGTACCGAGACCGTCGCTATGATTCCAAGCGCCCATTCGCGGTTGACGGGCGGCGAGCTATCGGACACTGGGTAGACTGGCGATTCCATGCGATATATTCGCACATTGCCAGGAGAGGTTCGTCAATGAAAACCCGCCCCAGCGGATTCGGAATAGAGGAATTGCCGCGGATCGTACGCGGCGAGGGCAGCTACTTGTTCGACGCCGCGGGAAAGCGCTATCTCGATGGCTCGGGTGGACCCGCGGTGTTCTGCCTGGGGCACGCCCATCCCGAGGTCAACGCGGCGATCACGCAGCAGCTGCAGAAAATCGCCTACGCCTATCGATATCTTTTCACGAGTTCGGCACTCGAAAGCCTGACCGAGACGGTTCTACGTCTGTGCGGCGGCAGCTTTCAGGACATCGTATTCACCGGCAGCGGCTCGGAGGCCGTCGAATCGGCGTTGAAAATCGCCCTCCAGCATTTTGCGGCCCGCGGCCTGATGAACAAACGCCACTTCATCGCGCGGCGGCGGTCCTGGCACGGCAATACTTTGGGAGCGCTGTCGATTTCGGATTTCGCCCAGCGGCGCCGCGCCTTCGAGGGGAGCCTGCTCGACGTCACATTCGTGTCGGCGGCGAATGCGTACCGGATGCCCGGCGGCGTGTCCGGCATGGACCTGGCCGGTCATCTTGCCGCAGAGCTCGAGAATACGATCCTTTCTCTGGGACCGGAGTGCGTAGCCGCATTCGTGTTCGAGCCCATCGTGGGTGCGGCCGGCGGGGTGATACCGGCGCCCGACGGCTACGTGCAAGCCATTCAAGCAGTGTGCCGCAAGTACGACGTTCTGTTGATCGCCGACGAGGTAATGTGCGGCGCGGGGCGCAGCGGCACCTGGCGCGCCTTGGAGCATGAGAACGTGGTTCCGGATATCATGAGCATCGCCAAGGGCTTGGCCGGCGGCTACATTCCCCTCGGAGCCACGCTGGTCACGGCACGCGTCGCCGCACCCATTCACAGCGAACACGGCGCATTCATGACCGGACACACATTCACCGGCCACACCGCCGCCTGCGCGGCCGGGCTTGCCGTGCAGCACATCGTCCAGCGCGATCGACTACTCGATCGGGTTCGCAGCGTGGGTGCGGCTTTTCAAGAGAGCATTCGCCACACCCTGTCGAGATTCGATGAGGTCGGCGATGTCCGCGGCCGGGGATTCTTCATCGGCATCGAGCTGGTTCGCGACCGCAGAACCAAGGCACCCTTCCCCGCCGAGCGCGCGTTGAGTTTTGATGTTGGAACGCGCGCCTTTGCCGACGGGCTCGTTTGCTATCCTTGCAGCGGCAACGTCGACGGAACCGCGGGCGACACCCTCATCATCGCGCCGCCCTACAATGCCAGCGACGGCGAATTGGAAGAAATCGTGACGAAGCTGGCAGGCGCTGTGGACTCTGCGCTAAGCGCCGCTTGATGGCGCCTCATCCGATGCGTTGATCGCGACGAAGACGCAGCAGTTCGCGCGCTCGGCCAATGACGCGCGATGCGGGTTGCCCCACCAAAAACCGCCCGAGGTTTGTGGATAGTGGCCCAAAACGATGAGGTCTATCGCCAGTCGCCGGGCAAACGCAATGATCTGCTCGATGGTATTGCCGCTGGCCAAGTAGCCTTCGGCGGACACGCCGCGCACCTTCAGCCATGCGACGGAATCGTCGAGCAGCTTGCGATAGCCGCCCGCCTCATCGATGAGACAGGCATGGCCGGCGGCACTGGCGACGATGGCCGCGCCCGCTGCCTCGCTGGGAATGATGGACAACACATAAACTTGTGCACCGACCAGTATCGCGAGTTCCGCGCCGCGCTTCAGGGCCCGGCGACCCACCTCGGAACCGTCATAACAGAGCAGCACCCTCTTGAACATAACGTCACTCCAGTTCGAACTGCAGGCTAGTCCTGCCAATATCCGATCCGTTGGGGTTCCAACTCCACTCCCCAAAGTATGCTCGGCCCGGGCTCTCAATGCGAATTATTGTCGAATAGCGCGTGCCGTAGTCCGGTGCCCGCACAAAGGCGCTCGACAGCAGGCGTTCCCACTGCAGGCTCACCCCCGTCCGCGGCAACTGCGCATGCATGCGCCAGACGACGAGAACCAGGCATATTTATGGTGAATGATCAATCACAGTCACTAGCCGTGTGCGGTCTTTGTGCAACCGGATGAGTTCACACACACCGCCATCGAAAGTCGCTAATTTGCCGTTTCGGTGCAGTGCGAGCGCCAAAAGATAGGCATCAGTCACCTGGCGATGACCTACCAGCGCAATACTCGAGAGTATTGCTGCTTGCGCGGGCGCAATTGCATCGGGCCAAAATTGATGTCCAGGTAGCGCAATGATTTGTTCCAACAGGGCACGCGCATCGCGAGGACTCACTGCGTCGCGAATTACCTTTGGATTCGACGATATGCGGATGAAGCCGAGTTGAGTAATTGGGCAGGTCGACCAGGCTTCTCGCCCCAACTTACTGAACCAGGCATGAGCCTCGCCATGATGGACATGCTGCGGCCACGCCAAGGCAATCAGCACATTAATGTCGAGCAGATGAACGGTCACGCTTCGTCGTCATCCCGACGAACGTCATCGAGCGTAATGGGTGGCGCCCCGTTCGAAACCTTGAAAACCGGAAACCCCTGCTTGGAACCCGTTCTTCCGCGCGCCTCCAGGCCGCGGCGAGCCAATTCAGATATGACCTCGCCAATGCTTTTTGAGCGCGCGATTGCTATACGCCGAGCTGCGCTTAGGATTTCAGGGTCGATACTAAGTGTGGTGCGCACGGATGCTCCTAGGCGACGATGCTTGAGCATCATAGCATCACAACATCATCGGATTCAATTGATGATGCTCTATACTTCCGTCAAGTGGGTGGCCGCTCAAATCGCCTCAAAACCAGCCACATCAGTCTTCTCCCGCGAGAGCCTCGTCCAGCACTTCTATCCAGTGCTTCACCGGAGTGCGCGTACCCGACTGGAGGTGCTGAATGCAGCCCATGTTGGCCGAGACAATGCATTGGGGTTCGAGTTTCGCCAGACTGCCGAGCTTGCGGTCGCGCAACTGTTTGGCGAGTTGCGGTTGTAATACCGAATAAGTTCCCGCCGAACCACAGCACAAATGACTCTCACTGCCTGCCGCGCCGACGTCGAATCCGAGTGCACGCAGGTGGGTCTCAATTCCGCCCTGCAGCCTCTGTCCGTGCTGCAGGGTGCAGGGCGAGTGCAGCGCAAGCCGCGCAAACCCGTCGAGGCGCAATTTGCCTTGCAGGGCAGGCGCCAGCTCCGGCAATAGCTCGCTCAAATCGCGGGCGAGCGCGCTGACTCTCGCCGCCTTGTCGGCGTAATTCGCGTCGCCCGAGAGCGCGTGCCCATACTCCTTGATGGCCAGACTGCAAGCCGACGCGGAGGTGACGATTGCCTCGACGCCGCCCGCTGAAACCAGGGGCGTCCAGGCATCGATGTTGCGGCGCATGTCCGCAAGGCCGCCTTCCGGATCGCCGAGATGCGTGCGCACGGCGCCGCAACAGCCGGCACCGCCGACGTACACAGTCTGGATGCCAGCCCTATCGAGTATGCGCGTGGTTGCTCTGTCGATATTGGGCATCATGGAAGGCTGCACGCAGCCCCGCAGCAATAACACCTTGCGTTGTCGCTCGCGCGCCCGCACCTCCAATCCGCGAGCAACCGTGTGCGCCGGCAGCTTATTCTTGAGGACGGTCGGCAACAGCGGCCGCAGCGCCCGACCCAGTCGCATCGCCGGCGCAAACAACGGTGACGTCAGACCTTCCTTGAGCAGCCAGCGGACGGCCCGCTCCATGGCCGGGCGGCGCACCCGCGCGTCGACGATCTTTCGGCCTATATCGACCAAGTGTCCGTACTCGACGCCGCTCGGACAGGTGGTTTGGCAATTCAGGCAAGTCAGGCAGCGATCCAGGTGCTGCTGAGTACTGCGTGTGACGTCCCCTCCCTCGAGCACCTGCTTGATCAAATAGATACGCCCACGCGGACCATCGAGTTCATCGCCCAGCAATTGATACGTCGGGCAGGTCGCGTTGCAGAAACCGCAATGCACGCATTTGCGGATGATGGCCTGCGCCTCTGCGGCGTCTGCCGCGCCCTCGAATTCGGAACTCAAATAGGTTTGCATGACGGTCAAAGCTCGGCGTACAAACGTCCGGGATTGAAAATGCACGCCGGGTCAAATGCCTGCTTCAACCCACGGTGAATTCGCATCAGAACGTCGCTCACGGGCGTGAATACACCGTCGGATTTATCGACGCCACGGATCATTGTGGCATGCCCTCCCACCTGTGCGGCGGCCCCGCGCACCTCTCGGGCCGCGGCCGTGGTACGCCACCAACGCTGTGCACCATGCCACTCGATGAGCTGCCGACCCGGTAGCTTGACGCGGGCGGCCGTGGCAGGCACGGAGAGCCGCCAAAGCCGTTCGCCGCCGGCCAATTGGGCTTCGCCAAGCGCAAAGAACTGCTGAGTATGGTCGCGCAGACTCAGCCACTGGCTGGTTGCGGCTTCCGCCGCCAACTCGGTGCCGCCCAACTGCGTGCAGGCCGCACTCACTGCGGCAGCCGCGCCGGCGAGGCGCACATGCAACTCACCCTCATGCCAGGCACTGGCGCTCAAAGGCAGAGGCTGCGACCCCCAAGTATGGAGTTGTTCGAGAGCCCGGTCCTCATCCCAGTCGAAGCATAGAGTCCTGGTCGCAGGACTGACCGGCAACACCTTCAATGACACCTCGCAAATGACACCCAAAATGCCGAGGGACCCCGCGATCAGCCGCGACACATCGTAGCCGGCCACGTTCTTGGTCACCTGCCCGCCGAATGTCAGAACCTCGCCGCGTCCATTGAGCAGAGTCACGCCCAACACATGATCGCGCACCGCACCCAGATTGGCGCGCGCCGGCCCCGACAAGCCCGCCGCCACCATCCCCCCCACCGTGCCGCCGGAAGAAAACCGCGGCGGCTCGAACGGCAGACATTGGCCGCGCTCTTCGAGCGCAGTCTCCAAATCAGCGAGCGCCGTGCCGGCGCGAGCCGTCACCACCAGTTCGCTGGGATCATAGGAACTGATGCCCGCAAGACCGCTGGTATCCAGCGGTTCTCCGCGGGGCGGCTCGCCGTAAAAAGCCTTGGTGCCGCCGCCGCGTATGTCCACCGGTGCACGCTGCGACCGCGCATGATGGATGCGGTCGATCAATCGTTCGAGTGCTGGATCATGTTGATCCATCAAAACCTCGGCAAGTCGGGGAAGGGCAGCATGCCGCGGTGTACGTGCATCTTACCGTACTCGGCGCAGCGATGGAGCGTGGGAATTACCTTACCCGGATTCAACAACTCGAGCGGGTCGAAGGCGCGCTTCACTGCCAGGAATTGGGCGCGCTCAGCCGGTGAGAACTGCACGCACATGGAATTCAATTTCTCGACACCCACGCCGTGCTCGCCGGAGATGGTGCCTCCCAATCGGACACTGGTTTCCAAGATATCGGCGCCAAACAATTCGCATCGGCGCATCTCGTCCGGCACTTGCGCATCGAACAGGATCAGGGGATGTAGGTTGCCGTCGCCGGCATGAAAGACATTCACGCAACGCAGGCCGTACTTGCCCTGCATTTGCTCGATTGCCCGCAGCATCTGTGCCAGCCGCTTGCGAGGTATGGTGGAATCCATGCACATGTAGTCCGGGCTGATGCCGCCGGATGCCGGAAATGCGTTCTTGCGGCCGCTCCAAAACTTCAGGCGCTGCGCCTCATCGCGGCTGACCTCGATTCGCGATGCCCCAGCCTCGCTAAGAACCGCTTCCATGCGCGCAATTTCCTCAGCCACTTCCTCGGGAGTGCCGTCGCTTTCGCACAATAGAATGGCGGCTGCATCGAGGTCGTAGTCGGCATGCACGAAGGCGTCGACCGCGGCCGTCATGGCCCGGTCCATGAGCTCGAGGCCCGCGGGTATAATGCCCCGCGCGATCACGCTCGCCACCGCGGCGCCGGCCGATTCGATGTCGCCGAAGCTCGCCATGATGCAGCGGGCCAACCTCGGTTTGGGAATGAGTTTCACCGTAACTTCGCTGATGACGGCCAGCATGCCCTCACTTCCGACGATCACCGAGATCAGATCGAGGCCCGCCGCATCCAAGGCCTGCGAGCCGAATTCCACCGGCTCTCCATCCACCATGAAGCCTCGCACCCGCAGCACATTGTGCAGGGTCAGGCCATATTTCAAGCAATGTATGCCGCCGGCGTTTTCCGCCACATTGCCGCCGATGGTGCAGGCGATTTGGCTGCTCGGGTCGGGGGCATAGTATAAACCGTACGGGGCCGCGGCCTCGCTGATGGCCGCGTTGCGCACTCCGCATTGCACGATAGCCACGCACCCCGCAGTATCTATTTTCAGGATTTTGTTGAACTTGGCGAGCGATAGGATCACGCCCCACTGGTGCGGCAAGGCACCCCCCGACAACCCCGTGCCCGCGCCGCGCGCAATGATGGGCGCACCCATACGGTGACATAGCTCCAGTGTCGCCGCCACTTGAACTTCGGTTTCCGGCAGCACAACCACCATGGGTGAACAGCGGTACGCAGTCAGCCCGTCGCACTCATACGGCACGGTGTCTTCTTTGCGAAATAGGATAGACCCGAACGGCAGAATTTCGGCAAGCGCGGCCACCAGGTCGGCTTGGCGCTTTTCCCGCGACGGATAGGTCGGCGCAGCGACCGCCGGCGTGCAACTCATCCTGATGTTTGGGTCTCCCAGCCCACAGTATATTTCTGCTCTAAATTCAAGTTGGACGCCTTCCATTTAAGCGGTTCACGAGCGGTCAATATATACTCCCAAGCAGGGAATTGCCGCTTTGATAGCTTCAAAATCCCTGTCGTTCATATAGGCTACCCAGTGTTACCAGTGTTTACGTTCCTCAAGAATCCACGCCTTGGCGCCGCTCTCAATCGGAGGTGCTGTGCCCTTTAGCGTAGTCACGACGACCTGGCCGCTGCTGCTCGGCATGGGTGTACTCATGCTGGGCGCGGGCCTGCAGGGAACCCTGGTCGGTCTGCGCGCCACGCTCGAAGGATTCCCTACCTTGGTGACGGGCATGATCATGTCCTGCTACTACGTGGGGTATCTGCTCGGCACTGTCGTCGCGCCGCCATTGCTGCGACAAGTCGGGCACGTCCGTGTATTCGCCGCGCTAGCCGCGGTCGCGTCGGTGGCCATTCTTGTCCAAGGCTGCTTTGTCAATCCTCTGACCTGGGGCGCAATGCGCTTGATCTCAGGGCTATGTTTCGCCGGAATTTACGTGGTTGCCGAAAGCTGGCTCAACGATCGCGCGAGCCGTGCAAACCGCGGCAGGTTGTTCGCGGTGTACATGCTCGTGCTGTACGGCGGCCTCGGTGCGGCCCAGTTGCTGCTGATCTTGTCGGACCCACGCACGCCCACCCCGTTCATGCTTGTGTCGGTGCTGATCTCTCTGGCAATGGTTCCGATAGTCGTCTCCGCGCAGCAATTGCCGGAACATGCCGTGCATCGCAAGGTGCGCCTTGTCGACCTGTACCGCAATTCGCCGCTCGGAGTGGTGGCAGTGACGCTGTCCGGTCTGATTTCCGCCATTATTTTCTCCATGGGTCCGGTTTACGCTCGCTTGAGCGGCCTGGATACCGAAGGCGTTGGCACCTTCATGGCGGTGAGCATTCTGGCCGCCGTACTCACGCAATACCCCGTCGGCCGACTGTCGGATCGCATGGATCGGCGCACGGTGATCGCCGCCGTTTGCACACTCGCAGCGATTGTTGCCAGCTGCATCGTTGCCTTCCCCGACATGCCTCATGCGGCGTTCTTGGCGCTCGCCGCCCTGTTCAGCGGATTCGCGCTGACGCTCTATTCACTCTCAGTATCGCATGTCAACGACAAGCTCGAACCCGCGCAAATGGTAGCCTCGAGCAGTACGCTGCTGCTATTGAATGGATCCGCGGCGGCCATCGGACCCATGCTAGCGGGCAGCCTGATCACTGCTTTCGGGCCGCGAGCCTATTTTGCGACCCTGGCGGCACTGACTGGCGCCCTGGCCGTCTACGACCTATGGCGCAAGGCCCGGCGCAGGCCCGTACCACGCTCTCAGAAAGGACCCTTTATTCGCGCCCAACCGCGGGCGTAAGCAGAGCACTGACGTCAGGTTCGGCACGCGTTGCCGCCGTGGCGCGGGCAAGTTGATGAAATCGGATGTTGCGGATTGAAAGCGACCCGGGATGGTCGCCCTGGATGCCGATGTACCCCTCTTTGGCTAATCCGTAGTGCGGATACGCTGCAAACTTTGACTCAGCCACCTTGACCCGCCAATCGGCACTCCCGAGGTCGTAGGCGACTACAAGCTCGCCGTTCAACCAATGCTCAACATGCGAGCCTTGCACGACGATCCGCGTGGTATTCCATTCGCCGAATGCCTTGACCACCCCTGCGCACGGGCCATAGAGGCCGTAAGCGGAGGCGGCGGCGTCGAACCATTGGCAATTATCCGCGTGCACACGGACACAGGCTTGGTCGGCCTATCTGAGGCTTTTAGGGTGCCGCCGGGCGCGGTGCAGGCAACCGTCGGCGATAAAAGCACTCACTTTGGGCGGCTGCTGATTGGCGAAGAATTGAGCCACCCTGAACGGATTTGGCAACGCTGCTGGGACAGCATGGTTCACTCCAACCGCCGCGGCTGGCAAGTCATCATTCTCGGAGCGCTTGATGTCGCGTGCTGGGACCTCTACGGTCAATCTCTTGGCAAACCCATTTGGGAGCTGCTCGGCGGCGTGCAACGCAGTGAATTTCAAACCCGTGGACAGACCCGCGTCAGCGACGTCTTACCGTACTGCACTATCGTCAGCGATGCCTGGGACAGCCCCCAGATGGTGCGCCAACAGGTCGAACGTTGCGAACGCCTACTGGCTCTTGGATTTCGGGCGTTCAAGGTGGAACCGCTCATGTCGACCCCTGAACGTATCGTCGAATTGGTCGGCGCGGTGCGTAGCGCGCTAGGGCCGCAACCCACACTCATGGTGGACGTGGGCTACGTTTTCACCGATGTGCCGACCGCAGCTTGGTGGCGCAGCGACTGGAGCGGTTCAACATCGCATTTCTCGAAACGCCATTTCCAGTAGAAAACCCGCTTCCCTATGCTGAACTCGCGCGGCGCACGAGCATTCCACTTGCAATGGGTGAGCATGCAGTTAGCCGGTGGGAATTTCTGGAGCTCATGGATCGCGGCAAGGTGCAGGTGATACAACCCTATATGGCTACCTGCGGGGCTTAACGGAAGCCAAGCGTATCGGCGAACTCGCAGCCGAACGTGGTGTGCAAGTAATGCCGGGCAATTGGTCGACGCAGATAATTGGAACGGCCTGTGTGCACTTTGCAACGCGGTCCCCCGTGACCCCTTTTATTGAATATGCGCCGGCGGAAGTTTATGCCTCGCCGCTACGTCGAGTCCTTCAAGACGCTGGGCTCCCGGTGCAAGGCGGAGCTATAAAGATGCCCACGCGGCCGGGCCTGGGCTACGACCTACCGGTTAAGGAACTCAAAGCGTTCCGGCTCGATCAATGATGCCGCTTTAAACCAGGTGCGGACTCACGCAGAAGTACCTACTGTGCGTAGTCGCCTTTAAGAAATCCACGGGATTTCTCGCTCATTGAAACCGTCGGCGGCGGCAGCGGATTGGCGCAAACATTCCATCTGCGAGTGGTTGGGGTAAGTGTCCCACGCGGGGAAATAGTCCGCTGACTGATCGCCGAACGCCTGCCAACCTCTGCGCGATCCTCTAGCAAAGAGTTCAAGTCTAGGGCCGGCACTGCACGCTTCGATGATGGGATAGAGTTCATCGGGTTTACGCGAGTGTTCTCGCTTGCGCGTCCCCACGAGATTCACTTGCCGGCGACCTGGTGCCAGGGTCCTAGCATTCTTGCCGCGCACACCGAACAGAACTATCTCAGTGACATTTCGAAAGTAAAAGCCAACGCCTCGGCCGTCCGAGCCGCCGTCCTTCCTGATTTTGTGCCAGATGATGTTCGATTTGTACGAGAACCCCCAAGCCTTCAATACTTCCAGACCTTCGGGCAGCAACGCGTTAGGCACCCATAAATACAAATGCGCACTATCGGCTGCGACCTGAGCAACGGGGAGCGTCTTTATTTCCGGGAGCTTCATCGTGGCGTAGCGCGATAACCGCTTGTGCTCCGGGGACATCTTGCCGGTGCGATTCTGAAACTGCCACGGCAGGTCGGCCAGTATTGTTTTGAACTTCCGATTGCCGCAAAGTGCCAGCAGTTCAGCGTTTGCGAATAGGACAAATTTCGTTGCGGCCATCCGCTGCACAACCCTAATTAAGTGGTGATCGGAGGTGCTGGCGGAGCCTTTGTGGGTTCAGCAGGAACTGCGCGTGGTGGTGGCACCGGTCTTTGCTGCTGCTGTCGCGGCTGTTGTTGCTGCTGCTGTTCCGCGGCGGCTTTATCTCTCACTTTCTCGCGGTGGTGCTCGATGATGCATCCGGCAGTGGCGCCCACCACAGCGTGACGGCCGGCGACGTGCCCCGCCACTCCGCCTACAGCGGCTCCCTTTAAACAACCCCTAGCGCTGCCCAGGCTGGGCAGAATAGCTAGCGGTACGACCACCACCAAAGCAAGCAATAGCCTATTCATAAGTAATCCAAGGGCACTGTTGAGGATCAAGGAAAATACGACATATCCGGCGTCTCAGGAACTATGTCGATGGCATATACGCGGTAGGACCGCTCCTACGAGTGCAATCCCGGGAACCACCGTTCGCGGCATTTTGCCGCTTTGAGGCCTAGCGGGGCCTTTCTGTGTAACCCGCCGTGTAATTCTTACAAGGTTTAGGGTAAACCCTGCGTCCAAAATGAACAGCCCTACCAGACCTCGAACGGGAAGGCAGCGCTTGCAGCTAAGCGCAACACTCGGCCCGGTCGGGAAATCAGACCGAACCCACGGCCCCATAGTGCGACCGAGGCTGCAGAAAGCAACGAGCACCGAGTGGCAAACTCAAGCATCTGAATTAATTGGGAGTTCGCGACAATCGGCGCATTGGAAGACCCTCCAGTAATCGAGGCGTCCAGACTACCGCGGCCGACGAAGCGCCTCCCCGCTGTGAAAAACTCACCCTACCGACTGGGTATCGCAGCTTGGCTCGGTGTCGGCTTTCTAGTTGTCGCGATTCTTGCTGCCGCCGCTAATCTGATCGTCGAGCGCGGCGTCTTGACCACGCACACGACAATCGAAAAGCCCGTGGCACCGCCGCACCCTGTAGCTACCTTGGCGCCGGCGCCCATATTCCCGGCCGCACGGGAATCCGAATCCCCATTCAAAAGCATCTCCGCTGATGTTCCACTTGCCGCGGTCAGGGAATTCGAGCGCGCGGTGTCCAATCGAATCGGAAATAGTAACCCGGCCTCAGAAACGCAATTTCAGTCAGAACGAAAGACATTAGAGCGCGAAGCACACATTTATTTGGAATATATCGCTACAGCCGCCAACGATACTCACCTATCGAATCTTTCTGCAGCGTTCAAAGATTTTGACAATCGCGGCAGCGAAGCGATACATTCTGCCGACGCACAGCGCATAGTTCTTACCGAATATTCGCTGCGATTCGAGGCGATGAACCTACGAATGAAAAGCGCACTTGAGCGCTCATTCAAAATATTCAACAGAGTAATCGCTCGACAATACTTGATTCAACTCGGCAACGATCTCGACTTGATTCGGGTGCGCTTCGAGAATTTGAAGGGTACGGGCCGCTACGATAAGCCCACGCTCGATGTCCTCGCCGCAAGTGAACTGGCCTTCGTCGCAACCTTGAAAGCAAACAATCTGAGTCTTGAGCGATCCCAAGGCCCCGAATGGGTAAGAGGCATGAGCGATGACTCAACAAAAATCGTCTCACTCCGCACCACATTGCTGGATCTCGACAATGAGCGACAGCGCACGCTCGATGGTTTTGCGCAAGCACACACAAAGCTCATAAATCTAGCGGCAATGGAAATTCAGATTGGGAGAAGCAAGCGGAGAATCCCCGGCACCGCCGCTCCCCTTGGCGCTGTCGCAACAGTTGACCACTCGCCCGCGGTCGAACCTAGCCTCGGAGAGCAAACGCAGGCACAGACGCTCGCCCCACCGAATGACCCTCGGGTTAACACGATCGCCTACATAAGTGTAGCGGTGCTACTGTCGTTGCTCGCCATTGGCGCGGCTATAGTGATGAGTGTTCTTGCTCCGGTGGGGCGAATGCTCAAGGCCACCGTGAAAATCGCGAACGGCGATATGGGTGTACGCGTTCCTCGCGGCGGCATCAAAGAGCTCGACACGCTTGCCGTCGCGTTCAACCAAATGGCCGATCAGCTTTCTGCGGCTCAGGATATTACTCGCGGCTTTCAGCAACAACTCGAAGCGAAGATCAACGAGCGTACGCGACAGTTGCAAGAGCTTGCTGAGCACGATCCGTTGACTTTACTTCCCAACCGCCGTCAGTTATTTGCGTTGTTGGGAAACGCGTTGGACGAGGCATCGCGAAATAGTCGGTTGGTGGGCGTATTCTTTCTGGATCTTGACAATTTCAAGAATATTAATGACAGCATGGGTCACGCCTTCGGCGATCGCGTATTGATTGCGATCGCGCGGCGTCTGGACGACACGTCACGAAGGTTCGGTTTTGCGGCGCGGCTCGGGGGCGATGAGTTCACCTTAATCTACACGGCGGCGCAAAGCGTTGAAGAAATCCGCACAGCTGGGTGGGATCTCGTGCGCGCCTTTCAGACACCGCTCTTGATTGATAGCCGAGAATTGGTGGTTGGGGTAAGCATCGGCATAAGCGTATTTCCCGACCACGCGTCCGAACCGGACGCCCTGTTGCGCGCGGCGGATGCGGCACTGTTCCGCGCCAAAGCGTTGGGCCGCAGCCAATTGAATGTGTTTACGCCGGATCTGCTGGAAGCAGCATCGGCCAAGTTTGCGACTGAACAAGGGCTGCGGCGCGCCTTGGAGCGTGGCGAATTCGAGCTGGTCTTTCAACCAGAAATAAATGTTGAGACCCTGGAAGTCGGATTGGTTGAAGCGTTGTTGCGCTGGCGGCTCCCCGAGGGACGCCTGGCGCCGCCAAGTGAATTCCTGGCGGTAGCCGAAGAATCCGGCCTAATCATAGAGATCAGCGACTGGGTGCTGCGATCGGCGATCGAGGCAGCGGCCGATTGGCATCACGGTGCGTGGCCGCAGGCACGGGTTGCAATAAATGTCTCGCCGCGACAGTTGCTGGATAGCCGGTTCGTGGATCGTGTTTGGGTGCTTTTACAGGAGTTCGATTTGCCGGCGCGCTGTATTGAAATTGAGCTGACGGAAACCGTCTTACAGACCGGGTCCGCTACCATCGAAGCGTTGCGTCGCCTCCATTCTCTTGGCATTGACATTGCCCTGGATGATTTCGGCACCGGCTACTCCTCACTCGCCTCCTTGGAGCAATTGCCTCTTTCCCGTATCAAGCTCGATCGCAGCTTAATTGCCAGTATCGACACGAGCTCTCGTTCGGCTGCTATCGCGCTAGCAATTATCGGGCTGTGCCGAAGCCTAAGCCTGGAAGTTACGGCCGAAGGTATTGAGCGACCGGAGCAACTGGCGCTGCTGATACAACACCGGTCGATGTTCCTTCAGGGGTATTTACTGTCGCGGCCGGTATTGCGCAATGAAATTGCGCCGCTCCTCAAGACCCTTCACCAGGATGTTCAGTTACTAATTTTATCGCTACCGCACACGGCTCGCGAGCGCGATTGGGAAAACAATGGGCTGCAGGTTTTAGACAGTTGGCCGATCGCGGATACGCGCAAACCCTATAGATAATGGTGACCCGCGCAGGAATCGCGTCGTGGTCGTAACTGAGTTCGCGACGACTATGTCGAGCCTCCCATCGCCATTCGGATCCGCCGGAGCGACTGCCGTGGTCTCTGCGCCTCCCGACGCATAATTCACCGCAGCCTGAAAAGTTCCATCACCTTTGCCCAGTATCACGCTGACCTGGCGCCCCGGCGGCAAGCCGTGTTAAATTCTTCAAGATCCAATAACAACCGATGCCAATGAATTCGCGACTTCCGCTGCCATTGTTGCTCCTGCCGATCTGCCTCGCTGCCTGCTCGGGCAGTGCGTCGGGCGCAGCGCCACCCAAACGCCTCGAGGTCGATTCCGAACACTGGCCCGTGCGTGTTCTCGAACTCGGTCAGGCGACGATCAGGCTCGTGGACAGTCGCGGGGTACCCGCCTATCTCACGAAGATCGAAATCCAGCTTGCCCAGGACAGCTCGACTCCGACTGCCGTGTCCTATGTATTCTACGAACCCGCGAAGCGCAGCCTGCTCACAGTCAGTTATGTCAGCGCTGCCGATGTATCGGTGTCGGCGCAGGTAATGGAACAGGCCCGCCGGGCTGGGGTCGACAAGATCATGAGCGCTGCGCAGGATGCGGCCCTTGCACCGCAGTTCGACGAATCTGCGCTGCGCGAGGGCGCGTTCGCGCCGGCGCCCCTTCCGGGCGCACAGGTGGGACTTCGCGATGCCTATGCGCTCGCTCGGCGCGAGGGGCTCACGCGCGCTGAAAACATCGATCTTTCCGTCAGCGACAAGGATCCGAAACTACCGCTGCTGATGTGGACGTTCAAAGGGCAGCACACGCGCGAGGACTCGCAAGCAATCCACATCGACGCGATAACCGGCGCCTATATCGACGAGGATCGCATCAACTCATTGTCGCGCGCGGAACGCGCCGCTCAGCTCGGTGTGGGCCTTGCCGCCATCAAGGCGTTCCTGCGTGCACACCAGGGCGGCAGCCATGGGGGTAACTGGTCCTCGCCGCTGATTCCCGGAGCGGCGAGCGTCGTGAACGGCGGGGGCGAGCACGGGTACTACTTCGATGGCCTGCGCGACTACACCCTGGGGCCGGCTTCAGAGTGCGCCGCGCGCGGTGGCACGGATGCCGGTCCGGCAAGCTTCGGCGGCAACTACTGTTACTGAGCGCTGCGTAGCGTTCATCCGACCTCGGCCTGGACGCTGCAGCAATTGCGCGAGGTAATCGGCTCAGAGGATTGAACCCGGGAACTGCTTCACGATTGCGACCGCTTCTTCGCGGAGAACCTGGACGACTTGATAAGTTAGCCTTGGAATCCAGGTAATGAAATCGCCCCCACGCTGTCCGAAGGCCAATTCAATCTGCGATCGCGTCAACCCCTGCACCCATCGTCCGAACGCCGTGCGCCCGAAAGGCTAATTATTGGGAGCCCACCGCGTGTGCCAGGTCTAAGTACATGGCACCTCTGGTGGGGCGAACCTGTCTACCGTTGCTCGCGCTATCATGCACGATCTGGGCCACTCTTTTGGGCGTACCCAAGTCGGTCCAGCCACACGGCGGTACCGACAGCACTTTGAGGTGCTGCGGATAGTGGGCCAATACATCTCGCGAGAAATCCACTATGGGTAAATCACTGTAAAGCCTTGAAAGAGACCCGAGTGGTTCCCGCATCGCCGCTCTCATGGGAGCCAGGAAATTATAGGATCTTTCGAAGAAGCTGAGCAATATGGGAAGTGCGCCCGCCACAATGAACATGTTCCATAAAGCGCCATGGGTCAGCAACTCCTGGGCACGCGGGATCGGAGGCTTTTCCACGAATTCACGGACACCGCTCGCGCCGGGGGCGGCATCCGCACGCTCGCTCGGCACGATGTACCCCATCTCGATATCGACGCAGTCAGGTTCAGTGCCCAATAGAAATACGGAGCTGGTGTACCGCGAAGCCTGAGCGCAGAGATGACGCAAGCTCTCTGCCAGGACCCATTCCTGCTGGACGTAATGATCCGCTGGCAGAAGTACAACGATGGCATCGGGATTGTGTTTTTCTACATGCAACAGTGCCAAAGCCGTGCCCACCGCAGTTCCGCGGTTCGAGGGCTGCACAAAGATGTTACCCGGAGGCAGTACCCCCAAGGGTCGCTTCCACCAGCGCCTGTGTTGGGCCGCAACGACGGTACCCACTTGATCCGGAGATGAGATGACCGCCGCGCGTTGCAAGGCCAGCTGCAATAGGCACTCCCGCCGATTAAGGGAACAAAATTGCTTAGGGACGGTATCCCCCTCAGCGGTCGTCGTGAGCTCTTTGAGTCGGCTACCATTCCCTGCCGCGAGAACTATCGACCATGGTCCTTGATGTTTATTATTCATAAGCTTATCCAGGTTGGTGAAGGCTGCGAGAATTGAGAATTGAAATCGCCTGCGGTATCGGTAAGAATCCTACTTTAGCGTCAGGTTTATGACACGGAGGTCCTGCCTCAACGACGTCACGCAGAAGACTGCTGGAAGCGCGGCGACCGATGCACGCGAAATTCGCCGCCCAGAGCACCGGGAGAAACCGGCCAGAGTCGTGCATACGGGGCCTAATACGGTCTCACGTGCCAGAAAGTCGCTCTTGTCCATCTCATTGCCAATTGCTGTGTGACCCGATCTAATTCTGGCTAAGCCTTTTTTTTACTCTGCTGGGGTCGGCGTCGATTGCGCGCATAGATCGCTTGTCCTACCAGCGCCACGATGAGAATCGCAATGTTTGATCCAACAAAGACCCAATTGTTTAACAGCCAGCTATATATGATAAATCCGGTCGACGCCAAGAATTGACCTATAAAAAGCCATTTCGATATCCCGCCAGTTGAGCCAGACTTCCATTCCGTAATCACCTGCCGCACCAGGGTCAGCAAGAGAATGGCGGTACTCAGCCAGCCGATGGCATCGACCCACGGTGCCTTCACGACGCACTCCTGACACCCATGCCACATACAAACTTCGAGGGCATGGAGTTGCTACCGGGTAATGCCTATCACTGCGCATTCGTTACTTTCGATCAAACGCGATCGCAACTATCGCCACCATGAGAAGTACGCCGCCGAGCTCATCCCCGGGCGAAGTACGAACAAATAAATTCGCAGCAATCACCGGTGCGGCGGCTGCGAGTAGTATCCCCAGCCCACACAACCAGTAGACGAACAAGCTGTCACGAGAGCTGCGATTTTTGCTTAAACGCATCGATAACATCCAACACAGTAACGCCAATTAGTGCGCAACATACTAAATGCATTGTTTGGAGGTATCAGCCTACAGAGCTTTCATGCATAGGAAAACGAGCAACGCAATGTCAGTGTTGGTGTAATCCGTTTTTCTTTTTTCGAAAGCACGTCAGGAGAAATGTTCAAGAGCGCGAGTTGAGCTTGGGAAGGCTATATTGGTTGTACAGGAACTCCACGCGTTCCCCTCACGCGCGAAGGCTCCCGCCTCAGGTCATCCGACAACACCAGGGCTTCTAGAGGCACTGACGGCGAGTTCCCACACGGGGCACCGTCGAGATATGGGGCGGGTCGATGCCATCCAGGAAATAAAGGCGACCCAGACAAGCGTGGCACAAGCATTCGCAATTCTTGTTCGAAGCTGTATATAATTACAGTATGGATTTGGAAGCCAAACTCGCGATTTTGGCCGATGCAGCCAAATACGATGCGTCATGTGCAAGCAGTGGCGCGCTCAAACGGTACGCCTCTCCCGGTCAGGGGATGGGTTCAACCACCGGCATGGGCATTTGCCACAGTTACACGCCGGACGGCCGATGCGTCTCTTTATTAAAAATACTGCTGACCAATTTCTGCTTGTACGACTGCGTTTATTGCGTGAATCGCCGCTCGAGCGATGTTCCCCGAGCTCGCTTCAACGTGGAGGAAGTGGTCGATCTGACTTTATCATTTTACCGACGAAACTATATTGAAGGACTTTTTTTAAGTTCCGGGATCATTCGTTCAGCCGACTACACCATGGAGCAGATGGTTGCGGTTGCGCGTCAACTTCGTGTAGATCACCAGTTCGCCGGCTATATCCATCTTAAGACTATCCCCGAAGCGAGCGCAGATCTCATCGAGAGTGCAGGCCGGTATGCTGACCGCCTGAGTGTCAACATCGAGCTACCGAGCAACGATGCGTTGGCGCGCCTCGCGCCGGAGAAATCAGTCCGTTCCATTAAGAAAACAATGGGTACCATTCGTTTGAGGCTGGATGAAAAAAAAGCCGGCGGCCAGCGCGCCCCAGCTTTCGCGCCGGCCGGACAAAGCACCCAAATGATTGTCGGTGCGGATGCGAGCACAGATATCAACATCCTTGATACTGCGGACACGCTGTATCGCTCCTACGGTCTTAAACGAGTTTATTACTCGGCATTCAGCCCCATACCCCACTCATCTGCTCGGCTCCCGAATAGCGCACCCCCGCTGCTACGCGAACATCGACTGTATCAAGCAGACTGGTTGCTTCGCTTTTACGGATTCTCGGTAAGTGAATTGTCGCACTCGCTACCCACTGGGGACCTGAATCTTAATCTGGATCCGAAGACCGTGTGGGCACTCGCCAATCGCGCGCTATTTCCGGTGGATGTTAATACGGCGGAGCGGGAAGTGCTCTTGCGCGTGCCGGGATTGGGCGTTCGGGTCGTTCATCGAATCTTAGCCTCCCGGCGCCAGCGACGCTTGATGTGGGAGGATCTAAAAGTGCTTGGCGCAACTCTGAAACGCGCGCAACATTTTATCGTTGCCGGCAATTACTCGCCGCACGCCGGCGACCGCAGCAGCGATAAATTGAATGCGTCAATGACACAGATGAATACGCAGCAATCGCTTTTTTAAGCGTGAGATCGCAGATGCCGATTGCACCCGAAACTTTTACCTTCGAATCGTGGCGCCATGCTGTCCGCCCGCTGCTCGCCGCGGGCAAGAATGCAGACGATCTGTTGTGGCGAGAGCATTTATCGACGGCAGCCGCAGACTCAGCGTCGGTGACTGCACAGTCGACTCCGCCGCTAGACAAAGCGAGCATTCGCTTGCCACGCTCGCTGATGGCGCTGTTGGATCGTTTAGCCTGTTATCGCACCGAAGACCGTTGGGAATTGATGTATCGCCTGGCCTGGCGCACGCTATTCGAGAATTCTCAGCTTCTCAAGGATCCGGCGGACGCCGATGTATCCCATGCGATGCGGATGGACCGTGCAGTGAAGCGCGATATACACAAAATGCACGCCTTTGTGCGATTCCGTGAAATAACGCTCGTGGGTGGAGTGTCCTCCTTCTTCGCCTGGTTCGAGCCGCAGCATGAAATCTTGCGTAAAGGTGCAATTTTTTTCGCTAAACGGTTTCCCAACATGCGCTGGACCATCGCAACGCCCGACGGCGCTGCGGTTTGGGATCTATCCTCACTGCGGTTCGTTGACTCGGGAACTCTGACAGAGCGGCCCAGCGCCGATGTGAAAGAAGATCTCTGGCGGACTTATTACCGTTCGATTTGCAATGTTGCCCGCATCAATCCCAGCGCGATGCTGCGCGAGATGCCGCAGCTTTATTGGCGAAATCTGCCCGAAGCGGCCGAGATCGGGCCCCTGCTGCAAGAGGGGAGCGCACGTTTTGCCGCCCGGCATCACCAGGCCGATCATGAGCATTTCACGCGAGCAAAATCTGTGCGGCGCTCATTGGCCCAAATCGTGACTTCACCGGAAGGCGTTCAGAGCTGTCGCGCTTGTGAGATTTGGCAGCATGCGACCCAGGCAGTCGAGGGTAGCGGGCCGGAAGTTGCGCAGCTCATGCTGGTGGGAGAGCAACCTGGAGATGAAGAAGACTTACATGGAGCACCATTTGTGGGCCCCGCGGGGAAAGTGTTGGATGAAACGTTGCGGGCAGCGGGCCTCGATCGCAGCGACCTATACCTGACGAACGCGGTTAAGCACTTCAAATGGGAGCCACGGGGCAAACGTCGCCTGCATAAGCGTCCCAGCGTGGCGGAAATACGCGCTTGTAATGGATGGCTACAAAGCGAGATCAGTAACGTTAAGCCGCTCGTCATCGTTGCCTTGGGAGCGAGCGCTCTGCTGGCATTAACCGGAAAGTCCTGCACGATCGAGGCGGCACGCGCAATACAGATGACGCATGCGGGAGGAGCACGGATTATCGCAACCTATCATCCGTCGGCGATACTGCGGGCAGACGAAAAGGTCCGCGACAGGTTGAGGGCTTCACTGTTAGGCGACTTGAAGCGGGCTGGTAGTTGGCTAAAAATAACCCGCGGCAGGCCCACGCTAGAGTAGCCGATGCGCTGAAGGCTCTGCCGTAAGGCGGTCCATTTTTACCTATTTGCGCCGAATCGGTTCGCACGCGAGCGAGCGGCAACGGCGTTCTATTTAACGCCGATCAGTGCCGCGCTTCCCACCCGGTTTAATAGGAAGTAGTCGAATGGACTCCTACGTCGAACCGGGATCGTGACCTACATACTTCCTTGATGGATGTAGTATAAAAGCAACACGAATTGAACATAGCTTGGTATCTGTCGCTCCACGCATGATACATAGCTCGTTTGGTCCGTCGATACGAGAGAATGTGTTGCCTTTATACAAATTTATTTAGAGAGGTAGCTATGAAGCGCGCGATGTTGGCTGCACTAATTACAAGTGCGTGGGCCGCTGGTTCCGGCCAGAACGTCCTGGGGGCGGAAGCGTATGACGACACGGGAGCGTGGTACTTAAGTACGTTGGCTCAGTACACTTTGTTGGACGAGAAGAGAGTTTCGCAAGACAAGTTGGGATACCAAATAGGAATCGGCTATAACTTCGCGCCCAATTTTGCTGGCGAGGTTGGCGTGAGTAGTGGGTCGTTTCCCTTAAGGGGCACTGGTTTCAGTGAAAAGCTGACCGCTACGTCTCTCGATATGCTGTACAAATTTGCCCCGGTCACATCGTTTTTTCGACCGTACCTCCTCACAGGGGCCGGATGGATGACCGACAACATTGGGCACGTTGGTGACAATAACAACAAATGGTTGGCCGAAGCCGGAGTCGGTCTCTTGACCGGCCTGGGGAGTCAGTCCGGCTCCACTCGATTGCAGCTGCGGACGGAGGCCAAGTACCGCTATGAGTTCAGTCGAAACATGATGTATGTGCCGCGGAATCCCGGCGACGTGATCTTCGGCGTGGGCTTTCAATGGATGTTCGGTGCTCCGACGCCGCCACCGCCCACGTTAGTGAAGCAGGCGCCTCCCCTAGAGGAACCGCCGCCTGTACCACCACTACCGCCGGCGCCGGAGCCGTGTCACGCGCCTGCGGGCTTTCAAGTCGACGCCAACTGCCGCATCATCGAACAAAGGGTAGTAGTGCGCGCCGTGGACTTCGAGTACAACTCGGCACAGTTAACCGGTCCGGCACGGCAGACGTTAGACGAAGTCGCGAGTGCCGTTCGAAGCCAATCCGACCTGACCATCGAAGTACAAGGCCATACTGACTCAGTCGGTGGCGATTCGTATAACCTGCATCTGTCGCAGAGGCGAGCGGAGTCTGTGAAGGCTTATCTTGTGGGCAATGGCGTCAGCGCCTCAGTCCTCACGGCCAAGGGCTACGGGAAGTCACAGCCTCTCGTCAGCAACGCTACGGCCGAAGGCCGCGCGCAGAACCGTCGCGTCGCCTTCGCTGTGAGTAATGTCCCAGCCCACCTCAAAGTGGTCACTGAGGACGCAAGCGCTGCATCGACTGAAGCTGCGAAGCAAAGCGAGCCCCCGAAGACCAAAAAGCGGCACCAGTAGTGGCGGAAGCTGGCGGCCTCCATACTCCTGTGTCACTCAGAGTGGTGTCCCGTCTACCCTTTCGTGGGCCCTCGGCTTCGTGTCGAGGACCCACGCAATTGCAGCATGCTGCGGGAGTCGGTGCGAATGAACCGCCACAACGCGCAGGCTGGCGTTAGACGTCGGTGGACACAAGCTTGGAGGCGCGTCTGCTCTTAGACAATCAAAGGTGCTGTTCGGATCGATATGCCAGACCTCCGGATAACCAGACGGCGCGACGGAAAATCCTCACTTACGAGGGTCAGGTTCGTGGACGTGGCGATTGTCAAATGGTGCCCCGGGCAGGAATCGAACCTGCGACCTAGCGCTTAGGAGGCACTCGCTCTATCCACTGAGCTACCGAGGCCGAGAACCGACGGCCGGAGTCTGAAGACTCCGGCCGCGGATTTGGTGGAGGAGAAGGGGATCGAACCCTCGACCTTCGCATTGCGAACGCGACGCTCTCCCAACTGAGCTACTCCCCCTAAAAAGGGCCCGGAATATTAGCAGTAAAGGCCGCGCATGCCAAAGTATCGCTCATGGTCTGACCGAACCTAGGCTAGTATGTGTTATTGAGGGTGAATATGATCAAAGTAGACGAGCGCGCCCCGGAATTCACGCTTCCGGACGAGACTGGGAAGGACCGGTCGCTGACCGAGCTGTTAAACGGGGGCTCGATAGTTTTGTACTTTTATCCCGCTGATTTCACCCCCGGATGCACCCGTCAGGCCTGCGTCCTGAGGGACCGCCACTCGGAAATCGCGAGCGCCGGCTTAAGCGTCATAGGCATCAGCCCGCAGAGCCCCGAATCGCACGCCAGATTCAAGACCAGGTACCAACTACCCTTCGTTTTGTTGTCGGACGAACAGAAAACCGTCATTAAGATGTATGGGGTCAACGGGCCTCTCGGTATCGGCGTACGTCGAGCGAGCTACCTGGTCGACGCCAGCCGCCGGGTTCGCGACGCGGTATTGGCGGATTTTAAGATCAGCCGCCACGAGGAATTCGTTCGCAAGGCCATCATGTTGCGAGCCGCCCAGAGTGCATAGCCCCCCGTTCGTGGGGCGTTGCGCTCGACCGGGCGCCACGTCCGACTAGTAGTTCAGATGCAGTAGGTTTGCACGCCCAATTCGAGGCACGGCGACGATGTACATGGTGCCGTACTCCTGATCGGCGATTTCCGGGATTTTCGGGTTGCCGCTCAATGCCGCAACGATCTGAGGTACCGTATCGCTGTGCCCGACAATCAATACTCTGCCGCCCCTGTGCTCATTCAGTACCCGGCGCGCCAGGACTCGGGGATCGTCGGCCGGCGCAACGGTCTCTTTAATGCCTAGGCGCGCCGCCAGGGGCGCGGCAGTGAGCCGGTTGCGCAAGGCGGGCGACACATAAATCGCGTCCAAATGACCTAGCACTCCGGCATCGCCGAACATGCGCGCCAGCAGCGCCGCCCGCACCGCGCCCCCCGGCGTAAGCGGCGGATCGGTGACGCTGACGCTCACGTCCTTTTCGGCGTGGCGAATAACGATGACGGTGGTCGACCCGGCAGTTCCCCACACCCATGCGGCGAAAATCGCAAAACTCATGATCATGACGGCCGCGAGCGCCGTCAACCAGATCGGCGTCAAGAATGGCCGGCGCTGAAAGCTCACATGGTCTTTTTTCATGGCACCATCATAGCAATGAAAGCCGCTACCCTGCCTAGGCCGCAAATCGTGATACTTGCCGCCGGATTCTCCACCCGATTGGGGCATCCCAAGGGCCTGGCCCGGGTGCGCTCTCAGACCTTATTGCGTAGAACGCTCAGTGTGGCTGCGCACCTCGCAGCTACGAATATCGTCGTCGTGCTGCCGCGCCGGGCCGCGCGCTACCGAATCGAAGCGCGCGGGTTCAAAGTAATATTTGCCGCCAATCCGCGGCGCGCCGAAGGTCTGTCGAGTTCCGTGCGCTGCGGCATCGAACAGGCTCGCCACTCCCCGGCTCTGCTGCTGTTGCCGGTCGATTTGGCGACTTTGCAGCAACGTGACCTGGCCAAGTTGATATCGCGCTGGCGTGGGGCTCGGCGAAGGGTCATCGCGAGACGCATCGGGCAGCCGGGCGGAACGCCCTGCGGCGGCGTACCCCTTATCCTGCCGCGCTGGCTTTACTCTCGAGCGCTGGCGGTGACCGGAGACATTGGGTTGCGTCAATTGATCAACGGCTTACCCGCGCGGCAGCGAGTGCTTTTGGATATTCAGTCCGCGGCGCTCGACGTAGACACGCAGCAGGACCTTCGCGCCGCCCGGCGCCGGCGCTAACCCCTAGCGCTCTGCACCAGCCGATATCCAACGGCTGTTTCAGTCAAGATATGCCTGGGCTGCGCTGGATCGTTTTCCAATTTCTGCCGCAGATGACCCATGTAAACCCGCACATAGTGACCATCCTCGGTGTGCGAGGGACCCCACACTTCGCGCAAGATTTGACGATGCGTGAGCACCTTGCCGGCGTTGGCGATCAATAGTGTCAGCAAACGGTATTCAATCGGAGTCAGGTGTATCGGCGCCTCGCCCTTGTGCACAGTGCGCAGACTCAAATCGATTTTGACGTCGCCGAATTCGAATATCGAGCCCAAGGCTACGCCGGCGTCGCGGCGCCGACGCGAAGCGGCGCGCACCCTCGCCAATAATTCTCCAACTCCAAAGGGCTTGGTTAAATAATCATCGGCGCCGGCATCCAACGCTTCGATTTTGTCCCGCTCCTCGACTCGGGCCGACAACACGATCACCGGAACATTTGACCAGCCGCGCAAATCACGCAGGAAATCCATGCCGTCGCCGTCCGGCATGCCAAGATCCAGAATAATCAGATCGGGCTTGCGGGTACCGGCGTCGGTCAGACCCTGCCGCAGGGTATCCGTCTCATGAACGCTCCAGCCCTCCGCCTCCAGGGCGGTACGTACGAAACGCCGAATTTGCCGCTCATCCTCAACGAGAATAGCCACTGGCAGCGGCTCAGCCATTGGCGGCCTCCGCTTCCTCGGCGGCCTCGGGCGGATGGCCCAGCGGCAGTGTGAAGGTGAATCTCGCGCCGCCGCCCGCCCGGTGGGTTGCGATGATCTTGCCTTGATGCGATTCGATGATTGCGCGGCAAATAGCCAAACCCAACCCCACTCCCGGGGTCGCCGACTCACGCTCACCGCGCGTAAATTTCTGAAATACCGCCTCCTCGCGGCCGACGGGGAGTCCCGGACCATCGTCCGAAATGGACACGCTGAGCCGATCCGCAATGACCTCGGCAGCCAGCCGGATCCTGCTTCCCGGCGGCGTGTACTTCGAGGCATTCTCCAGCAAGTTGACCAGCACCCGTTCGATCAGCAGCGCATCAAACCGCACCAGCGGCAGATCCCGCGGTATGTGCACCTCCACCAGGTGTTGTTTCAACATACCATGCGCTTCGTTCAGAGCCGAACCCACCACTTCTTCCAAGGGCTGCCATTGTAGGTTGAGTTTGACTTCGCCGCTTTCAATACGCGCCATGTCGAGAAGATTGCTGACCAGGGTGCCCATGCGGCGCGCTTCATCCTGTATAGCCTCGGCGCTGTCGCGCTGCGCCGGTGAAAGTGCCGGCTTGGTAAGCGTGAGCGACTCCGCCAAACCCACCAGAACAGTGAGTGGCGTACGCAAATCATGCGACAGCGCAGCGAGCAATGAATTTCGCAAGCGCTCAGATTCTATTCGCACCAGGGCATCTTGCGCGACTTCCACATAGTGCACGCGCTCGAGCGCGATGGCGATCAGCGCGGCAAAGGTGTCGAGCAGCTGACGCTGCTCCGGAATACGTAGCAGCCGGCGATTGCGCGCCTTGACCGCCAGCACCCCGCGCGCGCGAGTCGGTGCGCGCAGCGGAATATACAGCACCTCGCTGCCCGGCAACGTGTCGGTACCGAAACCGGCGGGCTGTCCCTTGTCGAAGGCCCATTGCGCTATGCCGATATCGACATTGAGCGCCGGATCGGTGCGCGACGAGGTCGCGGCCAATTGACCGGCCGCATTCGGCAGCAACAATGCCGCGTTGGCCCGAAAGGTCCGCTGGATGGACTCATCGCTGATTTTTACGACCTGATCGATTTGTACCGCGCCGGATAAGTCGCGTGCAATCTCGTACAGCGAACCCGCGCGCTCCTCGCGATGCCCAGCCACTCGCGCCTGAAAACGCAGGCCCGCGGTCAGCTGTCCCGTGATCAGGCCCACGGCCAGCATGATGATGAAGGTCAGAATGTATTGCACGTCGCTCACCGCGAAGGAAAACCGCGGCGGAACGAAGAAGTAATCGAAGGACAGCACACTCAACACCGCCGCCAGAGCCGCGGCGCCGCGGCCGAAGCGCACGGCCACCAATACCACGGTCAAGATGAATATCGCCACGATATTCGAGCGGTCGAAATGCGCGGCCAAAGGCATCGACAACAGCGTCACGGCCACGCAGGCCAGTGCGGCCCATAAATAACGCAGCCGTTTAAACTTGCGCCGATCGCTCGACTCTGCGCCCGGCGCTGGCCAAGATGACGCGGAATTCTTCGCGTCGCCGTTCTGCATGACTCCGTCGGTGCGGCCGATCTCGACCAGATCGATGTCCGGCGCCAGCATCGCCAGTTTCTGGCCGCTGGAGCGCTGCCACGGCCACAAGCGCCGCGCCGGGTCGCGGCCGATGACCAGCTTCGAGAGATTGTGGCTGCGTGCGTAGGCGATCACGCTGACCGCCACATCCGCGTCGGCGATCACCGCGGTCATCGCTCCCAATTCCTTGGCCAAGTTCAATGTGCCGAGAATCTTCTCGCGCCGTGGGGCCGGCAGGCGCTGCAATCCAGGGGTTTCCACGTAGATGGCGTGCCACTCGGCATTTAACTGGCCCGCAAGCCGCGCCGCTGCCCGCACCACCCGCTCCGCGCCGGCGTCAGGACCGACACAGGTCAGCAGCGCGTTGGCGGTTTTCCAAACCGATCCGATCGATTTATCGACGCGGTAAGCCTGAACATCGCCCTCGATGCGATCGGCGGTACGGCGCAGCGCCAGCTCCCGCAGGGCCATTAAATTGCCCTTGCGAAAGAAATTATGCGCCGCCCGCTCCGCTTGCTGCGGCAAGTACACCTTGCCGGCCTTGAGTCGCTCCAGCAATTCCTCGGCTGGGATATCGACCAGCACCACCTCGTCGGCATCGTCGAAAACGGTATCGGGCACGGTTTCCCACACCCGCACATTGGTAATCCCGCCGACCACGTCGTTGAGGCTTTCCAGATGCTGCACGTTCAGCGTGGTAAATACATCGATGCCCGCGGCAAGCAGCTCTTCGACATCCTGCCAGCGCTTCGGGTGCCGCGCCCCATGAACGTTCGAGTGCGCGAGTTCGTCGACCAAGATCAGCGAAGGACGCCGCAGCAAGGCTCCATCGAGGTCGAATTCGCTGAGATCCTTGCCCTTGTACGGCATGGCCTTCAGCGGCAGAACCGCCAGATCACCCACCAGAGCCGCTGTTTCGGAGCGGCCGTGAGTCTCGACGATGCCGATGACCACATCCCGCCCCTCGACTTTGAGCTTGCGGGCGGCGGCCAACATCGCGTAGGTCTTACCCACCCCGGCGGAGGAACCGAAGTAGATCCGCAGCTTACCGCGCTGCGCGACGGCTTCTTGGCGCTTGACCTTCGCCAGCAGCAGATCAGGGTCGGGGCGTTGTTCGCTTGACGTCGGCATCTGCCGCTATTGTGCTCGATCCAGCGCTAGATTGAGCAATAAAACATTGACTCGCGCTTCGCCGAAAATCCCCCATTGCGGTCCATCCACGTGGACAAGCACCAGCTGCCGCACCTTGACGGGGTCCATATGTCTTGCATGTGCCACGCGCCCCACCTGGAATAGCGCAGCCGCCGGGCTTACGTGCGGATCGAGTCCACTGCCCGACGCAGTCACGAGGTCCACCGGTATGGGAAGCGAATTGCCAGGATCCGCGTCTCTTAATGCCTCGATGCGGCCCCGTACCGCATCGATGAGCGCGGGATTCGTGGGCCCGAGATTTGAAGCGCCCGATGCAGCACCGTTGTTCGGCATGGGCGAAGTGGCAGAGATTCGTCCCCAGAAATACTTCGGCTCCTGAAACGATTGACCAATCAGCGAGGATCCGACCACCTTGCCGTCGCGCATCACCAAGCTCCCGGCTACTTGGTCCGGGAAAAACGCCCTGCCGAGAACGGTTGCCAGCAAGGGATAGGCGAACCCGGTCAGTAACGTCAGCAGTACGAACAACACCAATAAGGGACGCAGCATAAGACTCATGATGGGATTTCCTCAGACCAGGCGCAGGGCGGCAAGGGTCATGTCGATCAGTTTAATACCGGCGAATGGCACGACGATGCCGCCCAAGCCGTAGATTAATAGATTCCGCCGCAGCAGGGATGCGGCGCCGAGCGCGCGGTATTTCACGCCCTTCAGCGCCAGTGGAATCAACAGCACGATGATCAAGGCATTAAAAATCACCGCCGATAAAATCGCCGAATTCGGGCTGGTCAGCCGCATCACATCCAGAGCCGCTAACTGCGGATACGTGGTGGCGAATGCCGCCGGAATGATGGCGAAATACTTAGCCACATCGTTGGCGATCGAAAATGTGGTCAGCGAGCCGCGGGTAATCAGCAATTGCTTGCCGACTTCCACGATCTCGATCAACTTGGTGGGATTCGAGTCCAAGTCAACCATGTTTCCGGCCTCTTTGGCGGCCTGAGTGCCTGAGTTCATGGCCACCGCCACATCGGCCTGCGCCAAAGCCGGCGCATCGTTCGTGCCGTCGCCGGTCATCGCGACCAGGCGGCCCTCACTTTGATATTGGCGAATCAATTTGAGTTTCGCCTCGGGAGTGGCTTCAGCGAGAAAATCATCTACTCCGGCCTCAGCCGCGATGGCCGCCGCGGTGAGGCGATTGTCGCCGGTGATCATCACCGTGCGAATACCCATGCGCCGCAGCTCGCCGAATCGTTCCTTGATGCCGCCTTTGACGATGTCCTTCAGCTCGACCACACCCAGCACCCGCCCGCCGTCGCACACCACCAAGGGGGTGCTGCCCTTGCGCGCCACCTCGTCCACCGACTGCGAGACGAGCGGCGGGAAACTGAATCCCGCGGCCTCGACGTAGTGGCGGATGGCGTCGGCCGCGCCCTTGCGCACCTCACGCTCCCTCAAGTTGACGCCGCTCATGCGGGTCTGCGCGGAGAAAGGTACGAAGACTGCCTCCAGCTGAGTCAGATTTCGCTCGCGCAGGTTGAAACGCTGTTTCGCCAGAACCACGATGCTGCGACCTTC
>JANYLM010000135.1 GCA_025357835.1 Gammaproteobacteria bacterium
CGCGCCGGCCGGCGCGCGCGGCCCCCGGCCGCCCCCGCACCTGGCGCCGCCTTGTGAACCACTTCGATGAAGGTCACCGCCGGCGCTACTCGTTCCAGGGCGCCGATCACCGCACCGGAGTAGGCGTCCAGTAAAGCGGCGTCACGATCGGCACCGCGGTCGGTGCCTTTGACGACCGGGCCGGGCTCGCTGTCGAAGGCATCGTCGCGGCTGGACGACTCCTCGCTCACATGATCCAAAACAGCCCACTGCGGTATCAGCATGTTCAGCTCAGAATGATTTTCGGCTGCTCGGCAAGGCCTTCCACGATGAGCCGGTTGACGCGGCGAACAAATATCGCCGGGTCGTCCAGTTCGCCGCCTTCCGCCAGCATGGCCTGGTCGTACAGCACATGCGCCAGATCCGCGAAGCCGGACTCATCGGCGGTGTCCCGGAGCCGTTCGACCAAGGGGTGCTTGGGGTTCAATTCGAGAATGGGCAGCGTGGCGAAGGGATTGTTCTGTCCCGCCTGCTTGAGAATGCGGCCCATGCGCAAGCTCATGCCGAATTCTCCGGCGACCAGCACCGCCGGTGAATCGGTGAGACGGGCCGACACTTGCGCGTTGGCGATTTTGCCCGACAGAATCTTGCCCAGCCGCTCCGCAGTGTCCTTGAAGGCGGATTCAGCCGCGGCTTTTTCCGGCGTTTCAATCGCAGAGGCCACGTCGGCGGCGCTGCTCGCGACATTCGCCAGAGCCTTGCCTTCGAACTCGTGCAAGTGCCCGGCCACCCACTCGTCGATGCGGTCGGTGAGCAGCAGCACTTCCATGTCCTTGACGCGAAAGCCTTCCAGATGCGGACTGTTGCGCGCGGCGGCAAGCGTATCGGCGGTCAGAAAATAAATCGCCTTCTGCTCGGCTTTCATGCGCGCTACATACTGCTGCAGCGTGACCTCGGGGACATCGCCGACCACAGCGGTGGAGTGAAAGCGCAGCAGCTTGCCGATGCGCTCCTTCTGACCCGCATCGTCGATAATGCCTTCCTTCAGCACCACGCCGAAGGCCTTCCAAAATTCCGCGTATTCCTCGGGTTTGTTCGCCGCCAAATCCTCGAGCAAGTCCAGCGAGCGCTTGACCAATGCCGACTTGATTTTCTCCACGGTGCGATTGTTCTGCAGCAGCTCGCGCGACACGTTCAGGGGCAGGTCGGCGGTATCGACCAATCCGCGCATGAAGCGCAGGTAGGGCGGCAGTAATTCCGCCGCCTTGTCCATGATGAAGACGCGCTTGACGTAGAGCTGAATGCCACCCTTCTGCTCACGCTCGAAAAGATCGAACGGCACCCGCTTGGGCAAGTACAGCAGCGAGGTGTATTCAATACTGCCTTCGACCTTATTGTGCGCCCAGACGCGCGCGTCCTCCGAATCGTGCGTAATGTGCTTGTAGAAGGCCTGGTAGTCCTCGTCGCTCAATTCGGCTTTAGGGCGAGTCCAGAACGCCTTGGCCTGGTTGACGGTATCCTCGGTATCACCCGCCTTCAAGATAATGGGCAGGCTCAAATGGTCAGAGTACTTGCGCACCAATTGCCTTAGTCGCGCCGGCTCGAGAAACTCCTTGTCCTCATCGCGCAGATGCAGGATCACTTCGGTGCCGCGGTCGGCCTTGTCGTCGCCTTGAATCTGGTACTGGCCTTCACCGTCCGACTCCCAGCGAACCGCGGGCGTGTCGGTGCGCTTGGTCAGCAGGGTGACCTTGTCGGCGACGATGAACGCCGAATAGAAGCCCACGCCGAACTGGCCGATCAACTGCGCATCCTTGGCGGAATCGCCGCTCAGGGTCTCGAGAAATTTCTTGGTGCCGGAGCGTGCGATGGTGCCGAGATTGTCGATCACCTCCGCCTCGCTCATGCCGATGCCGTTATCCTTGATGGACAGAGTGCCGGCCGCGGCATCCGGAACCAGCGTAACCGAGAGCGTATCCGCGCCCAGAAGATCGGGCCTGGCCAGCGCCTCAAAGCGCAGTTTTTCGCAAGCATCCGAGGCGTTGGAAATCAGCTCGCGCAGGAAAATCTCCTTGTGTGAATACAGGGAGTGGATCACCAATCGCAATACTTGCTTGGTTTCTGCTTGGAATTCTTTGATCTGCGGCTGTGTTTGGGTCGTCATGGCCTTAAAATCTGGTTGTTTTACGAAGTACTCGGGGCGACGCCCCGGATGAAAATGGGGCCGCCGCGGGATTGTTCAAGATATCACGGCAAAACCGCCGCTAATGGCGCCGCCTGGGGCGGCGCCCTGGTCAATCGGCAGCGTGTCGGCGCTGGCGCGGCGACCCCACAGCTCAGGGCCAGCCGGCACGCGGATCGAAATCAAATTCACCCTTCATCCTTTCATAGGCCGCCTTCTCTTGCGCGGACCCCGCTGCCGGCGTGACCAGCTTGATAATGACGAATTGGTCGCCGCCGGGGGTGCCGGGAAAACCCCGCCCGCGCAGGCGCAGTTTCTGTCCGGATTGCGCTCCCGCCGGCACCGTCAATTCGACTTTCCCGCCGAGCGTGGGCACGGCCACCTTGGCACCCAAGGCGGCTTCCCACGGAGCCAGGGGCAATTCGATATGCACATCCCTACCCTGCAGGGTGTAGAGAAGATGCGGACGCATTTTGATGCGAAATCTCAGAGACGCGCTACCCCCGCTCGCCGCGACGCGCAGAGACTGGCCGTCGCCGACCCCGGGGGGAATTTGTACATCGATGGCACGCGCGCGCCCGCCTTCGTTGAGCATGACGCGACGCTTGGTGCCTGCAAAGGCCTCTTCCACTGTGACATCCAGGTGACCCGCATCCGCCTCGGCAGGCGGCGCTCCCTGCGCCCCGCCGAATAGGCTGGAGAAAAAGTCGCTGAAGCCATTCACATCGGAAAAGCGCTGGCTGCCGGCGCCGGAGTGCCCGAAACGCTGCGACCAATCGGGTGGCGGCCGGAATTGCTGACCCGTCCGATAGTCTCGTCCTAGCTGATCGTAAGCTGCGCGCTTCTCCGGATCGCGCAACACCTCGTAGGCCTCCTGAACCTCTTTGAATTTGCTCTCGGCGTTCTTTTCCTTGCTGACGTCGGGATGATATTTGCGCGCCAGCTTGCGGTAAGATTTCTTGACCTCGGCCGTATCGGCGCCGCGGGTCACCCCAAGAACTTCGTAATAATCCTTATATTGCATGCCCTACCTTTACGATACTAATTGTATATATTACAACCACATATAATAAATTGTCCGTTCTTTGGCCACGCGAATCGCGTTCTGTAACCCGCAATCGGCACCCGCTCCTTGAAATTGAACAGGAACGTCCCGACCATAGTTGCGTCGCGTTACCATATTGCGGTTGGTTTCCGCAAAGAAAAGGGCCGATGAAGCGCATTTTCCTAGTCATTGTGACGAACTTGAGCGTGTTGGCCCTGCTGAGCGTGGTGAATTTCATCATCGAGCGGGTTTTCGGCGTGCATTTGGCGGGTGGCGGGCTCGGTAGCCTGCTGGTTTTCACCGCCGTGTTCGGCTTTGGCGGCTCGCTGATCTCCCTGGCGCTGTGGCAATGGAGGGCCAAGCGCATGCAGGGCGTGCACCTGATCGCGGCGCCGCAATCGGACTTGGTGGCCGTGAGCACCGGCCTGCTGCGCAGCATGTCGCGCTCCCAGGCGGACGCCGTACTAAGGCACGAAATCCCCCATGTGGCGAACGGTGATATGGTTACCCTCGCTTCACTGCAAGGTATGCTAAATACCTTCGTCATATTGCTGGCGCGAACCATCGGTAGCTTCGTTGACCGCGCGCTGTTCATGAGCCATCCGCGGCTCGACGAACGCATCGCGGCACTACAATCACGGATCGGTTGAGCAACTTTTGCCGCCGTTCGAACGTATATACACTTAGGAATCGAGATGACCCCAGAAAATGAGATTGTGGTAGAAGAGCCAACCGAGCGAATGGGCCGGGAGCTGTCGCGTTGGTTCGGCAACAGTGACTTTGCGACGAGGCCGAGCGATATCGCGGTGCCTCGGGACTCGGGCAGGCATGTCGATTGGGCGCGTGTCATTCCCTTTCTATTGATGCATGTCGTCTGCTTGGCGGTCATCTGGGTGGGATTCAGCTGGGTGGCCTTGTCGGTCACCGTGGCGTTGTACGTGGTGCGCATGTTCGCCATCACGGGTTTTTATCATCGCTACTTTTCTCACCGCAGCTTCAAAACCTCGCGCGTGGGGCAGTTCATATTCGGACTGCTCGGCGCCTCGGCGGTGCAGCGCGGACCGATTTGGTGGGCGGCGCATCACCGCCACCACCATGTCTACTCGGACAAGCCGGACGATGTGCACTCACCCGTGCAGCATGGCTTTTTCTGGAGTCACATGGGCTGGTTCATGTCGCACAAGCATTTCGTCGCGGATCTTTCGCGGGTGAAAGATTTGCTCAAGTACCCTGAACTGCGTTTCCTGGATCGTTTCGACGTAGTGGTGCCGACCGCGCTTGGCATCGGTGTCTTCCTGCTGGGGGTATTGCTCAAGCATGTCGCCCCGGGACTCGGGACCAACGGCTGGCAAATGCTGGTATGGGGATTTTTCATCTCCACCGTAGCCGTTTATCACGGGACCTATACCATCAATTCCCTGTCGCACGTTTTCGGCCGCCAGCGCTACAAGACCGGCGACGCCAGCCGCAACAATGCGTGGCTGGCCATCATCACTCTGGGAGAGGGATGGCATAACAACCATCACCACTATCCCGCGTCGGTGCGCCAGGGCTTTTACTGGTGGGAATTCGATATCACCTTCTACATGCTGAAGCTGATGTCCTTGTTCGGCGTGATTTGGGACTTGAAGCCGGTGCCGGCGGCCGTACGCGAAGGGAACGGCAAGCGATTCTAGTCTCTCGACACGCGGCCGTTGCCAATGCCTCGACTGCCTGACCCTGCGACCCTGAGAGAGCTCAAGGCCGCCGTCGGCAAGGAATCCTGGCTGGAGTCAGCGCAGGCCGTGGCGCCCTTTGTCAGCGACTTTCGCCGTCTGTACCACGGCGCCACGCCATTGGTGCTGCTGCCGCGCGATGTCGATGAAGTCGCGCGGATCTTAAGTATCTGCAATCGCGAGGAAATCGGGGTGGTGCCCCACGGCGGCAATACCAGCTATTGCGGCGCAGCCACGCCCGATGAGGCGGGCGGCCAGATCGTACTGTCCATGCGCCGCCTGAATCGCGTCCGCCGCATCGACGCCGCCGATTATTCCATGGTGGTCGAGGCGGGTTGCACTCTGGCTGAAACGCAAGCGGCCGCGCGCGAGGCGGACCGCCTCTTCCCGTTGAGTCTGGGTTCCGAGGGCACGGCGCAGATCGGCGGAAATCTGTCGACGAATGCCGGAGGCACCGCGGTACTGCGCTACGGCATGATGCGCGACTTGGTATTGGGCCTCGAGGTGGTGCTCGCGGACGGACGAGTGCTCAAGGGTCTAAAGAGCCTGCGCAAGGACAATACCGGCTACGATGTCAAATCCCTGTTCGTGGGTGCCGAGGGCACTTTAGGCGTCATTACCGCAGCGTGTTTGAAGCTCTTTCCGCAACCGGCCGACACGGCGACAGCGCTGGTGGGCATCGACTTGCCGCAGCATGCCTTGGATTTGCTGGCGCGCCTGCGCACCGCCGCCGGCGATCAAGTGACCTCGTTTGAATTGATGCCGCAGCTGGCCGTGGAACTGACGGTGAAACACATTCCCGGCGTCGCCGATCCCCTCTACCAGGGTACGCCGTGGTACCTGCTCATCGAGCTGTCCTCGCCGAATCCCCAGCAGAATTTGCTCACTCTGCTGACCGGGACTCTCGAGGCTGCCGCCGCAGCCGGCACCATCAGAGACGCCATGCTGGCTTCCTCCATCGGCCAGGCTCAGGCCATGTGGAAATTGCGCGAATCGGTGCCCGAGGCGCAGCGCCGCCATGGCGCCAGTCTCAAGCACGATGTCTCCGTGCCGGTCTCGGCCATCCCAAGGCTCATCGAGGCAGGTTCGGCGCTGGTGCACCGCCTGGCTCCGGAAGGCGACGTGGTCTCCTACGGCCACGCGGGCGACGGCAACCTGCATTTCAATGTGAGCCAGAAACCGGACACCGATATCAAGAGCTTCATCGCGCGCGGACCCGTACTCGAGCTGGCGATGTTCGACTTGGTCGAGAGTCTCGGCGGCAGCATCAGCGCCGAGCATGGCATCGGCAGGCTGAAAGCCGCCGAATTCGCGCGCCGCGCCGACCCGGTGGAACTCGCCGTCATGCATGAACTGAAGCGCGCGCTCGATCCGAAGGGCATCATGAATCCGGGCAAAGTACTGTGCGCACGCTGATCGTTCCGATTCGCACCGCCCGCCTAAGCTTGCGCGAATTCGTCAAATCCGACTTCCAGGCCGTGCACGACTATTCGTCGGATCCTCGAGTCACCCGTTACCTCTTCTTCGGTCCCCGCGATGAAGACGCTACAGCAGACTATCTCGACGGCTTGCTGGCCTCGCAGCGCGAGCGGCCGCGGACCCGATTCGAACTTGCCGTCGAAGAAACCGCATCGGGGCGGGTCATCGGAGCCTGCGACCTTTCCTTCATCGAGAGCCATGCCGTCGACTTGGGCTACATGTTGGGCATGGAAAATTGGGGCAAGGGCCTGGCAACGGAAATCGCCCTGGCGCTCGTTGACGCGGCATTTTACGATTTGCACGCGGAACGCGTGATCTCGACCGTCGACGTCAACAACAGCGCCTCCATTCGCGTACTGGAGAAAATCGGCATGCGCTGGGAAGCCGTGTTTCGCAAACATCGCCGCGCCAAAAACCGCTGGTGGGACTGCCACCTCTTCGTACTGCCGCGAGAAGTCTGGGAGGCAACGAGGATGGACTACGCTCCCTAACAAGATCGTGGCAGGCCATCAGCTATTCCTGGACAAGGCCCTCCAACTCCTCGGGCATTCGCGTGAGGCGCCTGCGCAAGAAAAATCGCAAATGCGATGCATCGCCGGCAAGACCGTGCGCAAGGAGGCTTCTGAGGCGCTCCTCTTTGTAAGTGTATCCCAGCTGGGTAGTTCGCTAGAGATGACACTTCAACTACGCAGCTCATGCGGAATCTTTGGCAAAGATAAAGAGCGGACGCGACGCGTGCTATTTGGGCGCCGTCCCGTCCTCCTTCTCTTCCGCAGCGGCCTGCTCGCGAGCGCGTTTGGCGGCCCGCTGCAGCACCTCGTCGTCCGGCATGCCCGCGCGGCCGCTGTTGCGCAGGGTCAGTAGTCCGCCCACCACGGCGCCGACGACGAGAACGATGATAACGATGGCCTTAATCATTGTGGACTTCCGTGCAATTTGGGAACGGCGCTCAACTCTACGCTTCCCGGCTCGCGGCAGCCTGAGGATTGTCGCGCACTCGTATCAAACCTTCCTGTGCTGCGCTGGCGACCAGCCGTCCGTCGCGTGCAAACACGCTGCCGCGCGTAAAGCCGCGCGCGCCCGAGGCGCTCGGGCTGTCGACGGCATACAGAAGCCAATCATCCACGCGGACGCTGCGATGAAACCACATCGCATGATCGACGCTGGCGATCACCAGTTTGGGAGAAATCATGGAAATGCCATGCGGGTTGAGGGCCGTGTCCAGAAGGTGGAAATCGGACGCATAGGCCAGCAGGCAGCGATGCAGAGCCTCGTCGTCGGCCAACTTGTCCACGGCACGGAACCAGATGTACTTGTGGGGCGCCGACGGCTCTCGACGCAGGGGGTCCGGCGGATGCACGGGACGGAACTCGAAAGGGCGCTTCTGTTCCAGCATGCGGCGCACCGGCGAGGGTAATTTGTCCGCCACCTCGCGATAGTGGGATTCCAGATCGGGCAGGGATTCAGGCGCCGGCACGTCCGGCATCGAAGTCTGGTGGTCGAGCCCGGTTTCGGGCAATTGGAACGAGGCCGACATGTTGAATATCTGCCGGCCGTGCTGGATGGCGATGATGCGCCTGGAGGAGAAATGTTTGCCGTCCAAGGCCCGGTCCACCTCGTAAACAATGGGCGAATTGAAATCCCCGCGGCGCAGGAAGTACGCATGCAGAGAGTGCACCACGCGATCTTCCGCCGTCGCCGTGGCGGCGACCAGAGCCTGACCCAGCACCTGCCCGCCGAACACCTGCGGACTGCCGATATCGCGGCTCTCGCCGCGAAACAAGTTCATCTCCAGCCGCTCGAGCGTCATCACCTTGATCAAGTCGTCCAGCAACTGATTCATCAAATGCCGCCGGATTGCGAATCGACTTCGGCTACGCCCAGGCGCTTCTGCATGATGGGACTGGTGGTGGTGTACTGCAGGAACTGCCGCTTCTCGGGAAACAAATGATGCTGGATGGCGAATGCGGCGAGCGCGGCCTCATGAAAGCCGCTCAAGATGAGCTTCTTCTTGCCGGGATACGTGTTGATGTCGCCGATGGCGAAGATTCCCGGAACGCTGGTCTGGAACTTTTCGGTATCCACTTTGAGCGCGCGCCTCTCCAGTTCCATGCCCCATTCGGCGATGGGGCCCAATTTTGGATGCAGTCCGTAGAACGCCAGCACGTGATCGGCGGACAATGCCAGGTCCCGGCCATCGGCCGTATGCACGTCGAGCCCCACCAATGAGTCGTTGTCCCGACGCAAGGCGACGGCGTTGCCCTGCAACACCTGCATTTTGCCGGCACTCACCAATTCGCGCATGCGCGCGACCGTGGCGGGCGCGCCGCGAAATTCCGCGCGGCGATGCAGCAGTGTTAGGGAGTGCGCCTTCTCGCACAGCGCCACCGTCCAGTCCAGAGCCGAATCTCCGCCGCCGCAGATCACGAGGTCACGTCCATGGAAATCAGTGGCCGATTTGACGCGATAGTGAACGCTTCTGCCCTCGAAGTCGTCGACACCGGGCAGAGCCAGCCGCCGCGGCTGGAAGGAGCCAACGCCCCCCGCAATTACCACAGCGCCCGCAATGAGGCGGGTGCCCGCGGAGGTGCCAATGTAAAACTTGCCACCCTCCACAGGCCGCACTTCGGTGACTTCCTGCCCGAAGTGAAAGCTGGCGTGGAAGGGTTTCGCCTGCTCCACCAGACGGTCGATCAATTCCTGAGCGCCGCATATGGGCAATGCAGGAATGTCGTAAATCGGCTTGTCTGGGTACAGTTCCGTGCATTGACCGCCGGCTTGGGCCAGCGAATCGATGATGTGCGCGCTGATGCCAAGAAGGCCTAGCTCGAAGATCTGAAACAGTCCCACCGGACCTGCGCCGATAATGACCGTCTCGACCGGCGTGGGGGCGGCCTGCGCCGCGGAGGGGTTTTCCGACATGGTAAGCCTGATTCCTTAGTTTTCCGCCTAAATCGGTTGCAAATTGTAGCTGAAAAGTGCCGGGCGGCACCTGTTTGCTTTCGGACCGGCGACGCAACCGGAATCCGTTCGCAGGGTACTCATTGACGAGAGCGACCCCCTTTAGGAAGGCGATCATGCATGCGAATGTCGGTCCATTCCCTGAAGCTATTGACGCTGGGCACGAACCGATCCGCGCGATCCGCGCCCTGAACCGCGGGCTCGAAGTGCTGACCGCACTGAACGCCCTTGAACGGGCCGCCATCAACACGCTGGCCGACGCGGCTCGGCTGCCGCGCACCACGACCTACCGGATTTTGGAAACGCTGCGCCAGGCGGGCTATGTGGACCGAGACCCGCATGATGACTGCTATCGGCCGACCATCATGGTGCGTGCCTTGTCGGAGGGCTTTGACGATGAAGCCATGACTGCGCACCTCGCCAAACCGCATCTAGCTGCGCTCGGCGCACAAATCGTCTGGCCGGTGGCGGTCGCGACTCGCTCCGGCGCAAGCATGATGATACGCGAGACCACCGACCTCCAGAGTCCTCTCGCCTTGGAACGGTACGGGGCCGGCGTGCGCGTGCCCATGCTCGGTTCCGCGGCGGGGCACGCCTACCTCGCGCTGTGCTCAGATAAGGAACGCGATGCGCTGCTGGAATTACTGTCGCGCTCGCCGCTGCCGGAAGATCGCCCGGCGCGAAACCGCATCGAGGTACAGCGGCTGCTCGAGGAGACGCGCACCCAGGGGTTCGGCCTGTCGCGCCGTGCTCGGCGCGTGTCGGAAGAAATCAGTCTGGCCATACCGGTGCGCGCGAAAGATCGGGTACTGGCCACCGTCACCGTTCGCTATGCAGGCACGGCAGTGCCGCTGCGCACTGCCGTCGAGCAATTCCTGCCGAAGATGCGTGAGTTTGCGCAGCGGATCGAGGCGCAGTTCGTCTAGTTTGACGTGGCCTGCAGCTCGGGGCTCGGAACTGTCCTTGTAAATACTCACCTCGCCGAAGCGTCCATAGTTGAACACTTCCGCAGGCGTCGCTACTGCGGTGCCCACCATACACGGGAGAATTCCGCTGATTTTAGCAATTCTGTTCGCCAACCGATCTCCTGCAATCACCATGCGCTACTTTCTCAAGACTTTACCGACGCCGCCGGAGATCAGGGAGGTGACATCGAGCAGCGCCCCGGCCATTGCCAAACCATCCGGCGCCGCGAGATATCGAGGGCGCCAAACCGGCAGGAACTTTTCCTTGTACTTTCGCAGGCC
Organism: Gammaproteobacteria bacterium; assembly: GCA_025357835.1. GTDB lineage: Bacteria > Pseudomonadota > Gammaproteobacteria > Steroidobacterales > Steroidobacteraceae > Bog-1198. The sequence goes on from JANYLM010000135.1 coordinate 10,609, forward strand.
CTCGAAGGGATAGAAGCTTTCGCCGTAACGCTGCACCATGCGGCCCAATTTGTGCCAAGCCGGCGCTAGCGCATGCTCTTCCAGCCCCGACAGCGGAGCCATCCCCAAATTGAACCAGGGGTAGCCCTGTGCCTTGCCCCACAGCATGCACTCGATCAACAGATAATCGATGACCCCCTTGGGTGCGTCGCCGTTGTAGCGCATGAGATCCACCGACAATTCGTTCGCGGCCCCGCGCCATACATTGGCGAAGGCGACGATGGCGCCCTCTCGGCGCACAACTCCGCAATCGAAGTTCTGCAGGTAATGCTCATCGAAGAAACCCAAGGAAAAGCGCTTCTCCGCCGTATTCTTTTCCGCCAGCCAAGCGTCGGACACCGCGCGCAGCTGCGGCAGAATCGCGCCCACATCGGCGCGCGCCACCACCTCGAACAGTGCGCCGTCGCGGCTCGCACGCCGGTGCGCCTGGCGCAAGTCGGCTCGAGCCGGTCCTTCCAGCGAAAACGTGTCCAGCGGCACGCGTGCCTCTTCGCCGAGCTTGCTCAAGTTCAAGCCCAGATCGATGTACAGGGGAAGATTTTGCGGCTTGACCTGGTAGAACACCGGTGAGACCGCCATCACATCGCAATTCTCCAGAAACGTCCACGCCAAGGGTTCACAGGCCTCGGGCGAACCTACCGGATCACCCATCGCCACCCAGCTATGGCCGGAGACCTGGTACATGATGAATGCCGTGCGCTCGGTATTGAACAGCAAATGCTTGTCGCCGAGCAGCGCCAGGTTGGCGGTAGTGTCGTCGCAACCGACGATCAATGCCGCGGCTACTTCCATATCTGCCTCGAGCGGCGCCGACATGGGCGGCGTCGCCGGCCGCAGCAGACGCCACAAACCGTAGGCCGCAGCAATCACCGCCGCGAACAGCGAGGCTCGCAGACTGCGTGGTGCTGAGGCATGGAAGGCAAACTGCCACCATAGCTCTTTGTCGTAGGGCACATGCCGATAGGCAAATACAACCAGCCAGGCTACGGTAACGAGCACCAACAATAGCGCGACGATCCAGGGCCCGGAGTAGTGCTGTTCCAGCAGCGACACGCGCCGCCTAAATCGGCCGCGGGCCAAAAACAGGACGACTGCGACGGTTGCCAGAATCGAAGCCTCTTCGTAGTCAAAGCCCTTGAGCAGCGACAGCAATATTCCGGCGCACAGCAGCCACATCGTCAGCCACCACGCTGCGTCGAGCCGCCGATGCAGGCCGTGCGCAATAACCACCAAGCCCACCCCCACGGCACTGCCGAGCAAGTGCGATAACTCGAGGATGGGCAGCGGCACGAAATCCCGCAGCAGTTCCAAGCGGCTGCCGAGGCCGGGGGTGGCGCCCGAGAACAACAGCACGGCGCCCGCTACGAACACTGCTATCGCAATGACCTGCGGCGCGACCGCAATCAAAAAAGTCCGCCCCAGCCGCACCAAGCGCACCGCGGGCCCGCGATGCACCCACAGCTCATGCGCGCCCAGCAACGCAAGAGCGACAACGAAGGGGGCGAAATAGTAAATGGCGCGATAAGCGACCAAGGCGCCCAGCAGCCGGTCCTGCGGCACCGACCGCAGCAGTAACATCAAGACCGCCTCGAACACACCGATGCCGCCGGGAACATTGCTGATTACGCCTGCGGCAATGGCAATCAAGTACACGCCGGCAAATGCTGCGAAGCCAATTGCGGCCTGCGGCGGCAATAACGAATATAGAACACCGGCTGCGCACAGCAAATCGGCGCAGGCCACCGCGACCTGCGCGAACGCAATGCGCGGTTTGGGCAGGGGAATCTCGATCCGGCGAACCTGCAGGGGCTCTTGCCGCGTGCATACTAGCCAAAAATAGGCGGTCACAGTCGCGAGCAGCAGGCTGCCGGCAAGCATGGCAATCCAGGCGTGCACATGCAGCACGGATTCTGACATGCCCGCCTGCGACAGCAGCGAAAGGCCCAGCAGAAATCCGGCGCCCAATAAAAATGTGACCGTGCCGAAGGCGATGATGGTGGCGATTTGCTTCGCGCCAAGCCCGAGGGCGGAATAGGCGCGATAGCGGATCGCCCCGCCGCTCAAGGTATTCAGGCCCACGTTGTGGCCGATGGCGTAACCCATGAAGGATATCAGGGCAATGCGCGGGTACGGCACACGTGCGCCGGCGAAACGCACCGCGAGCACGTCGTACAGGGTCAAGCAGCCATAGCCGGCGATCGTGAACAGCCCCGCCCGCAGCAGCTTGATTTTGGAGATGGCGTGGACGTGGCCGAGAATATCCCGCCAGCGATATTCACCAAGCAGATGATGCAGCCAAAACAACGCCAGCCCGAACAGGGTGAGCCCTAAGAGGGTGGTCCATGCGGGGACCTTGGGTGCTGTGACGACGTGTGCCAAGCCAGATATCGTAGCAGGGCCTCCCAGGCGACGCTGCAAACTGCTAGGGTTGGCATTTGGTCTTTCCGCACCGACAGGGGTAGCCCACGCATGAGTTCCAATATCGACGGCCGCCAGGCAAGCATGGAATCGACGCAGATTTATCGCGAAGAAACCTTTACCGATCGCAAGGTCGGCACCATCCGCCGCCTGACTCCGGTGGCCGCGGATGGCGCGACGGATTCCGCGCGGCCGGTGATATATGTCGGACAGGCGCAGGTCATGACGCCGATGGGCGCCGTGCCCATCAGCTTTGAACTTGACGCCGTATCGCTGAATGTGGCCATCGAGAAATTTGGTGCGGCCGCGGAAGAGGCAGTGCATCAAACCATGCGTGAACTACAGGAAATGCGCCGGGAGCAGGCATCCTCGCTGGTCATACCCGACGCCGCCGGTGGGTCGCTGCCGAACCCCGGCGATTTGCTTAGGGGAGGACGAACCCGCAGATAAGCGCAGCGCCACGCGCGCTCAAGCGCTCGCTTGAGATTCCAGCACATCCCAACGCGAGTAGGCACTCTCGAGTTCTGCCGCCAGTGCCTGCATGCGTTGCAGCGCGGCCGCCCCTGCAGCGGGATCCCGCTTGAACAAATCCGGGTCGCCGATCGCCGCTTGCAGCTGCAATTGTTCGGCTTCCAGGCGTTGAATTTTCTCGGGCATGGCCTCGAGTTCGCGCTGATCCTTGTAGGACAGCCGGCGCGCCTTCGCAGCGGCGCGCTCGGCCGGCATCGCCGCCTGCGCAGGCGCCCTTGCCCGCGCCTGACCGGCGCCGCCGACCTTGCGTTGGTGCAGCCAGTCGCTGTAGCCACCCACGTACTCGTTGACTTGGCCCGCACCTTCGAACACCAGAGTACTGGTGACGACATTGTCCAGAAATGCTCGGTCGTGGCTGACTAGCAGCAAGGTTCCGGCATAGTTCGCCACCATCTCTTCGAGAAGCTCCAGAGTGTCGGCGTCAAGATCGTTGGTGGGTTCGTCCATGACCAGCAGATTGCTCGGACGAGCGAACAAGCGCGCCAGCAGCAAGCGATTGCGTTCGCCTCCCGACAGCATGCTCACCGGCGCGTGCAGTCGCTCCGGCGGGAACAGGAAATCCCGCAAATAACCTGATACATGGCGCGGCTGACCATCGATGGTGACCGTATCGCCGCTGCCGCCGGTGACGTTGTCCATGATGGAAGCCGACAGGTCCAGCTGTTCGCGTTGCTGGTCGAAGTAAGCGGGCAGCAGGCTGGTGCCGCGCTTGATTGCCCCTGAACTCGCTTCCAGATCGCCGACCATGAGTTTGATCAGCGTGGTCTTACCGCAGCCATTAGGCCCGATGATGCCGATGCGATCGCCCCGCATGATGCGCACGGACAAATCGGCGATCACCAATTTGGCACCGAAGCTCTGCGTGACATGTTCGGCCTCGAACACCAACTTGCCCGAGGGTGTCGCCTCCTGCACCTTGATTTCCACCTGGCCGATTCGATCACGCCGCTCGCCGCGCTGGATGCGCAGTTGCTTGAGCGCGCGAACCCGACCCTCATTACGCGTGCGCCGCGCCTCTACGCCCTTGCGAATCCACACCTCTTCCTGGGCCAGCTTCTTGTCGAACAAGGCAGCATGCGTGGCCTCGACTTCGAGCGCCGCGCGCTTTTGCACGATGTAGTCGTCGTAGTTGCCCGGCCAAACACGCAGCTGTCCTCGATCGAGTTCCACGATGCGCGTCGCCAGGCGGCGCACGAAGGCGCGATCATGGCTGATGAACAGCAGGGCGCCGTCGAAGTCCATCATCATGTCTTCAAGCCAGGTAATCGCCTCGATATCAAGGTGATTCGTCGGCTCGTCCAATAGCAAGAGGTCGGGCATGGCCACCAGCGCGCGGCCCAGCATCACCCGCCGCCGCCAGCCGCCCGACAAGGCGCTCATGGCCGCGTCTCGTTCGAGCTGCAGGCGCGAGATCACCTGATCCACTTGCAACTCGGCCTGCCAATCACCATCCGCTCCGCCAAGCTGCGCGCCGCTCATGACCACGTCGTGCACGGTGGATTCGCTGGCGGGGGAAACATCTTGGGCCAAGCTTGCCACTCGCGCACCGGGACGCACCCACACCTCGCCGCTGTCAGGTGCTATGTGGCGCGTGATCAGGTGCAGGAGCGAGGACTTGCCCTCGCCGTTGCGGCCGAGCAGGCAAACTCGTTCGCCCCTGCGTACTTGCAGGGCCACATTGTCCAACAGGGGCTTTAGGCCGAAGCTTAAGCAGACTTTATCGAGGCGTGCGGCGGGCATGAGGCCGCGTATGGTAATGGGCTTCGCCCTGGCCTAACAGCCCATTGCCCCTAATAGCCCACCCATAGGGAAATATATACTCCCCTCTGTCGCGCTTTGCCGGCGATCGACCCTAAGTCGGCCCAGGCTGCGGTGAGCGTGAAATTCTTCACCGGCGCCCAGCCCAGAAAAATATCCTCGGCGCCCTGCTCGCGGAAGGCGCGCAAATTATTCGGCTTGTGGCGATATTCCGTCCCCAGCAGCCAGTCGTCGTTCAACCACAGGGCGGCGGACACCTCCGGCGCCAGGCTATAACCGCCGCTGCCGCCGAAGCCCAGCAAACCGAATTGATCGGCGCGCGTGCGCCGCAGCGTCGCATCGACAATGAGGTTATGGCCAGCGAGCGCCGCGAAATACACCTTCGTGGCCGCGATGTACCAATCGACGTCCTCGCCACGCGCGGCGCCGACGGCGCGCGGAATCTGCTCGAAATCCAGGGTCCGCTTCCACTGCGCCCCCACTGCGATCTGCGGCAACCATTCGTCGGGGGCGAATACGGCATCGCCCACCAACCGCACTTTGAGTCCAACGATGTCCTGGCCCAGGGTCAAGCCCGGGATAACCGAACCGGCGTCGAAGCGCTGGCGAGCAACCGAGATTTCCAGCCGATTATCCACGTCGACGCTGATGCCTGCCGTACGCAGGGCAAAGTCCTGGGTGGAGATATAGGTCCCAAATGCCGAGACACCCACCTGGACGTTAGTACCCAGGCCTCCGATGAGCGCCCAAGGTACGAGGCCGCCGCCGGCAGCGCCCTCGACCTGGCTGACGGCTCCGGTCCACTGCAGACGGTCCCCGGCCCTGGCAGGCGGCGCAATGGCCAAGGCGGTGGCCACCGATGCCACCACGATCACAAATCGAATGCGGTTTATCACGGCAGGCAAGGTTAGGGGGGCCAGCTGCAGAATATTGTGTCCAAGCGCACAGCCTCAAAACCTGTGCGCGTTTAACCTAAGCCTTTATTGAGTTGACTTATGACCGCTGTCGCCTACCGTGTGCTGGCTCCCGCACTGCTGTTTCTCGCCGGAATGGCCGCGGGCGAGGAGCCACGCCTGTACGATCGTCTGGGAGGCGGGGCCGGGGTTGCTGCCATTGCCGCTGCCCTCATCGACCGGGTAAGCGCCGATCCGATGCTCAGCCGAAGTTTCAAAGATTCCAAGTTGGATCGAATCAAGAAGCTGCTCGCCGAGCAGATTTGCGATCTTTCCGGCGGTCCCTGCCGCTATTCGGGCGACTCCATGAAGCAGGTGCATGCCGGTCACCATATTTCGGAAGCCGAGTTCTACGGCATGGTCGCCGACTTGCGCGAAATATTGAAACAAAGGCATGTGAGCCAAGCAGCGACCAACCAGCTGCTGCGTCTACTTGCCCCCATGAAGCGCGACGTGGTCGAGCCGGCGCGCAGCGCCGCCCGATGACGCTCATGCGTCGCCATCGGTGGTATGCGGCGATGCTGGGAGTGCTGTGCACACCCGTGACGCTCGGCGGCATGGTGACCGTCAATGTCACCGCTCACTCGGGAGCGGCAGCAGATACGGTGATCGTGTTCGATCCCCTCGATGCGGCACCACCCGCGGGGCGTGACGCGGTCAGCATCGATCAAATCAACCAGCGATTCGTGCCGCGCGTCAGCGTGGTCCGCACCGGCACCGTGATTACGTTTCCTAACAGCGACCGCATCCGGCATCAAGTCTATTCGTTCTCGCCGGCCAAGATATTCACGCTCAAGCTGTATGCCGGGTCGCCGCAGACTCCGGTCACCTTCGATCATGCGGGGCTGGTAGTCCTTGGCTGCAACATCCACGACAAGATGGTGGCCTTCGTCGGCGTAGTCGATTCGCCGTACTTTGCCAAGACGCCGGAATCGGGGGTCGCGACCTTGAACCTGCCAGTCGGGCGCTATCGGCTGCGCGCCTGGCATCCGGATGCTGTCGCCGCAATTCCATCGCGGGAAATTACGGTTCCCCCAGGCCCGCTGAGCTTTTCCCTGAGCGTCGATTTGAACAGCGCGGCGGCAGCCGTCGCGCTTTGGCCCGAGTAACCGGTCATGGCGCTGCGTACCCGAATTGCGGTGACTTTTCTCCTGCTGCTGGCCGCGGTGCTAGCGGCGGCCCTGGGCGCCGTATCGGCGACCAATCGCGGCAATGCCGAACGCGAAGTGCAACGGCAGCTCGACGTCGGCGCCTCCGTGTTCTCGCGCTTATTGGAGAGCAATCGCCGCCAGTTGACTCAGGCGGCACAGGCCGTCGCCGCCGACTACGGATTCCGCGAAGCCGTCGCGACTCGCGACACCGATACTCTGGTCTCCGTCTTGGAGAATAGCGGCCAGCGCATCGGCGCGGCCATGGTGGTGCTGACTTCCCTCAACGGCGACGTGATCGCCGCCTCCGGCCTGCGCGTCAAGGCAGGCACGCCGTTTCCCCTGTCGCCCGCGCAAAGAAGCAGCCCAGCCGGCGACGGCGCAACCAGCCTGATGGTCGACAACGGCCGCATTTACCAGCTCGTGAGCGTGCCGGTGCGCAGCCCCCTGCCGGTGGCTTGGATCGCCATGGGCTTCGAACTCGATGCCAAGGCGGCGCACGAACTGGCAGACATCACCGGCCTGGCGGTGACCCTTTCTGTGAATTCAGGCGGTCATTGGGCGAATGTGGTGAGCACCGTGCCGGCGGGTGCCGCAAGCCAATCCGATATCGTCACTCGGCGCATTGAAATGCCCAAGTGGGGCAATGCCGCGGTGGCCGCCGTGCTGTCTCGGTCGCTGGCGGAGGCGCGGGCGCCCTTCGAACGCCTAACCCAGGTGTTGTACCTGATTGCCGCGGCCAGCTTGATCGCGTCCGCCTTGGCCGCATTCTGGCTGGCGCGCAATATCACGAGGCCGCTGCAGGACTTAACGCAGGCCGTCGATCAGATTCGCAGCGGCGCCTACGACGTGCCCTTGAGCGTGCAGCGGCGCGACGAATTGGGGGTGCTTGCGGAAGGGCTGCAACTCATGCAAGCGGCGGTACAGTCCCGCGATCAATCCATCCGGCGCTTGGCCTACGAGGATTCGCTCACGGGTGTCATGAACCGCACCGCTTTTGGCGCGGCTTTAGGCCAGGTGCTGAACGCAGCCGATGCACCGATCGCGGTAGCCGTCATCAATTTGGGCCGCTTTCGGCGCATCAACGAGCATCTAGGCTATTCGGTGGGCGACGCCGTGCTCACCAAGATGGCGGCGCGTCTCGCGGCCGTGCCGTCGGTAAACTCGGCGGTGGCGCGTCTCGCGGCGGATCAATTCGCGGCCTTTACGCGACTGAGCGACGCTGCGGATCTGCAAGCCTGGGGTACCTCGCTGGTCATGGCGCTGGCCGACCCCGTCTTCGTCGAAGCCCAGCCCATCGACATCACCGCGACCTTAGGGTTGGCTCTTGCCGCCGAAGGCGCAGGCTCGCCCGACGAACTGATGCGTTGCGCCGATCTAGCGTTGGAACACGCCCGCCGCGAAAAGCGAGTGCTCGCCATCTACGAGGAAGGTCTCAAGCCCGCGGCCCGAGATCAGCTGTCCCTGCTGGGCGAACTGCGCCACGCCGTGGAGAACGACGAGCTGCGCCTGTTTTACCAGCCGAAAATCGAACTCCAGACCGGCCGTGTGGCGGGCGCCGAAGTGCTGCTGCGCTGGCAGCACCCGACGCGAGGGCTGCTGGGCCCAGCGGACTTCATCGCTTTTGCGGAGCAAACCGGGTTCATTAGGCGGCTGACGCGCTGGACTCTGGACCGCGCCATCGCGCAAGGGGCCCTGTGGCAGCGCGCGGGCAAGGCTTTGGCACTGGCTGTGAACATCAGCGCCGACGACATCGGTGACGTTCGGCTCGATTCGCGTGTCGCCAGCCTGCTTACGCGGCATCAATTGCCGCCGGTACTACTGACCTTGGAACTCACCGAGAGCGGCTTCATCGAAGATCCCACCCAGGCGCTACGCATGCTCGACGCCATCGCGGCATTGGGCGTAACTCTGTCGATCGACGACTTCGGCACCGGCTATTCGTCGCTGAGCCACCTGGCGCGCATGCCGGTTCATGAAGTCAAAATCGATCGCAGTTTCGTGCTGGGCCTGGAGTCCGACCCCGAGTTCGCCCTCGTCGTGCGATCGGCCATCGACATGGGTCACGGCCTTGGACTCAAGGTCGTGGCCGAAGGCATCGAGACCGAAGGCGCGGCTGCTCGCTTGCGCGATTTTGGCTGCGATATCGCACAAGGCTATTTGTATGCGAAACCCATGCCGTTGGCCGCACTCGAGTCCTGGCTCGAGGGTAGGGAGCGAGTTCGGGTGATTGCCGTGCCCGTCGATTTCAAGACCGAAGATCTGGTCGATACGGTAAGTCTCGCCATCTATTGACGCCCCGGGGCGTTCGCGTTTGCGGCAAATTCGGGTACAGTGGGTAAGCATGAATCGCGTGAGTATTCTGGGCGAGGCGCTCGACGGACTTGGCCGATGGTACGTGGCGGTGCCTCCCTTCCTCATTATCGGTTTCTTGGCCGCGCTATTTTTCTTGACCGGCGCGGGCCATGCGCGTTTGCAGGAAGCCAGCGAGCGCCTGCAAAAATCCGCGCTGCGCGAGCATGTCATCGACGAATTGCAAATCGGCGTCACGCGCTCGGTGGACACCCAAAGCAGTTTCCTGCTTACTGGCTATCAGAAATATCTCCGCAATTACAACCGGGATGTGGCCGATGTGGAACCGCGGCTGGCGCGCCTGCAGTCCGCATACACGGGCTCCGCTTCCGATGTCGCCGATATGCGCACTCTGCAGGTGTTGATCGGCAAGCGGCTCGCGGATCTTGCGATGCTAGTGGCAATTCAAAACGCTCAGGGCACCTCGGCCGCGATCGCACTGGTCAAGACCAGTGTCGGTGCGGACACCGGCGAAGCCATCAACGATCTCCTGGATCAACTGCGCGGCCGAGAGTCTTTGGAGCACGCCGCGGCGGCCGAGCATTGGTCCAGGTCCCTGATTTTGAGCCGCTGGATCACCGTCGCCGCGACGATCTTCAACCTCCTGCTGGTGGGGGTGGCCGCACGCCTGGTGTACTTGGATTTGCGCCGCCGCACTCTGCAGACCGCGGATCTGCGCGATCAGAAGCTGCAGCTCGAGCGCGAGGCGGAGGAGCGCAATCGCGAGCTCGTCGAGCTTTCTACCCATCTGCACAACGTGGCGGAGCGCGAAAAGGCGGCTCTGGCGCGCGAGCTGCACGATGAGCTCGGCGGTCTGTTGGTGGGCGCGCGCATGGATATTTCCTGGGTGGAACAGAAGCTCATCGACTGCGATCCCGGCATAAAACAGCGCTTGCACCGTGTGCAGCAAAGCCTTTCCGCCGGGATTGATCTGAAACGGCGGATCATCGAGGAACTGCGGCCGACTTTACTTGACAATGTGGGGTTGTTCGCCGCGCTGCGCTGGCAATTGAAAGAAACCTGCGGCAACGCCGGCCTTAAATGCATGGAGGCATTTCCCGACGAGGAACCCAAGTTCACCTCCGAAGCCGCCATCGCCCTGTTCCGCATCGCCCAAGAGGCCTTCACGAATATACTGAAGCATGCGGCGGCCAAGTCCGTGGACATCGGGTTGGACCTGGACGGAGACGCCCTCGTCATGCAGATTTCAGATGACGGCAAGGGTATCCCCGTCGGCCGGCTCAACGCCGGCTCGCATGGATTGGCGTCTATGCGGCATCGGGTCCGCGCCCTCGGCGGCCGACTGGACGTGAGGAGCCCGGCCTCGGGGGGCACCACTCTGTTGGTGCGCATCCCCGTCGCCGGCGCCTTGCAACGGGGCGCCGAAACGACGCCGATTTGAGTTTTCCTCAAAAATTCAAACCCAGTCCCAAGTCGAAGCGATTGAAATCCCTGTTCAGGTCGAACCACTGGTAGTCCACCTTAAAAACCACGTGGGGCGTGGTGTAGAAATTCACACCCACCGTCCACACTCGATCTTGATTGTGCGGCCAATAGCCATAGTCGCCCGACGTGGCTGACAGAGGCACCAATCCGGCGGGAATCACTGGGCCGGAGGTGCCGGCAAAACGCGAACCCATGTCGTAGCGTTCCCAGCGTGCGAACGGTGCCAGCCGATAGTCGCCATGCTCCCACAGCCCGTAGGCGGCTTGCGCCAAGTACCCATAGAACTGCGAGGGAATCGGATGGGGAGACCCCGGATTGGACGCGTTCGCAGCGCCTAAGTTGCTGATCGCGCCGTGCGCGTACAAGGCTGACAGGTCGAACTTTAAAGGCGTCCACCGCGCATGCGCCTCCCATAGAGTCACGCGCTGTCCGCCGGAAATGGGCGCAGCCGGCGCCTTGACCGCCTTGCCGCTGCTGATCGCCGCGCCCAGCGTGACGCCCGGCATGCCGTAATAGCCCAGCGCCATGTACTGGCTAAATTGTTGAGCATTGGCGAGCGCCAGTTCCTGATGCGTAGACTGCAGCGGCGCCGAGCCGTGGTTCTCAAGATCGAGGGCCGTCGAGTACTGCGGAAATTCCGGAGCGTAGTTCCATTTCGACAGATCAAAGCCCGTTGTGAGCCCGGCATTCCAGCTAAACCCCGACTCCGTATCGCCGTGGACATTGAAACCACCCTCGCGCCAGGTGCTGGGGATGATTAAGGTCTCGACGAAGTTGCGCTGCACGCCGTAAAAATTCGTCGGCTCGTGATGCTCGTTCAGAGAGCCGAAGGGCATGAGGAAAAGTCCCGCGCGCAAGGTCACCGCATCGCTCAAGCGGCGATCGACGTAGAACTGTTCCACCTCGAACTCACCGGCGTCAGAGGCCGAAGCAATGGCGTGTTCCACTTCGAACTCCGAGTTGAACTCGGTGCGACTGTCGAACGAATAGCCGATACCGAACACCGCGCGCGCGAGATCCGCCTGCGCCTTGCTTGGATCGCGGCTCGGGCGGGTGTAGTAGAGCTCGCCATAACCCCAGAGCCGCACGTTTGAGAATGCGGCACCCGTTGCTGCGGGACTCGTCGCCGCAACGGCCGTTGCCGCGGATGTAGCCGCGGCAGCGGCACCGAATGTGACCGGCGCGGGCGGCGGCGCTGCTGCTGCGGTCGCCACGGGCGCCTGCGCGGCGAAGGATTGCTGGGTGACTTGCCGCTCGAGCGCAAGCTCCCTCTGCAGCAGCGTTTGATTTTGCTCGGCCAATCGCTTTATTTGCGCCTGCACTGCCGCCAGCTGCTGTTGCAATACCTGAATCTGCTGCTGTTCGACGGATTGCTTGCCGCCGGAATCCGCAGCGGCCGCGCTCATGGCCGCGCACAGCGCGGTTGCCAAGAGCACGGCGGTGCGCACCAATCTCGGCGTCGCGAAGCGAGCGGATGAAATACGCATCATGTTTTGGGTCCTTGTGTAATCCACGGGGCCGTCCACGGCGCACGGCCCCGCTGCCGACCCGACCCGCGTTGCTATGGAGTACAAATGCTATCGAGAATTATTCGCATTTGCAAATAATGAGGGAGCCGGTGTCTGGGTGGTACAAGAAACAGGTGGTCCGAAGCTCTATCAACCGGATTCCTTCGGGAAAGGCCAGTCGATGACCGACAGCCAGCAGCACCTCAACATGAGCAATCGCGAATTCGACATCATCAAGACGCTGGCTTTGGCGACTTTCTATCATTACAACATCGGAAACCATGAAATAGATCAGTTAATGGACGACCTCGAGAGCTATCGAGGCGTCATCGTAAGAAGCAAGGACGAGGCGCCCTTCAAGTCACGACTGGTCAGGTAGCGGATGTCGAAGCTAGCCTACGGGCTAGCCTTGTTTCAGGCATGGAGCCATTGCCGCCGCCTCCATTTGCTATAACCAGCTATTCTCGCAGGCCCGGCACATCTTTAAGTCCATAAGGGTAGATCCGCTAGCTGTGGATATTTTGCTTGCCATCGATCAGGGAACGAGTTCCACCCGCGCCATCGGCTTTTCCGCCGCGGGCGACGTGGCGGCAGTGGAACAGCAGACCTTCGAACAAATCTATCCGGGCCCAGGCTGGGTAGAGCATGACCCCGAAGTAATCTGGGCCACGGTCATGTCCACCAGCCGCCGGTTATTGCAGCGTCTCGACGAAACCAAGCAGGTGGCCGCCGTCGGCATAACCAACCAGCGGGAAACCACGATTCTCTGGGATAGACGCAGCGGCGCGCCCATCTACAATGCCATCGTCTGGCAGGATCGGCGCACCGCCGATCGCTGCCGGCAATTGGCCCGCGATCATGGCGACGCGGATGTCAGCCGCAAAACCGGCCTACGCCTGGATCCCTACTTTTCGGCCACTAAGATCGCCTGGATTCTGGACCGAGTGCCCGGTGCGCGCGAGGCCGCAAAGGCCGGCCATATTGCATTCGGCACAGTCGATAGCTTTCTCATTTGGCGGCTGACCGGCGGCCGTCAACACCTCACGGACGCCACGAATGCCAGCCGCACGGCTCTTTATGATATCGGCCAGGGCCACTGGGACCAGTCCCTGTGCGATATGTTCGATGTGCCTATGAGTGTTCTGCCGGAGGTACGGGATAGCGCCGGTGAATTCGGCATCACCGATAAAAAAATACTGGGTCAATCACTGCCGATCCGCGGAGTCGCCGGCGATCAGCAGGCGGCTCTGATCGGGCAGGCTTGCTTTGCCGCGGGCGACGTCAAGAGCACCTACGGCACCGGTGCCTTTCTCGTGCTCAACACGGCGCAGCAACTTATACCTTCGAAGAACCGGTTGCTCAGCACCATCGCCTATCAACTGAACGGCGTGGCCACCTATGCGCTGGAAGGCTCCATTCTGTCCGCCGGTGCCGCCGTTCAGTGGCTGCGAGACGGGCTTGGGCTCATCTCGCAGGCTTCGGACATAGAGGCCCTGGCAGCGTCGGCACCAGATAGCGGCGGCGTCTACTTGGTGCCGGCGTTCACCGGATTGGGAGCACCCTACTGGGACCCCGACGCGCGGGCCGCCATCCTCGGACTGACGCGCGCATCGACGCGCAGTGAGATCGCGCGCGCAACCCTGGACAGCATCGCCTACCAAACCTACGATTTGCTCGACGCCATGGCCGCGGACGGACTGCGGCCCGCGACACTGAAGGTGGACGGAGGAATGTCGCAGAATGAATTCTTCATGCGGCGTTTGGCGGACATCCTCGGTATACCTTTACGGCGGCCGACGAACCCCGAGTCCACGGCGTTCGGCGCTGCCTGTTTAGCGGGGCTTGGCTGCGGCATCTATCGCTCTCTTGCGGACATTGCCGCCTTGGGCCGGTCCGAGACGCGCTTCGAGCCGAGCTTGGGCCTACCTGAGCGGGAGGCGCAAATCGCCGGCTGGCGTAAGGCTCTGCAGCGGGTAAGATCAACCTCATGAAGCCTTCGTCAATCTAATGAAGCTATCCGCGCTGATTGACCGCTGCCGTCCCAGCACGCTTCGCGCAACCGGCGGCATCATCGGCCCGGGAGTCGCTTCCACTTTGATCGTGGCCTTGGCCGCAACCTACCTTTCGGATCACTACCACGCACCGCCCGTGATTTTCGCGCTCCTGCTGGGCATGGCTTTGAATCAATTGTCGGCCGAAGCGCGCTATGCGCCCGGCATCAACGTGTCCGCACGCACGTTGCTGCGAATCAGCGTGGCCTTACTCGGACTGCGCATTACCTTTGGGCAAATCGGCGAACTGGGCTGGTCGACAGCGGCCATGGTCGTGGTGACGGTTCCGCTCACCATTGGGTTTGGATGGGCCCTCGCCAAGGCGGTTAAGCTGGACGGCCGATATGGCGTGCTTTCCGGCGGCGCCGTGGGCATTTGCGGAGCTTCCGCGGCCATGGCCATCGCCGTAGCATGGCCTCGCAAGGACTCCGAACGCGACACCGTGGTGGTGATCGCCTGCATCACGACCTACAGCACCATCGCCATGGTTGTGTATCCGGCGGTGATCGCGCATCTGCACTTGGACCCTTTGCAAACCGGGCGCTTTCTCGGCGGGTCGATCCACGATGTTGCACAGGTGGTTGCCGCCGGCTACGCCTCATCGGCGCAGGCCGGCGATTCTGCGACCATCGTCAAACTCATGCGAGTGGCCATGCTCCTGCCGGTGGTTCTGGTCATCACTGTAGCCGCCGCGCGCGGCATGGACAGGGAACAACCCGCGCAGAACAAGGTCGCCCTGCTGCCGGGCTTTCTCATCGCCTTCATCGTGCTGGCCGCCTTGAACGGGTTTGCCCTTGTCGCAAAACCGATTGCATCGGCGCTCACCGAAGCGTCGAAGTGGTTGTTGGTCATTTCGGTGGCCGCTTTAGGCATGAAGACCAGCTTGCGCGAAATGCTGGCCGTCGGCACCACCGCGATCGCTCTCATCGCGGCGGAGACTATTTTCCTGGCCCTATTGGTACTGGGCTGGATCATGCTTGTCGGCGGCACTCGCTAACGACGCGTATCCCCCGCGCGGAATGACTGAGTATATTTGCCATCGGTATGGACGGTGGGTTTTTGTGGCAACGATCAACGGAAAGCACCGATGGCGGGATTGAGGTATTGTTTCCAGATATGAGTTCGCAGCATTTCAGGCGAGTACTCGCCATCGACGTCGGCGGAAGCCATGTGAAGACGCGCGTTTTCGGCCGCCGCGAACTGCGGCAATTTGAGTCCGGGCCGGATCTTACGCCCCGTCAAATGGTCGCCAGAGTGCATGCACTCACCGGAGACTGGACCTACGATGCGGTGTCCATCGGATATCCAGGAGTGGTGCTGCACGGAAAAGTGATTGCCGAGCCCCACAATCTCGGGCCCGGCTGGATGGGATTTGATTTTCGCAAAGCCTTTGGGCGACCGACCCATGTCATGAACGACGCCGCCATGCAGGCGATCGGCAGTTACGAAGGCGGCCGAATGCTGTTTCTCGGCCTCGGAACGGGACTTGGCTCCGCAATGATCGTCGATGGCGTGGTAGCACCGATGGAGCTTGCGCATCTGCCTTACAAGAAGGGGCGCAGCTACGAGGAGTACGTCGGTGCGCGCGGTCTCAAACGGCTGGGCGGCAAGAAATGGCGTCGGGCGGTAGCCGAGGTGGTGACGCAACTGAGTACCTTGCTGGAAGCCGACTACGTCGTCATCGGCGGCGGCAATGCGCGCAAGCTCAAGCGGCTGCCGAAGAACGCCCGTCTCGGCAGCAATGACTTCGCCTTCCTTGGCGGATTTCGCGTGTGGCGTAACACGGCCGCACCCTCTGCAAGCGCCAAGGGCCATCGGCGCGGCATCGCCGCGCCGTGATCGAATTCCGCTTCTCGGACTCGCGGTGCGCCCTGCACTGTGACGGCGTTTACAGATTTTGCCCGCACCGATTGCGCAAACTTCCATTGTCGTACGGTTTGTGGAAAATAAGGTTATGAAATTCAGACTGAAGGCACTAGGGCTGCATCTGCTTGCCAGCACCTGTGCGCTATCGCTCATACTGGGCACGCTTTATTTTGGATGGTATCGGTGGCCGGGCTGGTACTTGGCGGATGTCGTTCATGTAGTCGTCGTGATGGCCGGAGTTGACGTCGTCGTGGGCCCGCTGCTCACCTTCGTGATTGCGCGCTCCACCAAACCGCGGCGCGAACTGGTGCGCGACATCTCGATGATAGTTGCTGTCCAGCTTTTCGCACTGATCTATGGCACGACCTCGCTGTGGAGCGGCAGACCGCTTTATTACGCCTATTCCGAGACCGTATTACAGATGGTGCAGGCATACGATATCGATGCCCCAGAGTCGGCTCTCGGCCGCCAACAGAACCCAGAATTCGCTCCCCATTGGTACAGCTTACCGCGTTGGATTTGGGCGCCGCTGCCGCAGGATACACAGGCACGCGAAAAGATCGTCGGGTCAGCGATCGCCGGGGGCGACGATGTGATCTCCATGCCGCGCTATTTCAAGTCCTGGGAACAGGGCCTGCCCACGCTTCGAACTCGGCTGAAGAAAGTAGGCGATGTTGGGTACTTCACGCCTACCGAAAAGGAGAAGCTCAAACAGCTCATGCGGACGGCGGGGGTCGCCACTGATCAGCTGAATTCGATACCGCTGATCGGACGGGGACCGCCCTCGCTTGCGGTATTCGATCCAGCCCATGTGACGCTTACGGCAATACTCAAGGTGAGATAGCCGAAGTCAACCATGCTTCGGTAGCCCCGGATCGATAGGCAGGCGAAGGGGCGTCGAAATTCGACGTTTTAGCCCTTTTCTTCGAGAGGCGCATCGCGATTCCAGCCAATGATCATGGGCATGGATTGTGCAAACCGACTATTCTGGCGCCCTTCTGCCCCTATAAATTCCCTATGACAACCCCAACGTCTCTGTGGAAGCAACTTCTCTCGCGACTGCCCGGCTCCGAGCGTCTGAGAGACCACGAAGCGCGCCCCCTACTGTCCGCGGTCGCCGGCGGGCTCATCGCCTGGGGAACCGCGATTGCCGGAATCGCCGTGGTCGACGTCATAGTCCGGCAGATTCTTTTGGAAGACGTTAGGACGTATCTCGCGCGTACCGCGGCCGGCACGGCCGCTCTCATCGACGGGGATCAGCTACGCACATTCAACAGCCCCGATCAAGACGGTTCGCCTGCATACAACCAAGCTTCCCGTCCGCTTCGCGTGCTGCTCGATACCAATCCCGACATCCGTTTCGCCTACGTCGGCGTGATGCTGGGGGACGTGATGCATTTCGTACTCGACGGGACCCGGCCTGGAACCTTCGACGAGGCGGGCCGGCCGAACCATTCCCCGCCCATGGAGCAGGACGAGCCAAGCCCGGGGGAACGAGAAGTCTCCAGGACCCGTCGCTTGACCGTGGAAGAAGAACCCACCGCCACCGCATGGGGCATGGGCATTAGGGCCCATGCCCCCGTATTCGCCCGCAACGGAGAGATGACTGGTTACGTGGGCATCACGGTTCGCGCCGACCGGTACCGGCAGCTGGTCAGGCGGGTGGACATGTCGGCCGTATTCGGCGTGTTGATTGCCGGCGCCCTCGCCTTCCTCAACGGCGTCGCCATCTGGCGGGCGCAGATCACCCGCCGGCGGGCCATGACCGCCCAGGCGCACACGGAAGACCAGCTCAAGCGCGCGCAAGCATTCGCTAATCTTGGAACTTGGTACTCGAGCCTACCGGCCGGCGGCGGATCTATGTCCGGCGAGATGCGGCAACTGCTGGGCAATCCCGACAACAGCGACCAGCCGCTGACCGCGTATCTCGCCGTCACTCATCCTGATGACCGCCCCTTGATCGAGACCCTGTTCGAGGAACTGGGCTCGAGCGGTGGATCGCGTACCCTCGATCATCGCTTCATCGTCGACGGCGCCGTCAAGCATGTGCGCGCGGCCGTTGCCGCGCGCCGGGATGGCCGTGGCAAGCCGCTGGAAATTCACGGAATCGTACTCGACCTCACGGATCTGAGGGCGGCAGCGCTCGAGACGCTGCGGGCGAAGGAAGTTGCGGAATCCGCCAATCGCGCCAAGAGCGATTTTCTCGCCAACATGAGCCACGAGATTCGCACGCCGATGAACGGCGTGCTCGGCATGACCGAACTGCTGCTCGACACCAGGCTCGATGCCATGCAGCGTGACTACGCGGAGACTATCCGCGACAGCGGCAGCTCGCTGCTGACCGTCATCAACGACATTCTGGACTTCTCGAAAGTGGAGGCGGGCAAGCTCGAGCTCGAACGAGTGGATGTCGACCTGCGCGACACCTTCGAAGACGTCGCCCGGCTGCTGTCTGTTCAGGCCCACGCGAAGGGGCTGGAACTCACCGCGCAAGTGGATGCGAAGCTTCCCGATCTCGTCAAGGGCGATGCAGGACGCATCCGCCAGATTCTCTTGAATCTCACCGGCAACGCCATCAAATTCACCACCCAGGGCGAGGTCTCGCTCGAGCTCAAAGTCCTCGAGTCCGACGAGAACGGCACCCGAGTGCGCTGCGAAGTGCGCGATACCGGCATCGGCATACCCGCCGATCGGCTGGATTCCTTGTTCGCACCCTTCATGCAGGTAGACACCTCGACGACGCGCCGCTTCGGCGGCACCGGTCTCGGTTTGTCCATCGTACGGCGTCTGGTCGAGCTGATGGGCGGCGAAACCGGCGTTGAAAGCGTCGCAGGTGTCGGCTCCTTGTTCTGGTTTACCGCGCGCTTCGCACCGGTCATTCAAAGCTTGAGACCCCTATATCCGGCCCCCGTCTCCATCAAAGGGCAGCGCATACTCGTGGTGGACGACAATGCCACCAATCGCAAAGTCCTCATGGGGCAGCTGCTTTTATGCGGCGTCGACCCCGTGTCCGCGAGTTCGGCGGATGAAGCGCTGGCGCTGATGCGCCAGGCCCGCGCCGCGGGCCGTTCCTTCGACGCGGCGCTGCTCGATCATCTGATGCCCGATTGCGACGGTGCGGAGCTGGGCCGAATCATCGTGCAGGATGAGACCCTAAAGTCCGCCAGGCTAGTTCTGTTGACGTCGTCCGGCCAACGCGGCGACGGCCAGAGGTTTGCCGACATCGGCTTCGCGGCATATTTGCTGAAACCGGTCACACAGCGGGATTTGACGGAGTGCCTGGTGCTGGTGTTGGCCAACACGGCCCACTCCTGGCATCTGCAAAGCCAGCCGATGATCACGCGGCATGCGCTGCGCATACAGCGCACCCAGTCCCACAATCGAATTTTGCTGGCCGAGGACAATCTGGTCAATCAGAAGGTAGCCTCGGGGCTGCTGGAAAAGTTGGGCTATCGCATCAGTATGGTGCCGGACGGCCTGGCGGCCGTCGCCGCATGGCAGGCTGGAAAATTCGATCTCATCATCATGGATTGCCAGATGCCGCAGATGGACGGCTACGAGGCAACGCGCGAGATCCGCAGACTCGAGGCGGGCAGGTGCCGCATCCCCATCGTGGCGCTCACCGCGCACGCCATGCATGGCGATGAGGAGAAGTGCCGCGTCGCCGGCATGGATGATTACCTCTCCAAGCCCATCGATCGCACCAAGCTCGATTCTTGCCTGGAACGTCTACTGCTCAGCACCGCCAACGCGGATGCGACACTGGCGATCACGGGCGCTCCGGAGATTGCCGACAGCGCATCGGCACTGACGCCTGCGACAGCGCCGGCGCCATCTCCGGTTGACTGGGAGGCATTGCTTGAATCCATCGATGGCGATGAAGGTTTCGCCCGCGATCTGGTACAGGCCTTCATTGCGACCGGCGACCGGGAGCTGGCGGCAATCGCGGCGGCACTGGGCGCCGGTGATGCTGCCGGGCTGCGCATTTCCGCCCATACACTCAAAGGCGCCAGCGCCAACTTGCGCGCCGCGGCTCTGAGCGCCGCGGCGGCACAGCTCGAGTCCGCTGCCGGCCATGGCAATAGCTCCCAGCTTTCGGCACTGGCGGAGCATGTGACCACCGAGGTCACCAGGATGAGCGCCTATTTACGCTCGAGGGCCCGCTAAGAACTGTGGATGCCCCGACACCGCGGCATGCCAAGAAGTGTCATCGGCGGGGCTGCCGAAGGGAGCCTTGGCGTCGCTGCGCCGCCATTTGGCCAACCATTGCGCCCCCAGCAGCTCGTGAACGTGCGGCGCGGCAGCCGCACGCGGCGATAGTCCAATCGTAGTTTCCGCCTTGGGCCCGGTACCCCGGCCCTTGGCGACGTAAAAACCGGCCGCCAACAGGGCGGCGCGGACGCTGGTGGAATACGTGTAGGTAAACAGCTCCGCCGGCTTTTGCGAACATACCCGGGCAAGCTCGCGAAACGCCGACAGCGTCCACAGTGAGCTGTCAGTCTTGAAGGAGAAGGGGTCGAAGAAAATGATGTCGGGCGGCGGCGCGTCGAATTTTCGGACAGCGAAGTCGCCGGACAACAGCAGCCAATCGATGGTCGAGGTGCCGTTGACCCAGCGGCTATCGGACAACAAGGTTCGTGGCGCTGCATGGCGCAAGTGCTTAAACCACCTGACATGATCGAGCGCAAGCTTGAGCGAATCCAGGTCATTCTCGAAGCTCACCAAGGTTAGGTGCCGCGAATCGAGCAGTGGAGTTGCATTTTCGACGGCATGGATGGCAGCCATGGCGTTGGCTGCGGCGCCCAATCCCACGTCCCAGACGACCACAGGCTCACCTGCCGCAGTTTGCAGACGCTCGATCAGCCGCGACTGCTCTACATACAGCGAGCACGCCTCTTCGGCGGGGTCCGTGACGGAGTGCATCACCTCGCCGGAAGACATATCTCGAATGAATCCAATCTCATCACGTACGATGACTTCATACCGCCCACGCCTTAGCTTGAGCCGGCGGCGTGCAGCCTTGGTGACATGCGTGACCGCTTTTCCGTAACTATCGCGCGCGTCGAGCAAATCGCGCTGAGCGTTGTAAAATGGCAGCCAGGTGTCCGCCAAGATGTGTTGACGCATGGTGCGCATCAGTTGCATGTAAAAATGAATATTGTGAAGACTCAGCAGCTGCCAGCCCGTACCCTCATGCACGCGTTGCAGATGAAAGAGATAGGCGATGGAATAGGTCTTACAGGTATAGCAATGGCAGGCCGGATCGATAGGCCCTTCCATGTCGCGATAGGCGGCCCGGCGCAGATCGCGCCTCCCCAGGCTGGTGAACGCCACCCCCTGCCTGGCCAGGGAGGTGGGCAGAATACAGTCGAACATGTCGACGCCGCGGTGTACGGCCTCGAGTAGATCACGCGTGGTGCCTACGCCCATGAGATATCGCGGCCGATCCTGCGGCAGCAACTCGGTCACGGTGGCCGTGCACTCTTCGCGCTGCGCCCTGGTTTCACCCACGGCAAGGCCGCCGATGGCGTAGCCGTCGAAGGGTATGTCGGTAATGGCGCGGGCACTCTCGATGCGCAGATCCGAGTAGCTTGCACCTTGCACGATGCCGAACAAAGCTTGCTCGGAATCACCGCGGGCAGTCAGACTGCGGCGTGCCCAACGATGAGTCAAGTCCATGGCGCTGCGTGCCACATCATGATCCACGGTCGAAGGCACGCATTGATCGAGCACCATCATGATGTCGGAGCCGATCACTTTCTGCGTCTCGATGCTGCGTTCCGGGCTCAGACGAACCAAGGTATTGTCGACGTAGCTTTTGAATTCGGCGTAGTCCTCACGCATGGTGCGGCTGCCGGGCAATGAGAATATTTGAAAGCCGCCGGAATCGGTCAACACAGAACGCGGCCAATTCATGAAACCGTGAATACCGCGGAATTTCTCGAAGATCTCCACACCCGGGCGCAACAGCAGGTGATAGGTGTTGGCCAGCAAAACCTGGGCGCCGCTGTCGAGGAGGTCTTCGCGACGCTGCGACCGCACTGCCGCGTGCGTACCCACCGGCATGAAAGTCGGCGTCAGAACCTCATTATGCCGAGTCGTAAAGCGCGCCGCGCGGGCGCGCGAACCCGAGGCCGTCGCTTCCAATTTGAATTTCAACCGAGTCATGCAGGTACTCTACCGGACTGGTATCCAAAATCGAACTCAAACTGGCACTTTCATTAGAATCCGCCGCGGCCGAGATTGGCGCCAGAAAGTGTCTCGCGGTGTGTTGTCCGCCTATGCCGCGGCGCGTCCGGCGATGCTAGTCTCCACGAGGCGTACGAGGTCGAGCACCATGACGAGTTCCTGTTTTACCGTAGCGACGGCGGAGAGAAAGTGCGTATCCACCGTGCCGCAGGTGTCGGGCGCCTGCCGCGCATTGTCCGCGGCAATGCTGACAACATCCGATACTCCATCCACAAGGCAGCCAATCGTAGCCGCGGAACCATCGCTAATGTCCACTCGCACCACGATCACGACCGAGGTCGCTGTTCTCGGGCACCTCTCCATGCCGAGCCGGGCGCGAAGGTCGAGCACCGGCACCACCGTGCCGCGCAAATTCATTACGCCGAGGATGTAGTGCGGCGAATGAGGAATTTTCGCCACTTCTTCCAAGCCGCGGATCTCGCGAACTGCGAGGATCGGAATGGCAAACACACCGCCGGCAAGATCGAAGGTCAGGTACTGGTCCGACGTCGAATCGGCGTCGGCAGGATTCACCACTGAAGGTGAGCCGTGCCCGAAACCGGTGTTCTGAAGGCCGGTCGTCCGATGCTTAGAACTCATTCCACGACGCCTCCGCTCCCGACGCGGCCTTGCGGACCCGGGCCGCCGCCGGGGCGGCTGGCCGAACGGTTGCCTTGCCACCCGCACTCCACGGCCGGCTGCCGGCGCCTCGTTCCTTAGCGTGGGACGGCGGTGCCTTGACCGTCGCCGGGCGCGCGTCGGGCCGCGGCGCGGCTGCCGCAGGCGCGTCGCTGACGCGATAGCGCGCCAGCATTTGCGACAGCTGCAGCGCCTGTTCGGACAAAGCCTGGGTGGCAGCAGCCGCCTCTTCGACCAGCGCCGCGTTTTGCTGCGTCACTTCGTCCATGGACATCACTGCCTTGTTGACCTGATCGAGGCCTGCCGCCTGCTCCTGGGTCGACGCCGCAATTTCAGTCATAACATCCGTGACCTTCTTGACGCCGAGAACGATGTCGCGCAAAGCCTCCCCGGATTCATCGACGAGTTTCGTGCCTTCCGCAACCTTTCCGACCGAGTCCTGAATCAGCCCCTTGATCTCCTTGGCAGCCTCGGCGCTGCGCGAAGCAAGGTTGCGGACCTCAGAGGCCACCACTGCGAAACCGCGGCCCTGATCGCCTGCTCTGGCGGCTTCGACAGCGGCATTCAACGCGAGAAGATTGGTCTGAAATGCGATTTCGTCGATGACACCAATGATGTCGGCAATTCTCTTCGAAGAGGCGTTGATCTCGCTCATCGCGGTCACGGCCGCGCTCACGACGGCGCCGCCTTTCTCGGCCTGCACTCGTGCCGCCAAAGCGAGCTGGTTGGCTTGTGCAGCGTTGTCTGCGGTGCTCTTCACGGTTGCGGTCATTTCTTCCATGGATGAGGCCGTCTCTTCCAGACTCGCGGCCTGCTCCTCGGTCCGCTGACTGAGGTGGGTGTTGCCTCGCGAGATCTCTTCAGAGCCGACACGGACTTCACCGGCTGTCCGAGAGACCGTGCGCACCAAGTCGGCAAAATTGTCGACCATCTGGTTCATGCCTTCGGCGAGGGACTTGAAGAACCCTTCCTTGCCCTCGACGCGGATCCTGGCCATCAAGTCGCCATCGAGCGCATTGCTCACCACCGCTTGCACTTCCTGCTCGGTCGCAACCTCCTGGGTCCGGTCGATCCACTGTACAACCGCACCGACCCGCTTGCCGTCGCCGCCCGTCACCGGCGTTACGACGATGCGAAGCGATGCGCTGCCGAAAGCAACGTCGGTGGTGTGTACGCCGGTCAAGCCGGCCAACAGGTTGCGCTGCTGCGAGGCAGGCCGCTGGAGGCTGTCGAAATGCGAACCCAGCACGCGATCCGGGTCGAATTGCGGCAGCTCCTTGCGTATCTCGGCAGCGTGCATACGGAATGTCGCCGCGATGGCTTCATTCATGTACACGATGTTGCCGCCCGGGTCCGCCACCATCATATTGCTCGCGGCCTTGTCAAGCGCCGTGCGGATGCGGGCGTTCTCGAGTGCGGCGATTTGGTCCTTAGCGATGCGTTCCTTCAGGTCATGCTGCATCGTACTAACAGTGGCGAAAAGGCTGCTGGTGTCGCCGGGCCGCAGCGTGATGGAACTCGAGAAGTCGCCGAGGGCGACCTTGCCGGCGACGGCGGCAACATCGGCGGGCTCGCCACCGAGCTGGCGGGTGAGCTGGCGCACCAAGAAGAAGCCGAACGTGCCGACGAGGATGGCCGTGAGAAGCGCTAGCGCGATGCCGATTCTCTGCGCCGATGTTTCGGTCAGGGCGGCGCGATCGCTTGCCTGCTTGGCGATGGCAATGTTGTAGTCGCGGTGCGCGCTCACCGCTTGCGGAATCCCGAGTATTCGTGGCTGCGCGGCGAGCATGACCGACGCCGCCTCTGCCTTGTTGCCGGCGGTCGAAAGCGCCAGAGCTTTCGCGCGCACCGTATCTGTATCAGTGATGGCCGCGCGATCGGTCGCAAGCAGCCCGCGGTCCTTGTCGTCCGCAATCAGAGGCTCATAGGCTTTGAGTGACTCATCAACCTTCTGGCGGCTTGCTATGATCGACCGGTCGAGCTCTTTAAGAGCGGCGGGGTCTTTTTCCGAGACATGCCGCCAGACCGCGATTTGCAAGGCGTCGACATTCGTCTCGATCCCGTCCAGTACAAGCAGACTGGGCACCACGTTTTCGTTGGCAAAGTTTGCCGACTCGTACACCGAATGGACGTCTCGCAGCAGCACAGCTGCGATCAGAATGATTCCGGCCAATGCGACCCCTGCGAGGGAGGCGATCTTCTTTCCGACGGTCATAGCTCTATTCCTCTGCAGCGGGTCGTGGTTATCGAGGCACCGACAACAGGCCCCGCGCTGGGTGATTGCGAGCCTTCTGCCGTCTCCTCCCTGTTTCGGCGTGATCCCTGGTCGCTGCAGGCGGGCGGCGGGAATTGGCAGGTCACGACCGGCGATTAAGGGATTTGATTAAGCGTATGACATCCTCCGCCCGCGTCGCCTGAAGAATGGCGCCCGGCCGCCGATATCAGGCTAGAGTAATCAGTTTCAGGAGCTTCTGCCGCGATGCCCACACCCACCCCTGGCGAGCTTTCTGCTGCAGCGGCGCACAACTCGCCGTCCAGCGACTCGCCCTGCGCGCTCGTGCCGTCGCGACTCGTCATGGATGCAGCTTCAGACGCCATGTGGATCATCAGGGCGGAGGCCAACGGCGTCATGCGAACCATCGCGGTCAATCCGGCCTGGGAAGCGCTGACGGGCGTGCCGGCGAGTCGGGCCATTGGGCTGCCGGACGGGGTGGGTGTGTCCTGGCCCGATGCTATGCCCATGCCCGACCGCTACCGAGCGGTCGCCGCGCAAGGGCACCCGATGCGCTTCGCTGAATTGGTTGATCTTGGCGGGCAGAAGATCCTGGAGACCAGCCTAACGCCCGTGCTCGACGCTTCCGGAGTGTGTCAGTACATCCTTGGGGTTGCGCGGGACGTGACGGCGCGCGGGCCGCACCAAGAGCAGAAAATGCATACTCTGGGCATGCTGGCAGGAGGAATTGCCGTCGAAATCGGCAACATGCTAATCGCGATTCAAGGCCACCTCGACATGGCGCGTCGGGACGGACGAAGAAATCCACGGGTCCTGAAAAGCTTGGCGGTTTGCAGCCGCGCCTGTCGCAGCGCGAGCGATTTCACAGGCCGAATTCTCGCGTTCAACCGCACTCAACCAGTCAACCGGCAAGTCATGGCTCTAGCCCCGGTGGTGGAAGCTGCGGCGGCATTGTTGCGCGCGGCGGTGCAGCCGGGCCACGACGTGGAATATCGAGCTGGCGCTGCCGTGCCGCACGCGCTCATCGATGAATGCCAAATTCAGCACGCTGTGATCAACTTGGGACTCCATGCGGGACAATGGATAGCGGATCGAGCCGGCACCATTCGAATCCACTTGGATGCCGTCCATGCGACCGGAACGGCTGAAGGCGACGGTGCTGGCCTGAGACCAGGTCCGTACGCCCGCATCTCGGTCACGATCGGCGAGGGCACCGATCCGACCATCACGATGGCAGCGGCCGCGGCGCCGCGCGCGGATGACCCGGTGGGTCAGCAGTCCGATGCAGGACTGCTCGCGGTCCGCGAAATCGTGCAGGCGCATGAGGGCGCCCTCGTCTATCAACGCCTCGGGAGCACGGGTGGGGACATCGAAGTCTACTTTCCGGCCGCGGTGCCGCACAAAATCGCTGCTGCGGTGGGCGCCCCAAAAAACCGTAACAAGACGGAGCGGCGCGTGCAACCCCGCGGCTGCGGTCAACGCATTCTGCTGGTCGATGATCAGCAGTGGCTGCTGGCGCTGCTGGAGCGGCTCCTGACTGAACGTGGCTACCAGGTGCGAAGCTGCACGGATCCGGCGGCTGCGCTCGACGTGCTGAACGCGCAACCGGACATGTTTGATCTCGTCGTCACCGATTACAAAATGCCCGGCCGGACGGGACTCGACATCATTCGCGCCGTGCGAGCCATCCGCCCGGACCTGCCATTGGTGCTGGTCTCCGGCTACGTGTCCGACCAATTGCGTGAGCAGGCAGAGCGCGCAGGCGCCGCTGCGGTCATTCCGAAGCAGTATCTGGCGACGGAGCTTTTGCCGGCATTGAACGTTTTATTCTCGAACAAAGAACGGCCATGACCTCTGCCGGCACCGCGTCCGCCCGGCTACGCGGCCCGATCCTTTGCATTGGCATGCTGGGGGCATTCGCAACGCACCACCGTCCCACTACCGACGCGGGGGCCTATCATCAGCCGGGCCCCAATCGTGGCCGCGCGGTAACGGAGCGTTCGAAGTCCAAGGCCTGCACTTCGGTCAAGGTCCGAGGGTAGTCCTCGGCCGTCGTCGGCAACAGTGAGGTGGATGGTATCGGGCGCAATCTGCGCATGTATGGTGATGGTCGATGCCTCGGCATGCTTGATCGCGTTGCCCACCGCTTCCTGAGCGATTCGGAAAAGATGGTCGCTCACTGGGGCGGCGACGGCGAGCGGTGCGGCGTTGTCCGCGAGCGTGAACGAAACCTCTGTCTGACCCTGGGCCACGTAGTCTGCGGCGAGTGCCCGCAGACCCCGGACCAGGTCGCCTCCGGATGCGCTCAGGGGCGAGAGCCCGCGGGCGATCACACGACAGGTATCGACCGCCCCTTTGCCGATGTCGATTAGGCATTCGAAATCCTCTAGGGGCGGCGTCTCGTTCTTCCTGGACTTCGCCAGCAGGATGCTCGCATACAGCATGAGGGCCGTCAGCTGCTGGCCCAGGCCATCATGCATCTCCTGCCCAAGTTGACGCAGCGTATCGTCCTTGGCATTCAATAAGGCGCGTTCGAGGCGTTTGAGCTCGGTCAGGTCAGCCTCGATCGAGATATAGCCCTTCAGGGAGCCGGCGCGGTCGAGGACAGGTTGCGCCCGCACGAGGGCCGTGAACTCTTGACCATCGGCCCTACAGCTTGCCAGTTCCTCGCCCCATCCACGCCCTTCGGCACGGGCTGCTCGAATTCTCACGCATGCGCCCGGCTCCGTCACCTCACGCCCTAGCAGCTCCTCGGCCGTCTTGCCGCGAGCGGCCCCCAGTCCCAGCTGCGTCAGTCGCGTGAAGCCCGCGTTCACCCATTCGATACGGCCGTCCGGCGCACAGATGGTGACGGCGCTGTCCGTGAAATCCGCCACGGCAGCGAGGACGCGATCCTGCTCAATGCGCTGTTTCAGCACCGCTTGCATCCGACCGAGAGCCTCGACCACATCTCCTATCTCGTCCCGGCTCTCGGCCACCAGGCGCGTGTCGAAGTCGCCGGCCTCCATGCGCAAGAACGCCTGGCGCGCCGACGAGAGTTGCCGGACGATCTGGCCCCGCAATCGCCAGCCTACGACGATCGCGAGTACGGCGAGCGCCAGGGGAGCTGTAAGTGTCACAAGAGTCGCGCGACTCGCGGCATCGATCCGGTCCTTGATGACGGTGGACGCCGCCTGCCGCGCGGAATCGAAGAGTTCCAGAGTGGCGGTGCGCGCTGCGTCGCCCATCTGAATGACGTCGCTAACGGGTAGGGGTACGCTGGAGTTACGAATCGCCGCGTCGGACAAGTGCCGGAACCCGCTCCACTGCGCTTGGTAGCGAAGATACGCGGGTTCGATCACGGCGCTCCGCGGGTCGTGCAAGGAGAGTGTCCTCGCGACATCCGTTTCAACGAAGTCCATCAGCCGCCGCACCCGAACATCGTCCGCTATCAGCTGGTCGCGTGCGGGAGCGAGTGTCCGCGCGGAGGCGGTCAACAGTCGGCTCTGCAGCCGTCCGGAGAGGTCGGTGATGACCAGGAGGTGCAGGCCCAAGGCGTCGAGCAGATAGTAAGACTCGGCTTTGGAATCGAGCGGGAAATTGGCGGCGGTACCTATGCGCTCGTGCAGGTCGAGCAGAAGATCGGCTACCGCATCGTGCTCGTTGAGACTCTCCACCGAGCCCAGCTTTCTCCAGCTGACCTTGAGTTGCTGCCAGCGCGAGATAATGCGCACGACCGAATCGCCGGTGGCGAGTTCGCGCCCCAGAGCCCGATCAGTCTCGCTGAAGTGCGCCAGCGCGACGTCGATCTGGTGCTCCAAATCTGCCGCCGAGTCCGTCCCTGCCACAGTCTCGCTCAGGATCTGCGTCGCCAAGGCGCGGTGCGCGGCCAATGGATCGAGGATGGCCCGAATGTCGCCGGCGTACGTCAGACCATCGCGCGTCGCAACGGCGAAACCGTTCGTTGTGCGCCATTCACCGACCAGTATCCATGTCACCAGCACAAGCGGTGCGAGCAGGAGCAGCCCGCTGATTGCGATTCGTGCTCCGAGACGCTCAGGCAAGGCCAGGAAGGGAAGATTCATACCAGTTCCCCATCAGTCGTTACATAGGTTTGAATCGATTTTGCGACATCCGGGGCTGTGAACCTGCCCGCGCCTGCCTAAGTGCCGGTATCTTGGCACGACAACCATCCGCACAATACCTGCGGATGCCGCCGGCCGCCGATGGAGCGTTGCCGCTTTGCAGCAGAATACTGCCGTTGCAAGGACGCCGGCTATTCTATATATTTCGCATTTATGCGAAATAGCGAAATTACAAAACCAAGCAGCGAACATCTTAGACCCATTCGTGCAGTGTCGAGTCCGGTCCGCCTTGCCATTTTGCAGTACCTTAAGGATCCGACGGGAAACTTCCCCGCTCAAGCCGACGGAGATCTCGTCCGTGACGGTGTATGTGCAGACTTTATCCGAGAGAAACTCGGTGTTGCCGCGGCGACGGCCTCGCGACACCTCACGCTCCTCACTGACGTGGGTCTGCTGATCGCCACGCGCAAAAAGGGATGGACGTTCTATCGGCGCGATGAGAAAGCCATTCGACAATTTGTGAAGAGCTTGCATTCAGTTCTCCAGGGGCCCAGGTGAAGCTGCACTATAGCCATGTCGATGTGTTCAGCGCTCAACCCTACAGCGGCAACAGTGTGCCGGTTTTTATGGACTCCCGAGGCCTTTCAACCGATCAAATGTTGCACATTACGAAGGAGTTGCGGCATTTCGAGGCAATTTTCCTTGAGCCGACCGATGATCCGAGCGCCGTTCGTGCACGCGTGTTCGATCTCTTCGACGAGCTACCGTTTGCCGGCCACCCCATCATTGGAGCCGGCGCGGTTTTGCACCACACTGCATCGCAGGCCGAGAACGCTACTTGGCGATTCGCCCTGGCGAACAAGACGGTAACGATATCGACCGTGCGCACGGCGGACGGGTATTTCGGATTGCTCGATCAAGGCATGCCAGAGTTTCTTGGCACGGTAAATCGCGCAGAGTGGATTGCATCCGCCTTTGGCCTTCGATCGAGCGACTTATGTTTGGACCTTCCTCTCGAGGTCGTGAGCACCGGACTCCGCTACCTGATCGTGCCGGTCCTCCCCGGGGCGCTGAGAAAGGCGCGTATTCGCGAGGATGTGAGCGAGAAGCTGCGTTCCGTGGGTGCCCAATTCGCGGTGCTGCTCGATGAATCCGTCCGTGAAGTGCGGCATTGGAACAACGACGGCATTATTGAGGACATCGCAACGGGAAGCGCTGCCGGCACCGTAGGAGCGTACAGGCTTCGGCACGGTCTCGCCCGCGGAGGGCAGACATTCATCCTGAACCAGGGACAATTTACCGGCCGGCCAAGCACTCTGCGCGTGCTGCCCGAAGGCACGCCTGAGCGCGTCCATAACGTTAAGGTCGGTGGCGACGTCGCATTCGTGGGCCATGGCACGTTAGAGGTTCAGCCATGATCGCTCGGACCTGCAGCGGCACACGGGTGGTGCGACAGTGATCAGCCGGAGGGACTCAATGTGAACGAGGCCAGTCCCTGCTTGCGCGTCAAGCGTCGTCGTAGGGGGCGGGCGTGCCTGCGAGTTCGATCACGGCCTCACGCGCCACATACGGCACGTAGCGGAAGTCGTGGATCGCCGCAACCAGCCCATCGACCAGCGACAGCTCAATGAAATAGCCGGGGCGCGCGTCGCCCCGATCGCGAAAGACGGCGAGCACCTCGCGACCGTCGAGCCATCCGGGGACAAGGTGCCAGTCGTCGAGCTTGTCGTAGTTCGTGAAGTAGCCGCCAACGTCGCGACGTCCCGCGCGTTGCGAGCGCGACACCAAGTCGAGCCGTACGTCTTCACTAAGCATTGCGCGCACGCTGTCCCATTCACGCGCATTGAACAGCTGCGCGTAGCGGGCGACGGCGGGCGATATTTCGCGCGGCAACGCCGCGGTGTCTGAGGGCGACGCCCCATTCTTTTGCGCCCGCAGCCGCGTCCTGCCACGGTGCAGCGCTGCTTTGACCGCGGGCACGCTCAATTCGAGCAGCGCCGCGATCTCCTCGAGCGAATCCCCAAGCACGTCTTTCAAGATCACGCAGCTGCGCTGGACTGGAACCAGCGTCACGAACCGCGACACGGCGGCGCGCACCGCCTCGTCGCGCGCCAGGGCATCCTCGGGATCGGGCGCCTCGTCCGCCAAAGTGTCTAACACCACATCGAGCGGCTCGCCCATCCGCCGATCATATCGGCGAAGGTGATCAAGCGCGCGCCGATGTGCGATCTGAAACAGCCAGGGACGGAGGGGCGGCAACGTCTTGTATTCCGATAGCAAGTAGTATGCGCGAGCGAGCGTCTCTTGAACGATGTCTTCCCCGTCGGCTATTGAGCCGGTCATGCGCGCACAGTAGCGGTGCAGGTCCGGACGCACGTCCTCGACCAGCGTGAGGAATCGCCCGCGCGCCTCGTGAAGCTCGGACACCAGCGAATCGAGCTCGGTCATTGCTCAGCCTTGGAGCGACTGAATGCCTGTGTCGCCCTTGAGCCCGAACGCGGTTCCGCTCGCATACGCAGGATCGGTCAGTATCGTCACCACATGCTCGCCGAACTGCCGCGGCGGCATGCCTTTGCCGAAGTTTGCGAGAAATGCTGCCGGCGCGATTCCACTCCGCCGCGCGTATCCCTCCGCGGCGGAGCGGCCGAGGTCGGTCTCGCCAACGATCTGCTGCGGCACCAGCACCTGGAAGTGAATTCCGAGGTCGAGCTCGGCTGCAATACCATTCGCGTAGTTGGCCATGAACCAGATCATACGCTTGGCGCCCGCGTAGCCGCCAGAAAGCGGCGACCCCCCGATCGCGGCGCCACTCGAGCTAATCAGCACACGACTCCCACGGGCGAGCGGGAGTCGGATCGCTTCCTGGATCCAATGGAGTCCCGCCTTCACGTCAGTATTCCAAACGGCCGTGAACCCCTCCCAAGTCTGCTCGTGAAGCGGTGCCATCGCCGGTGTGGCGCCGGCATTCAATATGAGCACATCCGGCCGCACCTCGCGGAGCATCGCGCCGGCGACTGCGCGGTCGGCAACGTCCCCGGTGACGACGGTAACGTCATGCCGTCGTTTGAGCTCCGCGAGGCGTCCGGCGTCGCGCGCAAGGACTGTGACATGCGCCCGGCGCTCGACCAAGGACTCGACGATGCCCAACCCAAGGCCACGGGAGCCGCCAGTTACGAGGATGCGCCGACCGTCGAGACTCTGCATATACAATGACTCCGACTATGATGCGGGGACTCGTGTTGAGCCCTACACCCATAACGATCGGCCAGGGCAAAAGGATGCGGGTAGTCGTCAAAATCCCCAGCGCAACTCCAACAAGTAACTCGTATTGTGGCGGAGAAATCCGTATACCGACTTGTTGTCGCCCCCCAGGGTGTCGCTGACAAGCGAAACGGCCCAAGTATCAGTGGCGCGGTACTTGATCAATGGCCATACCAGATATCCCTGCCGTTTGACCCGTAAGCTTCCCGCACTCGGCCGTCGACCCCATCCTCGGCGCGACGCGCCGTGTCGATCGGGACTCGTGCCAATATTGCGTTCACATTGATATATGCTGGGCTCACTCGCGACCACCGCGCCGCCTCGCACAGTACGTGCCGTACCGTGGCAGCCCGGTTCAGGGTCTATTAACTAGGGCTTTCAGCAGGGAGAAGCTAAATGAAGAAAATGTTTTGGGCCGGATCTATAGGGTTGATGCTCATCGCGCCCATCACTTTCGCCCGCCCGCTTCCAGCCGAGCTCGCAAAAGCGGTGCGGGCGTACGACCAGGCGCAGATAAAAGGCGACCGCGCCGAACTCGATCGTCTACTAGCGGACGATTACCTACTGTTGAATAGCTCGGGGGACATCGAAAACAAGGCGCAGTTCGTCAAGGACAGTACGGCTCCGGGCAATAAGCTTGAACCGTTTGTGGTTAAAGAGCCCATTGAATTAGTCTGGAACGCGGGCGCAGTGATGGGCGGCATCGCGACGTTACGCGGCGTCGATTCCGGTAAGCCGTTCAATGTAACCATTCGATTTTCCGATATCTGGGCGAAGCGCAACGGAGTGTGGCAAGTGATTTACACACACGTCTCCCGGCCGCCGCCCAAGTGATGCTCGGCGTAAGGCGCCGCTGAGGCTGGTCAAACTCGCCTAGATGCCCGTATGGAGTTCGAATTGAAGCGTTGAATGTTGCGCGCCGACGAGCCTGGGCTTAGGCGCGCCTTTATACAGAAATGTGAGAGCAGGCGGCGGTTGCATCCAACCGCGCCCACTTGCCTCTCTTAAAGCTGATGCCGACGCGACATCCAGCCAGCAGCATTACTACGGTTTCTGGGCCACTAAAGCCGCTTTGGAGTTCGCTTCTGCCAATTCATGTCTCGCATCTGCTTGATCTTTGCACGCTTTCTGAGCGTCGCCCGCCATCGCATTGCATTTTTCAATCGCGACCTTATGCTCGCCGTCGGCCTTCGCAATTGCAACGTCATAGGCTCCCTTCGCATTTGCCGCGTCCAGGTCTACCTGCTTATCATTGACTTTCGCGGTGGCGTTGTCGGCATCCTTAGCAGCACTTTCTTGCGCCTTCGCGACTTCATTTGCAGATTTTTGTCGAGCGGTGGCGACATCATTCGCCACTGCGTCCGGCGACTTGGCATTGTTGCAGGCTGCGAGGGCCGCGAAAGACAATATGCCGGCCACGAGTATTAGTTGTTTCTGCACTGTTAGGTTCCTCATAGTAATTATATCAAGCATTAGCGACGCGACGAAATTGCCGTGCCGTTGTCTTCACCGATGACCACTTCAACACGGCGGTTCAACTGACGGCCGCCCGAGTCCTCGTTGTTGGCGACCGGGTATGCCTTGCCATACCCCTCGGTTCCGATTCTCGAGGCATCGACACCTCGGGTCAACAATGCCGCTTTAACCGCATTGGCGCGCCGCTGCGACAACTCTTCGTTGTACGAATCCGAACCGACACTGTCAGTGAATCCGTCGATTTGCACGCGCCGGTCCTTATGTTCGCCCAAGAACTGCGCAAGTTGGTCCAGCTTACGGCTCGCACCCGACTTAAGCTCGGCTTTCCCAGTATCAAACAATACATCCCCGAGAGTTAGAACCAATCCGCGCGGTGTGGGTGTGGCCTTGAGTTGGTCGACTTCCGCTTGCAGCCGCGCCGCCGCCTCGGTCGCCTGATTGCGCTGATCGAGAGCTACCGTAGTAGCCATCTTTGCGGTATTCACTTCGCGACTCCGTGCCGCCAGCACGATTTGGTCCCGTTCGGCCTGACCCGCAGCCACCCGGGCGTCGTCGGCCTTCGCGGACGCATGCATCTGCGCCAACCTTGCGTTCTGGGCCGCCATGTAGGCTGGCTGCGCAATAGCCGCCTCGGTGTGATGTAGCGCCGCATCATCCGCTAGCGCGAGTGACTTCCTCGCCGCATCGAGGTCCAGGGCGGCATACTTGCCGACATTGGGGTCCGATTCGGCGGCTTCTACGGCGGCATGTGCGCTTCGCAGCGCAGCGTTGGGCTGTGGAGTCGAGGCGCAAGCAGACAGAAACAGCACCGTTCCCATTGTCGTGAGTAATTTAAAGTTCATATAGGCACCTATTGAGCGGACTGCGAGTTGCATGGGGATTTGCGTTGCCATCTGCGTGCTGGCGTCAAATCCATTGCAGCCCGGCGCGAACGCTGTTGCAGGGCGATTGCTGCGGCGTCGAGGACGCAATGTCGTCCGATACAAGTGTAATAGCGGTGTCGACCATTCTTTACTCCCTAGATGTGCCGGCCGCGCTCATGCAGAATTGCAGGCACTGTCACAATCGTGACTAGTAGACATCATAAAGAATAAGTTTGGTGATTTTGTCGGAGAAATGCCCGAACATATGTGTCGAAATTGCCCGAAGACTCGTAGGCGATACACCTATTTCGCGCTGCTTCCTGAAACATCGCGATGCGCAGCCGCCGGCAAGGATTGCATTTGATCACTGTAGCGTGAATTCAATCGCTGGATGGTGCTTATTTTTCCACGAGTCGCTGACCGCTAATCGTGAATCCAGGGTCCGCCAGGTATCTGAAGTCAAATGGATAGCGTTCGAGAAGTCTCGGTTTCATGTCGGCGAACGCTGACACCAGCTTCGTTGTCTTTCTGACGGCGATGCAGGCAAGAAGCTGTAAGCATAACTAAGTAATAACAGTCTTTGTCGTATAGCTTTATTTTAATCTAACTGAAGGAATATCTATGAGATCCAATTTAATTGCGATTGGAGCAATTGCGCTACTCGGCTTCGCACAAGCCAGTCTTGCCGCAGACGAACCTGCGCATCGCTCGGCGGGCACGACAATCGACGACGCCACCATCACGACCAAAGTCAAGGCGGATCTCGTCTCTGACCCAGTGACCAAGGCCCATCAGATTCACGTGAAAACTCGCGCGGGTGTCGTGCAACTGAGCGGCTTCGTTGATTCCGCGGAGTCCAAGCAACGTGCCGGTAAAATAGCCTCTGACGTCGACGGTGTGAACAAAGTGCACAATAATCTGCACATGAAAGGCGCTAAGCGCACGGCTGGCGAAGTGGTCGATGACGGTGTCATCAAAACCAAGCTTAAAGCCGATTTGGTTGCCGACCCTGTCACCAAAGCGCGTCAAATTGAAGTTGAAGTGAATCAAGGCGTGGTCGCGTTGAGCGGCTTTGTGGACTCTTCGGCCGCCAAAATCCGTGCCGGGGAAATCGCGCATGAATTGGCGGGGGTCACGAGCGTGCGTAACGACTTGCAGGTCAAGCAGCCCTAGGCGATGTCGGATCGCGCATCCGCTAGTAGCGTCATCGACGATAGAATTTAGGATCGCGCCGCTGCTTTAAGCGGAGGCGATATTGGATCGGCGGGCTGATCCGACGGCCCGGGATGGGGATCCGGGCTCGGGTCAGGCCCCCGTGGCGCTGGCGGGGCTTCTATCGGATCTTCGATGCGATTAGGCGATGCGGACATCGGTGTCTCGGGAGAATATTTGACATGCGTGCAGATTGCACCAACGCCCTTGGCAACACTGTCAGGACACTCGCCATTGACAGTGTCGGATGACGCTCACGAACCGCCTTGCGGAGGCACACTCACTTAAGTATCCGTGGCGCAACTGCCCGGCTCTCCACTGTAAGTCAGAGCTGTCTTACAACTAGCGGCGTGCCTCGCCTATGGATCGCCTAATCGCCGGGTTTCATTCTCGCTAGATAAATAGCGTCACCGAGCCGACGCGGGAGATCAGAATGCCGAAGCCAGCGCCCAGGGACGTCGTTGGCCCGAGCAAGCTACGTCTGTGGCGTATTCTCGGTCCTGGCCTCATTACCGGTGCCGCCGACGATGACCCTAGCGGTATTGCGACCTATGCGCAGGCCGGCGCGCAGTTTGGCTTTCAGCTTGCGTGGACGTTGCTCCTTACTTATCCTTTGATGGTTGCCATTCAGGCAATCAGCGCCCGAATTGGTCGCACGACAGGGCGGGGTCTCGCCGCGAATATCCGTCTGAATTTCCCCGATTGGATTCTTCAAGGCACGGTATCCCTTCTCTTCCTTGCCAACATTTGCAATATCGGGGCTGACCTTGGTGCGATGGCGGAATCTAGCCGCCTGTTGCTGCCGGCCATTCCAACCCCGGCCTACTTGGCATTTTTCAGCCTAGTCTGCGCGGCGGGACAGATATTCCTGCATCACACACGTTATGTCGCGCTTTTAAAATGGCTATGTCTCTCGCTGCTTGCGTACTTCGCGACTCTGTGCGCCGTCCATGTGCCCTGGCTTCCCTTCCTCAAAGGGATCTTGTTGCCGCGACTTTCCACCGATTCCAATTTCTGGCTGACCGTCACTGCGATCCTAGGAACCACCATCAGCCCCTATTTGTTCTTCTGGCAAGCATCTCAAGAGGTCGAGGACACTAAAACCGTGCCCATCCGCGAACCTCTGCGACGGCGCCCCAACCAAGGTCCCGATGCATTGTCGAGAATTCGGCTCGACACGCTGATTGGCATGGGCGCATCGAACCTGGTTGCCTTGGCCATATTGGGCACCGCAGCGGCGACACTACATGTGCACGGCGTCCACGAGCTCACCAGCGCAGCACAAGCAGCGGAAGCTTTACGACCAATCGCCGGCGACTTTGCCTTCGCCTTATTTGCACTCGGGATCGTAGGTACGGGACTGCTGGCGGTTCCG
Source organism: Gammaproteobacteria bacterium (assembly GCA_025357835.1). GTDB lineage: Bacteria > Pseudomonadota > Gammaproteobacteria > Steroidobacterales > Steroidobacteraceae > Bog-1198. The sequence goes on from JANYLM010000135.1 coordinate 48,030, forward strand.
GTGCTGGCGGGATCGGCAGCCTACGCTCTGGGCGAAGCACGCCAATGGCCGGTCGGCTTATCGAAACAACCCACGCACGCCAAATCTTTTTATGCAGCCATAGCGGCCGCAACTCTCGTAGGCGCCGCTGCCAATATTCTGAAAATCAGTCCTGTGAAGGCCCTCATATGGTCGGCGGCGCTGAATGCCGTGGTTGCGGTCCCTGTGATGTGCCTGATCATGCGAATCGCAGCCAGCAAAAAAATAATGGGTGAGTTTATTGTCACGGGCGCGTGGGTGATATTGGGTTGGATGGCCACCGGTTTGATGGCAATTGCGTCCCTCGCCTTTCTGATCTCGCTCGTTTTGCCTAATAGCTAGCCTTGATACGCCAATATCGCGGCTGAGCAACACGCCCTTAGCCGACGTTGATAATAGTCAGCGCAACCGCACGTCGCCAAGCGCGACGGCGGTCGAGAAGGCGTTAAAAGTATCGCGGGCCAAGGTGGCGCCGACCCGCGAAGAAAAGCGCTCAGCCGGGCAAGCGCTTCTCGCAACGCTCTAGCCTCGACCTAGTGCACTGCGGCGTCTGCAGCCGCCTTAGCGCGATGCCGATGGGATCGGGCGCTCGCCTTGTGGACCTTGGCTTTGGTTTTGTCCATCGCCCTTTCCGGGCCTGAATGCACCGAGGCCTTTGCTTGGTCGCCCGCCTCCTTGGTACCCTCGGCCGTCGCCTTGGCGCTCTCCTTCACCGCGTCGCCGACCTGCGCGCTAGCCATTGACATCAATCCTATTCCCGCGATCGCAATCAAAACCTTCTTAAACATCGTGGCTACCCCTATTTTGACGTTATCACCCTACCCCACGGCCGCTACGCGCCGCGGGACTCGAACACCGCCGATTCTAACCGAAATACCAACAAAACGCCGATAACACCATGAGTAGCAAGCTACTCTCGCCGGTCGCCTAATGTTGACCGCTCGGAAACGGCGACCTCGGCCTTACAATCCAAAGGCTCGCGCCATCGTCGCGCGTATTCGCAAACCAACGTCGACATTGGAGCAGTTGATAACTGCCAGTCTAAAGCCGCCCGGCGGCATAGCGTGTGCGGTCAACGGACGATCGGCGAAAAACGTAATTTGCACGCTGCTTACGCCGGAAGTGGCTCGATAGGCAGCCAGCTTTGCAGCGCAGGGATATGGGTAGCGCTTCCCGTGCGGACCGAACAGCACGACGCTGTATCCGTCCGTTCTCGTAGTTTCCGAAAACAACCAGACTTTATCTCGATATAACCGTACCGTTGCGTCCACCCAGTGGCATCCGTACAGGTCCGGCCATTGATCCGCAAAACGCAAGTGTACTTCGATAATTTGGCCACCGATCGTCTCGATGTTGAGCATCCCCGTATAGTCACGTAGGTTCCGCCGAATCCAATCTCCACAATATTTCTCGAGGCCAGGCCGGCGGCGTGCCTGAACAATCCAGAAGTCGAAAGTGCCGAGAGCGCCGGTGATTCCCAATGTATGGCGACACCAGCGGGGCTCGCCGTTCACAAGGGCCCAGTCCGTGCTGACGTGCTCACCGGCCAGCCGTCTCATCCAAAAATCGCCTGGGTGGCAATGCTCTCGATAGTCCTGCTCGTTGCGCAACACGCGGCTGCCCAAGCCCATCCCTTTGAGATTGGTGACCGGTTTGCTGAACATCGGGTAGTGCGACGGCGAAATTGCCTGCGGCCCGCATTCAAGCCCCTGTGATCTTGCCACCCACAACTTGTTGTAGACCCTTCGATGTAGCGGATTGAACTCATATGCCATTGAGTCATCCGTCGGAATGTGGACGCTCTCCGGGCACACTATGGAATCGAAGTATTGTGCCCGCCATGGGTCAGACTCATAGATTGGCATGCGCTATGTTAGCGATGCCTTGCGCCTCGACGCCTCCCACATCCATCTGAATTTCATGAAAGAATCCACTGACATCCGCGAGCGACCGGCCACCCCAGCATCGGCAAGGAACCACGTAGGCAATATCCGTCGGTAAATCCTACGCTGAGCGTCGCCACGCCGGGCGCTAGTCCTACAGCCCAAAACCGGCCATTAGGTTGTAGTGACCCAGGTCGTATAGCAGCATTACCATTAATTAACATGTAGGCGGAATTCATCATGGCTGGGAAAAACACAGCGGTATTTGGCATTTACGCTTCTGCAGAACATGCGGAGCGGGCGGTTGACACTTTAATTGCAGCGGGCTTTGGCAGTTCAGCAATATCCGTGCTCCTTCCAGACACCCGAAGCACCAAGGAGTTTGCGCACGAAAAGAACACCAAGGCTCCGGAAGGAACCACTACTGGCGTTGCCGCGGGAGGGGCCATAGGAGGCACTCTGGGAATCCTGGCGGGGGTGGGAGCACTAGCCATTCCGGGTATTGGGCCGTTCATTGCGGCTGGTCCAATCATGGCAGGACTCGCAGGCCTAGGAGTGGGCGGGGCTGTCGGCGGATTGGTCGGTGCTCTGGTAGGGATGGGGATTCCTGAATATGAAGCCAAGCGGTATGAAGGCCACGTTAAGGGTGGCGGCACATTGTTGTCCGTGCACTGCGATACTTCGGATCAGATCACCCGCGCCAAGGACATGTTGAAATCGACTGGAGCCACCGACATCTCTTCGACAGGAGAGAGTGCGGGTGTTTCAGCCTCGCAAGCAAGGTCAGCCTAAGGCCCTGCTCCCTATTGGCGTCTCAACCGGAGGGCCCGCGGCAGGGCCCTCCATTGTTCTAATTCAATACCACGGTGATTTATGAAAATTCAGAAATCGGCAGCGCTACTGGGCAGTGTAGTCGCTCTTCTAGTGACTCAATATGCAGTTGCGCAGACGTCAGCGCATGAATCGGCTATCCGATCTGGGACGGCCAGTTCGACGCCAAGTGATAATAGCAAGAGCAATAAAGTCGATCCGTCGAACACGCGCATGACAGCGGACGAGCAAAAAAATGACTCGACCGATTTGGGCCTAACTCAGCGAATTCGCGAGAGCGTGATGGCGGACAAAGGCTTATCGACGTATGCGCATAACATTAAAATTGTCGCCGTGGATGGCACTGTGACGCTAAACGGTGTCGTGCGTAATGCAGAGGCAAAAGCCAGGATATCTGTCATTGCTGCAGAGGTAGCCGGAAAGGATCGAGTTGTGAATAAATTAAAAGTTGCGCCACCGAAACACTAGCGTGCAGCGGCAATTAAGCTGCACTGAGCGAGTTCTTGCGGTTCCGTTAAACGTTTGGAGATGACTTGTGATGTAGTCTCGAGAACCTCAGCGTCGTTTCTTTCAACGGCACGGGCGGCCATCCCCCCGATTTCAATTAAAGAGCGGCGCTCATTCGGGCGCGCTGCGAATGTATGGGTGATAGAGGCCGACAGATGAGCTGCCGAGCTTGGTCCCATTTGCGCGCGCAGCAGCTGAGCCGCGCTCAGCAGCGCAACTACCCGCCAGGAGCGCGGTTCGTAGATCAAGGCAGTCAATCCTTCGCTGACCGCGCAAGCCAGTTGAGCCAGTTCCTCGAGTTGCCAGTCAAGCAACTGCTGTTGCTGCTTACAGGCATAGAGTGTCAGACCCGATGATACGATTGCCACAGTGGCCGCCGTCAAGTTGTCAGTAACTTGAGCGGCTCCGGCGGCGGCACAAGGAAGCGCCCGGGACCGAAGGAACACCTCCAGGGGCGCCCGGCGAAGGCGCAATTCGAGTGCACCATTCCAACACGCTGCGATAGCCGGCCGCGGAATTAGAATGCTCACCCGGCTAGCCTTTGCCATTCAATTCCCTGGCGGACGATGAAGCGAGCGATACACATGCTCATAAAGTTCGACCGAGCATGCCATAACTTGAACCAGCAGCGGCCACGCAACGTCGCAACTGTGAAGCGCTTCTAGGAAACAGTCGCGGTCGATGGCGCCGGACAACCTAGGCTCATCCCGCGCTGATCCCGCTGACGAAGCAATACGCCGCCCATACGGGGCTAGTAGGGGCGCGCAATGGGGGCAACACCGCGCGGGCATCAATTGAGATGCAAATCAGTAGTGGATCCCCGACTCGGCGCGACGCGTGCCCGCCTTTACGGAGAATGTCCGCCAACGAAACGCAGGGTAGAAAATTTCTTCGTCGATTTTGGTGTGCACTGTCAACGCATTGCAAATGTCGCTGGCTAGCCGCTGCATTTTTTGCTTCCGGATCGTGAGCTTTCAATAGGTCTTGGCTGACATTCGTGGCAGCGCTTGCAAACCCCCGCCGCAAATGTGAGCTTCCCCTCCTAACCAAGAGCTGGCACGCGCAATAGTGTCCTCAATTCCCCGGGCCGTTTGTATTCCGCCATGCGCTCGAATCGGGCTGAGTTACCTGTCGTAAAATCGACACCAATTGTGCAACCTCGTAGGGTTTCGAGAGATGCGCTTGGAATCCCGACCCCAAGGCGTGCTCGCGATCCTCTTTGCGACCGAAGGCCGTCACCGCCACCGCAGGTAACCGCTCGACCGAGAGATTCAGTTCTCCGCGCACGCGTCGCAGTAATTCATAGCCGTCGAGGCCCGGCAAACCGATGTCGCTCACTAGTAAGTTGAAGGAGATCCGATTCGGAGCCTGTAAGGCCTCGATCGCGGCACTGGCGCTTTGCACGCCAATCACCACTGCACCTTGCTCCTCGAGAATGCGGATGAGAAACTCGAGCATAGAGACGTTGTCCTCCACCACGAGCGCCCGGGTGCCCCGCAGACCCGCCACCGCATGTTGCTCGCGTTCTTCGGGGATCTGTTCAGAGAAGACCTTGAAGGGTGGCGTCGGGCGCGCGGGTAAGGCAATGGTAAAGCGCGCACCCTGACCACGACCTTGGCTCTCCGCGCGCACCGTGCCGCCCAGCATTTCCACGAGCTGTTTGACGATGGCCAACCCCAATCCCAAACCCCCGTGCAGTCGAGCACCGGTGCCATCCGCCTGCTTGAACCGCCCAAACACCTGGGGCAGGAATTCAGGTGAAATGCCCTCACCGGTATCCTCTATCGACACTTCCAATGTCTCCCCGACGCGATGCGCACGCACGGTGACATTTCCCCCAGCAGGCGTGAACTTCAAAGCGTTGGTCAATAGGTTGCCGATGATCTGTTGCAGCCGGGCGGAATCGCCGAGCACCACCTTGGGCTCGGCATCCTGCTCCAGTGTGAGAGAAATACCCTTGTCCTTCGCGGCGATCTGTTGCGCGGTGACAATCTGCTCGATACAGTCCGTAAGATCGAGTGGCTTGACGTTGATAATAGTTTTGCCAGAGACGATGCTACTCATATCGAGCAGATCCGATATGAGCTGCGACTGCATCATCGCGTTGTTGATGATGAGGTGTAATCCCTTGGCGAGATCAGCATTTCCGCCGCTGTGCCTTTTGAGCATCATTCGGCTCCAGCCCACGATAATTGTGATTGGGGTTCGAAGCTCATGGGATAAAGTCGCCAGAAATTCATCTTTGACTCGATTAGCGCTTTCCGCTTGCGAGCGGGCGGTTTGCTCAGCTTCGAGTAAGTGAGCGCGTTCGCGCTCGAGGCGCCGCAAGTCAGTCACATCAACATGTATTCCGACCCATTGTTGTAGGACGCCGGCGCCGTCGAATAACGGAATCGCATGAATGGAAAATTCTCTATAGTCACCGTCACGGCGACGGACACGGTGTTCAAAGAGGAATGGCTCTCGTTTGGCGACGGTCTTCTGCCACGCCTCGATGGTCGGCTGAACATCGTCAGGGTGGACCGCATTCGTCCATCCAAAACCCTGGTATTCCTCCAACGTCTGGCCGGTCAAGACTTCCCAATCGGGCTGCGCGTCGGTCATTTCCCCCATCGCATTGTTGGTCCAGACCGTGCCACGCACCGCGGTAACCGCCGCGCGCAGCCGCTCGTCGCTCAGGCGCAGCGCTACCGCTTGCACTTTCTCCACCGTGCTATCGACAATGGCGAGAAGGATCAAGGCCGCGCGATCATCGTCGGCGGGGATCTTGCGAGCATTGAGCTTTAGCAGGCGCACCTCTCCGACCGCGTCTCGATACTGCAATTCAAAGCCGCGCATATCGGCGTTGTCCTTGATCACCGCGATCAGTCGCTCGAACAGGGCTGAGTCGTTCCAGGGACCTGGCTCCAACGCGGTCAATAACCTGCCCTCTGTCTGCCCGGGCGTTGTTTTGAAATGCTCGTAATACGCTTGATTGGCTCGGGCGACCTGCAAATTCTCATCGATAATCAACAACGATTCCCGCACGGTGGTGACGATCGCATCGGCGTACTTGCGCGCACGCTCGGACGCTGCGCGTGCCTTTTGCAACTCGCCGTTGAGCACGGCGAGCTCATGATTGCGGTCGCGCAGCTCATCGTTGGCGGTCGTTAATTCTTCGTTGGCCGATTGCAGCTCTTCCTTGGCAGTTTCGAGTTCCTCATTGGTTGACTGAAATTCTTCACCAGCCAAGAGAACTTCCTCGTGCGAGGATTTGAGTTGCTCCTTGACAGCCTCGTGCTCCTCCATCCGGGACTGAAGGTAATCCCGAGTGGCCATGATCTCTCGGTCTTGCTGCGCCAGCCGCCGGTCCTTCTCCGACTCAGACAAGAGGACTTTGAGTGCGGTGCGTGGGCCTCGGCGGCGGCGTGAGGTGTCTTCAAAAGTTATGAGATAACAGCGCCCCGCGTTGGGTGTCGATATGGGGTGAACTTCGACGTTCACATCCGTGAAATCATCCAAGCGCAGCCCCTCGCGTTGCGCGCCAATGCTGTTTTCCCGCGCCTCTTGAATAGCGGGCGATATTTCCACGAGCAAATCCGGTCGCACCACCCGCTGCAACTTGTTGCTCGGGGCGCCCGAGGCAGGTTCAAGATAGGGTGTCTCACCCCGAAACTGCAGGATGGTGAGCTCACTATCGATGAGCAAACTCGCCGGCGCATAGCGAGCTAACTGCAAGCGGTCGAACTCACGTTGCGCGGAGTTGAATTCGATACGCGTGGGGGCGGCGTCACCGGTGGGTCTAGGAGATTGCGGCGTCAGCTGCGCAGCGACCTGGCCAAACACCAGCGCAGTGCCGGCGACCGCGGCTTTGCTCAGGTAGATTTTGTGGTGTTTATCGGTGAGTTCAAAAAGATCGGACGCCGGCCCCACGCTCTCCGCCGGTCCCAGCATCAAAAGGCCGTGTGATCGCAAAGCGTAGTGAAAAACCTGCATCACCCGGCGCTGCACGGTCGCATCGAAATCAATGAGCAAATTTCGGCAGCTCACTAATTCCAACCGCGAAAACGGCGGGTCGCGCGTCAAATCATGACGAGCGAAGCTGCACATATCCCGAATGATCTTGGCGATTCGATAGTGACTCGCGGTTCGTCTCGCCAGCAAGTCCGTCAATTGGCTTTTATGATCGGGATCCAAATGCTGGATGATCACGAAGGCGGCGCCAACCTCGTTAGGCAAAGACGCCAGTAGCTCAGTAACGGCCTCCAGTCCGCCAGCCGAAGCCCCGATCGCAACCACGGGAAAATCCATGGTGGCTTCCGAAGAGTTGGATGAAATGTTCATTCGTTCGACGGCAATCATAATGTGGACTTCGAGAGCCCCGGGCATTCGCTGACCAGCTTCCGTACTATCGTCGGGAGGCGCTGAAAATCCCGCGATTTATCCAAAAACAAGCGGGTCGGCCCGCCCCTCAGGGAACTGCATTGATGTTCCGGCAGGTCATAGTTGGTGAGCACGATCACCCGCGGCATGAATGCATCGGCAATCAGTTCGGCAAGTGCCCACGAATCGTCGGCCAACAATACTTTTAAGGCAGACTGGCACACTGTGTCACGGGTGGCGTGAGGCACCGTTATTGCACCACCGAGAGCGGCGGCGCTCCGATGTCGACGCAGAAATAGCCGTCGACTTGAGCGCCCCGAATCCACACACCGCCCGGTGCATATGCGGCATGTACGCGGCTTCGCGGCTCGGTGCCGCGAATGTGCCCTGTGGCGCTAGACTCGACGACGCACGATTGCGTGATACACGAAGAGTACGACGACGGCCCCAATTACCGCCACCACCATGCTGTAAACGTTCAACCCGGTGACCCCTCTTGCACCAAAAGTTGTGAACAGCCAGCCGCCGACGAAGGCACCCACGATACCCAATACGATATCGAGTACTAATCCTTCGCCGCTTTTGTTGACCAGCTTGCTGGCAATAAACCCTGAGATTAAACCCAGAATAATCCACGCTAGAAATGACATTCGGATACCCCCACTGTTGTACACCATACTCAGACCGCTCGTTTTCAGGTCGGTCGATGGGCAATGTACTCGACTACGGTTGAGGGTACTGTCAGATGCAGGGTACAACTGCTGTAAGCCCTCATCACCTCTAGACGCCCTATCGCAGCCAAGCCTATGCTACCCTTCGGCCGCCATGAACGTCCTTTTGGTAGAAGACAGCGACGAAGTTAGCTGCATCACCGTAGAATACCTGCGTGAACTCGGTCATCAGGTAGTCGCGGTCGCTGCAGCCGAACAAGCGATCGCCCAACTGAAGGACATGCAATTCGACGCGGTTCTGACGGACGTCCGTTTGCCCGGTATGTCGGGAATTCAGCTGGCTCGGGAACTCTTCAAAGCCTATCCAAACCTGCCCGTCATCATTACCTCGGGCTATGAGGCACTCCAGGTCGAGCGTCTATTGGGCGATAAACTAAGTACGGTTCTCATACTCTCGAAACCTTACGATCTACCCGCCCTTGAAAGTACCCTCACTGAAGCCGCGACGATCGCCGACCGAAACACGGCCACTCGATCCTTCGACCGAAAGTTTTAGCAACAAATCAAAGCCGCGACCTAATCATGGGTCGGCCTCGCGAGCCCCTCCCCGAACTGGTGGATGATCATCAGTAACTTCCCTACTTCATAAGGCTTCGAAAGATGGGCTTGAAACCCAGCCTCGATAGCGCGCTCACGGTCCTCTTTGCGCCCAAAAGCCGTCACCGCGACGGCCGGCAACCGCTCGGCTGACAGCTTCAGTTCATTACGCACCCGCCGGATCAATTCGTACCCATCGATGCTAGGCAACCCGATATCGCTGATGAGCACGGTGAGAGACAATCCTTGCTCCCCTTTCAGCGCGGCCAGCGCGGCATTGGCTGTGCGCACGCCGAGGGCCCGCACCCCACGTTCCTCAAGGACGCGGACGAGAAAGTCGAGCATGAAAGGATCGTCTTCCACCACCAGCGCGTGCACGACCTTAAATCTGTCGATCCCGTGTTTTGCTGGATCGACGGTCCAGTAGCCCGATTGTTCGAGCGTCCCGGCATGCGACCCAGCATCGTGACTTCTTCCGATTTCGAACGGCAACGCAATGGTGAATCGCGCGCCGCGGCCCCGACCTGCACTCTCGGCGCGTACGCTGCCGCCGTGCATTTCCATGATCTGTTTGACGATAGCTAAACCCAACCCCAAGCCACCATGATTGCGGGTGCTGGACCCATCTGCCTGCCGGAACCGGCCGAACACATGCGGCAAAAAGTCGGCGGATATGCCTTCCCCAGTATCCTCGATAGATACTTCGAACGCGTGGTCCGTTCGACGTTGCCGCACGGTCACACGACCTCCCGCCGGCGTAAACTTCAGTGCGTTGGTCAGCAGGTTTCCCATGACCTGCTGTAGCCGGCCTAAGTCCGCCGACACCACCTTCGGCTCGGGGTCCGATTCATGGACGAGATTGATACCCTTCTCAGCCGCGGCGAGTTGCTGCGAGGCGACACAATGTGCGGTCAATTCATTTAAATCGAGAGGTTTGAAGTCAAACGCGCTCTTGCCGGAGACGATGCTGCTCATATCCAGCAAATCCGAAATGATTTGCGACTGTGTCATCGTGTTAGTGACAATGATTTTCAGACCCTTCTTTAGATCCTCATTCGCGTCGCCGAATTTCTTCAACAGGAGGCGACTCCAACCAACGATCACCGAGAGCGGCGTGCGTAGCTCATGCGATAACGTCGCCAAAAACTCGTCTTTGACCCGGTTGCCGCTCTCCGCCTCGTGGCGCGCCGCTCGTTCGGCTTCGAGCAGATTCTCGCGCTCAATTTGCAGCGCACGCAGTTCATCTTCCATTTGCCGTTGTCGCGTAATATCAGTGTTGGTCCCGAAAATCTGCACGACCGTCCCGGAATTATCGCGAATGCACTTCATGCGCGAGAGGAACCAACGATATTCACCGTTCTTGCCGCGGAGCGGAAAGGTGTCTTCCCAGTCCAGGCTTTCCTTGACATGGTGCGCGAATTTCTGGATGACGCGTTCCGCATGATCGGGATGGTGCACCGCGTGCCAGCCCGCACCCTGCATCTGTTCAAGCGTAGTGCCTGTGTACTCAAACCAGTTCCGATTGAACCAATGAACCTGGCCTTCCGTGCCGGCGTCGGCAATCCACGCCAGTTGCGGGATATTATCCGCGAGGGTGCGGAATCGCTTCTCACTCTCGTGCAATTGCCGCTCGGCGGCGTATCGAGCCGTAGCATCCTTGAAGACCAGCACGACTCCGGCAATTGCGCCGTCGCTCCCCCGGATCGGCGCACCACTGTCCTCGATAGGGAGTTCCGTTCCGTCCTTCGCAATAAGCAACGTATGGTTGGCAAGCCCTACGACTTGACCATCGCGAAGGACCTTCTCAAGGGGGCTTTCCACAGTCCCGCGGGTGTGTTCGTTGACGATCCGAAAGATTTGATCGAGTGGTTTGCCGCGCGCTTGCGGCAGTGTCCATCCCGTGAGCTTCTCCGCGACCGGGTTCATGCGCTCGATTAGCCCTTGAGAATCGGTAGCAATAACTGCATCGCCGACGCTCGCCAACGTGGTCGCGAGGCGCTCCTCGCTCAGCCGAATCCGCGCCGTGTCCCGCGCCATGAGCGAGCGGAGCATCCACAGCAACAGCAGCCCGAGCGCTCCCATGGCACTCACCGCCGCTAGCATCCAGGCGCTCGCTCGCGAGGCTTGCGCGTTATGCTGAGTGAGCAGGCGCTCTTCGTCGGCACGCATACCCGCCAGCTCGATCCGCAGCTCTTCCATGATCGCCTTGCCTCGCCCGGCACGCACGGCCGCGACAGCCGCCGCCGACTGCCCGTTGTCTTGCAGTCTGATTGTCTCGGCGATCACTTCGATCCTCTGCTTCACCGATGTCCGAACTGCCGCAAGCCGCCGCGCCTGGACCGCATTGTCTGCGGTCAGCCGTCCCAAGGCATCGAGCGTGTTGGGAAGCATCGCTATCGCGGAGCGATACGGCTCAAGGAAGCGCACATCGCCAGTTAATAGGTACCCCCACTGCCCCGTGTCGGCGTCCTGGAGGGTCGATAAAGTGGTCTCGATTTGCTGAAGAACTGCACGACTGTGAGCCACCCCCCCGGCGGCATTACTCTGGACACGCAACGCACCAAAGACCGCGAATAGACCTACCAGTAAACCAAACATGGACAGCAGGAAGGCGCCGCGCCGCGAACCTACCTCGGATTCTGCCGTAAGACCTGCGGCGGAGCCACCGATGGCAACCATGGGAAAAGTCATGCGGGTCCCGCTTGGTGGAAAATGACGGTAAGAAGCATATTAACGCCTCCCGGCGGTTATATGTCGCTTGCGTCTCGTCCCGCGAATGACCGCTTACATCCACCGTGTAGTCCACAGCTCGCGGTTGCTTTGGCCTTACCCCCGTCGCGAATGCCGAGGACGCTAAGTTCGCCAGTGGGGTTCGGGATCTCGGTGCCGTTTTCACGACGATGCACAACAAAGCAGCGCTGACTGCCAAAAAACTCCCGCGACGTCAGCGGCCCTTAGCGAATAGGCAGATCGCTTTTGATAGAAACCAGTGCCGCGAGCCTGCTATCCTGGGAACGCGGTGTTCCTCGTGAGCGCACAAGCAGCAGAACAGCCATGACCGAAACTTGGGCGAAATGGGAAAGTCTGGTCATTAGCGGAGTTTTTCCGCTGCGCCGATTTCTGAGTCGGTCAAATCACAGCGTCGTATTCCTTACCGAACACAAGGACTACGGTTACTCCGAGGCCGCCATCAAACTCATCCCTGCTCATCCGACTCGAGCGGAGGCACAGCTCTCCTACTGGCGCACGGTTGCCGGCTTCTCGCATCCGCGCCTGATTCGTGTATTCGACTCGGGCTCCTGCCAGATTGCGGGGCACCCATTTCTCTTCGTCGTCATGGAATATGCGGAGCAGACGCTTGCTCAGATTCTTCCTCGTCGGCCGCTCGATGCTGACGAAGTGGGGGCCATGCTCTCGCCCACCGTCGATGCCTTAGCTTTCATTCACGCCAAAGGCCTCGTGCATCGCAAGCTAAAACCACCCAACTTTCTGGTCGTCAATGGTCAGCTGAAGCTGGCGAGCGATACCATCCTACCGGCCGGCGATGCGAAGCTGGCGGGTGCGAAGCTCTCCGTATACGACCCTCCAGAAGCAAAGGACGGCAGGATTTCCGCCCCCGGAGACATTTGGGCGCTCGGCATAACGCTCGTTGAGGCGCTGACTCAGCGCCCTCCCGCGTGGCCCGATAGGCGCCCCGACACTCTTTCCCTGCCCGCCGATCTTCCTTCGCCCTTGGCCGAGACCGTCCGGCACTGCCTGAGTTACGACCCATCCGACCGCCCCACGATCCTTGAGCTCAAAGCGCAGACTGAACTTCCGGCGCAGACCACGATGAGTTCTGCACCGCAACCTGTGGCACTGCCCGCAAAGGACCCGAATACTCATCCGCTTGATATACCCAAACGGCGCTTATCCGTACCGGCCATCGGAATCTTCGCCGTATTATTGGCTGTAGTTTGGATCGCCTTGCGTCTGCTGCACATTCATCACAATGCTCAACCCCCTCTTTCAGCGGCTTCGGACATTTCTTCGCAATCGCCTGCGCCGCCCGCTGTGCCTGTCCCACCGACTGTCACGCCCGTCATTGCGCCTGCCTCGGCGCTGCACCAAGTAATCCCAGATATTTCTCGCGGTGCGCGAGCCACGATTCGCGGTCAGATTAAGATAACCGTTCTAGTGACAGTGGATCAGTCAGGCAGCGTCATCAAGACGACCCTGGAGAAAAGGGGGGCCAGCAGATATTTCGCTCGCCTGGCCGCCGAAGCGGGCCGCCAATGGCGCTTCACTCAGGCGAACAATCCGGCACCTCGGAAGTGGCTACTGCACTTCGAATTCACACGCAATGGAGCCACCGGGTACGCGGAGGGTCCCCAGCTATAGCACCGTAACTCGGGAAAGTATCTTGGTCTTCGCCTCAATCCGGCGCTCCCCGGGCCGGCGCCTGCGAGGCCTCGTTGCGCCGCCTGCGTCTCGATGTGATCGATCCCTATTACGTGCATCGAATCGATCCGATGCGCCCCGTCGAGGAAACCGTCGGCGTCATGGCCGAGCTCGTGCGCGAGGGCAAGGTGCGTGCAATCGGGCTGTCGGAAGTCTCTGCGAAGACGTTGCGCCGTGCCGCGGCCGTGCATCCCATAGCAGCGCTCCAGAGCGAATACTCCTCGTGGGCGCGCGAGGCAGAGCTCGAGGTGCTACCCGCCTGTCGCGAACTCGCAGTAACGTTCGTCGCCTTCGCTCCGCTGGGACGCGGCTTTCTCACGGGCGCAATCAAGAACACGGCCGGCCTTGCGCCGGACGACTATCGTCTGCAGCAACCGCGCCTCCACGGCGACGCGGCCGCGCAGAATGCCCATCTCGTCGAACGACTCGCGGAAATTGCACGACAACAGGGCTGCACGCCGGCACAAGTCGCGCTTGCCTGGTTGCTCGCACAACAAGTGATTCCCATTCCAGGCACGCGCCGCACGCGGCGTCTCGAAGAGAACGTCGCCGCCGCGGCGATCACATTGCCGACCGCAACGCGCGCGGCACTTGATAAAGCGTTTCCCGTGGGGGCTGCTGCCGGCGAGCGCTACGATGCCGAAGGAATGAAGCTTGTTAACGTGTGAGCGTGAGCGGCCGATTGGAGCGTAATCACATCCTGTGTGCTTTCCGGCACATAGGCCCACAGCATTCCTGCCGGACACATAGGTATGTGTCCGGCCCGGCCGGAATAAGCTGTTCCCATCTGCCCGGAACAGGCCAGAGCGAATTGGGGCGCCCTGAGAGATTGCTCGGCGAACCCACCTGGTTCGTGTTGAACCCCGGTCACCTGAAATCTGGTCAACGTTCTGTGCCGGTTCACACCCTGCGTACGGGACCGCACAGACCGCAACCGATGTTGTATACCAATATCTGGCCTGAGAGTTGGCGATTTACACGGAGTTAAAGGATATGGCCAGCTGTGCGTTAGACCTTTGGTCGACTTTCAAGCTTAGTGAATCAACCGCGACGGCCGCTCGTGAAGGCGAGTACCCGCGCCTCTCCACGGCGCACCGGTTGTTGCTTGCAGTCCAGATCGCTCGGATTGACGGAATTACAGTGGATGAAGCACATCGCCAAATTCACGAACAATTGCGGATCTGGTAGGCGCTAGCCGCGAATCGGCGTAGGCGAAACTCCCGAGGTCTATGGAGCGTGCGGCAACGCACAGAGCACGATTACATAACCCGTATAAAGCGGTTTATGGATACCACATTAGCCAGGCCATTCGATCCCGTCGGAGACATCAATCCTCGACGCCCCGACGCGGAAGTCGACGATACCAGGAGAGTCCTGCGGCTGCATCGCCTGCGTGCGAATGCGGAGGCTGCTGGCAACACTGTACGCGTAGCCCAACTGGATTGGTGTATGTCTTGGATGATCTATAAACACTACTAGCTAACCCATTTGCACCTGGCGCCGGCACTCCACCCCCGGAGCTGGCAGGCCGCAATGAACTCCGCGCCACACTCCGAATAGCGCTCGAACGAGCAAGGATCGGGCGCCCAGCCAAGAGTGCAATGCTCGTAGGTCTGCGCGGAGCAGGTAAAACGGTGCTTCTTGACCGCGTGCGTGAAGATGCGGAAGCCGCCGGTATTCATACGGTGCGCATCGAAGCCACGGAAGGACGGTCGCTTCCAGCCCTACTTGCACCGCAGCTTCGGCGAGCGCTGCTGCGATTGAGCCAGATCGAAAACGCCAAAGAGTACGCCGTGCGCGGACTACGCGCATTGGCCGGGTTCGCCAAGATGCTCAAGGTGACCTACGCCGATATAGAGGTGGGGTTGGACTATGAGCCCGAACCGGGTCTAGCCGATAACGGTGACCTCGAACACGACCTTCAGGCGCTGTTCGAACAAGTGGGTTTGGCGGCCAAGGCGGCCGGAACGGCATTGGCGATTTTCATCGACGAATTGCAGTACGTCGTGGAGCCGCAACTGGCGGTTCTGATCACGGCGATGCATCGAAAGGAACAAAGACGACTCCCTATCGTACTGGTCGGTGCCGGGCTGCCGCAGTTACGCGGACAAATGGGCAACGCAAAATCTTATGCCGAAAGGCTATTCGATTTCCCAATGGTGGGCCCTCTGTCATCCGACGCCGCACGACTGGCGATCGAGAAGCCGCTGGCGGACGAGAACGTACGCATAACGATCGAAGCCATGAACATGATTCTGCAAGTCACCCAGGGTTACGCGTATTTCTTGCAGGAGTGGGGAAGCCATACATGGCTCGCTGCCAAAGATTCCCCGATCTTGCCGGAGGTTGTCAGGCTCGCGTCCATCACAGCGACTGCGGCGCTTGACGAGAGTTTCTTCCGCGTGCGTTTCGACAGACTTACTCCGAAAGAGAAGAAATATCTTCGTGCTATGGCGGACCTAGGATCAGGTCCGCATCGGTCAGGCGATATCGCGGGCTCGTTCGACGCGGCAGTATCGTCCCTGGCACCCACGCGCAGCTCGCTCATTTCGAAAGGGATGGTTTGGAGCCCGAATCACGGCGATACCGCGTTCACGGTGCCCATGTTCGACGAATTTATGAAGCGCGCCATGCCCGGTGACGAATGGCGTTAGTACGATGCTTAGACTACGCATTACTGCGATCACGAACGCCTGCGCGTATCACGCGGTCGTTCTTCTTTGTATACGCGGACGCCGCCGCCAGTCTTTTGGCGCGCGACTGATGTCCAGTTGGGGGAATTGGCGTATTTCTAGTTACTTGCACCTAAGGTGTCTAAGATAGCGGGATGACCCCTGTCCAGTTCATACAGGCGCCCCTTCGGGCCAAGCTTTCGGTGGCGCGCGTATTCTGGCTATACGGCGTCGCGGGCTCATTGGTGTATGGATGCCTGGAGTTTTTCATCGATCCGGGCAACACATTCCTGATGCGCATATACACCATCGGTGGCTGCCTCTACTCCGCGTATGTCATTGTCGGCACCTACCGGTGCTCGGTCAATTGCGGTACCGAAGGCATGGCGCGTTTCGTGCGCGTATCCAGCATAGTCTCGCTAATACTGCTGCCGATACTCGCCTATTTTGAACTCAGCGGTGCGTTTAGCAGCGACCTGTCGCAGCTTGAGCAGCTCAACTTCTGAACCCATGTGGTGCCACTGATCGCGGCACTGCGCGCCTGATCACGCGCTGTTTTTTGCTATCACCTGAACTATGCCGCCGCCCATCGACATCCAGAACCGCCGTTTTCACACAGCCTCGGCCAATTCCGGGCGCTGGCTGTGCTGAAATCTTTTTTTTTCGCAAAGCGGCCATTCCCGGGCTGCGGTAGGCTGATATCGGTACTCAAAACTTATCGAGGCAATTGCTTGGGTGATGCAACAGGATTAGAGCCGGATTTGGATCAGGATCCGTGGGTGAAAGGGATGTTGCGGCTTGCGTCGTAGAACAGTCTCCTAACGTCAGCTTTCATTCTTACATCCGGTATCTATTTTGGCATTTACTATCATCGACGGAGCCGGGGCCTGTCGGCGAACCCTGGCTAAAATAATCCCGGACCCGATCGTGACTGGAGCTATAACTATCAGAGTGACATTGGAGCGCTGTGGGCCGCGGCAATTATTGTCGGATGTATGGTGTACATCGTAATTGAACACTGGTGATAGAGTTCGCACTATTCGTTGCGCCGTCCGATAGCTAGCGCCCGCAATCGGCCCCTCTGGGCACATTGCGGATCCTCAAGCAGTTTCACATGACGCAATCGATGAGCCGAAAAGGCAATTGCTGGGATGCGTCGGGAATTAGTGTGTACGATGACTGCGGTTGTCCGAGGACCTAGTCGCTGAAGGATTGGCGGTTGCTACTTCGCGTTTGAGGTTCCGTCTATGCAACAGCAGGTACGCCGCCGGTAGCACTAGCATCGACAGAATCGGTGCGGTGATCATGCCGCCAACCATGGGTGCCGCGATGCGGCGCATGACTTCCGAGCCGGTACCCCCGCCGAACATGATCGGCAGCAATCCAGCGATGATCACGGCCACTGTCATCGCCTTGGGTCGCACCCGCTGCACCGCGCCTTCCTCAATTGCTGCGATCAAGTCGTGTTCGGTAGCGAATTGGTTGGTGTCTCGACGTCTCTGGATGGCGTGATCGAGGTAGATCAGCATGATCACCCCAAATTCTGCTGACACGCCCGCGAGCGCGATGAAGCCTACGGCCGAGGCGATTGATAAGTTATAGCCGAGAAGGAATAGGAGCCACAGGCCTCCCACCAAGGCAAACGGCAAGGTGGCCATGATCAGCGTCGCCTCACTGAAGCTACGGAAGGTCAGATACAGGAGGACAAAGATAATCGCCAGCGTGAACGGCACAACCAGCTTCATTTTCTGGGTGGCACGCTCAAGGTATTCAAACTGGCCCGACCAGGCAATTGAATAACCCGCCGGCAACTGCACGCGCTGGGCGACCAATCTTTGCGCCTGCGCCACGTAAGACCCCAGATCGCGGCCACTGATATCTACATAGACCCAGCCATTCAAACGCGCGTTCTCGCTGCGAATTTGCGGCGGCCCGTCGGTAACCACGAGGTCCGCTACGGCGCCCAACGTGGTCGTCGCCCCTGCCTCGGTGATGATCGGCAACACCGTCAGCTTCTGAACCGAGTCTCTGATCTCGCGCGGATACCGGATATTGATCGGAAAGCGCTGTAAGCCTTCGACCGTCTCGCCAATGTTCTCACCTCCGATCGCAAGCGCCACCACCTGCTGCACGTCGGCAAGGCTTAAGCCGAAACGAGCGGCGCGCAGCCGGTCTATGCGCACTTCGATGTACCGACCGCCCCGGACGCGCTCGGCGTAGGCGGACCGGGTACCGGGGACTTCCTTGACGGTCGCCTCGATCTTCTTGCCGATCGCGTCAATCACATTCAAATCGGGACCTGCGATCTTGATCCCGACCGGACTTTTGATACCGGTCGAGAGCATATCGATGCGATTGCGGATCGGCTGCACCCAGAGGTTCGACAGTCCTGGGATTTGCAAGGCGGCGTTCATTTCATCGATCAGTTGATCCTGGGTTTTGCCGCTTGGCCATTCAGAACGCGGTTTGAATCGGACGGTGGTCTCGAACATCTCGATTCCAGCGGGATCGGTCGCCGTCTCGGCCCGGCCGACCTTACCGAATACCCGCTCCACTTCCGGAAACTGCATCAACACCTTGTCGGTCTGCTGGAGCAGTTGGGACGCCTTGTCGGCGGACAACCCGGGGAGCGCCGAGGGCATATAGAGCAGATCGCCCTCGACCAGCGGCGGCATAAATTCGCTTCCAAGCTTCGTCAGCGGCACGAGGGTCGCAACGATCAACAGGAGCGATGCCGCCAGGATCGCCATCGGATTTCGAAGCACGAAAGCCAGGAGAGGGCGGTATACGAAGATCAACCATCGGCTGAAAGGATTGCTGCGCTCATCCGGAATGCGGCCCCGGACAAAGTAGAACATCAAGACCGGGATCAGGGTCACCGATAGACCAGCGGCGGCAGCCATGGAATAGGTTTTAGTGAACGCCAGCGGCCCGAACAACTTTCCCTCCTGGGCCTCCAGCATAAACACGGGCACAAAACTCAAAGTGATGATGAGCAGGCTGAAGAACAACGGAGGGCCGACTTCGGCCGCCGCCTCGGCAATTAACCGCACCTGTTCGGCGCCGTTCGGACGCCGCCCGAGGTTTTCGTGATTCCAAGCTTCAAGGTGCTTGTGAGCGTTCTCGATCATGACCACCGCGGCATCCACCATCGCCCCAATGGCAATCGCGATGCCGCCCAGCGACATGATATTAGCGTTCACGCCCTGCCAGCGCATGACCGTGAAGGCGGCAATGATACCGAGCGGTAAGCTGACCACGGCGACCAGCGCAGAACGCAAATGAAACAAAAAGAGCGCACAGACCAGCGTAACGATGATGAATTCCTCGATCAGCCGATTGCGTAGTGTCGCCACCGATTGGTGAATCAGCTCCGAACGGTCATAGGTAGGGACGATCTTGACGCCCTTCGGTAGACCTGCTTGCAGGCTCGCGATCTTGGCCTTGACCGCATCGATGGTCGCCAGCGCATTCTTGCCTGCGCGCATGACGATGACGCCACCGACAGCCTCACCCTTGCCGTCGAGCTCTGAAATACCTCGGCGGCTTTCGGGGCCGATCTGAATCCTCGCCACATCCCCGAGCAAGATGGGTGTGCCGCCGCTGCCTAAGCCCACCGGCACGTTGCGAAAATCGTTAAGGGTTTTAAGATACCCGGTGGCACGCACCGCGTATTCTGCCTCGCCGAGTTCTAACACGGAACCGCCAGTCTCATTGTTGGAATTGCGTAGCGCCTGTTTAACCCGTTCGATCGTGATACTGAGCGCCCGCATGCGGTCTGGATCGAGGACGACCTGATACTGCTTAACCAGGCCGCCGACGCTTGCAACTTCGGCGACATCCGGCACGGCTTTAAGCTCGTACTTCAAGAACCAGTCTTGCAGTGCCCGAAGTTGCGAGATGTCGTATTGACCGCTGTGATCGACGAGGGCGTATTCGTAAATCCAACCGACGCCGGTCCCGTCGGGACCCAGGGTCGGTTTGGCGGATGGCGGCAATCGCCCGGTGACTTGATTCAAGTATTCGAGCACCCGCGAGCGCGCCCAGTAGAGGTCGGTCTTATCGTCGAAAATAATGTAGACGTAGGAATCGCCAAAGAATGAAAAGCCGCGCACGGTGCGCGCGCCGGGTACTGACAACATTGTGGTGGTGAGCGGATAGGTAACCTGATCCTCGACAACCTGGGGCGCCTGTCCCGGGTATTCCGTGCGGATGATGACCTGTGTGTCGGAGAGGTCCGGCAGTGCATCGAGCGGGGTCGAGAGCGTCGCGTGCACGCCCCAAACCGCGAGTAAGCCGGTCGCCATCAACACTAGATACCTGTTCTGAATCGACCAGCGGATAAGGGAGGCAAGCATGTCAGGGCCTCCCGTCCGCCGGCAAGGGCATCATCTCTGGCTTCATTATCAGCTCGGTTGTTCCGCTCGCGCCAGCGAGGCTCTCGAAAGCGCCGCGCAGGCTCGCCTCGGAGTCGATCAGGAACTGTCCCGACGCGACGACGTTTTGTCCCAACGTCAAACCGTCCAGAATCTCCGATCGATCGCCATGTTCGGCGCCGACGCGCACCGCGACGGGGCGGAAATGCGTGCCATCATCGGCGACGATGACAATGCTACGGGTGCCCGTCTTGATCACCGCTTCGCTCGGCACGGTCAACACGTTCTCAATCGTTGCACCGCGAAAATGCGCCGAGGCGAACATGCCGGGGCGAAGCATAAGTCCCGGATTGCTGACCACGACTCGCACTTTGAGGCTTCGGGTGCTCTGCGTGAGTTCCGGATATAGATAGTCCACCTGCCCCTTGAATTGCATGCCGGGCAGCGCGGGGACTTGGACTTCCGCCGAATCGCCCGGCTTGATCCACGCGGACAGCGTCTCCGGTACCTCGGCGGTGACCCAGACGCTATCGAGATGCGCGAGCTGCAACAGCGTAGTGCCTGGCTCGACGGCTGCTCCCTGGCGAACGCCGAGTTCCATAACAAAGCCGTCGAAGGGCGCGTAGTAGGTCACGCGTCGCTCGGATTTGCCGGTGTGCTCGATATGCGCAATCTGCTGGGTTGACAATCCGAACAGCGCGAGACGCGCGCGGGCTGCATCAATCAAAGGAGGATCATTGGAGTCGCGCGCAATGAGAAATTCTTGTTGCGTTGCCAGTAACGTCGGCGAGTAAATGCCGGCGAGCTGTTGGCCGCGGTGCACCGGATCCCCCACCGCCCGGACTTGAAGCTGCTCGACCCACCCTGGCTCTCGCACTTGGATCGCCTCGATCCGATGCTCATCGACGCCGACCAATCCGACGGCATCGACGCCGCGCTCGAACCTGCCCCGCTCGACCGGACTTAAACGAATGCCGAGGTTCTGGACCGCGCGCGAATTGACCTCGATGCTCCCCGGCGCTGCGGTCGCTCCTGGTGTGACCACCAGCGCTGCCGGGCACTTAGGTTGAAGCTGCATATCCATGAAGGGCGATTTGCCCGGCTTGTCAAAATGCTCGGTGGCGTGCATAGGGTCGTACCAATAGGAGGGCGTCGCGTTGGCGCACGCCGATTGGCTTTCGACACCGCCGCGTTGGCGCAGAAACAGCCAGGTCGATATCGCGATTGCAACCCCCGCTCCTGTGAGCAGGGCGATTGTGTAAGGGCGTTTCATGGCGTATCTCCTACGCGAGTTTGCGAGGCTGTCAAATAGTCGAGGCGAACCTGCGCGCGAGCCGACTCAAGGGCGAGAGACAATCGTTGCAATTGAACGTCGAGGAGGCTGCGACGTGCGAGTAGCACCAAATCGAAGTCTCCTCGCCCTGCAGCGTAGCTAGCACGTGCAGCATCGACTCGATGTTGTGCGTCAGAAACGATCACCGTATCGAACTCGGCTACACGTTGCGTGAAGTGCTGCCAGTCGACGAAGTTTTGGTTCACCTGTGCGTGCAACTCCCGAAGCGCGTCGCGCTTGTGCTCTTCGGCAGCGCGAGATTGCTGATGCGCCGCGGCTAAGTCGCGATCTTGTCGATTTTGTGTGAAATATGGCAGAGGGATGGTGAACTGCACACCCACGAAATCGGCGAAGTCGGGCCGGTATGCGAAATACAATTCCACGGAAACATCCGGTTTGTAGGCTTGTCGCGCAAGCGCGATATCGGTTGCTGACGCATCGATTTGTTTGTCGAGGCCGCCGATCACGGGATGATGGTCGGAACGTGCCACCAAGGACGGCAAAGTCGCCGGCAGCGCGGGGAGTGTCGGCGACTCGGCGAACGGCCGTCGCGCGGCGTCCCCGATCCAGCGCGCAAGACCGTCCCGCGCGCGTAGCGCATGATGCAGCCAGTCATGGGCCTTGTCGCTGATGAGTTCAGAATCAACCTTGGCCGCTAGCCAATCTGCCTGCGACGCTTTGCCAGCTGTATAGTCCTTCTCCATCGCACGCACTTGCAGGGCGCCTTCGTCAATCAGTCTCTGCGTCAGCCGGTATGCCTGTTCGGCTTCGTACACGTCGAGCCACGCCAGCGAAGCATCGCGACGTACCATGCGCTGATCGTTGTCGAGTGCAGATCGGTCAACCTCGGCTCCCTGCGATTGGCGGGTGCCTCGCAGGCGGCGCTTCTCGGCACGCGTGAACTCCTGACTGATGCCGACGGTGAACTCCGTAAAGTTGTCACGGCGAGTGCTGAAGGCATTCGGCGTATCGATGGGCAGCTCTTTGAGTCCACCCGACAACTTGGGGTCCGGTAACTGCACCGCAGAGACCGCCCGTTGTTGCTTAGCTTCGATCGTCGCCTCCCGAGCGCTGAGGAGAGGCTGATCGACCAAGGCAAGCCGAGCTGCCTCCTCCATCGTCAAGAGTGGGGCCGCTTCGTTAGCGATCGGTTCCACCGAGGGCACATAGGCAAAGGCGGGCGGGATATCCGCAGCCGATGCAAAAGGCGTAGGAGCAGCCGCCAACATGGCGAGCGCCCAGGTCTTAGACCATCGAGTCATGGAGGTTCTCCGACAATCGTCCGATGACCTTCCGTTACATAGGCGAAGGTCGCGCGGGCCTTAAAAAACCCGAATGCTTACTCGATCAGAGAAGCGTCAGACGATGGGAGGCCGAAGGGGATGAGGCGGATCGTGGTCCGCGAAAGGAGTAATGCCGGGGTCTGGAATCAGTTCGCCGAGCGCAGCGATCCGCACGGAGCTTGGAATCATCAGCGGAACCGCCGCGGTCAGGGGCGCCGGGCACTGCGCTGCGCACGAGGGCATCGAACCCTGCGAGCAACAGGCCTCGCAATCGTTGCCATTGTTGAGCGTTACCCCGCCGCACGCGTGGGTAATCGCATCACCCATGCTCGCGCCCAGCGCCGGCCCTTGCAGGAGGGTGGCGAGAATCAAGGCCATAGCGAGTAGGCGGCGGTGCATGATGCTTTAGTATACTGGATCGGCTGTGGCGAAAACGTGATCTGTTGCTGAGCCATAGACCAATCAACTCATCAACAAGTTCCAAGTGGCGTGAACACCGCAAGTGGCGAACATCACCCGCAACATCCACGCTGTTCTTGAAAGGGCTGGGCAAGTGATAATCGATCGCAGGGTCGCGCTTTTCTTAAGCATAACGATACCCGAGGACCAAAAGCGTCAATCCGAGCGCCAAACCTATTGCGACCGAAATACGAACGATTCGCCGACCACACCATCCATGGGCGGGACAAACAGTGCGAGTCTGGTTGTAAAGCGCGATTGCGCCGCCCATCAGCAACCCAGCTCCAACTATCAGGACCGCAGTTCGGTGAGGCGCTGTCAGCTTGGCGACCCCGAATAGCCACGCGGTCCCGAGACCTAGTGCACCGAAAAGAAGGGGCAGCGCGCAACAAGCGGCGACCGCAAAAGCAGCACCAAGACCCCCGAGCATCAGGCTCAGCGGGCCCCAGCCGAGCAGGCGGCGTGTGCGATCTACTTCTGGCATAACCTTGAACTCCAGACGATGGCTACGTACAAGAGTACAGTCTGTAGTGACTACAGACTCAAGTTCTGAGGTGCCATGACACAATCTCCGCTCCTGATCGGCGAGCTATCTCGAGAAACCGGCTGCAATATCGAAACTATCCGCTACTACGAACGCATTGACGTTCTACCGCCAGCGGCTCGCGGCGGTCGCTATCGTTGCTACTATGCACCAGACGCATCCCGACTGCGATTTATCTGCCGCGCCCGCACTCGGGCGTTCTCGCTGGAAGAGGTGCGCACGCTGCTGGACCGGGCGAAGGAGGGTGGCGTCCGTTCTTGCGGCAAGGTACGAACGCTTGCGGTCGGCCACTTGCAGGCGGTGCAGCAACGTATTGCCAGCCTGCAGAATCTTTCAGCGACGTAACGGATCAAAGACTCACCTGATGTCATTTAGGGGTCTCTCCGTGCTGCGCCCCCGTTGCCACCAGCATGCCGTGGCGGCGCAGTACCGCCTGCAACTGATCGTGAGGAAGGGCCGAGACGGTCCAGTAATCCGCGCCCGTCATGGTGCGGGCGGCGACCAGCGCGTTGACTACGGATTCCTCAACTCCTTGGACCGTGGCTTCGAACAAGGGGTTGAGGGCTTCACTGCGCAGACGCTCGACCTGCGCCGGCTTGCCGTCGTCAGCGGCCCAGTTGCCGTCGTCGGCGCCCGCATTGGCGGTGGAGAAGGCGATGAAGATGTCCCCTGACCCGTCGCCCTCGATCGCGCCCAGGCGTCCCAGGCCCACCGAGGCGCGCCGCGCCAAACGCTTCAGCTGCTCGGCCGTCACGGGTGCGTCGGTGGCGATCACGATGATGATCGAGCCGCGGTGCTCTTGATTCAGGACGTCGGCAATGGCCAGCCGCTTCGGATCGCAGAGCGTTGCAATGGTGCCGAACAGTTGTTGCGGCGGGGACATGAGCTGTGTGACGCAACGCGGCTGCAGCGTCATCTCGCGTGCAACGGGAATGCCCGCCACACGTAACTGTCGGGCAGAGCCGTAGTTACATTGAACCAGTACGCCAACGGTGTAGCCTCCCGCTTCGGCCGACAGTCTTCGCGAGGCGGTCCCCGTACCGCCCTTGAAGCCGTTGCAGACCATGCCCGTGCCACCACCAACATTGCCCTCGGCCACTGGCCCGGGTTTAGCGCTATCGAGCGCGTCGAGCGCATCGCCTTGTGTAACGTGCTGGCCCGCCATGTCGTTGAGTGGCACGTCAGCGGTTTCAGCCGCTACGGGGTACCAGAAGGAGCCCTGGCGACGATCGGCAAGCCATTTGAACGCCGCATCGCGCACGACGCCGACGCTGCCAGTGCCAGTAATGAGGATGGGCGTTTCCAGAACGCCACTTTCCTCAACCCAATGCGTGCCGGTCATGTCGCCGTTGCCGTTTCCTGCGAAGAAGCCAGCGAAAACGGCGCGACTGTCAGTCTTATTGCGCGGAAAAATGGCAGTGACGCCGGTGCGAACTGGGCCTTTTCCACGGACCAGCGGACCGTCGCCCGAGATCAGTGTCTTGAAGCCGACCTCCACACCTAAGACATCGGTAATCGCGTTGTTCGGTCCCGGGGTTCCATCGAATGGCACGCCCAGATCACGCGCACGGGGCGCAGGACCCTCTGCCGGAGCCGCCAATGCCACGCAGAGCCAGACAAGGCCCGCCAGAGCAGAAGCAGCCATACGTGTTTTTTTGAGCATGGCAAGAATTTTAGCACCGCCGTCAGTGGCACGCTTCAGCAAAGCGGCCCTTCACGGACGTCCGCAGGCACAAAGCAGGC
>JANYLM010000060.1 GCA_025357835.1 Gammaproteobacteria bacterium
CCGGATTGCAACGGACCGTGGAATAAATGTGGAGCCGCAGAAGCGTGGTACATCACCCACGCGCTCGAGGCGGAATCGTTTATGCCGCGAAAGCCGTGGCGAGATGGGCGATCGAGCCTAAGATTTCGTAGAGTCGCCTGCGCATTCGATCCGTACAGGAGATGGTGCCGAAGTGACCCGGCCCCGCGCGAGTGTCCGCATCGGCGCCGGTAGAGCGTGACTGCTGGTAATCAGACGCAGGGAGTATGGGTTATATGTAAGGACAGAGACGGCGACCGAGAACGCTAATCCGCGTCCGCGAGATCCGCTGGTGCCACGGACTGATACATGCCGAGGAACACAGAGCCACGGACCGCGGCAATGGCCTTTGCATCGTCGTGCTCTGCATCATCAAATACACCCGCCGGCACCACATAAACATCAAAGCCGGCGTCCACACTGCTCGACGGTACTCGCTCAAAGCCTTTCGGAATGTGGCCGGGGTTGGCCTCGGCGTGCCCGATCGCGCAAGCGATCTCGGGGGAGGACGCATCCCCGACCCATGCGAGAAATCCACTGTATCGGTCGATCAATGCGAAATGCGTCCCGGCCTCCATCAGAACTCCTATTGCGGGTTCCGCTCCTGGCGTTCAAGTGCGCGTCGAAACAATTCAGTCGCTTCCCAAATCAATCGCTCGACGCGCACCTGGGCTTGTGCATCGCCCGCTTCAGCGAGCGCCACCACGGTCTGCGGACCGTTTTCCGTTTCAACTTGCCAATTCCCGGAGGGGAACCGATGGAAACGGGCGCTCAATCCCGATTCATGAACGGCAGTTCCCGCGCTTTCATCCACGGTCCACCTCCGCTTCCAATTGCGATTCGGATGATTTGCCATAGCAAAGGGCGGGCTACAGGCGCACCGCGCGCACCAGCACCGCAGCCCGCTCGATCCCGGCCGAGACCACTCCATCGCCGAGGATGCGAAGCTGCTCGACAACCTGCGGATACAGTTGGATGTTCGTGCGAACACGCGGCGCCAGGCCGACAATCGGCCGCCCAAGTGGGCGCCTTGCCGCCTTCACGGCGCGCTTTGATTTCGTCTTGCCCTTTAGCTTTGTTTTTGCTTTCGGTGCGGGCGCGGCGAGCACCGCCCGCACATCCGGGAGCGCGGCCGCGAGGCCTGCGCGATCCGTGGCCTCGGCGACGGCGAGCCCTACACCGTTCGACAGATTATTGTCGCCATACTTGCGCAACCCCTCTGCCACTCGTGAATCGAGGGTGACGCTAATAGGCTGCTTGATCGGCCCGTCCGTGGGCGGGCGCCCCGCTCGCTTCCGGGGTGTCAGTTGGCTTGTCATGGGACACAATATATACACTGGGTAATTAATCGCAAGCCTTACCCGCCAACGAATTCCGCGCCAACCCTGGGGGAGGGGTGTAGAGCATGTGGCCGTAGGGCCGCGCGCCGGTCGCTGGCGTTATTTCCCGCGTCGGCAGGAGGCTTCGCCAGCCGCAAGAACCGCGACCGATCCTCGCGCCGCACGCGGAATTGTGCATCGACGACCTGATTAACACGTGCCCATTGATTCCACGCAAAGCTGCGACCAAGACCAACCGTGGTGCTCGTGCTCGGGAAACGATCGGCGCTCCGGACGAGCTCGTCCCAGCTCGCGCCGAATTCAACCGCATCGAACCGACTGTGCCGCCCGGTCAGGGCGCACCGCTCGAGCTCCAGCGCGCGCTCGAGAAGGGTCGGATGATGCGCAGCAAGCCAATAGAGTTCCCACTGTTTGGAGGCGGGGCAAAAGAAACACGCGGATTTAATGGGCACCATATCAGCGCCCAGGACGGCGACGATTGCCGCCACGCACGCGGCCCGATCCCACCCGATCACCTGCAACGGATATACATAATCAAAGTCCGTATCGCTTGGCTTGAGCGCCGCGGATCGCCGCCGATCCGCCTTGCCGCAGTCGTAGCCAATCAGCTCCACAATTCGCTCGCCGGCGAGCTGCGTGCGAGCCCAAAGCGGGTGGGCTGGCGCTGCGTTGGGCCCAGACGCCGCCCCTTTCAAGTATTGATCCTGAGGACCCTGCTTCCATTTGATCGAACACGATTTCATGCCGAAGGCGAGGCTGGGAAGCGTCTCATTGGAGAGGCAATTACCTTCGAGTGCGGTGTAACCCTGGTGGGATTCGTTCGCTTGATGCACACATGGACCGAAGGCCATTCCCACTCGCGTAGCACCCGAGCCATGCGCTCGACGTGCAAATGTGTTTCCGGTTTCTCACTGCCCGTGTCCGCAAACATGATGACATCCGGCCGCAGTCGTGCGGCCCGGAGGGCAATCAACATGGCCGTG
The DNA here is from genome assembly GCA_025357835.1 of Gammaproteobacteria bacterium. Lineage (GTDB taxonomy): Bacteria > Pseudomonadota > Gammaproteobacteria > Steroidobacterales > Steroidobacteraceae > Bog-1198. The sequence goes on from JANYLM010000060.1 coordinate 2,342, forward strand.
CTGTCGACGCCCGCCCCGAAACACACTGCTAGGGAGCGACCGGACAGCGCCATGCGAAGCCGGGCCACTTCGCGGCGCGGCAGTAGCGCCCCTAGTGCGCCTCGCGCCGCGAGAGCGCGTGCGTCCGCAGTCACGACGGCGGCCATTGTTATGCACCCCCTTCGATGACCAGCATGGCAACGCGGACGTTGATCCCATGCTCGGCAAAGGTGCCCTCGGGAAGTGATTCCCACCACCCGCCGCAGGCCTCCGCCAGCGGCCGAAGTTTCTCGCCCTGGCGCGGCCCGTCCGCGCACAGCGCAACGAGACGGCCGCCTGGCTTCAAGAACTTCACGGCGTGCACGATGTGGTCGATGTCCGCCCCATCCTTGAACGGAGGATTCATCACAATTCGATCGAACGTGCCAAGATCGCCGTTGCAGCCTAGAAAATCCCCTTCGTGAATTCGCAGGCCCGACACGCCCAGCCGCGTTAAGCCCGCGACCAGGCCGGAATTGATTTCGACCGCCACTTTATCCGCGCCCGCCGGCAATGCCTTGAGGATCGCGCCGGTACCGGCGGACGGTTCAAGCACTCTATCCGTAGGACCGATGCCTGCAACCTCGACCATGCGCGCCGCGAGGGCGGCCGGAGTCGGGAACAACTGAGGAACCGCCGTCACGGCAATACCGGCGCGGAGATTCTGACGCATGGCGCCGATCTCTGCTGGCGTGTCGTCCACGCGGCGGGATGAGCTCGGCGGCGCGATTCGTGGCGGCGAGGCCTTCCGCTCGATTGCCGCCGGTGCCGGGTGGGTCTTTGCGTCTGTGAGAAACACACACACGAGAGAATGCCTCACCATCGCCGTGCGAACCCGGTGCGAGTTGCCCACGACCCGCGTACCCTTATAGTCCCTGTTGATCCGCGCATACTCCGCTTGCGTCATTGCGACTTGTGGGTAATGGATCATCTCCCCACGCTGGTACATATTGGGAATGTCCAAGCCATTCGCCGCCTCGTAATTGCACAGCGGCAATTGCACTGGGCGGGGTTTCTTGGCGAGCAACTCCGACGCACCTTGTTCCTCGAGCATGGCGCGCTCGTAGGCCAGTCGGTTCTCGAAATGGACTAACCACCGTTGCGCTCGCGCTAAGCACGCGTCCGCAGACTTGATGGCGCACGCCTGCGCCTCCCCCGGGGTAACCTTGCCGTCTATCAGATCCGAATAGACACCCATCGGCGCACTGTTCCGACCTGCGGCGTACACCGCTCGCTGCGCAAACGTGATCGGGGTGCCATCTGCGCGCTTTAACGTCGTCGCGCTGTCGTCTTGGATGTGCGTCCAGACACGCAGATTGACTGTCGCCGCCTCGACGTTGCGGACCTGCTTGCGCTGGTCGGACTCAAGGCCTTTGATGCGCCGCGCCCGTACCTCCGGCAGTTGCTTGTAACTGGCATGAGCCAAAGCACCCGCCGCGCGATCGGTCCAATATTTCGATGTCTCCCACATCTTCACCGCCTTGCGCATTCCATTCTCGATGCGCTCGGCGTCTTTCCGCGCGTGGCGCTCGGAGTGATGGCCGCAGAGAATCGGCTGACCCAGCGGAATCCCGTCCGTGATCCGGCGCACGGCTTCCGAGGCCTGCGCGCTATCCGCCGCCCGCTTGTCGCTATACTCGTCGAAGCGCTCCGCCCGCTGCTCGGCCCGATCCACGAGTGAGGTATCGTCGTCGCCGATCTCGCCCGCGAGTTCTTCGCACATTTCGGCCCGCTCCGGGGTCCACATCGGAGCCACGAACAACTCTTGCTTGGGTGCCCAGATGAAACCAGCCGCGCGCACGCGCTGATAGGTGTCCGCATCAAGGCGACTCGAAGCGTAAAGGCGCAGCTTGTTATCTTCCGGGGAATAGGTCGCGGAGAAGACGGTAGACATTGCGAAATCCTTAGCCCCTGGTACTCCGAGGCGCGAGCCGGTCAATGATCTGCCGTGCTATAGATTATATACACCGGGTATTTATGTGCAAGCCTCTTGTGCGAGAAAAAGCCTTGTTTTTTTCGCACGCCAAACCCTCCGCATTTCCCCCTCACCCACCACGCAAAACCTATCTTGGGGAGAGGGGAGCCGCGCTCTTGGCGCGGGGAGGGGGCAACGCCCCCCTCACGGGGAGTCGAGTTCGCGAGCCTTCAGGCGAGGACAGAGGGGTGCAACCCCTGCGAATTGTCCGAGTGTCACGCGACCCGACGCCGGGCGGGTAAACAATGCATCGCTGCATTGACCTCGATCGATGCCAGCGGCAGCGAAGTCGGTGAGAGGTCATAGCGCATTCCCCCGCCTGGGTGGAGGGCGGCGGGGAGCGACAGAACAGCGGGCCATTGGCCCGAGACGAATTCGAGCGGGCCGCAAGCGGCCCCCATCAGCGCGAGCGGCGCAACCCGCCGCGAGCCTCCGCGACCGCTACGCCGCGATCAGTGGAGGTTTGCGCGCTAAGTCCACACCACGTCGCGAGATCCCGCCGTCTCGGCTATCAACAACAGTTGCCGCGCCCACTTTGCCAGCGTGCCGGGTCCCCGCCCCGCAAAGGTTTCCGTCACACCGTTCGCGTGGGAGATCGTCACCGTCGGTTTGCCCGCGTCTCCGACCGCCACCACTGCCGGGTGTAATACGCGTCGGACGCGCTCGGCCAAGTCCTCCGCCCACATGCTTCCGCAAAGGTCATTAGCGGGAAGTCCCAACCAAGGGAAAAAGTCTCTCGCTTGATTGTTTGACAGGTTGAGTCTCGGAGACTCCGCAGCCTCCGCTTCGCCGCTTGCGTAAAAGGTCACGGACATCAGCCCCTCCTTCCTTGCTTCCGTTTCGGCGCGCGCGCGTCGAGTAGTTGACGCATCCAAACGCGGCCGAGATCCCCAAGGGTCAGTTTATCGGTTTCGACAGGCGCAAGGGCGATGAGAGCCGGAAGTCCGAACCCGCGCACGAAACAGCGGCCGTGATAATCCCGCCCCGCCACGGACACCATCTGCCGCCGGTCTCCGATGCGACGGCAGCGAGCGCACCCCACCAAATGGCGAACATCGTGCGCAGTGCGCAATTGGGGACGTGGCAGAGCAGCGAGGCGGGTCATGTCACGTTGCCCGCTAGTCGCGCCATGTCGGCGGCGAGGTCGGCCGCCTCGGTAACACTCATGCAAGAGTGCTCTGAATAGGTGTTTCCTTCGTTCTTGCGAACGATCTTCACCGCACGCTGATAGTCCGCCAGACGCAGCGTTCCGCGGCGCCGAAGCTCCTGTAGGTCGCGACACACTGCTGCCTGAAAGGGAGTATCGGCCACCGCTGTGACCCGGCGCCCGCAACCGGCTGCGCTCCATGCAGCGTCGACCCACCTTGATCCGTGCCTTCTGGCATCAGGCAGATCTGGCACTATGAATCTGTCAGGCATTTATGCAAGTCTCAATAGCTGCGTAGCCGCCATCGTACGCCATGCTCATGTTCACGAATTCGCACGCCGGATGAGAATCAGCTTTACATGATGCGAAGTCGCAGCATCAGAGAAAACCGGTGAAATAATCGACGATTTCCCAAGCTCGGCGCTGCTGTGCCAAAAAACCCGAATAATCGCCATGGTTGCGGTCCATTCAACATCATGGACGCACCAATTCGACCCGGCGGTTGAGCGCCCTGCCCCGGTCCGAGTCGTTGGACTCCTTCGGTTGGGAAGCGCCAAAGCCGTCGGTCATCAGTTTCGAATCCTCGATCTCGTAGCGGTCGACCAGCGCCTTGCGCACGGCAGTCGCGCGCCGGCGCGACAAGTCGAGGTTCAATGCATCACCGCCAATATTATCCGTGTGGCCGTTGATCATCAGGGTCCAATCCGGGTGCGCTTTCAAAGCGTCCGCGATTTCATGCAGCACCGGCTCCGACTCGGAGCGCAATTCGTCGCTGGCAAAATTGAAATAGATGCCATAGACGTCCGTGTGTTTGTCCACCGCGAGATGCTGCTCCACTTGACTGTTGGTGGGAAACGATACCTTGTTATACGTGATGAAGAATCTGTGAAACGACGGGATATAGTAATCCAGCATTAACGGGAAGCGGGCATCGTCCAGCACCTTGACCCGGATGGTGTCGCCGGTCTGGTAATTCAGGTAATTGGCCTCGATCGTCGGAACCTCGACCACCTTGTCGTTGATGATGAGTTTGAAGGTTGCGGGACCGTCGGATTCCAGAATGCCCTCCAAATCAGTCTCCGAGAAAGCCAAATTCTGGTCATCGATCTGAATGTATCGGTGGCGGACTTTACCCTGGGTCTTCAGCGCCGAGAACGACGCCACCGACAGGTTGAATTTCAAGGAGCCAACCAGCGTTTCTGGATACGTCTTGGCGACTTCGGTGATGTAAAGATAGGAATCCATGACATCCGTCCAACAAATGCGTCGAACCATGGTCAGCGGCACGTAGTTCTTGCCGGTCGGGCAACTGTACGTGGTCGTGATTTGACGACCGTCGATCTTGGAAATCTGCAGTAGGCACTCGTGTTCGTAGTCCTCCGCGTTGGCCTTCCAGATGCTCGACAGCGTCAGGCCCACCTTGAGGGGTACGAGCGCGGATCCGGCTGCGGTGATGGCCGCGCTACCTGACGAGCCGGGGTCCGGACACTCGGCGCCCGGCACGAGGTCGTGGATATCCGACAGGGGTTTGTCGTCTTCGCGCACGGCGCGAAGCTTCTGGGGAGATGGCACGCGAGTGTCGGCAGTCGGGGATCTTGCGCCGCCTGGAGTTGTGATCGCGGCCGTCTTCGCTGTCGACGGCGAGGAATTGCCGCAGGCAGCCACACCGGCGATGGCTGCAAGCAGCACCATGCGACATGCATTCGCGAGACGCTCATGCATGGAGCGGCATCCCGGCAAGAACGTCGACCGCCGCCACTGCGCGCGCCGCCGAATCCAGGTCGATGACCGCGTCAGCAACCGCGAGCACGCCGGCGATATGAACATGGAGCGCGATCACCGAGGCGCGGCTGGCGGCGGCCTCGCGAACACCAGGCGCGCGAAAATGGTCGCGGCCAGAGCGCGGAATGACGAGCGTCAGCCGGTTGTCGCGCGCCACCACCAGCGGCCGCCCGTCGATGTTCGCGGCGGAGCCCCTGAGCGCGATAAGCCGTTCCATAAGTGCGGGGGTCAGCAGCGCTCGCGCGGCGATCTGATCCGTGCTCCACACATCGTAGACTTGAGCGAACCGCGGATCTTCCAACGCAACGTGCTGGCGGTTGCTCGTCTTCAACCAATGGCGCAGTTGTTCGAAGGCGCCGGTGCTGGCGATTACCTCGGTGCTCCCCTTGAGGCTCCGCGGCAACGTCACCTCGACGAGCAGACCCTCGAAGGACACACGGCGCTGCTTGCCCGACCCCAACGTCAGCAGCAGAGTCGCGATACTGACGGGAAGTCCGCGGTGTGTGCCAAAGAATTCGTTGTTTGAAACGGCGCTGTCGTAATCGTCGAAGAGTCTTTCTGAATTCAATGCTCGCAGATCGAGCTGGGCGGGCGATCGGAACGACAGATCACCGAATTGCCCCGCCAGAAGCGGCAGGACGCGGTCCAAGTACAAGCGGGCATAAACGGCGCCGCTATCACGCACGGCCGAGTAATAGCCCGCCATCGCTCCAACGACCACCAGACAGACGGCGTTCCAGACGACGCCGCCGATGCCGTCTCGTCCGGGCCGACCGCCCATTTGCTCGAGACACCATAGTCCGAAGCCCAAGGCGGCACCCACCGGCACCCGGGTCATTGCGCGGGTGTTGACCTGCCGCACCACCTCCAGGCGCGCCGACTCGAGTTCGGCAAGGACCGTGCGCAGTTCGCTCATGAGCTCATCGGCCGTCTGGTCATCCACCTTGGGCGCCGGCTTGACGGCGACCAGCGACATCGCGATCCAGGCGCCGCTGCCGCCGACGAACAGCGCCGCAAACAAGCCGACAAAGATTCCGCTTAGAAGCCCGCCGATCCCCGGCGTCTTGTGCATGCTCGCGATGAGTACCGTGACGAAGATCGCGAGCGCCGCGATTCCGCAGGCGGCGAGAATGAGCTGCGCCAAACGTCTTTGGCCTTCGAGGGTGGTGCCGCCCTCCATAGTCACCTCGGAAGTGGTGCCCCCTTCCGTAGTCATGAGAGCAACTGGCCGGCGTCGACCGCCTCGCGTGCTGCGGCCGTCGCCTCAAAGAAGGGCGGCGGCTTCGCCACGCCGGCGAGACTCGCCAGCAGGGGGCCGGGGAATATCTGAATGGCATTGTTCAAACTACCGACCGCGGCATTGTAGAAGCGGCGTGCCGCCGCGATGTTGGTTTCCACCTCTTGATAGCCGCGTTGCGCTTCGATCATCGGCCCGTCGGACTTGAGCGACGGGTAATTCTCGGCGACCGCGAACAATCGTCCGAGCCCCGCCGTCAGTTGCCCCTCGGCCGCGAATTTGCCCGCCATCGCCGCAGGGTCGGTCGTATTGGCGAAGCTCGTGGCTTTGCTGCGAAGCGCGGCGACCTCATCGAGCAGCGCACGCTCATGCTCCATAAATTTTCGCGCAATCGCTAGCAGATTGGGGATGAGGTCATGCCGCTGGGTCAATTGCACATCGATGCCGGCCAGCGCCTCGGCAACGCGGTTGCGCCGCTTTACGATCGTCGCGTACCAGGAATACAGCACGACCGTCGACACAATCGCCGCCGCCCAGACAATGATGTTCATGACTCCCCCTTACGTTTGCGACTCGCGCCGCGGGTCTTGGCATTTATAGGAACGCGATTGCCCCCGTGTTTGGACATGGGCTGCAGCCTTTCTTTTTGCGACCGATGTCCTAATCGCGCCCGGAACACGTCTTACCTGGTAGGCGATCGACATCCACGAGGGAGCAACGGGAATGAACAGCAATCTGAACATCGCTCGACAGGACGCCGCTGTTTTGTCGGCACTACTCGTTGTGCTGTCGCTGCTGCAGGGCTGTGGCGACCGACACTCCACGGGTGGTCGACCGGGCGACCAAGCCGCCCCGGTTCGTAATATCGCCTCGCCGCGTCAGATCATACGCAGTGAAATGAGCGCCGCCGAGCAGAGGTATGGCATTGCACCGACCGCTGATCCCAACATCGAATATCAGCCCGACGTAGTTCTGGTGGGCGGCGGCGCCGAGTCGGTCAGATCGCAAGACGGCAACGGATTCATATGGACCATTGATGCGAACGCGGCGCATGCGAACGACCTTGCGCCGGGCAAGATCATATTCTTGACCAACCGCGCCGTGGGCCGGGTATTGGGAATCCGCAAGGACGGCGACAACCTGGTGCTGGTGCTGGGTCCGGTGGATCTCGTCGAAGTCGTGCGCAAGGCCGATATTCACATCGCCGATATGCCCATCGATTTTGACGAGGCGATCCCGTACACCCTGCCGGACCTTCCGGCGCCGGTAGTGTCGCTCGCGCAACTCGTGCCACCGGCGCCGGCCGCGATTCCGGTGATGTTCTCACCGCCGCAGGACATCAGCCCCGGCGCGCAAACACCAGCCGCGCCGCCAACACCAGACGTGTCGAATCTCGTCAATTTCAAGACGGAGCCGTTCGCGAACAAGTACGGCATCGGCATGCGCGCAACGACGGACGCCGGCGGCCTGAAAGTGGATACCGACGTCGGACTGCATTTGTCCGCACCCAAAATCACAGTGGATATCCATATCACTCCTGGGGGCGGCGTCGAGGACGCAACGATCAATCTGTCGGGGGCCGCCGGACTGACGTGGAATTTCAAGGCGGGAACCGATGTCGGCCTCCGCGCCAACGTTTCGGGGATCCTCACGCCAAATACCGATTTCAGCGTCCCGGTCGGCGGGGCCGGCGGACTGCCGATCGCGGTCACCGTCCGTCAGCGGTTCGAGATCAAGACTGCATTGGGCGTACGCAATTCGACGCTCATCGCCAACGGTGACTACACCTTCAAGGGCTCGTTCAAGATTGGATATATGGGAGGTCAGTGGGCGGTGGCAGCGCCCGCGGAATTCCATCAGAAAGCGAACATCGCCGAGACCGGACATGGCGTATCCCTCGGTGTGAGCGGCATCAATCTCGGCCACTCCATCAAGGTGATTGCCGGGATTGGCGTGGCTGGTTTCGCGGCCGGACCCTACTTCACCTTCTTTTCCGCGGTGGGCCTGGAACGGTCATCGGACGCCGGCATGCTCGCCTGCACGTACGCGCCGATCAAGCTCGACATGAATGGCGGCGTCGGCTACGTGATCCCGCAGTCGGTCACGAGCGCGATCAATTTCATTCTGCGCAAACTCAACATCAAGTATCAGATCAAGGGCGAGGGCGGCCTTGAGCCGAGCAAAGCGCTGACGATCGTCAACACCGGCGACAGAACGGGCGGCTGCCAGCCGCCCGATCCGGCATGACGATGCAGCTGCCCGTCGCGCCGTCCAGAATCCCAGTGGGACACCGGTCGCGGCGATGGGCAAAGGAAAGGAATTCGTCGGCGTGGTGGTCACGGGACTCCATGCCAGCGAGAAAACTGCCATCGCGCTGCTGATTGAGACATTGAAGCGCCGACAATGACGCTACTCGTCAAGGCTTGAAGGGCTTCCCGCTTGCGGAAGGGGCCGGTGTGACCAAACCATCGCGACCGGCCTTGGCCGCATCGGCGGCCGCTCGAGCCGCATCCGCTTGCTGCCTCGCTTGCTGGGCGGCCTCGTTGGCCGCATGGTACGCCTCGCCCGTTGAATCGCTGGTATCCAGGAAGGCGTGGTCGGCAACTTTCTGTGCATCTGCAGCGGCCTTGGCCGCCTCATCGGCCGCAAATCCTCGGGGATCGGCGGCCCTCTGCTGAGCGGCGGCGTTCTGCTCCGTCGCGCTCTGTGCGGCCGCGGCCTTAGCATCCGCGTCCAACCTGGCTTGTACGGCTTTCGCCTCCGCAGCCGTTACGTCGGCGTCAGCCTGTTTGTCGGCAGCTTGGGCTGGCTGCGCATCGGCATCGAGCTTCTGCTGGGCCGCATTCACGGCATCATCCCGGGCGGCGTCCGCGGCGTGCGATCGGGCGCGCGCCTCGTCGGCCACTGCCTGGTTGGCACTCTCCTCTGCCCAAGGATCCTTGAAGTCGTCCGCCGCCTTGATGTCGGCAGCATTGGCGGCATCGCGAGCCGCGTTCGCGCGCTCCTCCGCCGCCATGACCGTCGGGTCGTCCGCCGCTCCCGTAGCTTGTTTGATCTCTGCAGATTCGAGCGCCCTCTGCGCATCGAGTCTTCGCTGCTGCGCTGCCGCGAGGTCTGCGTCAGCGGCCGCGACCGGATCCGGCGCCGGTGCGGGTGCGGGTGGTGGCACCGAGGGTGCCGCGGACGGCGACTGGCTGGGGCCGTTTGAATTCGAAGGGGTATTCCCAGACGAGCTCGACGGGGCACCGGACGACGCACCGATTTCTGCGCCGGGAGGCTCCGAGGTCGGAGGCGGCGGGGTAATGGCCCCTGCTCCGTCCGACAACATCGAACCGGCGCCCGGCGTCAAGCGATTGGCCGCAGATTGCGCGTGAAAGCTGGCGAGAAGACTCGCGCCGGGAGCAAGGCCGCCCAGCATTCGCAACAGCGAAAACACGCCGAGAGAGACGGCCCCCACGCCACATGCTGCACGCAGCCCGACCAAGGCGGCGTCATCGCCGATCGACGAAGTCCGGGAACGAGCCCGCAGGCCGACGATCGTGCGCCACGAGATCCACACTTGGGCGAGGACCGAGATGGGAAACAACACCTTGGCGACGAGCGGCTGAAGCATGAATGCCTGCAATCCCGCCGTTTGGGGCCAGCCACCGACGACAAAATACAGTACGGAGGGCGTCATGATGATCAGCCATAAGATCACGGTCGGCCTCCGCAGGGCTCCGCGCAGCGTCGCCGCTGACCAGCTCGATGGCCACACGTCCGGCATCACAGTCCGCCACTTTGCGAGTTCGCGATCGACCCGATCGCGTTCGTTCACTAGCATCTCATTCAGTGGGTCCGACTGCGCCGAACGATGCTCGGTACGGGCGGCACGGCGCATCCGCACGAAGCGATCGATCACAATGAGTGACCAGGGAAACCTGCTGAGGGCGGCCTCGAAAGTGCCGTGCAGGCGGGACGATCTGGATTGTTCTGCGTCGAGCAGGGGCCCGATGGCAACGCGAGTGCCCTGCCGCTGCTGATCGAGCCACCACGCCCCGCCAAGAGCCGCGAGCGGCATTAGGGCGCGAACGTGGGCCAGTGCAAGCAGCGGCCACGAGAGGTACGCGAGCCATGAATCGCCGATGTCCGACATGTTTCTCGCAGCATGATCCAGCGAAATGCACACGAATATGCCGAGCGCTGTGAGGCGCGCCGCTGTCGTCCGCGCGAGGACCGTCAATCCAACGGCGAGCCCCGCGACGGCTGACCAGATCAAATGCTCATTCAGCCGGGCGGCATCATGTGATCCGCCCACGCCGTGGGGAACCCATGAGGTCACTATGTGCCCGATACCCGGTACCAGCAGGTAATCGCCGGAAAACACCAACGCCCAACCACCCGCAATGGATTGCGCGTGATCCGCCGACCCACCGAATCGATAGAGATCCTCGGCCAATCCAAAACCGGCGCCGGTCGCCGCCGCGATCAACACGCAATCGGTGAACGACCATTGCCGCCTGAACAGCGGGACCATCAGGAGCAACGAGAGCGGCAGAACTTTCGCGAGTTCCTCGATGAAGGGATCGAGGGTGTAGCCGGCGATGCGCATCACCTCAAGAACCGACATGCCCATCGACGACGCGAGGATCTTGGTCAGCGCCACCTGCAGGGCGGCGGTCACCGGCGCGCACAAATACAGGCCGGCCGCCAGCGCCGCATACACCGTCCGCGCGCGAACCGTCCGCGCGAAACTCGCCAGGACGATCAACTGCAACACCCCCCAAAGGTGTGCGACGACGAGTGAGATGACCATGGATTCTCCTAACCGGCGCAGCGTTTCAGCGTCGGATGGTCACCGTCGCGGCCATTGCGTCGGTATCCCCGAGACGCGGGCAGGGATTGCCTACTCAGGAAGACGCATTCCCAGTTGAATTTGGACATCGGCGGCAAACTTGCTGCGCGAATGATGTCAGCCGATGTCCAAATCGCGCGGGGATCTCGTCTTACCTGGTAGGCGTATCGATATGGGCATGTACGAGGGAGCAGGAGAATGAACAGCAATCTGGGTTTGGCAGCAACTCTGGCGGCATTGGCGGCATTGAGCCCCTGTGGGTCCGCACGGGCGGACGTGACCATTCAAGAGCAGACGACGATCCATGCATTCGTCGTCAAGGCGCATGGAACCACCACCAATCAGGTGTCGCGCGACAAGCAGCGCAGCGAAGTGCAATTCGCCTGTGACGGCGTCATGTCGATGTTTTGCGGCCACAACAAGACGGTCGACATCGTGCGCCTGGATCGCGAGGTGACGTGGGACATGGAGCCCAAGAAAAAGCGCTACACCGAAAGGCCATTTCCCACGCCGGAGCAGCAGCGCGCTCTGCTGCAGCACCAGCAGGCGGTCATCGACAAGCTGAAATCCTGTCCTGCTGCACAGCCCGCGCAGAGCAGCGTCGACACCTCGAAATGCGAAATGAGCCCGCCCGTGCTCGCGGTCACCAAGACACAGGAATCGACGACGCTCATCGGACACACGGCGCAGCGCACCAACGTCGCGATGACGCAGAGCTGCAAGGTCAAGGATAGCGGTGATGTCTGTCAGTTCAGCTATTCATTGGACGTTTGGCTGACGCAGGACGACTTGCCGGGGCTCGCGGACCGCAAGACCTTCCAGACCGACTACCAGCGCAAACTCGGACTGACCGGCGCGACTCCCGTTGGCGCCGAGCAATTGTCTTCGCTGCTCGCACCGTATGCCGACAGCCTCAAGCAGTTGAAGGCCAAATCCGTCGACTTCAAGGGTTATCCCCTCAAGACCACCTTCCGCTTCGCCGCCGGCGGCGCGCATTGCGGCCTCGTGCCCGGCAGCGCAGCGTCCGGTTCGAATGCGGACGGCACTTTGCAAAACGCCAGCACGGCCGCGAGCGATGCCGGCAAGAGCTCCGCCACCAGTGCCGCCGGCTGGGGAACCTCCGAGGCGGTGCAGCGCGCGAGCGGCAGCAGCCTAGGCGGCTATGTAGCCGGATCGGCGGCCGGCGCCTTTGCGCAGAACATGGTCGGCGGGCTGTTCGGCAAGAAGAAGAAGCCGGACTCCGCCGCGCCCGCCCAGGCGACTCCCGCCGCTCAGCCGGGTGCGCCCGACGCGGGATTGACGACGGTGGCGGAAATCACCATGGAAACCACGGCGATCGATCCCGCGCCCGTCTCCGCCGAACAGTTCGAAGTACCGGCCGGTTGGCAAAGGATCACGCCCAAGCCCCAGGCGGACGAGGCGCTGCCCAATTGCCCAGGCGGTTGATGCATGAACGTTAAATTCTTCAGCGCCTCACGGACCCCTCCTCTCCGGAAAGGGGCTCAAGCGCTCGCCGGGATCGCCTGGATCGCCGCCGCTTTTTGCGGGCCCTGTCTCGCCGACGACAGTCATCAGGTTCCACTGGTGGAATTCCTCACGGTGATGACGGCCATCGTGAGCGAGAACCAGGGCGATTACGAAGCCGTCAAGGTGTTCCGCGATCTGACTCCGGCTAGCGTGAGGATCACGGTCTCCGGTGAGGCGCCCGATGACTCGGGCGAGGTGCGGGAGATCACGGTGACGCGGGTCGTGCGGCGCGAGGATCTGCGCAACGCGAAGACTTTGCGCACCTACTTTCACGAATTCGATCCGCAGGAATTGCCGGGCACGGCGCCGATGTTTTCGGCGGCGATGGTGAATGACGTGCGCTCGACGGGACAGACGCATGCGGCCTACCTCGAGATCGAGCCCGAATTCGGCACCACCGTCGTCTCGCGCACCATGACGGGCACCTTGAAGCGCGTCGGTACTGGCCCGTTCACGGTCACCGTGCCGGTGAACGGAGAGCCCCAGCCGCTGCGCGTATTGCATGTGGCCGGACGCCTCGCCGACGACGGCGATGGTGCGGACTTCGACTACGTCGTGCTCGACGATCCCGACAATCCACTGATACTGCGCAGCAAGGGACCGGAATTCTCCACCTCGGTGACGAGAATCGAATTTCCGCTGCCGGCAGCCGCCGCGGGATCGCTCGAGAACCGTTTGGCGAAGGACCGGCAGGCGCTCGTGTATGGAATCTATTTCAAGTTCAACCGGGCGGACATCAGGCCCGTGTCGGAGCCTGTGCTCAAGGAGATCGCCGGCATTCTGAAGAAGAACCCGGATTGGAAACTTACCATCGTGGGTCACACCGACAACGTTGGCCGCGATGCGGCCAATTTGGACCTGTCGCGCCGGCGTGCGCAATCTGTCAAGGCTGCGCTCGTCGAGCGCTACGGCATCGACGGCAGCCGATTGACGACCGGCGGCTACGGTGCCTCCCAACCGCAGGCCAAGAACGACACGCCGCAAGGGCGCGCCCGCAATCGGCGGGTGGAGCTGACGCGGCAATGATGCGCTTCAAGCCCCTCGTCGCCGCCGCGACTCTCGGCGCCCTCGCCGTCCTGCTGAGCGCGGGCTGTAATTCCGCCAAGAAGCCGGCCAACGTCGATGCCGTAGCGCCCGCCCCGAAGGCGGCCGAACCAGTGAAACAAGCATCCGCCTGCGAAATGGTCACCCAATCCGAGATGTCGGCGATTCTCGGCGTGGCGGTGGCCGCCAAGGACACGACCCACTCCGCGGGCGAGACAACCTGCACCTATTCGGCGCCTTCCGGATTCCCGACTGTGCAAATGGAAGTTGACTGGGGAGATGGCGAAGCCGCGATGGGCGCCTTCGCGATGCTCAACCGCAACGAGCCCGGCATCGGCAATCCCTATGACGGGGTCGGCGATCAGGCGGTGGCGATCGGACCCACCCTCATGATCAGGATGGGCGAGGATCTCATGAAACTGGTTTTTTCCGGCGTGGACGATGCGCCGGCGAAGGCCCGGAAGATCTTCCAGACGGCGAAGCCACGATTGTCTCCATGAAAAAACTCTTGACCGGAAAACCCGACAAGGCGACGGCCCAGGCGCAGCACACGCCACTATCAAGGCCTTGCGACCCGCCTGTAAGTGACTGCTAACGCTCAAGATTATTCAAGCTATTACGTGCGGCCGCCGGCAGCGCCCACGCGAACGATCGTGACCCGTTGCCTTGTGCCCCACCCTCATCTCTGGCTTACTCTCGAGCAACTGCCGGGAGCTCCTCCGGCGCATATTCTTGGGCGCGATGGACGACGAGAAGGCTGCCGAATTATCGAAAATCCTCGCGTCGGCGACCGGCGGAGACCGCGCCGCCATCGACCAACTGTACGGCATCCTGTACCCCGAGCTTCGCGCACTGGCTCACCAGCGTGTGCGGGGCTCGAGCAACGCGGTGGTGCTCGACACCACGTCGTTGGTTCACGAGTCGTATCTTCGGTTCGTGAAGGCCGGCAAAATTGCCGTGGAAAGTCACAAGCAGTTCCTTGCCTATGCGGCGCACGTCATGCGCTCCGTCGTTGTGGACTACGTCCGGCACGCCCAGGCGCAGCGGCGCGGCGGCAAGAGCGTGCATATCACTCTGGATACCAATCTCGCGGAGTCGATCGAGTCTCCGGTCGATGAAATCATCCGGATCAACGATCTGCTCGACGAACTCGCGCTGGTCGATGGCCGGCTCGTGAGCGTCGTCGAAATGCGCTACTTCGCCGCTCTCGACAACGAGCAAATTGCCGAATGCCTCGGGGTGACGGACCGCACGGTGCGCCGTGATCTCGAAAAAGTGCGATTGCTGTTGCTCGATGCAATCGGCTAGGCGGGTGCGCCGCCCTTCGTCATGAAGCGCTCGACCGGCGAGTATGCCGTGCTCCTGGCGCTCTTGGACGAGGCGCTCGACCTCGACATCGCGGCGCGCGACGCCTGGCTCGACGCGCTGCCCGAATCGCGCGTCCACCTGCGGCCCACGTTACAGCGCATGCTGTCGGAAACCTTGGCGCCGGAACCGGCGTTCGGCAGCGGCCTGCAGGAGCAAATTGCCGCCGCCGTGCACGATGCCGTTGCGCAACCGGAGAGCGCTGACCTCAAGCAGGGCGAGCATGTCGGCCCTTACGAACTGGTGCGCGAAATAGGCCGAGGCGGCATGGGCTTCGTGTGGTTGGCCAATCGGGCGGACGGCGCCTTCAAACGAGCGGTCGCCCTGAAGCTTCCCTTTGCGACGTGGACCGGGCGCCTCAGCGAGAGGATGGCGCGCGAGCGGGACATCCTGGCAGGTCTCGAGCATCCGAACATCGCCCGCTTCTATGATGCGGGTGTCGATGCGCTGGGGCGTCCATTCATGGCGATGGAGTATGTCGAGGGCCAGGCGATCGATGTCTACTGCCGCGTGCGGAATCTGTCGATTCCCGAGCGTCTGTCCCTCATTCTCGATGTTGCCAAAGCCGTGGCGTACGCCCATTCGAAGCTCGTCGTTCATCGAGATCTCAAGCCCGCCAACATGCTGGTCACCGCGACGGGCGCGGTACGGCTGCTCGATTTCGGGATCGCGAAGCTCATCGAAGGCGACACCTTTCGGGCGTCGAACGAGACGCAATTCGCGGGGCGCCTGCTCACGCCGGACTATGCGTCGCCGGAACAGATCCGCGGCGAGCCCATCGGCACCGCCGCCGATATTTATTCTCTCGCGGTGGTGACCTATGAATTACTCACCGGCACCCGGCCGTATCGATTGAAGCGGCAAAGTGCGGCACAACTCGAGGAAGCCATCGCTAAGTTCGATCCGCCGAGCGCAAGCGATTCGGCGCAGGACAAGACGCTCAAGCGTCAATTGCGGGGCGATCTCGACGCCATATTGAACATGGCGATGAAGAAGAATCCGGCTGAACGCTACGCGACCGTGGATGCGTTCGCGAGCGACCTGCAGCGCCATCTGGGCGGCCAAACGGTGCTGGCGCGCCCGGATGGCACGCTCTATCGACTGCGCAAGTTGGCAAGCCGCCACCGCGTCACCGTAAGTGCGGGCGTCGCGGTGATTCTCGCGCTGGTCGCCGCCACGGCGTTCTCGTTGATGCAGGCCCGCGAGGCGAAGCGGCAGGCGGAACGGGCGACGGCGACCAAGAACTTTCTGCTCGGTGTCTTTCGGGCCAACGATCCGCGCATTGCCTCGGACCGGCCCCGCGGCGAGATAACGGCCCGCGAATTGCTCAACATCGGTTCCGCACGCATCGAAAAGGATTTCACCGGACAACCTGAGCTGCAGATCGAATTGCTCGGTCTGACCGCCGACATGTACGACTACATGTCCGACGAGGAACACTACGCGGCGGCACAGAGCCGCCGCATCGAACTGGCCCGGGCGTATTACGGCTCAACCCATCCCATCGTCATCCAAGGCTTGTTGAATGAAATCGATGCCGCTTGCGTGCGTGAAGACTATCCCCGGGCCAATCGACTGTTGGACGAAACGGACCTCCTGCTGAAGAAGGCGGGCCTCGACGACAGCGTGATGCGCGCGACGTGGTGGCGCGAAAGGGCGCGCGCGATCGGTGGTTTGGGTCCCGACTACGAACTTGCACTCCGGCAGGCGCTCGCTCTATACGCCAAGGTGGCGCCGCTCAGCAACGACTACGCTGCGGCGCTCAGCATGGCGTCGCTCGTTCAAACCGAACAAGGCAACAATGCGCAGGCCGCTCAATTGACCATGCAGGCACTGGCCATCGCGGAAGCCGCGCCCAATCGCGACGATTCGAGCATCGCGGACTATTCGTACAATCTTGCGAGGGATCAGGAGAGGCTGGGGGATTTCGCCGCCGCGGAAGGCACCTATGCGCGCGCCGAAATGCAGGCAAGAAAAACCTACGGTGAGCACAATACGGTGTTTTGGTGGTCCGTTGCCCACCACGCGCAGCTTCTGCATCAGCGCGGGAAAAGAGACGCTGCCCATGTCCTGTTCGCGCAGCTGTTGGCGGCGATTCCGGCGGACTGGACCACCAATAGCGGCGACAGGGTGGCACGCGAGACTTACGCGGAATGCCTGGCGGCGGAAGGACGCCCCCGGGACGCAGCTCCCATCTTCGAAGCCAACTACCAGTACTATGTTGCACACGGCCGCGCCGATTTCGGGGTCAGGGAAGTGCGGCGAAAACTCGGCGACGCGTATGATCGGCTCGGACGCATCGGCGAGGCGCGCGCGCTGTTGCAGGCGGCGCGCGACGAATCGGTCGCCAAGGACGACGCCTCGTCGCCGTGGGCCGTGCGCATGCGCGAGCGCTGGGGGAGATTCCTGCTCGACCACTCCGAAGCGGGCGATCCAGACTTCACCGCGGCCGAGCTCGAGTTCAACGCAGTGCTGAAACGCGCCGCGAACCGGCCGCTGGTGGAACCCGCCCTCGCTCATTCGGGGCTTGCCCGCATCGCCGCCGCGCGCGGCGACGACGCCCTCGCGCTGCGCGAAAGCGGCCGGGCGCTGACCGCCTTGGACAGGGTGACAGGACTCTACGACGTGCGCGTGCAGCCTCGACTGTGGCTGGTGCACAGCACGCTCCTGCTTCGCAGCGGCGACCGAACCGCGGCGCGTCAATGGGCCGACAAGGCGCTCGAGGCCAGCCTCCGGTATGACGATCCGATGAGTACCGCCATCGCGGCGGCCCGAGACTCGGTGCGCCTGGCCGACGCGGTACCCATCACGAATTACTGAGCAGGCCGGTAAATAGTGTGTAGATTTAGGTCAGGCGGCATGGCGAACGTGTTTTTCTTGGAAAAGATTGCGAATGATCTGTGGCTGTCGTTGACGGCGATACAAGTGACTGCGCACGCCAGTCATCATCTCCGCTCGGTTGCTCGGCCGACTTTTCCCCAAGGCGTTGGTTTTGACATCCTGGTTCAAAAGCTCGTCGGGGTTCAGTTCTGGGCAATAGCCTGGCAGACGGATCAAACGGAGCTGCTCAGCGTTCGCCTCGACAAACTCCTTAGCAACAACCGAGCGGTGTACGGGATGACCGTCAACGATCAGATAGACCTTGCCCGCCGCCTGCTTGAGCAACCGTTGCATGAAGTGAACGAACAAGCGGCCGTCAAACTTGCCGTGGAACACCATGAAGGCCAGGTGCCCGCGATTGGTAATCGCGGAGATCATATTGCAGCCGAACCTCTGGCCCGTGGCGCGCACCAGCGGCGTCTGCCCCAACAGCGAATAACTGGTTCCGCTCACATGATCGCTGCGCAGGCCCATCTCGTCGCCCCAGTAAATCACGGCCTTTTCCTGCTTCGCTTGGGCTGCAATGGCCGGATACTCATGCCGCAACCAGCGCGACATCGCTGCATCGTTGCGCTCGTACGCGCGGCGCACCGGTTTCTGTGGACTCATGCCCCAACTCTTCAAATACCGGCCCACCGTAGTCAGAGACACGGTGACGTCGTACTCACGCTCAATCAAGCTCACTACTGCAGCTCGCGTCCACAAATAAAACGGCAACTTCAGCTGGTCCGGCAAGGTGTCGATGATCATCTGACGTATCCGCTTAGCTCGCGCGCCGTTCAACCGACCTTCCCCAGTCCGGCGACCCCGGCGCTTGAGCTTCAACGCTCGCAGGCCGCCGTCTTTATCCAGGGCCATCCACTTGTTCGCCGCTCTGAGGCTCACGCCGAAGACCCGCGCGGCCTCGGTCTGGCTCATACCGCGGCGCACCGCGTGCACCAGCGAACGACGCACATGCGCCAACGCCGACGAATCCAATTTACGAGCATCGCTTTTGCTTGCCATGCCCGAAAGTATACCATATTACGCACTATTTGATGCACGGATCAGTAAGTGACGTCCGGATAATTGCGCATGTCGTTCTGACCAGGCGATTCTGCAGGGGGCTCTGCATCGTCGATGTTTAAACGGTAACCCACGCCGGCTTCCGTGATCAAAAAACACGGCTGGCGCGGATCGGGTTCCATCTTTTGTCGAAGCTGTTTGACATATGAGCGTAAGCCGCGCGTATCGCTCTGTCGGTCCGGACCCCACACCTCGGTGATGAGTTGCTTATGCGTGACTATCATTCCGGCGTTTCGGGCCAAACATTCGATCAATCGATATTTGAGCGGAGTGCGATGCACGGAGCCGTTCGCGTTCACCGCCTTGCGGGTCGCCAGCCGATCAGCGTCGTGCAGCGCACCCGCGAGATCGGCATCCTGCGGGCAATGGGCACCCGCCAGCGACAGATGCTTCAGGTCTTCCTGGTGCAGGGCGCGGTGCTGGGCTTCGCAGGTTCCGCGCTCGGGGCGCTGGCAGGATGGGGGCTGGTGGGGGTGTTCAACACCTTCGGCCCGAAGCTGTTCTATACCCCGGTGGCCCCGTCGCTGGTACCGATCTCGATGGCCATTGCCACGATCACCGGCACGGTATCGGCGGCGGTGCCGGCGGCGTGCGGCGCGGCTCGATCCCGTGGTGGCGATCCGCCATGTCTGAGGGCAACTCAGAAATGCGGCGTGACGAGGAGGTACTGCGGCTGGCCGGTCTGCGCAAGTCGTACAACGTGGGCCTGCCCACGGAGATCGAGGTGCTGCATGGCCTCGACCTTTCCATCCGGCGCCGCGACTTCGCCTCGCTGATCGGTCCTTCCGGATCCGGCAAGAGCACATTGCTGAACCTGTTGGGCTTGCTCGATTCCCCGACTGCGGGAGACCTGTACCCGCTGGGCCGCGCCACGCGCAAGCTGGATGACGAGGCGCGCACCGCGCTGCGTGCCGAGGCGCTGGGATTCGTGTTCCAGTTCCATCACCTGATCCCGGCGTTCAGCGCACCGGAGAACGTGATGATGCCGCTGCTGGTGTCGAAGGGGCGCCCGTCCCAGGACACCCTCGAGCGCGCGCGCGGCCTGCTCAAGCAGGTGAAACTGGAGTCGTTCGCCGACCGCAAGCCTGGGGAGCTAATGGGCGGGCAGCAGCAGCGGGTAGCCATCGCGCGGGCGCTGATCACGCGCCCGCCACTGCTGCTGGCCGACGAGCCCACCGGCAATCTCGATACGAAGACGGCTGGGGGCGTGTTCGAGCTGTTCCGGCACTTCAACCGGGAATACGGCTGCGCGGTGCTCATCGTCACCCACGACCCGCGGCTGTCCGAGACCTGCGACCGCACCATCCAGCTGGTGGACGGGACCATCGTCAGCGATGTGAGTCGTGCCGCGGCAGCCAGTTGATGGTGACGTCCATGCACGATGCCCTGCACCACACGCGGTTCCGCAGTTGGGCGCTGAACCGGGCCTTCGGCAGCGCTGGCACTCGCGCGGTGATCTCGAACCGGGTCAACGCGCTCTTCCGGAACAACATCAACTGGCACATACAGAAGCGTGGCTTCAGGCCGGCGCCAGGCATATCCGTGCGACGGACATGGCGGGCGTGCCTGCGACGGGCGGGGACGCAACGGACTATGGCGCGACAGGTTCAAACGGACGCGGCAAACCCGGCGTGTTCGATCAGAAATGCCGTGCATCGCCATGGACGGAAGTGGTTTACGAATCTCGTTGCAGTCACTGTGAGTGACTCGTTCCGTCCACGAGCGCTGCCCCGTCACTCCCACTCAATAATCTCCCGGCGTCTTAACCTATTGGCACGATGAGCATTTTTTCGCGGCAATACCCACAGGTCCGTCAGCGGGTGCGATAAAAATCTTCGCTTGGTACCAATAGATGGCGAATGACGTCGTGAACGATTCGACTCGATCATAAATCACAACTTGTGTATGGACCGATGGTGGGCGGTGGGCCATTTGGACTGTTTTGCCGGTCCCAATCCAGATAAAGCATAAGTGATTTCCACTTTAAGTGGGGCAGTCCGTAAATAGTCTAGTCGCTCCGCAGAAAGATCTTGTCGCGATGATTCCGCGACTTGCGAGTCCGGCATCATAAGATGCGCCAGTTCACAGTCTAAGAGGCAGCGACATTTGGCGGATTAATTGTTTCGGCCCTAAACAACTTCGACTTAAGGGCTTCCAAACCAACCAGGCTGACCGCACCGACAGCCAGGCAAACCGCCAGGTCGTTCCAGTGCAGTTTCCCAAAATGAAACAGCGACTGCGCGGGCTGCCAGTAGATGGCGACGCCGAGCAACAACAGGACACTCCCCAGCAAGATCCACAAGGCGCGATTGGGCTGCAGCAAGGCACGAAGCAGCGATGACTCGAACGACCGGTTCACCAGGATCAATCCCATATTGATTAGCACTAGCGAGGTAAATACGAGAGTGCGAAGGTCGGCCTCGGCCATACCCATTCGTGACGCGCTGATGAGTACGCCGGCGAGGATCGCCAGTGCGATGAGTCCCTGCAGCAGCGCCCAGAGAATCCGACGCCGCAGCAACAGTGGACTTTTGGGGTCACGCGGCGGCCGGCGCATGACATTCGCCTCCTCCCCTTCAGCCTCGAAGACCATCGAACAAGCCGGATCAATGATCATCTCAAGGAACGCGATGTGAATGGGCGTGAGCATCAAGGGCATGCCGAGTAGCAGCGGGAGAAGTGCGAGGCCCGCAATCGGAATGTGTACGGCTACGATGTACTCGATCGCCTTGCGCAGATTGTCGTAGATCCGCCTTCCCAAGCGAATGGTTTTGACGATAGACCCGAAGTCATCGTCCAGCAGCACGATGGCGGAGGCCTCACGGGCAACGTCGGTACCGCGGCCGCCCATAGCGATGCCGATATGGGCCGCCTTGATTGCCGGCGCATCGTTAACGCCGTCGCCGGTCATGGCGACGACCTCTCCGTTAGCCTTCAGGGACTTCACGATGCGCAGCTTCTGATTGGGTCGGATGCGCGCAAATACTGAGGTGTCCCGAACACGAGTTGCCAGGCTTTCATCGGTCAGGGCATCGATCTCGTCGCCTGAAAGTACCTTCGTCGCATCCAATCCCGCTTGGCTGCCGATGGCGCACGCCGTCGCAGGATAATCGCCGGTAATCATGAGCACTCGGATTCCAGCGGATCGGCACTCCTTGACGGCGGCGGGTACATTGGAACGAAGAGGATCGGCAAAGCCAATCAAGCCAACATACTCGAAGTTAATGCCGCGCGGAGAATCCGCCAAGGTAGCGATCTGACCTGGGTCGAGCTGCGGCGATTGGGCGACCGCGAGCACTCGGATTCCCCGACCGGCCAGTTCATCCACTTGAGTACGCACGAGCGCCAGGCGATCACTCGGCAGGTGGCAAAGTTCGCCGATCGCTTCCAAAGCGCCTTTTGCGTACGCTCGGGCGCTGCGCTGCGCCTCATCGCCAATGACATTGGCTACCGCGAACAGGTCCGGGCGAAGACCGTAGGCGCGAATGAGCCGGCGATCGGCATTCACCGGCAGTCGCAACCCACCGACCGAGGTCGCCATTGCATGGACAGCCAGGTCCATGGAGTCACTAGGCTCTCTTGCACTCGCCGAGAGTGCAACGTCGAGTACGTCCCTCATCGCCGGCGATGGCAGTTCCTTGGAATCCTTGTCCCAGCGCCCATCTGCGCCTCTCAAGGTCACAACGGTCATCCGATTCTCCGTGAGGGTTCCCGTCTTGTCCGTGCACAGAACCGTGGTTGCACCTAGCGTCTCGATCGCCGACGCACGGCGGGTCAAAACTCGCGCCTGCGAGATGCGCCAAGCTCCCATGGCCATGAACACGGTCATGACCAATGGGAATTCCTCGGGCAGCAGCGACATTCCCAGTGCGATACCGCCTAGCATGGCTTGCAACCATGAACCGCGCAGCAGGCCGAACAGGAGAACTGCCATTGCACCCGCCACGGCACCGACGATGGCGAAGTCGCGGATTAGCCAACTCATCTGACGCTGCAGATGCGGCTGTTCGGTCTCGATAGACCTAAGATCCTTGCCGATTTTGCCCATTTCACTGTGAACGCCGGTGGCACGGATGAGAGCCTTCGCGGTACCCCGGACGACCAATGTACCGGCGAATACGTAGGGCGAATCTTCACCGCCAGCGACTGCTGGCACCGACCCTATTTGCAAGTCAACGGCAGCCGCCAACTTACGCACTGGGAGAGACTCGCCAGTCAATAGCGACTCATCGAGCAAAAGGTCATGGCCGTCCACTACGGTTGCATCCGCCGCAACCCGGTCTCCCTCGCTGATAACGAGAAGGTCGCCGCAGACAACTTCTCGCCCGGCAATCTGAACTCGTTTGCCGTCGCGAATTACCAGCGCTCGCGGGCTAGCGAGATTACGCAGGGCCTCCAATACTCGCTCGCTGCGGGACTCCTGGACGATGGTGATGACGACAGAGAGCGAGGCAAAGACGAGCAGGAGAACAGCTTCCATGAGATCGCCCAGAATCAGATACACCACACCGCCTGCGATCAGCAGTGCGAACATGGGTTGCCGCACCACTTCGAAGGCGATCCGAAAGACACCCCGCCGATCCGCTGCCGGCAATTCGTTGTAGCCGCCGGACTTCAATCGGGTTGCAGCTTCGACGGAACTGAGGCCGACTAAGGGCAACTGGCTCATAGGTGCACGTTGGCAGAAGCGTCGGTCTGCATGAGGATTAGGCGCCAGTGCGCACCGTCAGGTGGTATGCAGGAAAAAGCGTTGATTCGGGCCTTTTCGGAATTCCACTACGTCTTCGATATGCCACCCGCTGCCGGTGTCGCCCGTCGGGCCCGGGTGAATGATGGCAACACTGATAGCTTGGAGTTTCGTATATTGAGGATGCAATGCCAGTACCTGCTCAGCGGCCGCGACAAGGGAAGTCGCGGCATTGTTTCGAGTAACCTCATCGGCCATTGCAAGAGTCGCATCGCTCACCGAAATACGCAATCGAACTTGACTACCAGTCAACTCGACTGAGCTAGTTGGATACTTCGCGGCCCCTGCGATGGCATCGCTGATTACTTGAATATCGGGAGTAAATGGGGCGGTGTTGGAACCCGAACCGCTCATGCCGCACGAGGCGATCGGAACAGCCATAGCGGCAATGGCGAGAAGCCGTCGCAAAAAATGATGGATCATAGCGTTTACCCAGAGAATTGCTTGCTAGATCTCATTCTGCGTTCCAACTCTTGAATGGGGTCATCAGGACCTGTACGCGGCAATAAAATGAGCACGGGTGGACGCTTAGTACGAGGCGCCGCTCATCCGCCCGGTCGACTCGGCAACATGCGTCTCAACGTATTGTCGCGCTGCACGTAATGGTGAATGAGTGCTGCGAGCGCGTGCACGCCAATCAGGGCGTAACCTATGTTGCCGATGAGTCCGTGGACGTCCTCGAGCTGCTTCGCAATCCCTTTGTTCTCACCGATCAATCGCGGAAGCTCGAGACCGAATAACGAGATGGTCTTACCCTCGGCGCTCACGCTCAGCCAGCCGAGCACGGGCATGACTATCACGAACACGTAGATTGTAAATTCGACAACATGCGCGACTCGGAGCTGCCACTGGGGCGGGCTGGGCACGATGGGCGGCACCCGCCCGGCGAGCCGCGCGAGCAGACGCAACCAGACGAGGGCGAAGGCGGTCAGGCCGAGCAGGTAGTGCCAAGTCTTGAACGCCTCCCTGATCGCGCTGCCCTTGGGGTAGAAGCCTCTCAGCTCGATGCATGCGTATATGGCGACGATCAGCACCACCATGAGTCAATGTAGCGTAATGAGCGGGATGCCGTAGCGGCTCGTAGTTCTCGGATTCATTGAATTACCCCCACGCATTACACGTGGGCAAGATAGAACGTCAGCGACGGATGGTGTATCCGCAGTATCCCACCCGCCTTAAGTATCTATACGTACGAGGCCCGTGCGGAACCAGTGTGACAGCTCGTCTCAGTCCTGGCATACGATGGGGGAGGAAATCTCCACTGTAACGACGCCCCTCGATGTGTGACTCAAGCGCAAATATGTCGGATTCAGCCGTCTCTACGGCACTACGGTTACCGGCACACGCGCCGCGTGAATGACCTTGCTGGTCACCGAACCCAAAATGAGACCCTTAAGATTTCCCAACCCTCGGCTACCCATAACAATCTCGCCGCAATGCTTCTGTCGCGCCACTTTGACAATAGTTTCACCCGGTTCGCCCACTCGAACCAGAATCTCTGCTTTCACAGCTTTTCGATGCAGCATCCGCAGTGCTCGCGCCAGATCCTCCTTGCTCTTTTGCTTGTGATGCTGAGCGATCATCGACGGCGTGACAAACAGGCTTGAAGGCAATGGCAATTGCACGTTGAGTACGCATATCTGGAGCTGCCGATGCGACGCGACCCGCTTGATCACCAGCGCGAGCGCGCGCAATGAGTGATCCGATCCGTCGATTGGCACGAGCAGTCGATTTTCGTCCGGCAGCGTGGGTATCCCGCGGCAGAAACTTGGAAACCAAGTGTGTCACTTCGACAACGGAAGGAAACTAGGACATCTACCTATGCTTTGCGCATTTGTCCGGCTTCTTTCCCGGAGCGCCGAGGAGCATTGTCAGACTCAAGCGGTGCATCGCATGCTAGCCATTAATAACATATGCCAGAAATCCAAGCAGAGATGCCCATTGCGAGGGTTCGCCCAAGGCGATTTGGGCTGTTGATATTGGCGATTGCGCTCGGGGTCGCCTGCCTTGCAGTGCTCTGGCCATTCGCCTCCGTCATAACGTGGTCCGCCATCCTCGCGTATGTTAGTTGGCCGTTGTATCGAGTATTGCGTCGTCCGTTCGGTCGATTTCAGAGCGCTGCCGCATTCTGCATGACGCTTGTGCTGACGTGTGCCGTGATACTGCCAGTGCTGTGGCTATTCGTATTGATCGCCGGCGAGCTGGTCTCGGCTTATCGATCGTTGGAAGCGCTGCTTGCCGAGAAGACCCTGATCCTTCCCGAGGTCATTCGTCGGATTCCTTGGTTCGGAGAACAGCTACAGCAGCAATTGGATCATTTCACCGTCGAACCGGCGGGCTTCGGCAAACAGATCGCGACATGGGCTCACTCATGGACCAGTCAGATCAAGGCGTTGGCGAGCGGTGTTGGCCGAAGTGTCGGCAACCTGTTTTTGGTGATGTTTACGCTATTTTTCCTATATCGCGATGGAGACTCAATTCTTGTTCAATTGGGTCGGGTCGTAAGGAATGCATTCGGCAGTCGCCTCGAAGCTTATGTCCGTACGGCCGGTGCGATGACACGTGCGGTGCTGTTTGGGTTTCTGACGACCGCGTTCGTTCAAGGCTTGGTTGCCGGTATTGGCTACGCGATTCTCGGCATCCGGGGATCCGTGCTGCTTGGCGCAATCACCGGCGTATTGTCTTTCGTTCCGTTTTTTGGGACCGCTCTCGTTTGGGGCAGCCTCGGCAGCTATTTGCTGCTCACCAGCCATGTGGTGAAAGGTGTCATTTTGCTTTTGTGGGGTCTATTGCTGGTGCATCCAATTGACAATGTGCTTCGTCCACTCCTCATCAGCAATGCAACGCATGTTCCCTTTGCTCTAGTGATGTTCGGCGCAATCGGCGGCATTGCCGCCTGGGGGCTTATCGGTGTCTTCGCCGGCCCGGTCGTGCTTGCCATTGGCCTCGCTATCTGGCGCGAATGGGCGGCGGAAGACGACCTGAGACAAGCACCAGAACATTACTCATTGGTTCAGAAATGAGGTGGCCAAAATGAATGAACAACCGGATGTATCACAAAATCGCGCATTTGCCCTTCGATGCTATGCCTGGAGTCGAGCCATTCACTGGGTGACAGTCGCCCTCGTTAGCGGAGTGCTGATCACAGCACTGTTGGAAAATATCGACCCTCGTGGTTCAGGTAATAGCGCCTTCCTCTGGCACAGTTTTCTGGGACTCTCCGTGTATCTTTTGACTATTACTCGAGTCCTCCTATGGTTCGTATATCGGCCGACGGCGAGCGGAGCTGCAATGCCAGATGCGCATCGAGGACTGCGAACCACCTTTTATGCACTGCTCATCGCTCTACCCATCTCGGGTTGGTGGCTCGCCTCAGAGGAAGGCATGCCCGAGCATGTTTTTGGAATACCCGCGTTGCCACAGTGGTACCACCAAGAAGGTGCCGCGCATTCGGGCTCGAGTGACTCTGAGGCAGCTCGGGAACATGCAGCCCGAGAGGCTCCTGTGGTCCGCTATTTGGCACGACTGCATGCGAGTTTAGGAGCCGCGCTTGCCATAGTGATCGCTCTGCATCTCATCTCGGTGATTAGAACTCGAAAGCGGCGTATCGGTGACCGGAAACGCCAATCACTGGATGTTGATAGCCTCATCTAGCAGGCTGCTGAAAAAGGGTTGGTTATTAGGCTTTTATGCATTGTCGATGAGCGGTTGATCGATCGCGGCGGCGGCGCTTCGGCGTCGGCATCCTTTCGAACGTTCGGTTTCGCTGGCTTTGTCATGTTTGGATGGTCTCGGTGCGATTTTGGGGTCTGAGGCGCAGTGGAACAGAAAACCGGGTTAAGGAACCCATTAATTCGGGTTTTTGTTTTGAGAAGCAACGGATTTAATGGGGACCATACTTACAGGTACCGACGTAACTAAACGTCGGGTTTCCCTCAGTATTCTTGCCCGTTCCATTCACCGTAAGGTCGCACGAGACTCGTGGACCTGCAATATGGTCTGATAAATGTACCGACCCGGTATCCGCGCCTGTGGTCAGATTTGCATCGAACCTAAATTTAGAGTCGTGAATCATCACCGGTTTAGAGCCAGCTATTGTGCCGGAAAACACCTGATCGCCTGTGTTCGTGAGTGTTCCCTTTTTAGTGTCGATAACCGTCGTGACGTGATAGAGAAGTTTGCCAATTAGATCGCCGTTCAACTCTATGATCTCAGTACTTCTCTGAATCTCGCCCGCGGGCGTGGTCTCTTTCGAGTGAACGACTGCACCATTGAGCAAATCCGTCCCGGTGCCTTTAACCGGGATAGCGCCCTTTACCATCGGTGGGCCCGCAAGGGCGTAGGGTGAAATCAAGGCAATGCAGAGACCATAAGCGAAGGCGCCGGTGCAGCAGATGAGGCGTGCTCTCATGAGAAACTCCATTTGTGCGTTCACATTTTCGGGATCTGCAAATCATCGACGGCCGTAGGCCGGTTAGTCGCTGGGTGCATATCGAATACGATCAAGCGGCAAGTTTTTTACGCAATAGCCTCGACACAGTGGCTGGATGAACACCGAACAGGCGTGCGGCATCCGCCGCGGTCTTCTTTCCCTTCGTCACCAATTTCAGGATTTCTAGGCGCTGTTGGGCTTTGAGTTTCGGTGGTCGGCCGCCGATTCGGCCCTCTTTACGAGCGGCGTCGAGACCGGCATGGGTGCGTTCCTTGAGCATGGCGCGCTCAAACTCAGCGAACGCGCCGACCATCTGCATCATCATCCGGCCCGCCGGGGTTGTGGTGTCCACCGATTCGGTGAGACTTCGGAAGCCAGCCTTCTTCTCCTGAACCCGCTCCATGAGGGTGAGCACGTCGCGCAGCGACCGTGAGAGGCGATCGAGTTTCCAAACCACCACCACATCGCCTTTGCGGAGCTGACTCAGCAGCTTGTGCAGCTCTGGGCGATCCCAACGGCCACCCGAGGCCTTCTCGCTAAAGATGACCTCACAGCCTGCTGCCTTGAGCGCAGCGGTCTGAGCAGCGGTGTCTTGTTCGCCGGTCGAGACGCGGGCGTAGCCGATTAGCATATTGCGTAAAGGTATTGCGAAGGTGTCCAATAATGCAATACCGTTCCGCAACGCGCAAGTGCCTGTTTTCATGCAGGTCACCTAATCGTGCGAATACGAACGTTTCCGCAACGCCGCCAATCAGAACCGCAGCATTTTAAGGCACCAGCGGCGCGGCGGTCAGTCGTGCGTCGATCCTTAACTCGGTTTTCTGTTCCAATGCTCCCGAGACCCCAAGTCGCGGAGCAATTGGGTGAAGTCTTGAATCTCGACGTGAAAGCGTTTGCAGTCCCGCGTGCAGGGTGGGCGAAAGCGTTCGAGCAATTCGGCATCCCGAAGGGCCACACCGGTCCTGCCGAAGAAATGTTTGAGGCCGTGAATGCAGGATGGATGGACCTCGGAGTCAAGGGTACGGAGCACGTAGCAGGTGCGACGTCCGCACGCGATGTCTTCGCGGCGGCCCAAAACGCCGTGACGGCGTGAATAGCGACGTTCGCCCCAATGAAGATCGAGATCGAACATGAAGGTTCTTGTTTGGGTGCAACGGGCGGAAGCGGACGGCTGATAGAAAGCGCGCGGAGCCAAGATCGTCAAGGGACTCAGTCGGAAGCGGCTTATCTCGCGCGCCTTGTCGGCGACGCGGCACCCTCAGCGCCAGCGGGCCGTTGGGTCATTGCCACCGTACCCGGGATGTGTCGTTTTCCCCAGCGCACGAGCGCGAGCAGCACCTCGCCCAGCGCGACTCCCTTGGAAGTCAGCGTATAGGCGTATCGTACCGGACGCTCCTGATAGGGAGCGCTGCTGATGATACCGGCACTTTCCAGGCGCTTGAGGCGCTCTGCGAGGATGTTGGTAGGGATGTGCTCCGGCGACCGCGCGAGCTCGCCATAGGTGTGTTTCCCGTGCAACAGATCACGCACGACTAGTAGCGACCACTTGTCACCTAGAACGTCCAATGAGTTGGCGATGGCACAGGCCGAACGTGCGAAAGGCTTTGCATTGTTCATTGGTCGGTCCCTCACTCCCTATCCGTAAAGGCAGTAGCTTGCAGAATGAAAGTCATTCTGCTAGGGTGGGTACTCACTTGCAAAATGCAAGTCTATAAAGAGGAAACTGTATGACATCGCTAGTCCTTCCCCAGTCTGCAGACACTCAGCCGCGCCAGAAAGGCTTCTAGGCAAATCGCAGCGCCCTCGCAGATGCGAGGGCGTTTGCGTTAGGCAACCCAGCGCTGCAAGGCATAGGCAAAGTCGGACCACGGCTTCCACGACATGACCCACACCTGCAGAACCTGGTCGGCGATGGCAATGGCAATGGCA
>JANYLM010000099.1 GCA_025357835.1 Gammaproteobacteria bacterium
CCGCACCCAGGCGCCCGCGGCGTGAGCATTGCGGCGCGCCGCAAGCCGTTCCGCATTGCAGGGTCCATTGCCTTTCAGAACCTGATCGAACTCGGTCCAGTCGATCGGTCCGAACTCATGCTGCTTCTTGGCCTCGTTCCAGCGCAGCAAGGGGTCGGGAATGGTGAGGTCCAGGAACTTGGCCTGCGGCACGGTGAAATCAACGAACTTCTGGCGCAATTCATCATTGGAGAAGCGTTTGATTTTCCAGCGCTGCGAGTCGCCGCTGTGCGTCGAGTTGGCATCGGAAGGCCCGAACATCATGAGTGCGGGCCACCACCACCGATTCAGAGCCTCCTGCGCCATGCGCTTCTGCTCCGGCGTGCCCTGCGCCAGATGCATCATCAGGTCGTAACCCTGCCGTTGGTGGAAGCTCTCCTCGCGGCACACCCGCACCATGGCGCGCGCATACGGGCCGTAGGAACAGCGGCACAGCGGAATCTGATTCATGATGGCGGCACCGTCGACCAGCCAGCCGATGGCGCCCACATCGGCCCAGGTCGGGGTCGGATAGTTGAATATGCTGGAATACTTGGCTTTGCCCGACAGCAACTGATCGATGAGTTGATCGCGGCTGATGCCCAGAGTCTCAGCTGCACTATATAGATAGGCTCCGTGACCGCCTTCATCTTGCACCTTGGCGATCAGAATCGCCTTGCGCTGCAGCGTCGGGGCGCGGGTGATCCAATTCCCTTCCGGCAGCATGCCGACGATTTCCGAATGAGCGTGTTGGGAGATCTGGCGGATCAAGGTGTTGCGATAGCGCGCCGGCATCCAATCCTTGGGCTCGATCTTCTCCTCGGCATCGACGCGCGCGAGAAAGCGCTGTTCCAGCGCCGCTTCGTCCATGGGCGCCACGTCGGAACCCTGCATATCCAGTGCTTGCGTATACATGCCCACCTCCGAGGAATTATCCGACAGGAATATTGTGATACACAAAATCCAAAAAATCAATATTTTCTGTATCACGATGAATAAACGTATTACCATGAGCGCCAATGCCCGACAGCGCCGCCACCGAGCTCATCACTCGCTTTCGCCGTCAGCGGCCGCTGCGGGGCGGCTCGCTCATCGTCACCCTGTTCGGCGATTCCATCATGCCGCGCGGCGGGGCCATCGCCTTGGGCAGCCTCATTACCCTGGCGGCCCCCTTTGGACTCAATGAGAGATTGGTACGCACCGCGGCCACGCGCCTGGCGAAGGACGGCTGGCTCGAGGGACGCCGTGCCGGCAAACTCAGCGAATACCATTTATCGAATGACGGCCGCGAGCGATTCGCCGAAGCAACGCGCCGCATTTACAGCGAACCGGATAGCCACTGGTCGGGCCGCTGGACCCTGGTCGTGCTACCGCCCATGCGCCCGGCAGAGCGGAAGGAACACAGGGAGGAGCTGATCTGGCGGGGATTCGGTGAACTCTCGGCCCATGTGTTCGCGCACCCTGAGATCGACTCGCAATCCCTCACGGCGCCGCGGCGGCCGCAGGGCCCGCTCTCCATGGCCATCGTATTCGACGCCAATCTCGCGGACGACGCTGACCCGCAGCGGCTCGTGAGCTTGGGTTGGGACCTCGAAGAGCTAGGGCTGCGCTACCAGCGCTTCGTGAAGCGCTTCGAACGCGTGCTCGCCGCGCTACACGGCCCGCGCGCTCTTGATCAACAAGCCTGCTTCATCGTGCGCACGCTGCTCATCCACGAATACCGCCGCCTGCACCTGAGAGACCCGCTCCTGCCGCCCCGATTGCTGCGACCTGATTGGCCGGGAGCGCAGGCCGCCGCGTTGTGCCGGGATATTTATGCGCGTGTGTTCGCAGCCTCCGAAGCGCATCTGTCGCGCGTCGCCCGCCAACTCGATGGGCCATTGCCCGCGCCGGACTCATCGGTGATGCAGCGTTTCGGCGGGGTCAAGCTTTCGTAGCGCCCTGCGGCGACTCGGCCTATGCCTCGTCCGCAGGCCACTGCTCCAGCGTCGTGACGACCTCGTTGAGAAAGCCGTTGGCCTGGAAGGCGTCCAGTGCTCGGTGATCAATGGTGAGGGTGAGATAGCACAAAGAGCGCACGCTGATGGACTCGACCCCGTCGACCTCCACCGCACACACTCGGCGCTGCACCTTTCCTATCCCGAGAATCGCGACCTGCGGCTGATTGATGACAATGGGCGCCGCAAGAAGACTGCCGCCGACGCCGTGGTTCGAGATCGTGAAAGTGCCTCCGCGAACATCCTCGGGAGAAAGCTTGCCGGCGCGAGCCGCCTCCACCAGCTGACCCAGCCGCTGCGCCATGCCGAACAGGTTCAACCCCTGAGCACGATGGATCACCGGCACGATCAATCCCTTGTTGCCGAGAGCCGTGCCCACGCCGATGTTCACGTCCGCGTGCAACTCCAGAGCATCGGCGTGAAATGTGGCATTGACCTCCCGGTGGTTACGCAGGGCGCGCATGCAGGCGCTGATGAAGTAGGCGGTCAGCGTCAAGCGTGCCCCGCGAGACCGGTAGTCCGCCGCCTGACGCGATCTATGCGCCAGCACCCGTGTGAGATCCGCTTCGAATAAGGTGGTGACATGCGGCGATTCAATCAGGCTGCGCGCCATGTGCTCGGCCACACGCCGGCGGATGGCGGTGTGCGGCACTCGAGTACTGCTCGCCGGTGAAACCGGCGCTTGCGCGCGCCCTTCCGCCGGCAGCAATTTTTTCGCCGCGCCCGCGGTATCCGCCGCGCGACGAGTCACATCCTGCGCCGTGATGCGTCCATCGCGGCCCGTGCCTTCGATATCGGTTGCCGCAATCGAATGTTGCTTGAGTAGCCGCCGCACCGACGGACTTAAGCGCATAGTCACAACGCGTGACGCAGATACCCTCCGTGGTGCTTGGGCCGCAGCGCTTGCCGGCGCCGCCGCCACTTGCGGCGTCGACAGTTCGCCGTCGAGGCTCAAGCGTGCGATGACTTCATCCGGAATCACCTCCGCATTCGCCAGCTTGAGGATTTCGATCAAAGTACCATCCGCGGGCGCCGGAATTTCCACGGTGACCTTATCGGTCTCGAGCTCTACCAGCGGCTCATCCTTGGCGACCCTGTCGCCTAGGGCCTTGCACCACCGCAAAACCGTGGCACGAGTACCCTCTTCGTTCTGCGGAACCAATACGTCGGCGAGGTTCGTCACTAGACTTCCGCCAGCGCTTTGATTGCCTGTGAAATTGTCTCGACGCTCGGCAGGACCTCGTCAAGCAACACGGGGCTATGCGGACTGGGAACATCCGGCATGGCCAGCCTCTCGATGGGCGCATCGAGATCGAAGAACGCTTCCTTGGCAATCACCGCTGCAATCTCGGCGCCGAAGCCGGCGGTTAGAGTGTCTTCGTGAACGATCAGGCAACGGCGGGTCTTGCGCACCGATGCCAGCGTGGCCTCGCGATCCCAGGGCGATAGGGTCCGCAAGTCCAATAGATCGGCGGCAATGCCGGTGCTCACGATGGCCTGCTCACAGCGTTCCACCATGGCGCCCCAAGTGACCACGGTCACAACCCTGCCCTCGCGTAGCAGGCTGGCCTTGCCGAAGGGCACCACGAACTCATCGCCGGGGTAGGCTCGCCGCGCCCAACTGCCGTCGAGCAGTGATCGGTGTTCAAAAAAGATCGTCGGATCATTGCCGCGCAAGGCGCTGCGCAACAATCCAACGGCATCCTGGGCGTTCGATGGCATGGCCACCCGCCAGCCCAGTCCGTGCAGCCACTGCACTTCGTTGGACTGGCTGTGCCAGGGATCGCCGCATTTGAAAAAACCGCCGGGGATGCGCACCACCATGGGTGCGGCGAATCGATTGACAGTGCGCCAGCGCATGGTGCCGCAGTCATTGAGCTGTTCCGCGGCGGGATCCGCATATTTTCGAAATTGAATTTCCGGCACCGGCATGAGTCCGGCCGCCGCCATGCCCACCGCCCGGCCGATGATGCCTTCCTCGGAAAGACTGGTATCGAAGACTCGCCCGATGCCGAATTTCTCCTGCAACCCGAGAGTCGCGGCGTGTACCCCGCCTTTACGGCCCACGTCCTCGCCGAAGATCAGCATACGAGGATTGACGGCGAGTTCACGCTCGAGAGTGCGGCGCACGGCAGTCACCAGATTGATGCGCGGCCCTTGCGGACTCGCGTGCTCCGTACCGGCCGGCGGTACCACTCCCTCGCAGTAGGTTCCGCCCTGCTGCTGTAATTCAATGCAGCCGTCCGCCGCGAGTTCCGAAAACAGATAACGCCGAATACGCCCAGGGTCGGGTGTAGCGCGCCGTTCGACGGCGGCAAGGGCTTGCGCCACCGCTTCTCGGCCCATCTTTATTTCCAGGTCCCAATCGGCGGCCGAGACGATTTCCGGTACCAATTGGGCACGAAGTTTCTCAAGTGGGTCGCGCGCGCGCTCGAGCGCGATTTCGGCGGCGCTTTTATAGGTCTGAGTGTCCTGACCCGAGTGGCCGGAGAGCCGCGGCACCACCACCCTAATCAGCGCGGGGCCGCCCCCGGCGCGCACATTCGTCACGGCATTTTCTATCAGCTCCGCAACTGCCATTGGGTCCGAGGCATCGCCGTCGAGTACGCGAAGTCCGCGAAAGCCTGCGAGATTCTTGGCGATGTTGCCGCCCGGAGTCTGTTGGTGCGAAGGCACCGAGATGCCGTAGCCATTGTCCTCGATGAAGAATAAGAACGGCAGGCGCTCGGTGGTCACTATGTTGAGGGCCGCCCAGAAGCCGTTCGTGGCCGTCGAGGCGTCTCCGCCATGGGCGACGGCGATGCTGTTCTCGCATTCTTTGTCGCCGAGTACGGCGGCGCGATAGCGCAAGGCCTGAGCCCAGCCTACCGCCGGTGTGTACTGGGTCCCCACTCCACCGCAAACCGGCAGAACGCAGGCGCCGGATTTGCGTGGCAGATTGAACACCACTCCGATATCGCGCCCGTCGCTCATGCCGCCGACGCGCATCATGGTTGACGCCAGTGCCTGTTCTAGCTCCAGCCCCAAGCTCAACAACAACGGGCGTGATCGATAGTAAGCACCCACTCCGTCTCGAGATCCGGTGAGTTGCTTGCCCAATAACACCTGGGTGAGTTCGTGTCCGCGAGCAGAGAACTGATAGAGGACCTTGCGCTGCGGCAGCAGCGTTGACTCCTCCAGGTCATCGAGCGCGCGTGACGCCGCGACCAGTGGCAACACCGTGCGCCAATCCAGGGAGCCGAACCCAGGTACTCCCCGCATCCGCTTCGGGCTTACATTCATCACGATCCCATTAATGAGTGGCCTTGGGAAGGGAGACTAATCTAGCCCGACCCGATGCAATCGCTAAAAACACCGCTATTTGGCATAATAGTTAGGGATAATCACTAATTTATGACTATTCTGGAGCTATAACATGGAGTTCGATCGCTTCGATTCACGGATACTTTCCGCGTTGCAGCAAGACGGGCGCCTGCCGGTCGTGGAACTCGCCGAAGCCGTGGGCCTATCGCCCACTCCCTGTGCGCGGCGAATCAAGGCATTGGAATCGAGCGGCGCCATCGAGGGCTACGCAGCCATCCTCAATCCCTCGCGCATTGGACTCGGAGTGCTGGCAATCGTGCAGGTGAAACTGACCCAGCACACCGACGAGACCGTGTCGAAATTCGAAAAGGCCATTCTGCTCATGGATGAGGTCACCAAGTGTTTTGCGATGACGGGAACCTACGACTTCATGCTGGAGGTGTACGGCAGGGACTTGGAGGCGTTGAGCAATGTGGTACTCAAGAAGCTCATCCGCGTACCCAATGTCCGCGACATGCAGTCGAGCGTGGTGCTGGCGACGATCAAACGCACCGCACGAATTCCTCTTGGGCACCTAGAGGAATGAGCGCAAACCGTGCGTGGTCGTGCGGCGATGCACCTTGAGACAGCGCGAAGCGGCACCGCGCGCACGCGCATCGCGATGTCGACCTTATAAACGCTTGAATTAGTTGACATCGCCCTCCGGCGGCGTCCTGGCACGATAGATGCTACTGCTGCAGTCTATAGAGCAGGAGTTGGGCATGGACGGACGCGCGACGCGGATAGACCTCTTCAGCCTTTCCAGTATTCAGATGCGCGTCTTCCATTTGGCGTGGCTGGGCTTCTTCGTATGCTTCTTCGCCTGGTTCGCCGTTGCGCCCCTGATGCCGGTGATTCGCGGCGATCTGCATCTGACCAAGGATCAGGTCGCCAATATCAACATCGCCGCCGTTTGCGTCACCATATTCGTGCGTTTGTTGGTGGGACCCTTGTGCGATCGATATGGTGCGCGCCTGACCTACACCTGGCTGCTGGCGTTGGGCGCGCTGCCGGTGGTCGCCATCGGCCTGTCGCACACCTACGGTTCATTTCTATTCTGCCGCCTGTGCATAGGCGCCGTCGGGGCGTCCTTTGTCATCACCCAGTTTCATACCACCCGCATGTTCGCGGCGAATGTAGTGGGCACCGCCAATGCGGCGACCGCCGGGTGGGGCAATGCCGGCGGCGGCGTCACCCAGGTCCTCTTGCCATTGCCACTGGCCGCCCTCGTCGCCTTGGGGGTATCCCAATCCCTAAGTTGGCGCCTTGCTATGATCGTTCCTGGAATCTTGATGCTGGTAGTGGCGGTGCCGTACTACCGCCATGCGCAAGATACTCCGCAGGGCAACTTGGCAGACCTGGCGCGAAGGCAGGTTGGAACTGTGCCGGCACGCAAGAGCGCCGCCGAGAGCTTTCTGGCCGCCGCCCGCGATTACCGCGTATGGATGCTGTTCACTACCTATGGCGCCTGCTTCGGTATTGAACTTACCATTCACAGTCTCGCCGCCACCTACTATGTGGATCGATTTTCGATGGATGTCAAAACGGCCGGACTGTACGCCGGCAGCTTCGGCCTGCTGGCTCTATTCGCGCGGGCGCTCGGCGGGATTATTTCCGATCGCATCGCGCACACCAAGGGTTTGGACGGCCGCACCGCACTGTTGTTCGGACTGATACTCATGGAAGGTCTCGGCCTGATGCTGTTCTCGCGCATGGACAGTGCCCAAGGGGCTTTGATTGCGATGTTGAGCTTCGGCTTGTTTACGCACATGGCCTGCGGCGCGACCTCCAGCCTGACCCCCTCTCACCGCGGCCGGATCTCCCACAGCGAGCCTGGGTAGCGAGTCTTTTCGCAAAGCAGGCATTGGATGACGCAGATCGGGCGGGGCTGCTGATCGGTCAGCCTGCGGACGCAAGACCGGACGCGGGATCGATGATTTGCTCCTGCTTCGGTGTCGGGCGCAACACCATCTGCGCCGCGATTCATGAATTTGGCTTGAGCAGCCTGCAGCAAATCGGCCGGCAATTGCGCGCCGGCACCAATTGTGGCTCCTGTCTGCCGGAGCTCAGGGCCATCTTGAGCGCGACTCTACGGGACCAACAATCCGTTGGCGATGGCGAATCGAGTCACCGCCGAGGCATCGTGCAATGATAATTTGCGCATCATGTTGGAGCGATGCTTGATGACGGTCTTCACGCTTCTGTCGAGCTTCGCCGCGATCTCTTTACTAGTGTAGCCTTGCGCCACCCCGACCAATACTTGACGCTCGCGCGACGTCAATTTGGGCGCGGAGGAGTCATGTCGGCGCACCGCCAGACCTCCCTGCAGCCGCGCTGACGGCAGGGATTGCGCCGTAAGCGCATGCCACGAACACACCGAGCGAATGGTGCTCAGCAGATCCTCGAAGACAACATCCTTGGCCACGAACCCGTGCGCACCGGCATTCATTGCCGCGTGCACACACTCTGGGGTGTTGTTCACCGTCAGTACTATGATCCCCGTGCCGGGACAGGCGCGACGCAATGTGCCGATCGCCGCGATGGCGCTCCCCTCCGGGAAAGAGATGTCGATGAGTGCCATGTCCGGCTGGAGCCGCTTCGACAGCGTCATTCCCTCGGCGAGGGTGCCTGCCTCGGCGATCACTTGAAAATCGCGCTCCGCGTCCAGCAATGCACGCAGTCCCTCGCGCAGGATTGCATGATCGTCGATCAATACGATACTGGTGGGGACCAGGCGGGGGGCCTCTTCCGCGCCGAAGGCTGCAGATTCAAGCGTACGCATGATGGACACCACCGAGTACACCGCTCGGCCGCCGCTGCCTCTGCAATTTGACGAAATCATTTGTTGACTGCGAAACAGGTCCCATCCCTGATCACTCCATCCGCAAGGCAACGATATTATGTCTTATCAGTTGCTTGTCCACTGCGCGGAACCCTATAATAATTACAATTAAGGGAAAACCGTAACAAAGCAAGTGTAGAAGTTAGCAAGGATGTTATCTATTGGCTCGGGATATATCCAATTGACTGCTAAATGCGACACACGGTGTTGCCAGGGAAGGAGTTGATTCATGTCCGCTACCCTCGAATCCACTCCCCATATCGTGAGCGTGCCAAAGACACGGATTCGCATCGTACTCGTCGAAGACCATGCGATCCTGCGCGAGGGACTGAAAGCACTCATTGAAATCGAGCCTGACGTTGAAATTTGCGGAGATTTCGGCAGCGTCGAAGAAAGCTTGACAGGCATCCGTGAGTTGCAACCCGACCTGGTGCTGACAGACCTGGCGCTGCCGAAGTGTTCTGGTTTTGAGCTGCTCGCGCAAATAAGGGAAGTCGCGCCGCGTGCCCGCAAACTCGTCCTGACCGCGCATAACAGCGAAGAATATATTCGCGCCGCTCTCAACGCCGGCGCCGATGGCTACGTGCTTAAGGATGCGAATCGCGCCGAGTTGATACTGGCGATTCGTACGGTATCGTCGGGCCAGCAATTCCTGTGCAAGGCCATCGCAAGCAAGATCTTGTCCGGATATCTATCGGGCGGCGAACCGCGGCGAAGCGCGCCGAATTCACAGAGTATCACGGGCCGCGAACGCGAAGTACTGACCAGGATCGCCCTGGGCGAGTCCAACAAGGTGATCGCACGTGCGCTGGCGTTGAGCGTCAAGACCATCGAAAAGCATCGCTCCAATCTCATGCGCAAATTACACCTGCACAACGCCGCGGCGATTACCATGTTTGCCGTACGCAATGGCCTGACGAGCGGCGCGCAAATCGACCCGCAGACCGATGTAGGGCTGCAGCGCAATATATCGGTAGGCTGACCTCGACGCGTCCAAGCCGTCCTTGGGCTCAAGGGACTATCCACTCGCTCTCGGCCACGAGTCGTGATCCACTAGGCTCTGCAAATTTCACCAGGTAGCCGCCCTTGGATGCGAATCTCTGATTCGGAGCCAAACTTAAGCGCGGGTAGTAACCCGTGAGCATTTGATGATCGAGCATTCCCTCCAGTCGCTCCACCAAGTAGTCGCGGACGAACGAATCGCTCATATGACTCAAGGTTTCAGACAATAGGACGCACGCCAGCCACGTGTCCGTCTGTACCCGCTGGTCGATCACCGGGATATGATTGATGCGAAACCAACCAAGAGGATAGTCTGTTTGGATAACGCGATGGTCCGGCAAGTCGAAGGCATAGACCATGACCGCGACGCCACGCGAGGCGGCCGGCACTGGTGATTGATCCAAGCCTCCCATGAGCCCTGAAATGAATACCCTGGAGTGAACCGACGGCAGGGCCGCCAGTAACGCAAGATCCTGGGGCCGCAGCCATAGCACCACGACGTCGCGTGACCCAATGTCGCGCAGCGCCGCGGCCAACTGCTGTTTGCCGTTGCCGGTTCTCAGCGGCCGATCGACGAGATCCACCCCCGCCACACCGCCGCGTAACGCGTTGGCGGCCTGCTGCCCAATATCATCCCGGCGATAAATCTGCACGACACGGTGCGCCGCCGGCAGCCTTTTGTCGCCGGTTATCGCATGCGCAATCAAGTCCGCTTCGAGGAGTACGCCGCGGGAAAAATACAGCGAATAGAAATCATGCTCGGCCACGACCGGCAGATCGACGTTAGGAAACAAACAGGGCAACCCGGCTTGCTCGCAGAAGCGATGTATCGGTGCCCACGTCTTGCCTCCCACACCCGAGATCACGGCAAGCACCGGCTCATGCTCGAGATGCGTACGCAGCTGCTGATCCCATGCCGATGCAGGCCCGGTGAGCTCCCAAATATGAAGCTGCCAGCGGTAATTGGGCATGCTCATGGCGCCCTGTGGGGAACGCGAGTGCAGACCACCGGCAAGCGCGGCAGCGTTTGTGTCGGCAAAATAGTGATCGAGCACATCGAGCATGGCGCGGCGCTTCACTGGATCCGCGTCGGGTGTAACGATGGTGGCCAGATGCAAAACTCCTGCGTTGACGCCAGGCGACTTGAATCGTGTCAGTCCTTTTAGATACCCGATCAGGCTCGCCATGTCGGCGTCGGCAAGACTGTAGTGCGGCATCAGGTAATTGAGTTGGCTGCCATCGACCGCAACGCCCTCGCGTATGGCGCGCGCCAAGGCCTCTTTGCTGTATGCGTCCCGGCGGGAATACGCGGCGTCGCTGTTGGGCGGAGCGCCGACATTGCCGTCATGCACGCGCGGACGAAAAAGAGCGGCGCCGGTGACCGGCGGAATTCTGATGTGCCCTTCGAGTTCCCCAAGCCCGCTGCGTCGATGACAATTGCTGCACGCGGCATCCCCCCCTGAAATCTGTAGATCGGGTTCACGTTTGGCGGTAATGGGTTGACCCGACGGCAGTATGCCGCGCCGATAAATGGCTTCGCCAACGGGGTCGGCAACCTCTTGCGCAGAGGCTTGCGCAGCGAACAGGGCCACCAGCAGCATGGCGCCCAAGCTGCGCAGCCGAGTTCGAGGGGGATTTCGGATCACTGCACGGCTAGCAGCTGACGGCACTCACTCAATAGCTCACTCGGGGTTGCGAAGCCATCGATTCGCCGCCAGGTTTTGGCGCCGGCCGCACGCATCAGCGTAAGCGGCGTATGACTCATTTTATCGCCACGGTATGCACCGAAGGCGCGTTGTGCGGCGAGACTTGCCGCCAACGTCCCGGTGTAGTGCTGCCAGCCCGGGCCCGCAGCAAATTTATGCGCATAGTCGCGTAGGCGCGCGGGCGTGTCCTGTTCTGGGTCGATAGAAATCGACATCAAATGCACGCGCTCGCGGTCGGGTCCCAATTCTTGCTGAAACTCCCGGAATGTTTGGCTGCTCAGGGGACAGAATGAACTGCAGGTGGTAAAAATAAAGTTGAGCACCACCGCTCGTCCATCATTCATTTCCGCGGGCAACGATACCTGCTTGCCGTCGTCCCGTACCAGCTGTACGTCCGGCACCGAATAACCCACGGTGGTAGTGACCACGGGGCGCGAGGCCGCGTCGTCGGACCTTGGCTTTTGCCCGGCGTCGCCCGCCCGCGATGCGGGCGCGAGGCCCATGATGCTAATCAGGGTGATCGAATAAAACCAATTTTTCGCAAACATATTCGTTCACTCTCCGTTCAATTCCGGGGCTTTATTTTACGCTATTGCGGAATCGTCCATTCACGATCAACTATCAGTTTCGTGCCTGCGGCGCCTGCGAACCGCACCAAGTACCCACCCTTGGACGCAAAGCGCTGTCCCTCGGCCAGCGTCAATCGCGGATACGGGCCGGTCATCATTCGATGCTCGATCATGGTCTCAGTGCGTTCCACAAGGTAGTCGCGCGCGAAGGTATCGGCCATATGACTTAAGGTTTCGGCCAGCAATCCGCAAGCCAAGTAAGTATCCACTTGCACCTGCTCGGCGACTAGCGGAATGTGCCGGATCGAAAACCACTGCAAGGGAAGGTTGACACGAACGCGACTGTGGTCGGGCAAATCGAACGGATAGGCTATGCGTGTGTTGCTGCGCCAGCTCGCTGGCAAGGGCGCGTTTTCGAGGCCACCCATCAATCCCGACAGGTAAACCGCGGCGGGCGCGGTAGCCGCCATGGGCACCTCGCCCAGCGCCGCAATGTCGGCCGGGCGCAGCCACAGGACCAGCGTGTCCGCCGCGGCAGCCGTGCGCAGCGCGTGGTTGAGGCGTTGTACCGATGCGTCAATCGCAAGCGCTTCGTTGCGCACCGTTATGCCTCTAGCCGTCAAGGTCGCAGCAAGCACCTGGGCGGCCGCGGCGCCGCTGTCTCCGGCACGGTAGATTTGCAGCACCGAGTTAACTGAACGGCCAGCGCCCGGCTCGCTGATGCGATTCGCGATCAGATCCGCCTCCAGCAGCACTCCCCTCGAGAAATACAGGGTGTAAAAATCTTGATTGGCAACCGGCGGTACCTCGACGTTGGGAAATAAACAAGGCAGGTGCTCGCGTTGACAGAACTCATGCACCGGCACCCAGTTGCTGCCGCCCAATCCGGATACGGCCGCCATCACCGGCTGTTCCGCGAGATCCTGGGCCAACTGCCGCGTCCATGTCGCAGCCGGCCCACTCAGTCGCCAGACATGCAGCTGCCAGCGGCGGTTAGCCATGTACATGCTCTTGCTGTAGAGCGTTTTTCCTGAGGAACGCATGTGCGGACTCGGTGGAAATGGAAAGGTGTTCTTATCGGCAAAGTACTGCTGCATCACATCGAGCATGCCACGACTCTTCACCGGATCCGCATCCGGCGTGATGATGGTCGCGAAGTGCAGCACGGTATGGGTGACCCCCGGGATGTCTCCACTACCGAGTTCTTTCAGATAGGCAATTAAGCCTTTCATGTCTGCGTCGCCGAGCGCGAAGCGCGGCATTAAGTAGCCAAGTGGATTGCCATCGGAAT
This sequence comes from Gammaproteobacteria bacterium, assembly GCA_025357835.1. GTDB lineage: Bacteria > Pseudomonadota > Gammaproteobacteria > Steroidobacterales > Steroidobacteraceae > Bog-1198. The sequence continues at coordinate 12,768 of JANYLM010000099.1, forward strand.
CGATGCCTTGCCGAATGGCACGGGTCAGCGTGGCATCGGTATACGAATCGCGGTTGGCGCGCGCGCTCTCGACATAGGGCAGCTCGGCCTCTTCAAATGCCGCATGGCGCGAATGAAACAGATACTGGCCGGTGATCGGCGGGATGACCAACAGTCCCTCCTTCATCCCTAAGCCGCTGCGGCGATGGCATTTGACGCAGGCAATCTCCGCGCCCTTAGTTGCGCCGCCGACTCCCCGCGTGGCCTCGAGCGGCGCGCCAGAGGCCAGCCTGCCGTACAAGTACATGACTTCGCCGGCGCTTGCGGCTGGCTGCGCTGCCGTCCATCCCGCCGATGAGCCGAGGCCAAACAGCAAGCAGGCGCAGACTGCCCGCCAGTCCATCATTGCGAGGTCGAACCCTGCGTAGCACCCGGGACCGGGCCGGGTAGGGTAGCCATTCTATGCCGCCGCGTGCTGCCGGGTTTCGCGAATGCCTCGTCGTCCAGGGGCGGATTCAGTGCAATCTTATCGATCACCATTTTGTCGGGCACCTTGGCCGTAGCGTTGCTGATCTCCAGCACGCTCGGGATTTGCAGTCCCTCAACGGACTTATAGTGCCGATAGAATACCGACACGATTCCGGGTACTCCGGTGGCGCTGTAGGAAGTTCGGTCGTACTTGAGGTCTAGGAAGTTTTGCGCGTCGATCCACACGTCGTGGTGACTGCCGGAGGGAAGCCGCACGGTCAGGCGGTAAGCCTCGCGGCCCTCGACCGATTCGACGCCCACCAACTCTACGGCAATACCCTTGGCCTGATAGTCGATCAGCGGGCCGTCGATGCCCTGGCCTTCCTTCGCGAATTCGATCTCCTGTGGAGAATACGGCTGGGCGTCCGCAGCACCGTCGCGGTTCGGACGCACCTTCCAGCCATGCTCGCCGTCGAAGACTCGCTGGGTCTTCTGACTTAAAGACGTAACCTCGAAGAGTGTATGGTTGGGCCGCTTCTGTTCGAGTACGAACGCCAGCCGCGGCTCAGGACCGGTCGCCACCTCCATGTGCCCTACCCAAACCATGGTCTGGATTTTGCGCCAGGCCGGTGCCCCGCCCCTGGCGGCGACGTTCTTCGCGACAATCTGAGCCGCCGTCGGCTGCACCGGCCGGAGTCCCTGCGCGGCGAGAACGCCGCCCCAAAGTCCGACGGCGCACATTGCGATCCCTGCCCAGAACGGAATCCGCAGCGGCGGCCGAGACCTCGCATCGCCACGCACCATCAGGCTCCGCTAGGTTTGACGAACAGTGAATCACTCAACGCTGGGTTCACCGCCACCTTGTCAACAACCATCTTGTGCGTGCCGGAGTAACCATCGACCGCGGTCTCCAGGATGTGCGGAATCATCACGCCTTGCTCGGCGCGAAAATCGCGCTGATAGATCCATACCGTTCGCATTTTGCCGTCCATGCGCCGCGGAGTTCCTTCTACCTTCACGTCGAGAAAAGTCTGCGCGTCGATCCAGATATGTTGCACGTCGCCGCGGCTCGTCGTGAGCTTCAGCCGGTAGGCGTCGTGACCTTCCACCGGCTCGACGGCCTCGAGCTCGACCTTCGCCCCATTAGCGGCGTAGTCGAGTAAGGGGCCGTCCATGTCCCATTTACCCGCACTCTGCTTCAGCTCTTCGGCAGTGAAGGGCTCTACGTCATTGCGATTGAGATAGGGACGCAGCTTCCAGCCGTTCTTGCCGTCGTAAACCTGCACCGCCGTTTTGCCGGCAAATACGATCTCCACTCGCGACAACGTCGGGCGCTTCATATCCACCACGAAGGGCAATTGAACCTGACTATCCGCCTCGGCCTTGGCCGCGGCGGCCGTCGCGGGGGCCGGAGGTTTCTTGCCCTTCTGAGCCGTTGGCAATTGCGCGAACTTTCTGCTGCGCACCACCGAATCACCGCTGCCCGCATCCATCTTGCCGGTCCAGGACATCGTCTGCACGGCATGCCAAGCTGCCAGCCCGCCGCGCGCATAAATGTGCTTGGCCGCTATCTGTTCTGCGGTCAATTTGGCAGGGGCTGCCGAGACCGCGGCGGCACCGGCCAAAACAGCGCCCACTATGAAGAGGATCCCGCGTAGCGGCAGACGCCCGCCCGACGCTGGCGCGGACCTCACGCTCGACGATGGGACTACGGACATCGACATGATCCACCTCTCATCTGTTACGCCGAACCTACACGCGAGCCGCCGACTGCGACTAATCAACCGCCAGCCCCTCAGCCCGAAACAGCCCGATCACTACATTGACGCGGTCGCCGCGCTTCACGATCCGGCCCTTGTTCGAAAAGGCCATCCAGTAGGATTTACCTGCCTCGGGCGTGGCCGTTTGCCGCAGCATACCGATGTTTTCCATGGTGGGCACAACCAAGCTGACGCCGGCCTGCGGATCGACCAGGGAAGGCTCGGATGCCTTGTTGTTCAGCGCGGCAGCCTTGTCCGCATCCAGTACCCGCCAGGCAAAGCGAATGATCTCGCCCGACTCGACCAACTTGACGCTCAGCGAATCGATCCCCCAAACAGCCTTGTAGTACATGCCCGCCCTACCCGCGAATCGATTCGGTCGGTAGGTACTCGGAGTTCCCGCGGACTTGGCCGCGGACACTACCGGCCCCGCCTTGCCCGGGGGTGTAGCGGCCAGTGCGAATCCCGGCACAGCCAGCACCAGGCTGCCGGCCAGAAAAATCGTCATCAACATCACGATTCGCGTGGGACTTGCCTGGTGCATCACCGCTATTTCACTGTGAAGGACGCGTTGTTCGAATTGACTCCGGGCGCCGTTGTTACGCTGACATTCCTAACGTTTTTGTCCGCATTTGCAGGGATTGTAAACGTCGCCGTCACCGTAGTGTCGTTCACGGCGGTAATGCCGCTGATGTCGATTGGGGTCCCGCTAACGTTTATCCCAGTAGCTCCTGTCAGGCCCACGCCGCTGAGAGTCACGCTGAAACCAGCACCTCCGCGTGCATGCGATGCGGGATTGATCACGTTTAGCGTCGGCTTCAGCACCGTAAACGTGGCACCCGTGACGGTTACACCAGGCGACGTCGTCACGACGACATTCCTCGCGCCAAGCCAAGCACTGGCTGCGATCGTGCAGGACGCGTTTACCGTAGTGTCAGTCGAAGTTCCTACGAGTGCACAGGTGACACCGCTGGCGGGGCCTCCCATATTCACCGCCGTGGCGCCGGACAGACCCGTGCCGGTGAGGGCGACGCTGACAGTGTTGCCTCGATAGCCCTGGAGCGGCGTGATCGCGGTTAGCGCCGGTTTGATCACCGTAAACGTGGGACCCGGCGCACCCGAGGCCGTGCCGATAGTCGTGCTCACGGTCACGTTCCTTGCCCCCAGCACGGCATTGGCAGCGATCGTGCAGGATGCGTTCACCGCAGTCGCGGTCGGCGTCCCGACGATGGCACAGGCAACACCGCTGGCGCCGGCGCCTACATTCACCGCCGTGGCGCCGGACAGACCCGTGCCGGTGAGGGCCACGCTGACCGTGGTGCCTCGATAGCCCTGGATCGGCGTGATCCCGCCCAGCGTCGGCCCGAGCACGGTAAATGTCACACCGTTGCTTACGCGTTGGGGCGTGCTGACCGTGACGACATGATCGCCGAGGGCAGTATTCGCCGCGATAGCGAAGCTCGCGGTCACCGTGGTGTCGTTGACCGCCACCACGTTGCTGGCCGTGATATTCGGAGAAGCCGCGAAAGTCACCAAATCGACTGCGGCCATACCGGTGCCGATCAGGGTCACGTTCACGACGGAGCCACGCAAGGCCGACGCTAAGCTGATCGAGGTCACGACCGGCGCAGACACCGTCGAGTTGCCCTGGAATTCCACCGCTCCGACGTCGAATGCAATCAAATTGGCAGGATCAGGTCGCGGGTTGCCGAAGAAATCCGTTGCCGGGAAATTATCGGCACCGTTTACCGGAACGTAATCGATGGCAGAGGAACTGGACGCCAGCGCGTAGTTGCCGAGGGTAGTACCGGCCGGGTTCGACAAGGACAATGGGCCCCACCGCAGATTGATCCAGTTGTTGCCCTCATCCACCGTCGCAACAGGCGTCAAATTGAAGATGGGGTTGGGCACGCTTGCATCCGCAATGCCTGGAGGCACATCCCAGCCGCATCCGTTGGCATTGGTGCAAGCCTCCGGCGGCTGTCGTGAACCATTGCAGTACTGGCTCTGAAATTGCGGGTTGCTGGTTATGTTGTTATTGGCATACCCGGTAACGCCCGGAGTCAGCACAGACCAGCGCGGATTGAGAGTGACGGTACTGCTGTGGGTGTTGGGTCCGGTGTCGCCGCGCACGCCCAGGTCCCAATAGCCGGTGCCGCCGCCGACCAGACAGGCGCCAGCGCCGCCGGTGACGATCACGCCGGCGCCGTTCGCAGTCGAGGCATCGCCAGTGGGTTGACTCGCCACCTGCGAGTTGCTGAACGCGTTATACATCGTGACCACGTTCTGCTGGAATTGGGGACTGAGGGCTCCCACGGCGACGTAGAAAGGGCTGTTCTGCCAGAACACATTGTTGCGCATAATCGGATACGAGACGCTCTTGCATGAGCCGTTCACTTGCGCGGTGCCGGGCGCGAAGTAACCCCAGGGGCAGGTGATGTTCGCAGGCAGATTCGCCAGCAATGTTGCAGTATTGTTGATGCTCACCAAGCCGGCGGGCTGGGGCGCAGAATTGACGATGGCGTTGCTGCAGGTACCATCGGGATTAATGTGCCCGGGCGCCGGGCAATTCTGCGTGCTTGCCAGAGGAGCTCCGAGGGTGTTGGTAAGCACTCCCGATGTAGCCGTGGTGACGTTGCCGACAATGGTGTTGTTGACGATGTCGACCTTGAGCGCGTCCAGCAAGGAGATGCCGCCGCCGTCCCAGCCTGCCACGTTGTTGGCGACGATGTTGTTGGTGAACTTCACTCCATACCACTGACCCGGATTGTTCGGAAAGGCGACCACCTCGCCGCCATTGACATGCTGGAACGCTACGCCGCCGCCGCTGCCGCTTTCCGCAGCGTTACCCATGATCAAGTTGGCATTGATGATGAGGCCTGGACCGACGCCGTCGCTCGGTCCGACCGTGCCCAGCGCAGCCACACAGTCCACGTCCGTCACGGCACCGCATGCCGGATCCACATCGGGAGTGCCCATGACGAGGATGCCGCCACCGTTGGTCGGAATGGTGGGATTGGTGCTTTGATTGAACAGGATGGAGTTGTGCTCAATGCCACCATTCTTGCTGAATCCCAAGTGACCCAGGCCGCCGCCGTCCCCGGAGCTCAAGTTTCCGCATACCCAGTTGTAGTTGAACTTGTAGTAGTCCGAGCCGGTGCAGATGCTCACGCCACCCGCCCCTGCCGGTGTGGCCGAGAACAATTCGTCGCCGGTGGAATTGTTCAAGGAGATGTAGTTGTTGTGCACGTTCACATTCGTGTCGAAGCAGTACGGCAGCTGCACGCCCGTGGTGCCGCTGCTCTCGCAGGAGCCCGGCGCCGCATTGGTGCGGTTCTGGAAGTACGCGGGTGGGAATTCGCCCTGCCCTAGATTGATGCCGCCCGACAGGGTTCCGGAATTGTTGTAGATACGGTTGTTGGCAATCTGGAGGTTATGGCCCCAGGCGTGCACGAAGATGCCGCCGCCGCCCTGTGAACTATTGGTGATACCCAAGCCGTCGATGCTGGACGGATTACACTGGAAATTGCTCGGGTACTTGCCATCGCAAAACTTGTTCCTGTTGCCGTCTGTAAACAGCACCGTGCCAGTGGGGAAGCCTGCCAGCAGAGTCTTGTCGAACGGGCTCGACGCGAAGAACACACCCTTCGACAGCACGGTTATGCCGGCGCCTTCCAGGGCGCCCATCAACGCGGGTTCCTGTAAGAGTTCCGCCACATTGCCGCTCAGGTTGGCGTCCCAGCCAAGCGTGGCTTCCAGGGGTTGCCGATCAACCTGCGGATTGTTCGCAGTCGGATTGAAGTAGTTCAATTTAGTCGCGGCACCCGAGAAATTCGCACTGCCCGTGGCCGGGTCGCAGCTGTAGGTCCCGGTGGGATCGTAGGGATTGCTGGCGGACGGAGCCTGTCCATTCAGCGCCAGGCCGAACAGGCAATTGACTTCGCGGCGCCACGGATCCAGCTTGCCCGCGGGATGTGTGTTGGCGTTGAGGACGCTGGAGGCTGCACCCACGCCTTGCAGGCGGACCGGCTTCCACATCAACAGCAATTCAGTGTAGCTACCCGCGGGAACCATAATCAGGTCGCCCGGTGCTGCGGCGTCGATCGCCGACTGAATCGTCTGTCCGCTCGCCAGCACGGTCGGAGCCTTACCCCCGATGGTGACGGTCACCGCGTCGACCGATTGCTTACCGTTGGCTGCCGTGATCACTAGCTGGCCGCATTGCGCGATCGAGCCGCCGTACAGCGCCCGTTGCTGGATGGCGCAGCTGGGCACGCCGGCAGGCACGGGGAAGGAGATGACCTTGTCGTTCCAACTGACGGTGTTTGCCGGTACCGTGATACCGCCCACGGTCACTATTCCCGGAGCGGCGCCGAAGCCGTAGTTGCGTGCAACGGTCTTAGTGTTGTACGGCGCGGTCGTCGCCGAGGGCCCGGAATAGGCATTGTTCGGCACCGACTGTACACCCAGTGAGTTGATCGTCAGGGTGTTGCCCGTCGCGCTCACCCAAGGTCCGACGCCGTCACCGTTCACCGACGCAATCGCGGGCGTGGTATCCGGGTAGGCACAGTCAACGTTGTTATAACCGGCGCCCGCAAATGCCGACGTGGGGACCACCGGCGTGTCCAGGTACTGAGTGGTTCCGGGCATGAAGGGCAGCTCATAGCAGAACTGGCTGTAGCCATGCGTGAACAGCGGATCGGTGATCATCGCGCCTTGAGTCGGCGAACCCATCTTGGTGTCCATGATGGGACCCGGGTCGTTCATGCAGAACACCATCATGGTAGGCGAGTACCCGGTTGGATTCGGCGCGTTGACTTCCCAAGTCGAGTACGTCATGCCGTTATAGGCGCCCCAGTGGTCTGCGTAGACGCGGTTGGTCTCGGCACCGCTCCAATCCTTGACGGACACCGGCAGGTCGGGCGGCGCGAACTTC
>JANYLM010000110.1 GCA_025357835.1 Gammaproteobacteria bacterium
GAGAGAGGCGTGCATTTGCCGGGTGCCGCCGGTGCGGGCGAAGTCGCGCCGAGCGCCGCCGAGTCGGGCGGTGTGGCTATGCCGAACCCGGCCGCCACGCTGAGCATGTACTGCTTTGCCGATGAGCAGCCCGGAGGCAGGCGTGAAGCACGGCTGTTCCGGGCCGAGGGTCTGCGTGCCGGCGCGAACATCGACGGCCCGGCCATACTCACCGAACGCAATACGACCACGGTGGTCGAGCCGGGTTGGCGGGCGTCGATGACGGCGGCGGGCTGCCTTGAATTGCAGCGCGTTCGCCCACGCGTCTCACGCCATGCGGCGGGGACGAAGGTGGACCCGGTGATGCTGGAGTTGTTCAACAATGTGTTCATGAACATCGCCGAGCAAATGGGCCTGCGTCTGCAGAACACGGCATACTCGGTGAACATCAAGGAGCGCTTGGATTTCAGCTGCGCATTGTTCGATGCCGAGGGTGCGTTGATAGCGAATGCCCCGCATATGCCGGTGCACTTGGGGTCCATGAGCGAGTCCATCCGTTCCGTCATTCTGCGCAATCCCGGGATGCAGAGCGGCGATGTTTATGTTTTGAACGATCCCTACCATGGTGGGACTCACCTGCCGGATGTGACTGTGGTGACGCCGGTGTATCTCCAGGAGAGCGATGCTCGTCCAAGCTTTTTCGTGGCATCGCGCGGCCACCACGCCGACATCGGCGGGACCACGCCCGGCTCCATGCCGCCGTTTTCGACCTGCATCGCCGATGAAGGGGTGCTGATCGATAACTTCAAGCTCGTGGCGCAAGGCACGCTGCGCGAAGCGGCCTTGCGCGACTTGCTCGGCGCTGGGGAGCACCCGTCGCGCAATCCCGCGCAGAACCTGGCCGACTTGCGCGCGCAAATCGCGGCGAACGAGAAGGGCGCTCAGGAGCTTAAGTCGACGGTGGCGTACCATGGCCGCGACACCGTGATTGCTTACATGCGGCATGTGCAGGACAACGCCGAAGAATCGGTGCGCCGTGTCATCACGGCGCTCAAGGATGGCGAATTCACGCTGCCGCTGGACAATGGGGCGCAGATCCGCGTCAGCGTGCGGGTCGATGCGCGGCAGCGCAGCGCCTGTGTCGATTTCACGGGCACCAGCCCCCAGTTGGCCAATAATTTCAATGCGCCGCGGGCGATTACCACGGCAGCCGTCTTGTACGTGTTCCGCACCTTGGTGGCGGACGATATTCCGCTGAACGCAGGCTGCCTTAAGCCGCTGCGCATCATCGTGCCCGAAGGCTGCATGCTGAATCCGCGCCCTCCGGCCGCCGTGGTCGCCGGCAATGTCGAGACCTCGACTTGCGTCACCAATGCCCTGTTCGGTGCCCTCGGAAGTTTGGCGGCGAGTCAGTGCACCATGAATAATTTCACCTTCGGCAACGCACAGTATCAATACTACGAGACCATCGCCGGCGGCGCCGGTGCGGGTCCTGAATTCGCCGGCGCCAGCGTGGTCCAAACCCATATGACCAATTCGCGGCTGACCGATCCGGAGGTCCTCGAGTATCGATTCCCGGTGCGTCTGGACTCCTATGAGATTAGGGCGGGCTCCGGAGGCGCGGGGCGCCGCCGAGGCGGTGATGGTGGCATCCGGAGAATTCGTTTTCTGGAGCCTATGACCGCTTCCATTTTGAGCAACGGCCGCCGCCACGGTGCGTTCGGCTTGGCGGGTGGCGAGGCCGGCGCGGTGGGCGAGAATTGGATCGAGCGCGCGGACGGGCGAGTGCAGCGACTGGATCATCTCGCCCAGGTCGAGATGCAGCCCGGCGACGTATTCGTGGTGTGTACGCCCGGCGGCGGCGGGTACGGTCGGCCTTAGCATAAGTAACATGATATAATACGTATAATTCTTTGAAATTAAAGAGTTTAATATGCTGAAAATAGAGATGATCGAGGTCGGTCCACGCGACGGACTGCAAAACGAGTCGGCGCTATTCACCACGGCGCAAAAGCTCGAGCTCATCGGCCGCGCGCTCGATGCCGGCGTGCGCCGCATCGAGGCGAACAGCTTCGTGAACCCTAAGCTCGTGCCGCAGATGGCCGACGCCGAGGCCGTGGCGGCCGGTCTGCCCCGACGCGACGGGGTGATCTTTATTGGGTTGGTGCTGAACAAGCGCGGCGCCTTGCGCGCCATCGAGGCGGGCATGGACGAACTCGGCGCGGTGTGTGCGGCCTCGGACGGCTTCGCCACCCGCAATCAAGGCATGTCATCGGACGCCTCGCTGGCCATGTGCTGCGAGGTGGTGCGTCTGGCTCGCGAGCACTCTCGCCGCGCGCAGATCACTATCTCGACGGCCTTCGGTTGCCCCTTCGACGGCGAAGTGAATCCCTTGCGAGTAGTGGAGATGGCGCGGACGGCCGCCGCGGCAGGACCCGTGGAAATCGCGGTGGCGGATACCATCGGTGTGGCGAGCCCGGGAGAGGTGGCGGCACTGGTCGCGAAGGTGGGCGCGGCCATCAAGCCCCTGCCGGTGCGCGTACACTTTCACAATACGCGCAACATCGGGCTCGCCAATGTGTGGGCGGCGGTGCAGGCCGGCGCCAAGATTGTGGATGCCTCTTTGGGCGGCATCGGCGGCTGTCCCTTCGCCCCGCGCGCCACCGGCAATGTGCCCACCGAAGATGTGGCCTATATGCTGCAGCGGTCGGGCTACCATACTGGCTTGGATTTGGAACGGTTGATCGGCTCGGCGCGCTGGCTGGCCGGCGCCATGGGGCGCGATGTTCCTGGGATGCTGAGCAGAGCCGGCGCCTTTCCGAAAAAATTGCCGGAGATGAATTGATGAGTTCTACCGCGCAACCCACTCTGCGTCTCGACATACGCGATCACATCGCCTTCCTAACCCTGGCGCGCCCCGAAGCGGCGAACACCATGAACCTGGAATTTGGGCATGAGTTTCTTGCCGCGGCCTTCGCCATCGAAGCGGCGCCCGGTGTGCGTGCAGTGGTGCTCACGGGGCAGGGCAAGAACTTCTGCTTCGGCGGCGACCTCAAGGGCATGGTGGGGTCGGGCTGCGACGTGGGCTCGTACCTGCGCGAACTCACGACGAATCTGCACGCGGGGATGACTTTGCTGGCCCGCTTGGACGCGCCCGTGATCGCGGCCGTCAACGGCACGGCGGCCGGCGCGGGCCTAGGGTTGGTGCTGGCGGCGGATCTCGCCATCGCGGCGCGCAGCGCGAAATTTGCGCCGGCCTATACGGGCGTGGGCCTTACGCCCGACGCTGGCTGCACTTTCCTATTGCCGCGGGCGGTGGGCTACAAGCGCGCCATGGAACTATTGCTGACGAATCGAGTGCTCGATGCGCAGCAGGCGTTGGACTGGGGGCTTGTCAATCAGATCGCCGAGGACGACAGTCTGGAGCAGACCGCAGCTGCTCTGGCCGCGCGATTGGCTGCCGGACCGGTGGGAGCCTTCGGCGCCGTCAAGCGGCTGTTGTCCGAGGCGGAGCCGGGTTTCGAGGCGCAGCTCGCCCGTGAGAGCCTCTCGATTTCTTCCCGAGGCATGACCGCCGAGGGCCGCGAGGGCATAGCCGCGTTTCTCGAGAAGCGCGCGCCGCGATTTTAATTGCCGTCAGTGCTGAATCGGCGCGAGGAGACTGCTTTCACCTGCCGTAGCATCAATGTTGTCGCTCTGAGACCTGCATAGCCGTACGCGGCCGCGAAATGACATTGAACGTCGCTATTTGTTACTGTAGCGGTCGAGTCAGCCCGGCCGTCGGGTTCCGCCGCCGCGTGGAGGGAGTGATGAATGCATCGAACGTTGCTACTGATCTCGAACCGTTGGTTCTACAACGACGCAGGGGCGGCGTCGCCTTCCTGACGCTCAACCGTCCGGCCCAGTACAACGCGCTGTCCGAGCAAATGATGGCGGCGGTGCATGCTGCACTTGACGCTGTCGCGACCGACACATCGGTGCGTGTGGTGGTGATGGGCGGTGCCGGCAAGGCGTTTTGCGCAGGCCACGACCTGAAGCAGATGAAGGCCAACCCGAGTTTGGACTATTACCAGCGGCTGTTCGACGACTGCAGTCGCTTGATGATGCGGATCCAGACCCTGCCGCAACCGGTGATTGCACGTGTGCAGGGCATTGCCACCGCCGCCGGCTGTCAGCTGGTGGCCATGTGCGACCTCGCGGTGGCGGCAGACGATGCGCGCTTTGCGGTGTCCGGGGTCAACGTGGGCTTGTTCTGCGCCACGCCCTCGGTTCCGCTGTCGCGCAACGTCGGGCGCAAGGCGGCGTTTGAAATGCTGGTGACGGGGGAGTTCATCGATGCACCCACCGCGGTGCAGCGCGGGCTCATCAATCGTTGCGTGGCGGCGGATGGCCTCGATCAAACGATCGACACAATGGCCGCGGCCATCGCTGCCAAGCCGCAATCCGTGATTGCGGCGGGCAAGGCCCTGTTCTATCGCCAACTGGAGTTGGGAGTCGCACCGGCTTACCAGCTTGCGGGGCAGGCGATGGCATGCAATATGATGGATGATGCGGCGCAGGAGGGGGTTTCTGCGTTCATCGACAAGCGTAAGCCGAACTGGAGCGCCGACCCCGATACCTGATCTGTCCCAAGGGCTGGGGGGACGGTATGGGCCCAGCCCTGAGCGCCAGTCGAGATGGCTAAGTCCCTTTGTGTTGCAAATTCGCTCATAGCCGGCGGCGGATTCGGGCATTTGTTTCGGCGAGCGGGTTCTCTAAAATGAGGGGGCTAGCCTTTCATCGTGGGCATCCAGGACGCGAGCAAATTTCATGAGCGCCGTTTCCATTGCAGCCAAGCCGGTTTATCAGTCCACGAACAAGGTTCGGTTCGTGACCGCCACTTCTCTGTTCGACGGTCATGACGCCTCCGTCAATATCATGCGCCGCGTGCTGCAGGCCTCGGGGGCTGAGGTCATCCACCTCGGCCACAACCGCTCGGTGCAGGAGATCGTCAACGCCGCCTTGCAGGAGGACGTTCAGGGTGTGGCCATCACCTCCTACCAGGGCGGCCATGTCGAGTTTTTCAAATACATGATGGATCTGTTGCGCCAGAGCGGCGGCGAGAACATCAAGGTGTTCGGCGGCGGCGGCGGCGTCATCGTACCTGCCGAGATTCAGGAGTTGATGGCTTACGGCGTGACGCGGCTGTATTCGCCCGAAGACGGCGTCAAGTTGGGTTTGCAGGGCATGATCGATGATCTCATCCGCAGCAGCGACTACGATGTATCTGCCTTGGCGCCGCCGGAGGCGGATGCCCTTGAGGCATTGCGAACGGGCAACCGGCGTCAGCTGGCGCGCGTCATCACGGCAGTCGAAAATCGCTCCTACTCCATGCGGGCTCGCCAGGCCTTGTTGCAGGCGGCCTACGGCATCAAGACCCCGATACTGGGAATCACCGGCACCGGCGGCGCCGGCAAGTCCTCGCTGACCGACGAACTCATTCTACGGCTGCGCCTCGACCAGAACGATGGTCTGCGCATTGCCGTCATTTCCATCGACCCGTCGCGCAAGCGGACCGGAGGCGCTCTGCTGGGCGACCGCATTCGAATGAATGCCATCGAGTCCGACACCATCTTCATGCGCTCGCTGGCCACCCGCGACACCGGCACGGAAATTTCCGCCGCGCTGCCCGAAGTACTGGCCTCCTGCAAGCTCAGCGGTTTCGATCTGATCGTGGTGGAGACCTCTGGCATAGGCCAGGGCGAATCCGCCATCGTTCCTTTGGTCGACACTTCGGTCTACGTCATGACCCCCGAGTTCGGCGCAGCCTCGCAGTTGGAGAAAATCGACATGCTCGATTTTGCCGACTTCGTCGCCATCAACAAGTTCGACCGCAAGGGCTCGGAGGACGCACTGCGCGACGTGCGCAAGCAGTACCAGCGCAACCACGAATGGTTTGCTCAAAGTCCGGACACCATGCCGGTCTACGGCACCATGGCGTCACGCTTCAACGACGACGGCGTTACCGCTCTGTACCAGGCCATGCTGCCGCGTCTGATGGCGCAGGGCTTGAAGCTGGGCGAGAGCCGGTTGCCGCGGGTGGCGGTGAAGGCTTCGTCGCGCGGCCGCGCCATCGTGCCGCCCGAGCGGGTGCGCTACTTGGCTGAGATTTCCGAATCGCTGCGCGAGTTCCACCGCTGCATCGGGCATCAGGCACGAATCGCCCGCGAGCGCCAGTCGCTGCGCACGTCCAAGAAACTGTTTGCGGCAGCCAGCATGAGCCTTGCGGGATTCGCCGAGCTGATCGCAGCCAAGGACGCCGAGATCAATCCGCACGCGGCCAAGTTGCTGGAGCAGTGGCCGAAGACCCAGGAGCTGTACGCGCAGCCGGAGTACGTGGTGAAGATTCGCGACAAGGAGGTTCGTACCAAGCTCACGCATGAGTCGCTGTCTGGGACCCAGATTCGCAAGGTCTCGCTGCCGCGCTTCGAGGACGAGGGCGAGACTCTGCGGTTTCTATTGAAAGAAAACGTTCCGGGGTCCTATCCCTATACAGCGGGCGTGTTCGCCTTCAAGCGCGAGGGCGAGGACCCGACGCGTATGTTCGCCGGGGAAGGCGATGCCTTCCGCACCAATCAACGCTTCAAGCGAGTGTCCGAGGGCATGCCGGCGCACCGCCTGTCCACCGCCTTCGATTCGGTGACCTTATACGGCTGGGATCCGGACCTGCGCCCTGATATTTACGGCAAGGTCGGCAATTCCGGCGTGTCAATAGCGACGCTGGATGACATGAAGGTGCTGTATTCGGGCTTCAACCTGTGTGCGCCGACTACTTCGGTGTCCATGACCATCAACGGGCCGGCGCCGATGATTTTGGCCATGTTCATGAACACCGCCATCGATCAGCAAGTTGAGAAGTTCCAGCAACAGAACGGCCGGGACCCGACCGCGGATGAACTGCAGAAGATCAGGGCGTGGACCTTGTCGACGGTGCGCGGCACGGTGCAGGCGGACATCTTGAAGGAAGACCAGGGCCAGAACACCTGTATATTTTCCACCGAGTTCGCCCTGAAAATGATGGGCGACATGCAGGAATACTTCGTGCACCACCAGGTGCAGAATTTCTATTCGGTGTCGATTTCCGGCTATCACATCGCCGAAGCCGGGGCGAATCCCATCTCACAGCTGGCCTTCACGCTGGCCAATGGTTTCACCTACGTCGAGTCCTATCTTGCCCGCGGCATGCACGTCGATGACTTCGCCGCTAATTTGTCGTTCTTCTTCTCCAACGGCATGGATCCGGAGTACTCGGTGATCGGCCGGGTCGCGCGGCGCATTTGGGCCGTGGCCATGAAAAACAAGTATGGCGCGAGCGAGCGCAGCCAGAAGCTCAAGTACCATGTGCAGACTTCCGGCCGTTCACTGCACGCGCAGGAGATGGCGTTCAACGACATACGCACCACGTTGCAGGCGCTGTGCGCCATCTACGACAATTGCAACAGCCTGCATACCAATGCCTACGATGAGGCCGTTACCACGCCCACCGAGGAGAGCGTGCGGCGCGCCATGGCGATTCAGCTCATCATCAATCGTGAATGGGGGCTGGCCAAGAATGAAAACCCGAATCAGGGCAGTTTCATCATCGACGAGCTGACCGATTTGGTGGAGGAGGCGGTGCTCAAGGAATTCGACGCGATCGCCGACCGGGGCGGCGTGCTCGGCGCCATGGAGACGGGCTACCAGCGCGGCAAAATCCAAGAAGAATCGCTGTTTTACGAGCGGCAGAAACACGACGGCTCCTATCCCATCATCGGCGTCAACACCTTTCGCAATCCGAACAGCGGAGTCGCTCCGCAGACGATTGAATTGGCGCGCTCCACCGACGCAGAGAAGCAGTCGCAGCTGAATCGTCTCAAGTCGTTCCGCGAGCGCAATGCCGAACAGGCGGCGCGGCTGCTCGAGCGTCTGCGCCGCACGGTCATTGAAAATGGCAATACCTTTGAAGTGCTGATGGAAGCCGTGCGCGGCTGTTCGCTTGGTCAGATCACACACACTCTGTACGATGTCGGCGGCCGCTACCGCCGCAATATGTAGGTTGGTATGCACGAATATCAGGCACCCATGGCCGACATGAAGTTCGTGCTGCGCGAGCTGGTCGATCTGGAACTGCTGGCGCAGCTGCCGGGTTTCGGCGATTTGACATTGGACGTGGCCGAGGCCGTGCTCGAGGAGGCGGAGAAATTCGCGGGCAGCGTGCTTTCCCCGCTCAACCGCAGCGGCGATGTGCAGGGCGCGCGCTGGCAGGACGGACAGGTGCTGACGGCAGACGGCTGGAAACAGGCCTACAGTCGATTCATTGCGGACGGATGGACCGCGCTGTCCTGTCCCACGGAATTCGGCGGCCAAAATTTGCCTCGAGCTCTCTCGGCCCTGGTCGAGGAGATGTGGAACGGCGCCAACCTGGCGTTCGCACTCTGTCCCATGCTGACGCGCGGCACCGTCGATGCCATCGAGCTGCGCGGATCACAGGCGCTCCAAGGCACCTATCTTTCGAATCTGGTCAGCGGGAAATGGACCGGGACCATGAATCTCACCGAGCCGCAGGCGGGGTCGGACCTGTCGGCTGTGCGTACTCGCGCCGTGCCCACGGGCGATGGTCGCTACCTGGTGACGGGTCAGAAGATCTTCATCACCTACGGCGAGCACGACTTGACCGACAACATTGTGCATCTGGTGTTGGGGCGTGTTGCCGGAGCGCCGGAAGGCGTGAAGGGTATTTCTCTATTCGTGGTGCCGAAGTTTCTGGTCAATGCCGATGGCTCTCTGGGCAAGCGCAACGACGTTCACTGCGTGTCCATCGAAGACAAGCTGGGAATCCACGCAAGCCCGACCTGCGTTCTGGCCTATGGACAGAACGGCGGGGCCGTAGGCGAACTCGTGGGCGAGGAGAATCGCGGGCTGGAATATATGTTCATCATGATGAACGCGGCGCGCTATTCGGTGGGCATCGAAGGCGTGGGCATTTCGGAGCGCGCCTACCAAACCGCGCTGGCCTACGCGCGCGACCGGATCCAGAGCACCGAGGCGGGCTTGCGCGGCAGCGCTCGCGTGGCCATCATCCGGCACCCCGACGTGCGCCGCATGCTAATGCTCATGAAGTCCCAGACCGAAGCGATGCGGGCGCTGGCCGCGGTGGCCGCGGTCGCGCTGGATGCAGCCCGCCTGCATCCGCGCGCCGAGGAACGCGTACGTCATCAAGCTTTCGCCGATCTATTGATTCCCGTGATCAAGGGCTGGTGCACCGAGAATTCGGTGGATATCGCTTCCATGGGCATTCAAGTGCATGGGGGGGTCGGCTTTGTCGAAGGGACCGGTGCATCACAGTACTTGCGCGATGCGCGCATCACCCCGATTTACGAGGGCACCACGGGCATTCAGGCCAATGATTTGATCGGCCGCAAGCTGGCGCGCGACGGCGGGCGCGCGGCGCAGACGGTTATCGCCGAGATGCGAGGTCTGGCAAAAGAACTGACAGCCAATGCGAATTTATCCGCGATTTCGCCGGTATTTACCGCCTCCGTCGATGCGCTGGAGCGGGCGATCCGCTACGTGGTGCAGAACTACGGCACCGATATCCGTAGTGTCTCCGTGGGCGCCGTGCCCCTACTCAAGCTGTTTGGTATCGTGGCCGGCGGCTGGCAGCTGTTGCGGTCTGCATCCATCTCGCAGCTCAAGCTGACCGCGTCCAAGGCGAGCGGCGCCGATGCTGGTTTTTATGAGGCGAAAATCGCAACCGCGCAGTTCTATGCCGACCATGTGCTATCGCAGGCGCCGGGACTGGCGCATAGCATCGTGCATGGCGCGGCCGGCGCACTGACTGAGGGCGTGCTGTAATAGGTCATGGACGGTCGATACCCCCGCCGCATCATTTGCCTGACCGAAGAGCCCACTGAGGTTCTGTATGCGCTAGGGTTGGAGGACCGGATTGTGGGTATCTCCGGCTTCACGGTGCGACCGGCGCGGGCGCGCCGCGAAAAACCCAGGGTCTCGGCGTTCACCAGCGCCAAGGTGGATCGTATTCTTGCGCTTCAGCCGGATTTCGTGGTCGGGTTCTCCGACATCCAAGCCGATATTGCGCAGGCGCTGATCAAGCGCGGGATTGAAGTCTGGATCAGCAATCATCGTTCGGTGGATGGGATACTGGGCTATGTGCGTCGGCTCGGCGCATTGGTGGGCGCCGCCGACAAAGCCGAGCGCTACGCCGTCGAGCTCGAAGCGCATGTCGACAGCGTGCGGCGGGCGGCCAGCCGAATGCGCCGCCGGCCGCGCGTCTACTTCGAAGAATGGGACGAGCCGCTCATCACCGGTATTCGTTGGGTCAGCGAACTGATCGGCATCGCCGGCGGCGATGACGTGTTTCCCGAGCGTGCGCTCTGCGCGCTCGGCAAGGATCGCATCCTGGGGGATGCGGGCGAGGTTGTACGCCGCGCTCCCGATATCATACTCGGCTCCTGGTGCGGTAAGCGCTTCCGTCCGGAACGAGTGGCAGCCCGCCTCGGCTGGGATGCAGTGCCCGCGGTACGCGACGGCGAGTTGCACGAGATCAAATCGCCAATCATTCTGCAGCCGGGGCCGGCGGCACTGACCGACGGGCTCGATACCATCCACCGGATATTGCAGCAATGGTCGGAGCGGTCCGCAAGCGCCACCCCGGCACAACGGCGCGCATAGATGACCAATCCAGTCGCCCTACCGTCCGAAGCCACGGTGGCTTCGCCCTGTATAGACATATGTCGCCTGGATGCGCAGGGTTTGTGTGTCGGCTGCCGCCGCACTCTCGGCGAAATTTCCGAATGGTCGCGTGCCAGCGAGACGCGGCGGCGCGACATCCTGCGCGAGCTGGAACTGCGGAAGGTGGCCGTTTAGTGCAATCGCAATTGCCGCATTGTTCCACTGTATGGCGGCGTGTACGATTCCGCAGCCGATCCGTGCCGCATTGCATTTGCGAGACGGAGATGAACTGGTGTATCAGATCGATGGCGCGCGGGTGATTTTGACGAAGGCACAGAAGTCGAACGACGCAGACGACCCAGGTCATGGGCCGGATCGGGCGAGAATTGGGTCTATGAGCGTCGCTTTCACCGGTACTCGAGTTTACTAACGCGCCTGCATTCTGATCGCGCCGTCGAGACGAATAGTCTCTCCGTTGAGCATGGCGTTCTCGAGTATGTGACCCACCATGGCGGCGTACTCATCGGGCTCGCCCAGCCGCGGCGGAAACGGCGTCTGCTTGCCCAGTGAATCCTGGGCCTCCTGAGGCAAGCCTTTCATCATGGGGGTTGCGAAAAGCCCCGGAGCAATCGTCATGACACGAATCGCCGAAGAGGCCAGTTCGCGTGCCATGGGCAGAGTCATGGCGACAATGCCGCCCTTCGAGGCTGCATACGCCACTTGCCCGATCTGACCGTCGAAGGCGGCGACCGATGCCGTCATAACGACGACGCCGCGCTCGCCCGCCGAGTTTGGAGGATTGTGCTGCATGGCTACCACGGCGGCCTTTGAAACCAATACGGTGCCGACCAAATTTATTTCAATCATCTTTCGAAAGAAAGCGCCGGCCATGGCACCTTGCTTGCCGACCAGACGGGTCGGCGTGGCGATGCCTGCGCAATTGATCGCCGCATTTATCGAGCCCATTCGCTCGCGGGCGCGATCGATGGCGCTGTTGACCGCGGCTTCGTCGGTTACGTCGGTTGCGATGAAGGCGGCGCGCTCGCCCAGAGTCGTGGCCGCCGTGGCGCCTTGCGCCTCGTTCACATCGAGCAGCGTGACTTTACCGCCGGCCTGCACGATTCGATTCGCTACGGCAAGACCCAATCCGGACGCGCCGCCCGTGACGACGGCGTGTGTCTGTTTTAGTTGCATGAATTCACTCTCATAGGTTTTCCAACATTGCCAAGGGGTGTGCGGACGGCGTCCACCGATCGCGGAAAAAAACATCCACCATGGAATCCGTCACATCTTCAATCCGGTCCGGCTTCCATTGCGGGGAGTTGTCCTTGTCGATAATCAGAGCGCGTACTCCCTCGAGAAAGTCACCCTGTTCGAAGCATTGCTGCGTCATGCTGAGTTCCATGCGAAAGCAGGCGGCGAGCCTCATGTCCTTGCCGAGCCGCAGTTGACGCAGCGTCACGCTCAGCATGGTGGGCGAGCGGCTGCGCACGAGCTTGGCGGTCTGCTGCGCCCAATCGGCGTATTCCGGACGTGTTTCCGCGTCGAGCGATTCGAGTATGGCGCGGACGTTGGGCTGTGAGAAATGCAAGTCGATGCCGGGACGCAGCAGGCTCAGCGAGGGTGCGGGTAATTCCAGAGCCGCCCGCGTGTGAATGACGCGGCGCAGATCAGTCGGGTAGTCGCCGCCCCAGGCCAAATTTTCCAAGTCCTCGGCCAGCGACGCGACTGCAGCCGGCGGCAAGTACACGTCGGCCAACTGACTGTATAGAGCGTCGGCACCGCGAATCTGCACCCCAGTCAATGCGAGGTAGGCCCCGAGGGCGCCCGGCAGCCGGGACAGAAAATAACTGGCGCCCACGTCCGGGAAAAATCCGATCGCCACCTCCGGCATGGCGATGCGGGTGCGCTCGCCGACGATGCGCAGCGTCGAGCCTTGAGCAAGGCCCATTCCGCCCCCCATGCAAATCCCATCCATCAAGACTACATAGGGCTTGGGATAGGTGTAGAGCAGATAATCGAGAGGGTATTCCTTGATGAAGAACTCGCGATGCAGGGAACCTGAGTCCTTGAAGCTGCGGTACAGCGCGCGAATGTCCCCGCCGGTGCAAAATGCCTTGTCGCCCGCTCCCCTGACTAGGACGGCGCGTACCTCGGGATGGGCTGCATATTCGCCCAACAGCGTGCGCAGCGCTTCGATCATGGGAAGCGACAAGGCGTTGAGCGCCTCGGGGCGGTTCAGGGTAATGAAAGCGATGTGATTGCGGACTTCGCGCAATATTTCCCCGCTGCTCACCACCTCCATGGCCTTCACGCCATCGCGGCGGATCAAGCGTTCTTCCAGACGGGTGGACGCTTGTCGAGAAATGCGTTGACACCCTCCCGCTGATCCGCGCCGTCGAACAAGTCGACGAACCGCTCCCTCTCCAGCGCCAAGGCCGCGGCTCGCGGGGTTCCCAGGCGCGCCTGATGGATCAAGCCCTTGGCGTAGGTGACGGCGCGCGGGCTCAATGCGGACACTCGCTGCGCGACTTCCAAAGCGGCTTGCCGCGCCTGGCCGCGAGCCACGACCTGCTCGACCAAACCAATGTGCAGCGCGGTCGCGGCATTGATCCTTTCGTTGGTGAGGATCATGCGTTTCGCCCAACCCTCGCCGACCAGCCACGGTAGGGTCTGAGTGCCGCAGCCGCTCGGCAGTAGTCCCACCGAGGCTTCGGGCAGCGCCATCTGTGCGTGCTCTTCGGCGATGCGCAGGTCGCAGGATAGGGCGCACTCGAGTCCACCGCCCATGGCGTAGCCGTTGATGGCGGCTATCACCACGGGTCGGGCTTCCTGCAGCGCCTCAAAGGCCGCGCCGAACCGCTGGGCCATGAAACGCGCCTGCACCTTGTCGCCGTCGGCAAAGCACTTCAGATCGGCGCCGGCGCTGAAGAATTTCTCGCCCTGACCGGTGATGATGACGGCGTACACATTCATGTCGCGATTCAAATCGCCGATGACCTGGGTGAGACGCTCCAATCCGGCGGCGGTGAAGGTGTTCGCGGAGGGATTGTTCAAAGTCAGGGAGGCGACGTGCCCGTCGATCTTGCATTCGATCATGACTGATTCCCGCGCCTCTGACGGCGATCCCTATTTTAGACTGATGGTCGTATTGACGCCGGTGGACGTGCTGCTGTCGTCGAACCATCGCGACGTAATGGTCTTGGTCTGCGTGTAGAACTGCACTGCCTGCTTGCCGTAGGGGCCAAGATCGCCGAGCTTCGAGCCGCGCGATCCGGTAAAGCTGAAGGAGGGCACGGGCACCGGAATCGGCACGTTGATCCCGACCTGACCCACGTCGATCTCGCTTTGGAACTTGCGGGCGGCGGCGCCGCTTTGCGTGAAGATGCCGGTGCCGTTGCCGAAGGGATTGTTGTTGATGAGCGTGATGGCCTCGTTCAAGGTATTCACGCCGACGATGACCATCACCGGTCCGAAAATTTCGGTGGTGTAGATTTTCATTTCTGGCGTCACGCCCGAGAAAATCGTCGGGCCGATGAAATTGCCTTTCTCGTAGCCCGGCACTTTGATGCCGCGGCCGTCCAACTCGAGTTTGGCGCCTTCCTTGATGCCGTCTTCCACCAGGCCGAGGACGCGATTTTTCGCATTCTTCGAGACCACGGGTCCCAAATCGGCGCCCTTTTCCACGCCCGCGTTGACCTTCAGGGTCTTGGCCTTAGCGACGATATCCGGTATCCACTTCTGCGCGTCGCCCACCAAGACGGTGACGGAGGTGGCCATGCAGCGCTGCCCGGCGGCGCCGAAGGTCGACCCGACCAGGGCATTGAGCGACTGCTCCTTGTTGGCGTCCGGCATGACGACAGCGTGGTTCTTGGCGCCCATCATGCATTGCACTCTCTTGCCATGCTGCGAGGCCAGGTTGTAGACGTGCGTGCCCACCGCGGTCGAACCGACGAAGGAGACTGCGACGATGTCCGGGTGGGTGCAGATTGCGTCGACGGCGCGCTTGCCGCCATGGATGATATTCAATACGCCCGGAGGCACGCCGGCCTGCAGAGCGAGCTCGGCCAGCAGCATGGGGGTCAGCGGGTCCTGCTCCGAGGGCTTGAGCACGAAGGTGTTGCCGCAGACGATGGCCATGGGAAACATCCACAGGGGGATCATGGCCGGAAAATTGAAGGGCGAAATGCCCCCGCACACGCCGATGGGCTGGCGCAAGGTGTAGGTGTCCACGCCGCCGGCGACATTCTCGGCGAATTCACCCAATTGCAGCGTGCCGATGGAACAGGCGTGTTCGACCACTTCGAGCCCGCGGAACACATCTCCCTCGGCATCCGCCAGGGTCTTGCCCTGTTCCGCACTCAAAGTGTGCGCGATGCTGCTCATGTGTTCCCGCACCAGCGCTTGCAGCTTGAGCATGATCCGGGCACGTGTTGCCAGCGGCGTGTTTTTCCAGGTTTTGTAGGCTTTGCTTGCAGAGGCAACTGCGGCGTTGATTTCATCGTCGGTGGCAAAGGGGACTTGCGCAAGCACTTCCTGGGTTGCAGGGTTGACCACATCCTGCCATTCGCTGGTTTGCGATTCGATGAATTTGCCGTCGAGCAGCATTTTGACTGTAGGAGTCTGATTTGCCAGCGTTGCGAGTTTGCTTGTCATGAGAAATTCCCCTGGGTCGTTAACGTACGCGCGCGTACCCGAGCTCAATAGTCTAACCCGGCGCGGCTCCCAGAGGCAGGACTGGATGGCGCTGTGCGTGTGGGCAGCCCTTTGCGCAATCTCCAATTGACCGTATCGCGTAAACTATAGCAATTTATGGCCAATATCTCGGTGCCTAAAACTCTCAAAATGCCGCTGCGAAATTGCAACACTGACTTAAGGGAGCTGAGTCGCGGGGCGCAGGCCGCGGCAGCGCGGTCCGCGGAGCCTGGAACCATCTCAATTTGCTTCGTCGCGGCCGCCCTGCAAAGCGTCCGCGCCCGTGACTTGAACGCAGATGAGCTGCTGGCAAACGTGGGGCTGTCCTCGAGCCTGCTGCAGACGCCCCAGGCACGGGTTTCGGCCCGACATTATGGCGCCCTATGGCGCAGCATCGCGCTTGCCCTGGATGATGAATTCTTTGGCCAGGATTCCCGCCGCATGAAGGCTGGGAGTTTCGCCATGCTCTGCCACTCGGTCCTGGGCTGTAAAACCCTGGGCCAGGCACTCGACCGCAGCCTGCGTTTCTATGCGCTGATCTTGGATGACATCTCGGGAAGCGCCGAGCGCGACGCCCGCGAGGCGAGAATCGTGCTGCGGGAGCGTGACCGGGGTACCAACCCGCGAATATTCGCGCATGAACTTCTATTGCTGCTTCTTTACGGAGTGTCGTGCTGGCTGGTGGGCAGGCGCATTCCCATCCTGCGCACCGAATTCAATTACCCGGAACCTGCGCACAGCGCGGAGTACCGCCTGATGTATTGCGCCGACTTGAGCTTCAATCGGCCGAATACGGTGATTGCCTTCGAAGCGAGTTACCTGGATCTGCCGGTGGTGCAGAACGAGCGGTCGGTCAAGGAGTTTCTGCGCACGGCGCCCGAGAGCATCTTGTTGAAATATAAGAACGGCAGTAGCCTCAGTGCCCGGGTGCGGCGGCGGCTGCGCCAGTTCCTGCCGGGCGCCATCCCGGATTTCGACACTCTGGCCGACGAGTTGAACATGACGCCTGCGACCATGCGCCGCCGCTTGCACGAGGAGGGTGAGTCATACCAGACCATCAAGGATCAGCTGCGCCGAGATCAGGCCATCGGCTACCTCAGTCACACGAGCCGCAGCGTCATGGACATCGCCCTGGAATTGGGATTCTCGGAACGCAGCGCATTTCATCGTGCGTTTAGAAAATGGACCGGAGCGTCTCCGGGCGAATTTCGCCGCACAGTGCAGACCTAGGGGCGGGGCGATGGATGGATGTTGCAATTCTGCTCAATTATTTTGAGCGGTTTGGTCAGCCCGGCCGCATTAGCGAATCGAGGATAATTGTTAGATGAATGTTACCGCAAACGCATCGCCCGGCGCCAGATTTCGCGCGGCCGTTGCCGATGAAGCTCCCTTGCAAGTCGTCGGCGCCATCAATGCATACGCCGCGCGAATGGCGGCCGCTTGCGGGTTCAAGGCCCTGTACCTATCGGGAGGGGGGGTGGCCGCCAATTCGTTGGGGGTTCCGGATCTGGGCATCAGCAGCATGGACGATGTGCTGATCGACATACGTCGGATTACCGATTCATGTCCGCTGCCGCTGTTAGTGGATGCCGATACTGGATGGGGCGGGGCTTTCAACATTGCGCGCACCGTGAAGTCCTTCATCAAGTCGGGCGCCGCGGGGCTGCATATCGAAGATCAGGTTCAAGCCAAGCGATGCGGTCACAGGCCCGGCAAAGAGGTGGTCTCGAAGCAGGAAATGGTGGATAGAGTCAAGGCCGCGGTGGATGCGCGCACCCAGTCAGAATTCGTCATCATGGCGCGCACGGATGCCTTGGCCGTGGAAGGCATAGATATGACGCTCGAGCGCGCGATCGCCTGTGTCGAGGCGGGCGCGGACATGATTTTCCCGGAGGCAATGACAGAACTCGCCATGTACAGGCGGTTCAAGGACGCCGTCAAAGTGCCCGTTCTCGCCAATATCACCGAATTCGGCCACACGCCTCTGTACACGCGCGAGGAGTTGGGCTCGGTGGGCGTCGACATCGTGCTGCATTGCTGCTCCGCCTATCGGTCGATGAATGCGGCCGCACTGGCGACTTACCAGGCGATTCGCCGCGATGGGACGCAGAAGAACGTGTTGCACCTCATGCAAAACCGCGCCGATTTGTACAAGTACCTCGACTATCACGCGTACGAGACCAAGCTGGATGACCTGTTCGCGGCCGGCAAGGAAAAGTAACGGATCCCAGGAGTAAAGCAATGCCCGATACCCCATCCCAAACCGCGGCGTTCAAACCCAAGAAATCCGTGGCCCTGTCGGGGGTGACGGCGGGCAACACGGCGCTGTGCACAGTCGGTAAGACCGGCAACGACTTGCACTATCGCGGCTACGATATCCTCGACATTGCCACCGAATGCGAATTCGAAGAGATCGCGTACCTGCTGGTGCACGAGAAGCTGCCGAATCGTGCCGAGCTCGCCGCCTACAAGGCCAAGTTGCGGGCGCTGCGGGTACTGCCCGCCGCGGTGACCACCGTACTCGAACAGCTGCCGGCCGCCAGTCACCCCATGGATGTGCTGCGCACGGGTGTCTCGGCATTGGGCTGCTGCATCCCCGAAGCCAACGACCACCTGAGTGCGGGCGCCCGCGACATCGCGGACCGGTTGCTGGCGTCCCTTGGCTCGATGCTGTGTTACTGGCATCACTTCTCGCGCGACGGTCGGCGCATCGATGTCCAAACCGACGATGAATCCATCGGCGCGCACTTTCTACACCTCCTACATGGACGCAAACCTGCCGCGTCGTGGGTGCGCGCCATGCACACCTCGCTCAATTTATATGCCGAGCATGAATTCAATGCCTCGACCTTTACGGCGCGGGTGATTGCGGGTACGGGTTCGGACCTGTACTCCTGCATTACCGGCGCCACCGGTGCGCTGCGCGGGCCGAAGCACGGTGGTGCCAATGAAGCCGCGTTCGAGATTCAGAGCCGCTATCCGACGCCTGATGCCGCCGAGACGGATATTCGCCGCCGGGTGGCGGCCAAGGAAGTGATCATCGGCTTCGGTCACCCGGTGTACACGATTTCGGATCCCCGCAATCAAGTCATCAAAGCAGTCTCTTGCGACTTGGCGCGTGAAGCCAACGATATGCGCGGATTCGAGATCGCCGAACGGATCGAGTCGGTCATGCACGACATCAAGAACATGTTTCCGAATCTCGACTGGTTCTCCGCAGTGTCCTACCACCTGATGGGTGTGCCCACCGCAATGTTCACGCCGCTGTTCGTCATGAGCCGCACTTCGGGCTGGGCGGCGCACATCATCGAGCAGCGCGAGGATGGCAAGATCATACGTCCAAGCGCCAATTACATAGGCCCGGAAAATCTGCCCTTCGTACCTTTGCCGCAGCGCCCGTAGGGGCGCGCCGCGCCTTATCTGTTCAACATCATTAGAGAGTTCGCTATCCCTCATGTCGCACGATGTTAAATCTGCCGAACGTCCGGCGCCGGATCACATCCTGACCGCAATTGCCGACTATGCATTGAACTTCGAGGTCAAGAATAACCTCGCCTTTGAGACCGCTGCCTACTGCCTCATGGATACGCTGGCCTGCGGCTTTCAGGCCCTGAAATATCCGGCCTGCACAAAATTGATGGGACCCGTGGTGCCGGGTGCCACCCTCACCAACGGCGCGCGCGTTCCAGGTACTTCGTACGAACTTGATCCTATCAATGCGGCCTTCAATATCGGCGCCATGATTCGCTGGCTGGACTTCAACGACACCTGGCTGGCCGCCGAGTGGGGGCATCCTTCGGACAATCTAGGCGGAATTCTCGCCGTGGCCGACTACCTGTCGCGGTCCGGCAAGCCCGTCTCGGTAGGCGATGTACTGACCGCAATGATCAAGGCGCACGAAATCCAGGGGGTTCTCGCTCTGGAGAACAGCTTCAATCGGGTCGGGCTCGACCATGTGCTGCTGGTTCGCGTCGCGTCCACCGCGGTCGTCACTGCGCTGCTCGGCGGCTCGCGTGAGCAAATCATCAATGCTGTGTCGAACGCCTGGGTGGACGGCGGCGCGTTGCGAACCTATCGGCACGCGCCGAACACCGGTTCGCGCAAGAGTTGGGCCGCCGGGGATGCGACCAGCCGCGCCGTGCGGCATGCGCTGTTCGCTCTCAAGGGAGAGATGGGATATCCGTCGGCGCTGTCGGCCAAGACTTGGGGCTTCCAAGATGTATTGTTCAAGGGCAAGGCGCTGTCCCTGCCGCAGCCCTTCGGCAGCTACGTGATGGAAAACGTACTGTTCAAGATTTCCTACCCGGCGGAATTTCACGCGCAAACCGCCGTCGAAGCGGCGATGACTCTGCACGGTCAAATCGCGGCCAAAATCGGCGAAATCGAACGCGTAACCATCGAGACTCAGGAGCCAGGGATGCGCATCATCGACAAGACGGGTCCGCTGGCAAATCCGGCGGATCGCGATCACTGCATTCAATACATGGTCGCCATTCCGCTGCTGTTCGGCAGACTCACCGCCGCCGATTACGAAGACCGGATCGCTGGCGATCCGCGCGTCGATGCGCTGCGCGCGAAGATGCAAGTCAAGGAAAACACGACATTCACGCAAGAATACTACGATGCGAACAAGCGCTACATCGGCAACGCCGTGCAGGTTTTTTTCAAGGACGGCTCCACTAGTGCGCGTGTGCAGGTGGATTACCCCATAGGCCATCGCAAGCGCCGTCAGGAAGGCATGCCGGTGCTGGTGAAGAAGTTCGACGCCAGCGTCGCGGCGCATTTCGGCCCCAAGCAGACCGAATCGATCAAAGCCATGTTCGCGGACGGCCAAGCTCTGGCCGCGATGCCGGTGAGCGAGTTCGTCGCCCAACTTGTAACGGCGTCCTAACTCTCCTAGGCCATTGTCGACGCAGCACGGCGGATTGCGCCGGCAGACAAAATATACCCTGCCGGCAGCGTGCATTATGACGCATTGAGCTTGCCGAGCACCCGTAGGTATCGGGATAGTGTGCTCGATGAATCGAGCGAAACCGGTTGGATCCCAATTGAGCAAGGAGCGGCGCGATCGCGCCGACCGGCGTCGCCGGGTCTGGTGGTCGATGTGTTACGGCAGTTTCAATCCCCGGCGTCGCACGCCGCCGCGCCGACTCGACGAGTCCCGTTTTCACTCGCTGGATTGGCATTCGTCCCACTTGCTCGCTGTGGCCATCGGCATCTTGCTACTGAGCCTCGTGGACGCATTTCTGACCCTGGTGCTGCTGCAGGGGGGCGCCGACGAGGTGAACCCCCTCATGGCCGTGCTCATCTACCGCAGCGTGACGGTGTTCGCTGCGCTGAAAATGGCCATGACCGGCGCGAGCATCATTTTCATGGTGCTGCTGGCACGCTATCGATTCATGCGCATGCTGCGCGTGGAATGGGTGCTGTACGGGGTTCTGGCCGCCTATGTTGGACTCATCGGCTACGAGGTTTGGATGCTCAAGGGACCGCTGGACCTGCCGATCTTGTAATTGTGCCGGGCGGCGTCACATTCCATATTGTGCCGCCTTCGGCTAAACTAGCGGCCGGTTAGTAAACCCGCCCGCACTTCTTATCACGTTGATGTACTTGAGGTTTTTGCCGCTCTCTCTATGAGTCAATCACTCGCCGACCAATTAGCCACCTCGGCGCTTTCCGGCGGAAATGCCGGTTTCATTGAGGATCTCTACGAACAGTTCCTGAGGGACCCGAAGGCGGTCGATCCGGGCTGGGCCGCCTACTTTATAAATTTGCAGGGAGGGGCCATCGGCGAGGTGGCCCACAGTCCCATTCGCGAGCGCCTAATGGCGCGTCTCGAATCGCCCGTCCCACGCAATGGCGCCCAGGCCGCCGACTCCGGCGGTGCCAGCGCCAAGCAGGGTGCGGTGTCGCGGCTCATTCAGATCTACGCTAATCGCGGTCACCTTGCCGCCAACCTCGATCCCTTGGGTCTGCAGGAACGCGCCAAGCCCTATGTGCTCGACCTGGAGTATTTCGGTCTCTCAGGTGAGGATCTGGATACCGAGTTTTTCACCGGCAGCCGCAACGACGCCATCGCCG
Organism: Gammaproteobacteria bacterium; assembly: GCA_025357835.1. Taxonomy (GTDB): domain Bacteria; phylum Pseudomonadota; class Gammaproteobacteria; order Steroidobacterales; family Steroidobacteraceae; genus Bog-1198. Next base: position 21,466 of record JANYLM010000110.1, read on the forward strand.
AGCGTGCCAAGCTCAAGGATATTCTGGCGGCCTTGAAGTTCATTTACACCGATACCATAGGCGCGGAGTTTGCCCATGTGTCGAACACCGATGAGCGACTGTGGCTGCAGGATGGTTTCCAACTGGCCCGCATGCAACGCCGGTTCAGCGCCGATGCGAAGAAAAACATTCTTTGGCAGTTGACCGCCGCGGAAGGCTTGGAGCGCTATCTGCATACCAAGTACGTGGGCCAGAAGCGCTTCTCTCTCGAGGGCGGCGACAGCCTCATTCCGCTGCTCGACGATCTGGTCCAGTATGGCGGGAAGAAGGGGGTTGAAGAGACCATCATCGGCATGGCGCACCGCGGTCGCCTCAATGTGCTGGTGAACTTACTGGGTAAATCGCCCAAGGACTTGTTCAGCGAGTTCGAGGGTCAATACGATCTGGCTAAATTGCGCGGCTCGGGCGACGTCAAGTATCACAAGGGTTTTTCCTCCGACCTGAAAACCGGATCCGGCAATGTGCATGTCGCGCTGGCTTTCAATCCCTCGCACCTTGAGGTCGTAAACGCGGTGGTCGAGGGTTCGGTGCGCGCGCGCCAGGAGCGGCGCGGAGATGCCTTGGGCGATAAGGTGTTGGCCGTTCAAATTCACGGGGATGCCGCGTTCGCGGGGCAGGGTGTCGTCATGGAAACCCTGCAGCTGTCGCAGGCCCGCGGTTTCTATACGGGCGGCACGGTACACATCATCATCAACAACCAGGTGGGCTTCACGACCAGCGATCCGCGCGATGCGCGCTCCACTCTGTATTGCTCCGACGTCGCGAAGATGATCGAAGCGCCGATTTTCCACGTCAATGCCGATGATCCCGAGGCGGTGTGCTTCGTCACCCGATATGCGCTGGAGTACCGAATGAAATTCCACAAGGACGTGGTGATCGATCTGGTGTGCTATCGACGTCACGGCCATAACGAGGCCGATGAGCCCGCAGCTACGCAACCGCTCATGTACCAAGTCATTCGCAAGAAGCCGACGGCGCGTCAACTTTATACGGACAAATTGACGGCCGAGGGCGTGCTGACGGCGGCCGAAGCCGCCGGCATGATGGAACAGTATCGCAATGGTCTGGACGAAGGTAAGCCGCAGGCGCGGGCCGCGCTCGGCCTAATCGGCAATAAGTTCACGGTGGACTGGAGCGAGTACCTGGGCGCGGAGTGGTCCGAGCCGGTGAAGACCGCCGTGGACATGGGGCGCTTGCGAGCGCTCGGCAAGGCGATTACTACCTATCCTTCGGATTGGGTGTTGCACCCGCGGGTCCTCGCCATCATGCAGTCGCGCGAAAGAATGATGAACGGAGATCTGGCGCTCGACTGGGGCGCAGCGGAGAACTTGGCGTACGCCAGCCTGGTGCAGGAAGGATACCCGGTGCGCCTCACCGGCCAGGATAGCGGCCGCGGCACGTTCTTCCACCGCCACGCGGTGCTGCACGATCAGGCTACCGGCCGCCGCTACGTCCCGCTGCAGCATTTGGCGACCAATCAACCGACGTTTACGGTGACTGATTCGGTATTGTCAGAAGAGGCGGTCATGGGGTTCGAGTATGGTTTCTCGACCACCGAGCCGCATTGCTTGACGATTTGGGAGGGACAGTTCGGCGACTTTTGCAATGGTGCCCAGGTCATTATCGATCAGTTCATCAGTTCCGGCGAAGCCAAATGGGGTCGCCTGTCAGGTCTCACTCTGCTCCTGCCTCACGGCTATGAAGGCCAGGGGCCCGAGCATTCGTCGGCGCGCTTGGAGCGGTTCCTGCAGCTCTGCGCCGAGTTCAACATGCAGGTGTGCGTACCCTCGACCCCGGCGCAGATGTTTCACATGCTGCGCCGTCAGATGGTGCGCCCGCTGCGCAAGCCGCTCATCGTCATGACGCCTAAGAGCCTGTTGCGCCACCCTTTATCGGTGTCGCGGCTCGAAGAGCTTGGCACGGGCGGGTTCAGCACCGTGATCGATGACATCGACGATCCGCAGCCCTCCGCGGTGACGCGTATCGTGCTGTGCAGCGGCAAGGTGTACTTCGATTTACTAAAGTCGCGGCGCGAGGTCAAAGCGGACTCAGTCGCCCTGGTGCGGGTCGAGCAGCTGTATCCCTTTCCCTCCGAAGAATATGAAGCGATTCTTCGCAAGTACGCCAATGCCCACGAAATCGTTTGGTGTCAGGAAGAGCCACAGAATCAGGGCAGCTGGTACCAGATTCGCCATCGGCTGCAGTCGAAGTTGGGCCCCAGGCATGAGCTTCTGTATGCGGGGCGCGCCGGCGCGGCGGCGCCCGCCACGGGCATTTCCGTTCTGCACGAACAGCAACAGAAAAATCTGGTGGCCGCGGCGCTGCAGGGCGTTCCACCGGAAGAAACTTCTCGACACACGATGAGCCTCCCGGCGGCTCAAACTAGGACGGGCTAATGACTATTGAAGTTCGCGTTCCGCAGCTGCCGGAGTCGGTGGCCGACGCTACGATTGTTTCATGGCATAAGAAGCCCGGCGATGTCGTGGCGCGTGATGAAAATCTCGTCGATTTGGAGACCGACAAGGTCGTTCTCGAGGTTCCCGCGCCGACGGGCGGGGTGCTGAAGGAAATCAGGCTAAACGACGGCACAACCGTGACCAGCGGCCAAGTCTTGGCGGTGATCGAAGAGGGCGCCACGGCCGTGCCCGGCGCCAGCGCACCCGCGATCATGGCCGCTTCCAGCGGCGCCGCCACATCCGCAAAGGACGCTTCGGCGGCGGCTGGCGTCAAGCCCGACGCGATTGCGGCCAAGCTCAGCCCCGCCGCTAAGCGCGTCGTCGAAGAGAACAAAGTCGATCCGAAGGCGATCCCCGGCTCCGGCCGCGATGGGCGCGTCTCGAAGTCCGATGTGGTGAATTATCTGTCCGCGAAGGATGCGGCACCGCCTGCGTCCGCTGTGGCCTTCAAGCCGGCGGCGGCAGCACCTATTGCAAGCGCGCGCGGCGCGCGCACCGAACAGCGCGTACCCATGACTCGCCTGCGCGCCCGCATCGCTGAGCGCATGGTCCAGGCCCAGTCCACCCAGGCCTTGCTGACTTCATTCAATGAAGTGGACATTAAGGCGGTCAACGAACTGCGTACACGCTACAAGGATTCGTTCGAGAAACAGCATGGCGTGAAACTTGGATTCATGTCGTTCTTCGCCAAGGCATGCGTCGAGGCATTGCGGAAGTTCCCATCCGTGAATGCCTCGGTGGAAGGCAGCGACATCGTCTATCACGAATACTTCGACGTCGGTGTCGCGGTCTCCACCGATCGCGGTTTGATCGTGCCGGTGTTGCGCGACGTGGATTCGCTGAGCTTCGCGGACATCGAAAAGTCGATCGGCAATTTTGCGGCGCGCGCGCGTGCCGGAAGCATCACGATGGAGGAGCTCACCGGCGGCACTTTCACGATCACCAACGGCGGAGTGTTCGGCTCGCTGCTATCTACCCCCATCGTCAATTCTCCGCAGAGTGCGATTCTCGGCATGCACAAGATTCAGGACCGAGCGGTGGTGATGGACGGTCAGGTCGTGGTGCGTCCCATGATGTACATTGCGCTGACCTATGATCACCGCATCATTGACGGCCGCGAAGCGGTGCAGTTTTTGGTGATGGTCAAACAATGCCTCGAAGATCCGGCGCGCATGGTGCTCGGGGTATGAGCGAGCTTTATGATGTGGTTGTAATCGGCGCTGGCCCCGCAGGCTACCCGGCGGCGATTCGTGCCGGGCAGAACAAACTTAAAGTCGCCTGCGTCGACGAGTGGAAGAACTTCGACGGCACTTACGCTTTCGGTGGGACCTGCCTGAACGCGGGTTGTATTCCTTCCAAGGCGCTGCTCGAGTCCTCCGAACTCTATCAGCGCGCCAAGGATGAGTTCTCGCTTCATGGGATCAAGATCGGCGACCTGAAGCTGGATCTGGCCACCATGCAAAAGCGTCGTGCTTCCATCGTCAAGACCATGACGGGCGGTATCACGGCCCTGTTCAAGGCGAACGGTGTGGTGGGATACCAGGGGCACGGTTGTTTGCTGCCGGGAAACAAGGTGTTGGTGACCGGCGCGGACGGCGCGGAGAAGACCTTGGCAGCCAAGCATGTCGTGCTGGCCTCGGGGTCGGTGCCGGTTCGACTCAGGAACGTGCCGCATGACGGGAAATATATCGTCGATTCGTGGAATGCCTTGGAGTTCGATGCCGTTCCCGCGCGCCTGGGAGTCATCGGCGCCGGTGTCATTGGGCTCGAGCTCGGCAGCGTATGGCGGCGGCTCGGCAGCGAGGTCACAGTGCTCGAGGCGATGGAGCAGTTCCTGCCCATAGCGGATGGTGCGATTGCGAAGGAGGCGCAGCGGCATTTCAAGAAGCAGGGACTGGACATCAAGCTGGGGGCGAAGGTGTCGAGCGCCACGGTCTTGGCTGAGGCGGTGGACGTGGTCTACGCCGATGCCCAGGGTGAGCACAAGCTGCAAGTCGACAAGCTGGTGGTCGCTGTCGGGCGCAGACCTTTCACGGAGGGGCTGCTGGCTGAAGGAACCGGTGTCAGGCTCGATGAGCGCGGCTTCATTCAGGTCGACGAACACTGCAGCACGGGCGTGCCCAATGTCTGGGCGGTCGGCGACGTGGTGCGCGGACCCATGCTGGCGCACAAGGGCAAGGAGGAGGGCGTGATGGTCGCCGACCTCATCTCCGGCCATTTCGCCGAGGTGAACTACAAGGTTATTCCTTCGGTGATCTACACAGCTCCGGAAATCGCTTGGGTTGGGCAGACCGAGGAGCAAGTCAAGGCGAGCGGCCGACCGTACAAGGTGGGCACTTTTCCGTTCTCGGCCAGCGGGCGTGCGCGCGCGATGGAAGCCACGCAGGGCTTGGCCAAGATCGTGTCCGCCAAGGACGACGACGAAGTGCTCGGCATCCACGTTATCGGGCCGATGGCGGGCGAGCTGATCGCCGAAGCGGTGCTGGCGATGGAATATTCGGCGAGCACCGAAGACATCCAGCGCACCATTCACGCCCATCCCACGCTGTCAGAAGCGATTCACGAGGCCGCCTTGGCAGTGGACAAGAAGGCTATCGACGGCATCAATCGCTAGCGTTCGGCACTCATGTACTTGCTGCGTCATGGTCAAAGCTATTTCAATCTGCATTTCAACAAGACTCGCATCGATCCGGGGATTGAAGACCCGGAGTTGACGCCGCTCGGATTTGAGCAGGCGGCGGCGGCCGCGAAGCGGCTCGCCGCTGCGCAACTCACGCATATCATCATTTCGCCCTATACCCGTGCGTTGCAGACGGCGCAGCCCGTACTCGGCCTTCACCGGGTGCCGGCGACGATCATGCTGGTGGTTCGCGAACAGGCCGCCTTTGCCTGTGACGTCGGCAGTCCACGCGAATTGCTTGCAAGCCGATTTCCACATCACGATTTTGGGCATTTGCCGCTGAAGTGGTGGAATGATGGCGCAGAAACGTCTGAAGAAACCAGCGAACGAGCGAATGACTTCCGGGCGCTCATGGCGAGTCGGGTCGACCATGAGACGACGCTCTTGGTGAGCCACTGGGCGTTCATTCGCGCACTGACCGGAGTGTCGCTGGCCAACGGTGAAATACTGGAATACGACCCATCAGGCTGAGAAGAATGCGGTCCGCCAGGCCGGTACCAAGCGTTCGTCCTTTTTGCATGCGCAAGGCAGCACCCCCATCCGCGATTTGACAACGGTAGTTTGTGCTTTGTATAGTACTAAGTAGTTCCAGAACTGATGGGATCCAGATGAGCTCCGATGCCTTGAGTCAAACCTTCGCCGCTTTGGCTGACCCTACGCGGCGGGCCATTCTGGCGCGGTTGATGCGGGGCGAGGCCTCGGTGGCAACGCTGGCGGAACCCTTTCACTTGAGTGTGCGCGCCATTTCCAAGCACATCGGCGTCCTCGAGCGGGCTGGGCTGGTATCGCGCGAGCGTGTTGCGCAGCGCCGACCCAGCCGCCTGGAACTCGCGCCGTTGCGCAAGGTAGATCACTGGATCGACACCTACCGGCACCTGTGGGAAGCCCGTTTCGACAACATCGAAGGCGTGCTTTCACGCATCAAAAAAGCAGAATTTGATGAGTAGCCCGACCGACGAACTGTCGGCGCGGGAGTTCACGATGATCCGCGTGTTCGATGCGCCGCGCGAGCTTGTGTTCAAGGTTTGGACGAATCCGAAATATGTGGCGCTTTGGTGGGGAATTGACGGGGCAACCAATGTGCGTTGCGAACTCGATGTCAGACCGGGTGGAGCTTGGCGGATCGACATGCGCACGGCCGGCGGCGTCGTTTTTCCCAACGGCGGTGTATTTATAGAAGTCGTCACGAACCGCAAGCTCGTCTACAGCGACCTCCCGGACCCGGCTTCGCCTTTGGCCGCAGTGGCGCCGCCCGGTGCGCGGGTGAACATCGTGCTATTCGAGGATGACAAGGCCGGCGGCACCCGAGTCTCGCTTACCGTGCGTGCGGATTCGGCGGCGGCTTGCGAACAGCTGCTGAAACAAGGAATGAGGGAAGGGATCGGGCAGGCACTCAACTGCCTCGAACGTCTGCTCACGGAGCTAAGGCCAGGTTCCGACCGAGGGTCTGTAAAGGTCGATGCGCGATGAAGGGGGCCGATCTGTACATATGGAAGCCGCTGTCCGAAGACGGCCACTTGCTGTGGCTTAAATATTCCTTCGGGCCTGGAACCGCCAACTCGCTCGCCGCCAAGCTTCCGGATCATACTTGGCTGGTCATCAGCCCACCCAGTGAAGCGCCGGCGGCGGTCTACGACTTGCTCTATCAGAGGGGCGGCGTCAGCGCTCTGGTCGCACCCAATCCCTACCACAATAGGGGACAGGCGGCTTGGCGGCAGCGTTTTCCCCGATCGCTGAGTTATGCGCCGAGCGGAGCATTGCCGCGGTTGTCGAAAAAGACCCCCGCCATCGACTTTCGATCTATGGATGAGTTGGCGCAGAAGATTCGCCCGCTGCGGCAGTTGTTGCCGAAAGGGATGAAAGCTCCCGATATGCTGTTTCAAATTCCGACGAAAGTCGGCTACGTTTGGTGGATGGGAGATCAATTTTCCAACAGCGGCCGCTCCGACCAGATTTGGCTTCTGCGCCTGCTCGCGCGCTTTGTCGGCAGTGGTCTCGGGTACCGCGTCAATTCGAAACCAGAATTCGTCTATGTGCGGGATCGCGCAGCCTGGATAGAATCGATCCGTGCGGCTCTAGAGGAAATGCCGCCGTCGGCGGTTCTGCCCGCGCACGGCGATCCAGTGACCGAGCGGGTCTTGGAACGTACGCGGCGCGCCATCGATGCAATCGACTCGAAAAAACTGCGGGAGGCACCGGAGTCGGTGTAGTAAGTCGGCTCAAAGTCCTTCGCTATCTTTTTCTTCTGGCGGTGATGACGTTGGCTACTTGAGAGATGCGTGCAAGCACATGTGAGAGTTGCGGCAGCCCCGTGATCGATATGGTGATCTGCATATGGGCCACGTTATCGCGCTTGTCGGTGACGGTGTTCATGCCCTGGATGCTGATCTTGTCGTCCGCCAGTGCGGCGCTGACATCTCGCACCAGTCCGCGGCGATCGAAGGCTTGAACTTCGATGTCCGCCGGAAAATCGTGTGAAGCCAGCTTACCCCAGGCGACCGCCAGCACCCGAGCCGGAGATTTGATGCTGAGGCGGCCCAGATTGGCGCAGGACTGGGCATGGACGCTGACGCCCCTGCCGACGGTAATGTAGCCGGCGATGGCCTCGGGCGGCACGGGCTTGCAGCAGCGGGCGTAGGTCGATAGTAAATCGCCTATGCCTTGAACCTCTATTTCAGGTTCGCGAACCGCCACCGGAGTTCTCGAACGAGTTGAATACTCCGGCCGGGCTTCGCGTGCGTGGAGAATGCGCTGGATGGCGCCAGCCATTTGCGCCGGACTTACTTCGCCCAATCCCAACGCCTCATGCAAGGCTTCGGTGCTGGGTAATTTAAGTTCACTCAGCAATTCGGGGATGGGCGGACTGTTGAGCCCCAGGCGCTGTATCTCGCGATCGAACATCGCCCGGCCTTCGGCCGTGTTCTGGGTCGCATCCTGCTTGCGAAACCAGGCACGTACTTTGTTGCGGTGCCTGGGACTGGCGAGAAACCCGGACTGCGGCGACAACCAATCACGCGACGGATGTCCCTCCTTGGCCGTGATGATTTCCACCGTGTCGCTGTTCTTGAGCTGGTAGTCGAGCGTCACCATGCGCCCGTTGACCTTCGCGCCGCGGGTGCGGTGGCCTAGATCAGTATGCACTTGGTAGGCGAAATCCAGGGGGGTGCCGCCTACCGGAACATCGACGATTTCACCCTTGGGCGACACCACGTAGATTCTGTCTTGAAATAAATCCACGCGCATGCGATCCAGGAAATCACGCGATGTGTCGCCGCCTTCGGTGGGCGCCAGCAAGGAACGCAGTTGATCTATCTTGCGCTCATAGGCCTGGTCGCTGCGGCCTCCCTCCTTGTAGCGCCAATGCGCCGCGGCGCCGCGCTCTGAGTTGGCGTGCATTTCGTGAGTGCGGATTTGGATTTCCACAGCTTGTGCGCCCGGCCCGATGACGGCCGTATGAATCGAGCGGTAGCGGTTGTCCTTTGGAGTGGCGATGTAGTCGTCGAATTCCCCGGGGATGAACTGCCACAATGAGTGCACCATCCCCAGCGCCGCGTAGCATTCCGCCACGGTGTTCACCAGGACACGGGCGGCGCGTATATCCATGAGCTGTTCGAAGGCGAGCTGCTTGGCCTGCATCTTGCGCCAAATGCTATAGATGTGTTTCGGGCGCCCCTCAATGGTTGCCTCGACGCCGGCTCCGCGCAATTCATTGTGCAGCAGAGTCTTTAATTCTTCCATGTAGTGCTCGCGTTCGGAACGGCGCACCTTTAGAGCCGCGGCAATCCGCTTGTAGTCGTGGGGTTGCAGGTAGCGGAACGCGAGGTCCTCCAATTCCCATTTCAGCTGCCACACGCCCAATCGATTGGCGAGGGGCGCATAGACTTCGCGGGTTTCGGTGGCGAGCCTGCGCTGTTGGGCTTGATCGAGCGATTTGGCGGCGCGCATTTTCTGCACCTGCCCGGCGAGGCGCACCACCACCAATCGCACGTCGCCGATGACGGCCAGCAGCATCTTGCGCAGGCTTTCAGCCTGGCCGGCTTCGAGACCCTGTTCGGGTTTCCAGTCCGCGGACAAGCCGAACTCACCCAATTGGCTCAAAGCCCGTGCCAGGCGAGTTACTTCGGCGCCGAAGCGCTTATCGGCGGCTTCTCGATCCATGAGCTTGGCATCGAGCAGGGGCTGCAACATGGCCGCGATAACCACGTCGTCGTCGGCGTCCAGAGTGCGCACGATCTCAGCGACTTCCAGGCCGGTGCGCCGCACTTCTAAGGCGGCGTCGGGTAGATCGAGCGCGCGCAACGTCGCAAAGGCCGAGTGCAGCCGCTCGCTCACCGTGATCCGGGTTGAAGCCGTTGTTTCCACTTGAATTGCGCTGCTGCTGCGGGTGGGTTTAAGCGCCTATTGTCGGTATCATACTCGCCCAATGAGGGATCCGAAGTTGCGGTTTGAAGACGGCGACCCCTGCGTGGGTAGAAGTGAAGGCGATACTCATGCGCGGCGCTGACATTCCTGCGTTGCGCGTGCTGGGCATCGATCCCGGTTCCCAGCGTACGGGATTCGGCGTCGTGGATGCCGTGGGTTCTCGCCTGACCTATGTGGCCAGCGGCGTGATTCGCACCCAGAAGGGCGAGTTTGCCGATCGTTTATGCGAGATCTTTCGCTGCGTGCAGACCATAGTGACGCAGTACCGGCCGCAGGAAATCGCCATCGAACGTGTTTTCGTCAATCGAAATCCCGACAGCGCGTTGAAACTGGGCCAGGCGCGCGGCGCGGCCATTTGCGGCACCGCGGATTCGAATGCCGAAGTTTTCGAGTACGCGACCCGGCAGATCAAGCAGGCGGTGGTTGGATCAGGCAGTGCGGAAAAGGCGCAGGTACAGCTCATGATGAAAAGCATTCTCAAGCTCGATGGACCGCTGTCGCCGGACGCAGCCGATGCCCTGGCAGCCGCCGTATGTCATGCGCTGCGAGGCCGCGTGCGGGTCTCCGTCATGCGTTCGGTGAGCCGCGGGTGATTGGTTTTCTCAAAGGCCGTTTGGCGGTCAAGCAACCACCCATGCTCATGGTCGACGTGAACGGCGTCGGCTATGAGATGGAAGCACCGATGTCTACTTTCTACGGGTTACCGGCCGCGGGCGAGCCGGTTGCATTGTTCACCCACTTAGTCGTCCGCGAGGACGCGCATATTCTCTACGCCTTCGGCACCGACGGGGAACGGCGGCTGTTTCGCGGCCTGCTCAAGGTCTCCGGGGTGGGGCCGAAGATTGCGCTGGGAATACTGTCCGGCGCCAGCGTCGAGGATTTCTTGCGCACCATTGAGGCCGAAGATATCGCGATGCTGACACGCATCCCAGGTATAGGCCGCAAGACCGCCGAGCGTGTAATCATTGAGATGCGCGACAGCGTCAAGAAGCTGTCCATGCCCGCCGGCGGAGGCCTTCCGGCAGGCATGGGCTTGGGCACGACTCCGCAAAGCGAGGCTTTCAGCGCCCTGATCGCATTGGGATACAAGCCGCCGGAAGTGGTTCGGCTGCTGAAGGCGGTCGATGAACCCGACCTTGCGACTACTGAAATCATACGGCGCGCCCTGAAGTCCGCAGCCAAGGCTTGAAGAATCAGCATGGGCATTGAACAGGATCGAATCATCGCGGGGCCCGCCAAGCGGGAGGACGAGGTGGCCGACCGTGCCGTGCGGCCGAAGAGTCTCGCCGACTACATAGGCCAAGCGACTGTGAAGACCCAGATGGACATCTTCATTCAGGCGGCGCGCAATCGGGGCGAGGCTCTGGATCATGTGCTGATATTCGGGCCGCCGGGGCTGGGCAAGACCACGCTGGCGAACATCATCGCCAATGAGCTCAAGGTCAACTTGCGGCAGACCTCGGGTCCGGTCCTGGAGCGCCCCGGTGATTTGGCGGCCCGAATATCAGCACATGATCCAGAGCCTCGCCCCGATTGCGCGCC
>JANYLM010000118.1 GCA_025357835.1 Gammaproteobacteria bacterium
GCATCTTGCCGCCGCTGGTCATCAAGTACTCGGCATCCAGCATTCCCATCATCCAACTCGGGCTGTCGAGTCCAACCATGACCGAGCAGGCGGTGTTCGATGCCGCCGTGAATTTCCTGCGTCCGCGGCTGGTCACCATCCCTGGAGTCGCCGTACCCTGGCCCTTCGGCGGAAAGCAGCGCGTGATATCCGTCGACCTCGACACCAACGCATTGCTGGCCAAGGGCCTGACCGCCGCCGACGTGGTCAATGCGGTGAACACACAAAATCTGGTGCTTCCGTCCGGTACCGCCAAGCTAGGGGCGACGGAGTACGTGCTCGCCACCAATGGCTCTCCGGATAGCATCGCGGGGCTCAACAATATTCCGCTGCGAACCCGAAACGGCGCGACAACTTATCTTTCGGAAGTGGCGCATGTGCGCGACGGGTTCTCGCCACAGACCAATATCGTGCGCCAGAACGGCGAACGCGGCGTTCTGGTTTCCATCATCAAAAATGGCGGTTCCTCCACGCTGGATATTGTCAGCACGCTGCTGGCGCTATTGCCCGGGGTCGAGGAGCTTCTGCCCAAGGACCTGAAGATTACGCCGCTGTTCGACCAGTCTAGCTTCGTTCGAGCCGCCATCAGCGGGGTGGTGCGTGAGGCGTTGATCGCTGCCTGTCTGACGGCCATGCTCATTCTGGTGTTTCTGGGTAATTGGCGTAGTACCTGCATTATCGCGGTGTCGATTCCCCTGTCCATCCTGTCCTCGATCATTGCTCTGAACGCCTTGGGTGAGACGCTGAATATCATGACCCTGGGCGGCCTGGCGCTGGCGGTGGGCATCCTGGTCGACGACGCCACTGTGACCATCGAGAACATCGAGCGGCATCTGCATATGGGTTCGGATTTGCACAAGGCCATTCTGGAGGGTGCAGGGGAAATCGCCGTTCCCGCCTTGGTCTCCACCCTGTGTATTTGCATCGTGTTCGTGCCCATGTTCTTTCTCACGGGGGTGGCGCGGTACTTGTTCGCCCCTCTGGCGGAGGCCGTGGTGTTCGCGATGCTGGCGTCGTATGTCCTGTCGCGCACTCTGGTGCCTACTCTAGTGATGTTGCTGATGGAACATTCGCCGGCGGACGGCGGTGCCCGACCCAGTATGCTGCAGCGTACGTACCGCGCGTTCAATGCGCGCTTCGAGAAGCTGCGCGGCGGCTATGCCATCGTTTTGGCGGAAGCACTCGAACACCGACGCCTATTCGCGGCGGTTTTCTTGGGTTTTTGCGTGCTGTCCTGCTGTTTGGTGTTCATCCTGGGTCGGGACTTCTTCCCCAGCGTGGACGGCGGCCAAATTCGCCTGCACATGCGGCTGCCCACCGGCACACGCATCGAAGAAACGGCGCGGGTGGCCGATGAGGTGGAAGGCGTCATTCGTACCCTGGTGCCGGTCCGTGAGCTCGGTACGGTGCTCGATAATCTGGGGGTAGCGATCAGCGGCATCAACAAAACCTACAGCAATGCCGGCACCTTCGGCAGCCACGACGGGGAAATTCAGGTGTCGCTCAATGCCGGGCACCGCCCGACGGAGCGCTATGTGGAGCAAATGCGCCGCGAACTGCCGCGCCGGTTCCCCGCTGTGGAGTTCTTCTTCCAGCCGGCCGATATGGTGACGCAGATTCTGAATTTTGGGCTGCCCGCCGCGATCGACGTCAAAGTTACGGGCGCCAACTTGCACGCCGATTATGGCATCGCCGTGAAGCTCATGAAGCAGATAGAGATGATTCCGGGCACTGTGGATACACATATTCACCAGCGCCTCGATCAGCCCACGCTGTCGCTGAATATGGATCGCACTCAGCTGCAGCAGGTGGGCCTGAGCCCCAATGACCTGACTTCCGATCTGCTGGTGTCCACGGCCGGCACCAGCCAAACCGCGCCGGCCTTCTGGCTGAGTCCCACGAACGGCGTGGTGTACAACCTGACCGTGCAATCACCGCAGTATGCGCTGGATAGCCTGGACGCGCTGCTGCGCACGCCGGTGCGTGCGGCCGCGGCCGGCGGCGCCGCCACGCCGCAGTTGCTGAGCAATCTCGTCGGCGTGGCGCCGGCCGTTCAGGAAGCGGTCGACTCGCGCTATAACCTGGTGCCCACGATAGATATATTCGCTGCTGCGCAGGGTCGGGATATGGGCGGCATTTCCGCCGATATAACGCGCTTGGTGGCTGAGTTGCGTCCCCACTTGCCGCGCGGCGTGAGCGTCGGGATCTTCGGCCAGACTCAGACTATGAAAACCTCGTTCGTCGAGTTGGGCGTGGGACTGGTGATGGCCATCGTGATGGTGTACTTGCTGATCGTCGTCAATTTCCAATCCTGGGCCGACGCCTTCATCATCATCACCGCATTGCCCGCGGCATTGGCGGGAATCTGCTGGATGCTGTTTCTGACCGGCACTACCTTGAGCGTACCCGCGCTGACGGGCGCAATCATGACCATGGGCGTCGCCACCGCCAACAGCATTCTGGTCGTTTCCTTCGCGAGGCAGCGCATGGGCGAGGGGCTGGAGCCCGTGAAGGCGGCGCTTGACGCGGGGGCGACGCGCATACGCCCCGTCTTGATGACGGCCTTGGCGATGATCATCGGTATGATTCCCATGGCGCTGGGTTGGGGCGAAGGGGCCGAGCAAAACGCCCCTTTGGGCCGCGCGGTGATAGGCGGATTGCTGTTCGCCACGGTCTCCACATTGTTCTTCGTGCCGGTGATATTCGCCGGCACCCATCGACGCCTCGAACGACGCAGGGACCGCCGTCTGTCCGCGGCATCCACGGCTGTCGAAGGAAGTACCTGATATGTCCGATACTGAAATCTCCGCGGTGCTCAGGCGCGCCAAGTTCATAGTCGGCGGCATCGTCGGCGCCCTGCTGACCGGCGCCGTCATCGTGCTGGTACTGCGCAGCTTTCAAGCCGATGCCTTGGAGACGTCGACGGCATTGCACGCCAGACGCTATGTGACGACCATCATGCCCGCGGCGGCCGGTGCCGGGCAGCCGCTGACATTGCCGGGAACGCTGCTGGGGGTCCTCGAATCGACGTTGTATGCACGCAGCAACGGCTACGTCCTGCGTCGAGTGAAGGACATCGGCAGTTCGGTGAAAAAAGGCGAACTACTGGCCGAGATCACTGCGCCCGAGATCGATCAGGAGCTCTCCCAGGCCGTTTCGTCGCGCGCGCAAGCGGCGGCCGGCGCCGAGTTGGCGAAGAGTACAGCCGATCGTTGGCAGGCCCTGCAGCAAAAGGACGCAGTGACTCAGCAGGACCTCGACGAACGCCTCGGTGCTTACCATCAAGCGGCCGCAAATCTTGCCGCCGCGGATGCCAATGTACGCCGCCTGCAAAAGCTGCAGGGGTTCAACCAGGTAGTGGCGCCGTTCGAGGGCGTGGTGACTCGGCGCAATGTCGATGTGGGCGACCTTGTCAACGCCGGCAACGGCGGAACGGGGCAGGCGCTGTTCGCCATCGCGCAGGTTGACCCGCTGCGTCTGTACGCCTATGTGCCCCAGGCGTATGCCCGTCAGATCAAGATAGGCGCCGTGGCGACCGTCACTCTGGCCGAACGGGCGGGCGAGCAGTATCTGGGCAGCGTCGCGCGCACCGCGGGGGCTATCGATGCGACCACCCGCACCATGCAAGTCGAAATACGGGTGCCCAACCCGACGGGTGCATTGATCGCCGGTTCCTACGTGCAAGTGACTCTGCTCATCAATGCCGATACTGAAGCTTTGCTGGTCCCCACCAATGTGCTGTTGTTTCGGCCCGAGGGCACCCGCGTCGCATTAGTTGACTCGGATGGCAGGGTGCATTTGACTACGGTGAAATTGGGCACGGATTTCGGCACCGACGTGGAGGTGTTGAGCGGCCTGAAGGCCAGCGATCGGATGGTGTTGAATCCGGCTGATTCGCTTGCCGACGGCGATATGGTGACGCTGCCCGCGCAGCAAGCTAGGGCGCGATAGAGATGCGGAGCCTCGAACCGCGCAAGATCTCCTGGCGGGCCGAGATATTGCGGCGAGCCAACATGCAGCGACGAGGCGATACGTCTTGGTGGCTCATTCCGCCGTGGTTAGCAAGTATCGCCCTGGTAACGGGTTGCGCCGTCGGTCCGGATTACCACAAGCCGCAGGCGGAGGTGCCGCCCGCTTGGCAGCCCGATGCCCCGTGGCGTGAGGCGGCTCCCAATGACGCGGCCTTGAAGGGCGATTGGTGGAAGCTGTTCCAGGACGATGCCTTAAATTCGCTGGTAGAACGCGCGCTGGCCGGGAACCAGAATTTGCGCGTCGCCGCCGCCCGGCTCGATCAGGCGCACGCGCAGGTTACGGTCGCGCGCTCGGCTTTATTCCCTGGGGTGGGTGTCTCCGCCGCCGTGGCCCGTGGCAAGACCTCGGCCAATCGCCCTCGCGGCTCGTATTCAGTACCGAATCAGTCCACCGTGCAAAATAACTTCGAGATCGGTCCGACCGTGAATTACGAGGCCAACCTGTTCGGCCGTGTGCGCCGCGAGATCGAGGGCGCGCGTGCCTCCGCGCAGCAGGCGGAGGCGGCTTTCGTCAATACCCGCTTGATATTGACGGCGCAACTCGCGACGGACTATTTCGCATTGCGGGAAATCGACGCCGAAATCGCGGTGGTGCGCCGTAGTTTGGACTTGCAGCGCGACGCACTGAGGTTCATCGCATCGAGACATGATCTTGGATTCGCGACGGGTCTGGAGTTGGCGCAGCAAACGGCCTTGGTAGATGCCGGCGCCACCCAGCTCGAACTGCTGGACAACCAAAGGGCCCAGTTCCAGCACGCCATCGCCACTCTGGTCGGCACGCCGGCACCGAGTTTTGCAATACCTGCGGTACTGTCGAGTGCGCCACTGCCGGCCATACCCGTGGGATTGCCCGCGGATTTATTGCAGCGTCGTCCTGACGTCGCGTCGGCGGAGCGGTCCATGGCCGCCGCCAATGCGCGCATCGGTGTGGCGCGCGCCGCTTACTACCCAAGCATCCAGTTGGGCTCAACCTTTGGCGGACCGAATGCGGGCTGGCAGAGCAATGCGTTGGCGACGCTATTCGAGGCGCCAAGCCGGCTATGGTCGCTCGGACTGTCCGCCTCCCAGACGCTCCTCGACGCCGGAAAAACCCGAGCAAACGTGCGTATCGCGAATGCGGACTACGACGCGGCCGTGGCTGCCTACCGACAGACGGTGCTGACCGCCATGGAGGAGGTGGAGAACGGAATTACGGGCCTGGCCTCGCTTGATCGTGCCGTGACCCAGGCTGACGCCGGCGCACACAGTGCTCAAGCCGCGTTCGATATCGCCACCGAACGGTACAAGGGCGGCGTGGATACTTATTTGGAAATGATCACGGCGCAGCAGGTTCTGCTCGGCAATCAGCGGCAGGCCGTGCAAGTGCGAGGCCAACAGTTCGCCACGGCGGTCTACTTGGTCAAGGCGCTGGGCGGGGGCTGGAGCGAGGACTCGAACGCGACGGCCCGTGGGGCGCGGCGCGGCAGCGCCGAGTAAAGGCAGTCGCAGCCTAAGCGCGCGCCGGCTTGCTCAAGGACTCGATAGCCACCGGCGGCGACATGGAATTCGACTGCACGAAGTCCACGCCCAGCGCCGTCAGCCATTCCTGTTCTGCGGCGGTTTCGGTGCGTTTGGCCACGGTGTGCATGCCGAGTACCCGGGCCATTTGCACGACGGCAGTAATGGCTGCTTGCGACAACTTGTCGCTGCGCATTTTTGCCGTAATTTCGGGGGCCAGCTTGACGTAATGCACTCCCGGCAGGCGCAGCAAGGCAAAACACTCCGTTTTCAGCGCAAAGTCGTCGAGCACCAACGGGCAGCCGAGACGATGCAGAGCGGCGGCGACCTCGGCCATTTTGTCGGCGAGCTTGACCGCTGTCGCCGTGTCGATTTCAAAGGCGATCATTCCTTTCGGCAGGGACGATTTTGCCAAGCACAGTCCGACGAACTTGATGAAGTGCTCGTCGTGCAGCGCCGTGGTCGTAAGATTGACGGAAAACATCACCGCGGTGGATTTCCAGATTTCCGGATGATGAACCAGGAAACCGATGAGCTCGGTTACCACACGACGATCTATCATGGAGCCGAGACCGTTTTCCACTGCGGCTTTCAACATAGCCTGCGGGGCCGCGTTTGGCGCAACATCGGACTTGGATCGCAGCAACACCTCGTAACGCTTGAGTTGGCTGCCCTTGGTCAATGGCACCAGGCGTTGTACATGCAGCGCAATGGGGCTGCGGCGTAAGGCGGCATGCAGCCGATCGATTTCGGGCGTCACGCCCCCCGGCATGCGCTGCGCCGAGCTTGCGGGCGAAGAGCCTGCGTTGGCCGCGGTCGGAGTAGACGGCCGAGGTGCGGCGCCGCCGGCTGCTGCCGGCGGGGTGCGCGCGGCAACGGGTGGCGAAATACGCGCGGCAAGCGGTGGCGGGACGCGCGCCGCCGTCGCGGTGGGCGCCGGCGAGTCAGCGACCAGAGTCAATGGTGTCGGCGCCGCAGATTTTGCAGGTGTCGTCGGCGAGCCCGCGCTGTCCGGGCGCATGGTGGCGAAATCGGCGAGAACCCGCTGCAGCTTCGGCGTCATCACCTTGAGCGCGCCGCGGGCGTCTTGTTTGACCACCCTAGCGTCCATGACCAGCATGATGACGCCGACCATGGCACGCCCACCGTTGACGGCACGCAGCAGCACGGCGGAACGCGAGTCCCCCAGATCGTGTACCAGCACGGGCGGGCTGCCCGTGTCGGAGAACGCCTCGACCGCTTCGCGGACGGCGTTATGCTCGTCAGGACCCATGGAGCTTTCGCTCAACCACAGCACATCGCCGTGTTCGTCATGCAGAGATACGGCGTGGGCGCGTGCGGGCTCGACGGCCGCGCGAACTTTCTGGCAGACGGCATCGAAATCGACGAGCGGACTGTCTGTCGCGCTGAAGGGGTTGCCGTGCTCCATAGATCCGCTGCTCAGGATTTGAGTATGTATATGTACCTTACGAGCATCCTCCATGGTGTGATGCTCTTCGCCAAAATGCGCCATGAGGGATTCCGTGTGACATATCATCGGAATCGTCATGCGCTTGCGGCTACACTCACCCACCATGACCAAGCCCACGCATACTCGTCAATACCGCTACTACGATTTTGTGATGGCGGCCTATGTCTGTGTTTTGCTGTGTTCGAATTTGATCGGGCCGGCCAAAGAGACCTCGATCGAGGTGCCGGTATTCGGCACTATTACTTTTCTCGCCGGCGTGCTGTTTTTTCCGATTTCTTACATATTCGGCGACATATTGACCGAAGTGTACGGATACGGACGCGATCGGCGCGTCGTTTGGGCAGGTTTCGGCGCCTTAGGCTTTGCCTCCGTCATGGCGGCGGTGGTGGTTCACTTGCCGCCCTCGGCCATGTCGCGCGCCAACCAAGCATCGGTGGAAGCGATTTTCGGCAACACACCGCGAATCGTCGCGGCGTCGATCGCCGCATTTCTATGTGGAACCTTCGTGAACAGCTACGTGCTCGCCAAGATGAAAATTTGGACTCAGGGACGTTGGCTATGGACTCGCATCGTGGGCTCGACCTTGTGCGGCGAGTTGGTTGACTCGGTAATTTTCTATTTCGTGGCCTTCTACGGCCGTATGCCGCCATCCCACCTGGTGGCCATCATGTTCACTCAGTACGCACTCAAGAGCGGTTGGGAAATAATCGCGACGCCGGTCACCTACCGCATCGTGTCGTTCTTAAAAAGGGCCGAGAACGAGGATTACTACGACACGGATACCAATTTCACGCCGTTCTCGCTGCAGACCTGAGGTCTGAATTCAGCGCGCGTTCGCCATCTTTTGCCTTAAATCGAGCCGAGAAGCGCCCGAATCCAGGGCCGTAATAGCTCCCATGAGGCGACGGTCGTCGTCTCTTGGCGAACCTTAAGCTGAGGAGCTGTTATGAATACTGTACTTTCCAGGACCGTGGGAACGATTGGACTATTGGGTATGAGCGCGGTGGCTTTAGGCAGCGAGCCCAAACCGGCGGCACCGCAGGAACCGGTAGGATTTGTGACGGGCGGGGTGATCGGCGGATTTGCCGCCGGGCCGGTAGGCGCGGTTATCGGCGCCGGACTCGGTACCTGGCTGGGAAACCGCGTGCATCGCGCGGGTGATGCCGCCAAGGCGGATGCGACCGTTGCTGCTTTGCAGACCGATAAGGCCGCCTTGCAGGGGGAGAAATCGGCGTTGCTGGGCGATAAGCAGGCGCTGACCGAGACCAACCGCAGTTTGACGGCGAGGCTCGATGATCTGACTCACAAAGTAGAAACGGCGCAAAACGCCAAGACGGACGGCAGTGAAGTTCTCGATGGACTACAGGGCGACATACTGTTTCGAACCGGCAGCGCCGAGATCACGCCTGAAATCGCCCATCAGATTCAAGTGCTGGCACAGGCGGTGGCCAAGTCTCCCGAGCTCAAAGTCCGGGTGGACGGGTACGCCGATCCGCGCGGTACGGCGGATACCAATTTGAAGCTCTCGGAGGCCCGGGCTAACGCCGTGCGCGACCTGTTTCTTGCCGCGGGGATCGATGACGAAGTGCTCGAGGTCAATGCCTACGGTAAGAGTCAGAGTGTCGCGGCCGACAACGATGGCTATGCCCTGGAGCGTCGGGTTCGCTTAACGCTGCAAGCGCAGGGCGGAGCGGCGATTGCTCAGGTGGGTCAGAACCAGTGATTCGGCGAGAACGGGTGAGGGTATCGCGGCTCGGAGCGCCTTGCTCCGGGCCGCACTTGTTTCCGGCCGCTTCCGCGGCCTACGATAGGGGATGAGCGCACCCCCCAAGATCGTCGTCCTGGATCGACTGCAGACGGGGGAGTCCGCCAATCCTTCGCCCGAAAACATACTCGCCGGCATACCGCGGGCGCGCGCATCGAATCAGTACGCAGAGCCGACTCAGCAATTCTTCTGCGGCATCTGGACCAGCACCATCGGCAAATGGCGCGTGCGCTACACCGAGCACGAATTTTGCGTGATCATCGAAGGCCGCGTGCGCCTGGAGTCGGCCACGGGCGAGAAACACGAGCTGCGTGCCGGCGACGCCTTCGTCGTGCCCGCGGGCTTCGAGGGCATTTGGGAGGTCATCGAGCCCTGTAAGAAGTGGTACTCGATATTCGAGGTCAAGACCTAGCCCGAGCGCCCAGTCAGGCCGTTTCGCGCACCACTGCGCCCAAGGTCTCGACGAGGCGGGCGATCTGTTTGGATTCGATGATCAATGGAGGCGACATGGCGATAGTATCGCCCGTCTGACGCACCATGACGCCGCGCTCGAAGCACTTGAGAAACACTTCGAAAGCGCGCGCACCGGGCTTCCCCTCCCGTGATTCGAGTTCCACCGCACCAATCAGACCGTAATTACGCACGTCGATGACATGCGGCAGGCCACGCAGTGAATGCACGGCGTTCTCCCACTCGGGCGCCAGCGATGCGGCGCGATTCAGCAGTCCTTCCTTGGTATATACATCGAGGGTCGCGAGCGCGGCGGCGCAGGCCATGGGATGGGCGGAGTAGGTGTAGCCGTGAAACAGCTCGATGGCGTTTTCCGGGCCCTGCATGAAGGCGTCGTAAACTTTGCGATGAGCAAATACCGCGCCCATGGGGGCGGCGCCGTTGGTCAGACCCTTGGCCGTGGTCATGAGGTCAGGCGTCACCTCGAAGGCCTGGCTCGCGAACGGCTTGCCGATGCGGCCGAAGCCCGTAATCACTTCGTCGAAAATCAAAAGAATGTCGTTTTTGTCGCAGATTTCCCGCAGGCGCTTCAGGTAGCCGATAGGAGGCAGGATCACTCCGGCCGAACCGGCGATAGGTTCGACGATGACCGCGGCAATGGTAGAAGCGTCGTGCAGGGCGATCAGGCGCTCCAATTCGTTCGCCAAATGAGCGCCCCACTGCGGCAGAGCGCGCGAGAACGCATTGTGTTCTATGGACAAGGTATGCGGCAGATGATCCACGCCGGGCAGCATCGAGGAGCCGAAGAATTTGCGGTTGTTGACTATACCGCCCACCGACATGCCGCCAAAACCTACACCGTGGTAGCCCTTTTCGCGGCCGATGAAGCGCGTACGCTGGCCGGCCCCACGGGCGCGGTGGTAGCCGATCGCCATTTTCAGCGCCGTATCGACGGACTCCGAACCTGAGTTCGTGAAGAAAATACGATCGAGGCCCGCAGGAGCGATCTTGGCCAGCCGATTGGCTAGTTCGAACGCGATGGGGTGACCCATTTGAAAGGCCGGAGCGTAGTCCATGGTGCTGAGTTGCTTTGTGACCGCTTCGGTAATTTCGCGCCGCCCGTGACCGGCGTTCACGCACCACAGGCCCGCGACCCCGTCGAGGATTTCACGGCCGTCGGCCGTCCAGTAGTACATGCCCTCGGCTCGCACCAGCAACCGCGGATTCGACTTGAATTGACGATTGGCCGTGAACGGCATCCAAAACGCGTCGAGATCGCCGTTAGACAGAGCAGGGGTGAGCTGGGCATTCATTGCGAGATCCTTGGGCTTGTAGCCATGAGAAGCCGCCAGATGATAAAGAAAATCGACACTAAGCTCAATTTTCGCTGTATCTGGCGGTCATCCGTCTATTATAATAGACGCATGAGCCTTGACGTGGGTACTCATTTGAAAGCCGTGCGGCAGATGTACGGGCTGTCGCAGCGCGAGTTGGCGAAGCGCGCCGGCGTAACCAATGGGTTGATTTCCTTGATCGAGCAGAACCGCGTGAGCCCATCAGTCAGCTCGCTAAAGAAAGTGCTGGACGGCATTCCTATGGCGCTCGCGGATTTTTTTACCCTGGATCTTGGCGGCCAGCCCCAGGTGTTTTTCCCGCGGGAAGAGCTCAGCGATATCGGTACGGGCAGCGTGGAGCTGCGGCTGGTGGGCAGCCGCACGCCCGCGCGCAGCATGGCGATTTTGCATGAACGTTACGCCGCTAATGCCGATACCGGCGAGGAGATGCTGACGCACCCCGGCGA
This sequence comes from Gammaproteobacteria bacterium, assembly GCA_025357835.1. Classification (GTDB taxonomy): domain Bacteria; phylum Pseudomonadota; class Gammaproteobacteria; order Steroidobacterales; family Steroidobacteraceae; genus Bog-1198. The sequence goes on from JANYLM010000118.1 coordinate 11,055, forward strand.
GGAGGGTGGGGTGATCGTCAAAGGAAAGATAGAACTCACCGTCGGCGGCGAGTCGCGGATCCTCGGGCCCGGGGACGCCTATTATTTCAAAAGCTCAATTCCGCATCGCTTCCGCAACGTCGGGCGGGATGAATGCGAGATGGTCAGCGCCAGTTCGCCGCCGACGTTTTAGGCGCTGCGCGCCACCTGTAAACAGGGTCGGGGCGACCCCGGTTATTAGTGGCCAGACTCAAGAGTCCGATTCGCCCGGGCCCATCGATCAGGTAGCATACGACCCATGAGCAAAGTTACGGTGGCGGCCACGCAGATGGCCTGTAGCTGGGATCGCGACGCGAATATTGCGCGCGCCGAGAAGTTGATTCGCCAGGCGGCGGGCCGCGGCGCCCAGGTGATTCTGATCCAGGAATTGTTCGAGACGCCGTACTTCTGCAAGGATCACTCTTCGCGGCATCTCGAATTGGCCAAGCCCCTTGACGCGCATCCGGCGGTCGAGCATTTTCGTGCCGTGGCGCGCGATCTGGGTGTAGTTCTGCCGATCAGCGTGTTCGAACATGCCAACAACGCGTTTTTCAATTCCGTGGTCGTCATCGACGCCGACGGGGCGGTGCTCGGGAGCTACCGCAAGTCGCATATTCCGGAAGGCCCGGGCTACCACGAGAAGTTCTATTTCTCGCCCGGCGACACCGGTTTTAAAGTATTCGACACGCGCCATGCGAAGCTCGGCGTCGCGATCTGCTGGGATCAGTGGTTTCCGGAAGCGGCGCGATCCATGGCGCTGATGGGCGCCGACATGCTGCTCTATCCCACGGCGATCGGTTCAGAACCCCAGGACCCGAGCATCGATTCGAGCGGACATTGGCAGCGCACCATGCAAGGCCATGCCGCCGCCAACATCATGCCGGTGGTGGCTTCGAATCGCATCGGGACTGAGCAGGGAGAAAAGTACTCCATGACATTTTACGGCTCATCGTTCATCGCCTCGCACACCGGCGAAAAGGTGGCCGAAGCGGATCGCGCCGGCGAGACGGTGCTCACCGCTGCCTTTGATTTGGAGGAGGTGCGCCGCTACCGGCAGTCCTGGGGTGTGTTCCGCGACCGGCGGCCCGACCTGTACTACCCGCTGCTGTCGCTCGATGGGCGCGGCTGAGGCTCTACCCCTCCCGACAAATCTCGTGTTTGTCGATTTGGAGACGACGGGCGGCAACGCGGCCTATCACCGCATCACCGAAATCGGCATCGTTTGCATCGAGAACGGTGAACTCGTCGATGAGTGGAGTTCGTTGGTAAACCCCGACTGCCCGATCCCCGCATACATTGAGACGATTACCGGCATCAGCAATGAGATGGTCGCCGAGGCGCCGCGCTTTGCCGACGTGGCGGGGGTGGTGTTGCGCAAACTCCAAGGCGCGGTGTTCGTGGCGCACAACGCGCGCTTCGACTACTCGTTTCTGCGCGGCGAATTTCAGCGGCTCGCCGTGCCGTTCTCAGCGCAGGTCCTATGCACGGTCAAGTTATCGCGGCGTTTGTTTCCCGAGCATGTGCGTCACAATCTGGATGCGGTGATGGAACGTCACGGGCTCAGCTGCAGCGCGCGGCATCGTGCACTGGGGGATGCGCAGGTACTGCGCGATTTCTGGTTCAAGATGCGGCGCGAATTGCCGCTACTTAAGCTGAGCGCCGCCGTGCAATCCGTGCTGGGCGCCCATAAGCTGCCCGCTCACCTGCCGCCCGATTTTGCCGACGATTTACCCGAGGGGCCGGGAGCGTATCGACTCTTCGGCGAGGGCGACGCCCTGCTATACGCCGGTAAGAGCCATTCGCTGCGGACTCGCGTGCTGGCCCAATTGGCCGGCGGCGAATCCAGGGAGCAGAAGTTGGCCAAGCAGGTGCGGCGCATCGATTGGGTGGAGACCGCCGGTGAACTCGGAGCCATGCTGCTCGAGGCCGAGTGGATCAAGACACAGAAGCCTCTGCATAATCAGCGCCGAATAGATAAGGAGCGATCCTTTACCTTGCGTTCCTCCGTCGTCCATGCGGATCGCATCGAAGCGGTCGCCATAGCCGAGGTCGCGCCTGAGGAACTCGCGCAAAGCTTCGGAATTTTTCACTCCGAGAACGACGCTCGCAAGGCATTAATGGACATCGCGCGGGCACAACAGCTGTGCCTCAAGATCCTGGGCTTGGAGGAGGGGGCGGGTTCGTGCTTCGCCTACCAGGTCGGAAAATGCAGAGGCGCCTGCAGGGCCGAGGAACCACTCATTTTGCATAAGATGCGCCTGCAACTGGCATTGTCATCATTGAAATTGAAATCATGGCCGTTTCCGGGGCGCATCGCGTTGCGCGAACGGGACCCGCGCAGCGGTGAATTCCGGGGCGCGCGCAGCGCCGACCTCCATGTCATTGATCACTGGACCTACTTAGGCACCGCCCGGTCCGATGAGGAGCTGGCGGCGCTGCGCTCGAAACCGGTTGGCTCCGGTTTCGATGCCGACATGTACAGAATCCTGGTACGTTATTTTTCGAATCATCCAAAACTCGATTGGGTCGATTTGCGCGAGACGCCTAGCTTCACGGCCGAGCAGCCTTGACACCGGTGCCGTCCCCATCCGGATGTCAATGCCCAAATTGACTTGGTCCGGAAAACTGTACATTATGATGTACATCGATGTACAGGAGGAATCATGGGAGACACTACATTCACGGAGCTGCGCAACCATGCCAAGCGCTACTTTGATGCCGTCGAAGCCGGAGCTACCGTTCGCGTCTTTCGCAATGGGAAACCCATCGCCGATATTGTGCCGATCCGCGCCGGCGTAGCGTCCTGGAAAAGACAGGCAACGCCTCTAACGATTAAAGGCATAGCATTGAGCCGAGAAATTCTTAGCGATCGAGATGAATCGGTTTGAAAGTATTTATGGATACGTCGGCCTTTGCGAAACGGTATGTTGCCGAGCCGGGTTCCGACCAGGTGATGGCATTGTGCCAAGAGGCTGACGATCTCGTCGTCAGCGTCCTTTGTCTGCCGGAATTGATCGCTACCTTGTCCCGGCTAGTGCACGAGAAAAAACTGATCAAGGCGGATTATCGGAAGCTGAAGGGTGTGATCGCTGCGGATTTGAACGATGCCGATATTTGCCAGATTACCCCGGGCGTGCTGGATGCTGTGGTGCCATTGCTGGAGTCGCATCCACTGCGTTGCACTGACGCATTACACGTGGCATGCGCGCTGGCCGTCGAACCAGACGTATTTGCTTCAGCCGATCATCGACAGCTCTGCGCAGCAAGCGAAGCCGGGCTAAAGATCGTTGACGTGTCTTGAACGACAACGTGCGCTATTGGATCGCGACCGCGCCGGTGGGCGCCGCCTCGGTGCTGGCCGAGGAACTCGCGCAATTCGGCGCTTACGATGTTCGCGAGCGTAGTCACGATGTGAAATTTCAAGGCACTCTCGAGGTGGGCTATCGCGCCTGTCTGTGGTCGCGCACCGCCACCCGCGTGCTGTTGAGCTTGGGGTCGATAGACGCCGGTAGTTCGAAGGGCGTCTACGAAGCCGTCAAACGGATCGATTGGCGGGAACATCTTGGCCCCGGCGCCACGTTGGCCTGTGATTGCAGCGGCGGCAATGAATCCATCAGGCACACCATCTATGGCTCTCAGCTGCTCAAGGACGCGGTCTGCGACAATCTACGCGACTCGACCGGCGAGCGGCCGAACATCAAACCGGAGCGCCCCGACGTATTGCTGCATTTGCATGTCGAGGGTCCCACGGCGCTGCTGTCGGTGGATTTCTCCGGCGAAAGTCTGCATCGACGTGGGTATCGCAGCGAAGGCGGCCGTGCGCCGCTCAAGGAGAACGTCGCCGCGGCCGTGTTGTTGCGCGCGGGCTGGCCCGCTGTCTTTGAGCGAGGCGGCATGCTGCTCGATCCCATGTGCGGGTCCGGCACCTTCCTCACCGAGGGTGCCTTGATTGCGGCGGATTCCGCGCCTGCGCTCGATCGCGAATACTTCGGCTTCACGGGTTGGCGCGGCCACGATGCAGAGCTCTGGGAGCGCTTGCGCCAGGAGGCTCGCGCTCGCCGCGCGGGGCGCACAGTGCGGCGCTGCATTCTGGGATCCGATGCCGACCCAGATGCGGTGCGCATGACCATCGCCAACGGCGAGCACGCCGGAGTCGCCGATTGGCTGCATGTGGAGAAACGATCGCTCGGTGAAATCGTCCGGCCCAAAGGCGAGGTCGGGCTGGTCGTGGCCAATCCGCCCTACGGCGAGCGCATCGCTGCGGAATCGGGGTTGCCGGCCCTGTATTCGGAGCTTGGCAGTACCCTGCGCGATAGGTTTCGAGGCTGGCAGGCGGCGATTCTCACGGGCAATCCGCCGCTGGCGAGGAATCTCGGGATATACGCCAAGCGCACCCATCGTTTTTACAACGGCACCATCGAGTGCCGCCTGCTGCGCTTCGAATTGGATGAGGCCAGCGAGCAGCGGCCGGCCGAAGCGGTGCGCGCGGATTGGTCGAGCCGGCCCGGCGCCCAGATGTTCGCGAATCGATTGCGCAAGAACCTGCAGCGTCTCGACCCTTGGGCTGAGCGGGAGCACATCGATTGTTTTCGCGTGTACGACGCGGACATGCCGGAATACGCCTTCGCCATAGACCTGTATGGCCGCGTGGCGCGCCATGCCTATGTTCAAGAATATGCGCCGCCGAAAACCGTCGATCAGGAGAGCGCCGGGGAGCGTCGCCGCGAGGCGTTGGCGGTACTGCCGGAAGTTTTGGCCTTGCCGATCACGCACATCCATTCCCGGGTGCGCAAGCCGCAGAAGGGCAGCGAGCAGTATGAGAAGCGCGACGCCAAAGCCGAACGCCATGCCGTGCAGGAGGGCGGCCTCAAATTCTGGGTCAACTACCGCGACTATTTGGATACCGGTCTGTTTCTCGATCACCGCATCGTGCGGGCGCGCTTGCGGGAGTGGGCGAAGGGCGCGGATTTTCTGAATTTATTTTGCTACACCGGCAGCGCCACGGTGTATGCCGCAGCGGGCGGGGCGCGCAGCACCACCAGCGTCGATTTGTCGAATACTTATCTAGACTGGGCGCACGAGAATCTTCTGCTCAATGGCTTCGGCGGCTCCGAGCACGAGCTGTATCGCGCCGATTGTTTGCAGTGGCTGGAGGAGCAAGAACCCAAGGGCCCGCGCTTCGATTTGATTTTCGTGGATCCGCCGACTTTCTCCAATTCCAAGCGCATGGAGGGGGTTCTGGACGTGCAGCGCGATCATGTGGGCATGATTCGCCGTTCATTGAAGCTGCTGCGCCCGTCCGGCCGCCTGGTGTTCTCGACCAATTACACGCGCTTCAAGGTCGACAACGAGGCCCTGGCCGACGTGGCGGTAGAGGACATCAGCGCCAAGACCATCCCCAAGGACTTCGAGCGTCACGCAAGGATTCACCGCTGTTTTGTAATTCGATGCAAATGATCTGCGCTGCTGAAATGATTGGCAGCATGTCTTTGGCCTGAGCCGCCGCACAACCTAAGGCCGAGTTGCCGGCAAAACTTAAGTGCCATTCGTCCTGGGCATGCAGTACTCTTGGAGTCTATGATGAATTGCATCACTCGGACCGCACTTGTCGTGACCATGATGGTTTGCGGCCGGCTCGCATTGCAGCCCGCCTTGGCCGCGGCCAAGGATGCCGTCAACGCGGCGCCGACGGCACAGGACTGGCAGGCGCTGGCCAAGCTGCCGGATTGGAGCGGGGTGTGGACGCCGGTGATAAGCGACCAAATCGCGCAGGAGAAGACCAACCGACCGCCTTGGAAACCCCAGGTTGCCAAGCAAATCGACCACATGTACTCGGAAGAGCAGGCCGGACGCCCCTTCCCCATCATCGATCACTGTTTCCCGACGGGCATGCCGAGCTGGATGCTCATTACCCACAATGCCTTCGAAATTCTATTCACGCCCGGCCGCGTCACGATACTGGGCGAGGGTGACGGCAATCGGCTGCGCCGCATTTACACCGATGGCCGAGCGCATCCGGCCGATCCGGACCCCAGCTTTCATGGTCATTCCATCGGACATTGGGAGAAAGACGTGCTGGTGGTCGACACCGAGGCGCTCCTGCCGCAGGCCTATCTCGCTGTGAACGAAGCCGTGGGTGTGCCGAACAACGGCGACATGCATATTGTGGAGCGCCTGCATTTACAGAACCCCGATACCTTGGCCGATGATCTGGAAATAACGTCGGACAAAGTATTGGCTAAGCCTTGGCGCACGACGCGCAAATATTACAGGCAGCGGGCGCAGAAATACGACATCGTCGAAGGGGTTTGTGCTCAGGGTTCCTTTACGGACGCCGTCGACGCCAACGGCAATTCGATATTCGCGCCCATCAAGTTTCACAATGGCGTGCCGGTGGGATCGGATTCGAAATGAAAATTGCATCGCTGAGATTGGTTTCGGTGGCGGCTATTTTGGCGGTGGCGGCCGTCGCCGTAACACCTTCATGGGCGCATCATTCCTTTGCCATGTATGAGCCCACCAAGACCGCGACGCTAAAAGGCACCGTCAAGACCTTTCAATGGACCAATCCGCATGTGGTCCTGTGGATACTTGTGCAGCCGGAAGGCGGCGGCGCCGCTCAGGAGTGGTCGCTTGAAACCACCAGCCCAGGAGTGTTGACGCGCGCAGGATGGAACCGCCAGTCCATCAAAGCCGGCGATCGGGTGAGCGTTACGTTCAGTCCGCTGCGGGACGGTTCACACGGCGGGGGCTTAAATTCAGTGACCTTGCTGGATACCGGACAGACGTTGGTCCCGAATTTCGGCAAGGAAGCGCCTGGACTGAAATAGTCCCCGGCGCGGCGCCGGCTGCCGCTGCGTCTCGGATTACAGTAGATCCCGCAGGCGGTAGTACAACATGGCCATCACCAGCGATGGCCGCCGCAAGAGTCGGCCCCCGGGGAAGTCGCGATGCGGGATGCGCGCGAAGACATCGAAGCGCTCTGCGGTGCCGGCGATGGCCTCGGCCAGCAACTTGCCCGCGAGGCTGGTGAGGGACATGCCATGGCCGGAAAACCCCTGCGCATAGAACACATTGGGCGCGAGGCGCCCGAAATTAGGCGCGCGGCTCATGGTGATGTCCAAGTAGCCGCCCCAGGAATACGCCACTTTGGCATCGCCGAGGGTCGGAAATATTCGCAGCATACGCCTGCGCATGGATTCGGCCAGCCGCGGCGGCTGCATGGCGCTGTAGCTGACACGGCCGCCGAATAACAAGCGGTGATCGGCCGAGCTTCTGAAGTAATCCAAGATCCAGTTGATGTCGGCGATGGCGGCATTGCTCGGCAGCAGCGCGCGAACCCTGTCCTCGCCCAAAGGCTCTGTTGCGATGATGTAGGTACCCACGCCCAATATTCGCCTCGCCAGGGTCGGCGCGACGGAGCCCAGGTAGGCATTGCCACACAGCACCAGGTGTGCGCAGCGGACAGTGCCGTGCGCGGTGTGCACGATGACTTCCGGTCCGTCTTCATAGCGCAGCACCTGGGAGTTTTCGAAGATCTGCGCGCCGGCGGTCTCGGCGGCGCCCGCCATCCCTTGAGTGAACTTGAGGGGGTGAAGGTGGCCGCTGCGCGGGTCGATCAGCCCTCCAAGATACCGTTCGCTGCGCACGTGCGCCTGCAGCTCGTCGCGATCCACCAGCCGCGCCGACGAGTAGCCATAGTCCTCGTGCAATTCGCGGGCCCAATCGGCCAGTTCGCCAAGATGCCGGGCTTTGACGGCGACGTGAACGTGGTTGGCGCGATAGTCACAATCGATGGCGTACCGCCCGATCAGGGATTGGGTGAGATCCAGGGCCTCGATGGACATATCGAACAAGCGCCGTGCGTCGTCGCGGCCGATCTCGGCCGCCAGCGCCTTTTGACTTGCCGCAAGGCCAAAAATAGTTTGCCCGCCGCTGCGTCCGGAGGCGCCAAAACCCACTACCCGCGCCTCGAGCAAGGCGACCCGGTAGCCGCGCTGTGCCAGGTGCAGTGCAACAGAGCAACCGGCGATGCCGCCGCCGAGCACCGCTACATCGACACTATGCTCGCCACGTAGCGTCTCGCGATGCCTGGGTGCGGCGTCGGCAGCCAGGGTCGCCGAGCTGGCGACTGAGGCGGCGTAGTAGGAAGGGGCGGGTGGATAGGACAGGCGCATGGGCTCTTGGGTGGGGGGTGGTGTTTAAAATCTTATGGCTATTGACAGGATCCGGCGCCTGTGAACCTGGCGGGTTATTCGACCCTTGGGCACCGATGCTGCATGGCACAAAACAACGCTAAGTCATGGAAATGCCTAAATCTTAGCCAATTGTGGCACCTCGAGCAGGACGAGTCACCAGGGGTATGGTGTAATACGTTCGTTAAGGAAGCTCAATCGTCCATCTGGACGTTTAATATATTAAACATGTCTCGCTTGCCCGTCATCGGAATTCCAGCCGACCGCAGGCTGTGTGGAAAGCACTATTTTCACATGGCCGGTGAGAAGTACATCGAAGCCGTCGCTGCAGGTGCAAAGGCGGTGCCGGTGCTCATACCCGCTCTGGGGTCCGAGATAGATTTGCCATCCTTGTTGGATGCCTGCGATGGGTTGCTGCTCACGGGGAGCGCATCGAATGTCGAACCACACCACTACGGAGGACCGGCGAGTGAGCCGGGAACGCTACATGATCCAAATCGGGATGCTACGACGCTTCCGCTGATTCCGCGGGCCATCGCCGCCGGGCTGCCGGTGCTTGCGATCTGCCGCGGATTTCAGGAAATGAATGTCGCCTTCGGCGGCACCTTGCACCAGCGGCTGCATGAGATACCTGGACACCTCGACCACCGCGAGGATGAATCCACTCCGCTGGACGTGCAATACGGACCGGCTCACGAAGTCCTGCTGGAGCCTGGAGGGATTTTGCGCAAAATCGCCGGACAGGATCGCCTGCAAGTCAATTCCCTGCATTGGCAGGGAATTCAAACGCTGGGGAAGGATTTAGCGGTCGAGGCGCGCGCACCGGACGGAGTCATCGAGGCGTTCCGGGTCGCTGACGCGCCGAATTTCGCCCTGAGCGTGCAATGGCATCCGGAATGGCAGTTTGCGAAGGATCCATTTTCTCGCGCGCTGTTTGCGGCGTTTGGTGAAGCCAGTCGCGCGCGCATAGTCGAAAGGTGATTTATGGCCAGTACGATTCAACAATTCTTAAAAGAACACGGTATCTCGGAAGTCGAAGCCATCATCCCGGACATGGCCGGCGTGGCGCGCGGCAAGCTCATGCCCGCGGAGAAATTCGCGGAAGAGGAGGGCATGCGTCTGCCGGAGGCCATCTTCCTGCAGACGGTGACGGGCGACTATCCGGACGATCAAAGCGCCATGAATCCGTCGGATATCGATATCGTGCTGAAGGCCGACCCGAAAACCGTTCGAGTCGTGCCTTGGGCGGCGGAACCCACCGCGCAGGTGATTCATGATTGCTTTTACGGCGACGGCCAGCCGGTCACCATGGCGCCGCGTTATGTGTTGCGGCGAGTCTTGGAGCTGTACGAGGCCCACGGCTGGGAACCCGTGGTCGCTCCGGAACTCGAGTTCTTCTTGGTGGAGCCCAACATCGATTCCGACTATCCGCTGAAACCCCCGGTGGGCCGTTCGGGTCGTCCGGAAATCGGCCGACAGGCGTACAGCATCGCGGCGGTTAACGAATTCGATCCCCTGTTCGACGACATGTACTCGTTCTGCGAGGCCCAGGACATCGAAATCGATACTCTGATCCACGAAGCAGGCGCGGCGCAGATGGAAATCAACCTGCTGCACGGCTATCCCATGAGCCTCGCCGACCAGGCATTCCTATTCAAGCGCACTGCTCGAGAGGCGGCCTTGCGGCACAAGATGTATGCCACATTCATGGCAAAGCCCATGGCGAAGGAGCCGGGTAGCGCCATGCATCTGCACCAAAGCATCGTCGACGCGAAGACTCGCAAGAACATATTCAGCAATGCGGACGGCTCACCGTCGGCATTGTTTTTCGGACATATCGCCGGATTACAAAAGTATCTTCCCGGCGCGATGTCGCTGTTTGCGCCGAATGTGAACAGCTATCGGCGCATCAGCCGCTACTCCTCGGCGCCCATCAATGTGCACTGGGGCTATGACAATCGAACGGCGGGTCTGCGCGTGCCCATGTCCAACCCCGAGGCCCGACGCGTGGAGAATCGGGTGGGAGGCGCTGACGCGAATCCCTACCTAGCCATCGCCGCCTCCCTGGCCTGCGGCTATTTGGGAATGGTCGAGGGATTGAAACCGTCCGAGCCGATCTCCGGCAGCGCCTACGACCTGGCGATCGCCCTGCCGCGCACCTTGGCGGAGGCCCTGCGCCTGCTGCGCGAGTCCAAGGCGTTGGTGGATTTGTTCGGCGATCGCTTCGTGCTGGCCTATACGGCCGTCAAGGAGGCCGAGTACGAGACCTTTGCGCAGGTCATCAGTTCGTGGGAGCGTGAGCATCTGCTGCTGAACGTTTAGCGATCGCTCGCTGGCCTTATAAGGTATTGGCGAGTTTTAATGAGGCTGGCTCTGTCCCCGAGCCGCGCGCTACGATATAAAGCGGAAAAGGTTTTAGGTAAGCCGTTCAGACTGTCGTTCGCGCAAAAAGGGGAAGCGTTTGATATTCAGCGTTCGTCGGATGGCCATTGTGGCCCTTGGCTGCGTGTTGACTTTAAGTGCCTGCAGCGAGCGTAAAAGCCCGTCCGACTCCGCATCCGGCGACCAGCCCGTCTCTACCGCCGCCAGCGGCACGGGGAAGGCCCGGATGGTGAATCTGTATATCTGGTCCGATTACCTAGCTGCCAACACCCTGCCGGATTTCGAGAAGCAGACGGGCATCAAGGTGAATGTTGCCTATTTCGACGCCAATGAAACGCTGGAGACCAAGCTGCTCGCGGGCCATAGCGGTTACGACGTGGTCGTGCCCACGGCGTCCTACTTCGAAAGACAGATCAAGGCCGGCGTATATCTGGAGCTCGACAAGTCGAAGCTGCTAAACCTCAAGAACATGGACCCGCAGCTCATGTCCAAAGTGGCATTGCACGATCCCGGCAATGAACACGGGGTCATTTACATGTGGGGCACCAACGGCATCGGCTACAACGAGAAGATGGTCAAGGAGCTGATGCCGGATGCGCCTCTCGATAGCTGGCGCATGGTGTTTGATCCCGCCGTGGCCTCGAAGCTGGCCAAGTGCGGGATCAGCGTGCTGGATTCTCCCGCCGAAATGATGCGAGCCGTTTACAGCTATCTGGGTAAGGATCCGAATTCCCAAAAACCGGATGATCTGGTGCAGGCGGAAGCCGTGCTTAGCAAGATCCGGCCCTTCATCCGCAACATCAATTCTTCCGAATACATTGAGGCACTGGCGAACGGCGATCTTTGCATTGCGGTGGGCTACAACGGCGACGTGATGCAGGCGCGCGACCGCGCCCGCGAGGCCAACAAGGGCATCGAAATCAAGTACTTCGTACCTAAGGAAGGTTCGATACTGTGGTTCGATATTTTGGCTATTCCGAAGGACGCACCGAATCCCGGCGCCGCATATGCCTTCATGAACTACCTCATGACGCCGCAGGTCATTGCCGATATTTCGAACTACAAGCGCTACGCCAACGGTAATAAGGCGTCGGAGTCGCTGGTGCAGGCGGCGGTCAAGAACGATCCGGGAATTTATCCGCCGCCCGAGCAGCGGCAGAATCTAGCGGTGCAGCTGGCGGATTCAGCCGATCAAACCCGCGCCATTACCCGCGTCTGGCAAAGATTCAAGACGGGCCAATAAGCGATGACCACATCCGGTGGAGCGCTCGTCAAAGCGGCGCCTTGGAATGATCCAAACGCCCGCCCCTATGTGCAGGTTGATCGCATCACCAAGTCGTTCGGTGAGTTCAAGGCGGTCGATGATGTCAGCCTGAAAATCTACAAAGGCGAGATATTCTGCCTGTTGGGCGCCTCGGGTTGCGGCAAAACCACGCTGCTGCGCATGCTGGGTGGATTCGAAACTCCCAGCTCCGGAAAAATATTCATCGACGGCGAGGATATGACGGGTGTTCCGCCGTATGAGCGGCCGGTGAACATGATGTTCCAGTCGTATGCGCTGTTTCCGCACATGAATGTCGAACAGAATGTGGCCTTCGGCCTGAAACAGGACGGCGTGGCCAAGTCAGAGATTCAAGACCGCGTGGCGACCATGCTCGGTCTGGTGAAGCTGGGCGACTTCGCCAAGCGCAAGCCGCATCAATTGTCGGGCGGCCAACGCCAGCGGGTGGCACTGGCGCGTTCGCTGGTCAAGCGCCCCAAATTGTTGCTTCTCGACGAGCCCTTAGGGGCGCTCGACAAGAAATTACGCGAGCACACGCAATTCGAGTTGATCAGTCTGCAGGACAAGCTCGGTGTAACTTTCGTGGTCGTGACTCACGATCAAGAGGAGGCCATGACCTTGGCAAGCCGCATCGGCGTCATGAACCAAGGAGAAATCGTTCAGGCGGGTACGCCATCGGAGATCTACGAGTTCCCGAGCTCGAAATTCGTGGCGGATTTCGTCGGGTCCGTGAATATGTTTGAGGGCAAGCTGATCGAGGACGAGCCCGAATATGTGCGAATCGGTTCGGACGAATTGGGTGCAACTATTTACGTCAGTCATGGAATCAGCGCGCCTCCCGAAGCCACCGTGTGGGCGGCGGTGCGGCCGGAAAAAATCTTCATGTCCACGGCGGCGCCGGAGGGTACCGACAATGTGGTACGGGGTGCCGTGCAGGACATTGCCTATCTCGGCGACCTGTCGATCTATCTGGTCAAATTACCCACCGGCAAGGTGGTGCGCGTGACTCAGCCCAATACCTCGCGTCATGCCGAGGCCATTACCTGGGACCAGCAAGTGTATCTGTCCTGGGACGCGACCAGTCCGGTGGTGGTGACCCGTTAGCTCCATGAATACAGCCGGATATATGCGGCGCTTCGGAGTCACGGGCCGAGGCTTAGTGGTTGTGCTCCCGTATCTATGGCTGCTGTTGTTCTTCGTGGTCCCCTTCGTCATCGTCTTGAAGATATCGTTCTCGGACATCGATCTCGCCATACCGCCTTACAAGCCGCTGCTGGAATGGGTGGGCAAGAATTCTCTCGCCATCAAGCTCGACTTCAACAACTACGCTTTTTTGTTCACGGATCGGCTGTACATCAACGCCTTCTTGAACTCCATCAAGGTCGCGTTCATTTCGACGGTGCTGTGCATACTGATCGGTTATCCCATGGCGTACGGCATCGCTCGCGCTAAACCGGCCACCCGCAACCTGCTTTTGCTTTTGGTCATCCTGCCGTTCTGGACGTCGCTGTTGCTGCGAGTTTATGCCTGGATCGGACTGCTAAAGGCCAATGGAGTGATCAACAATGTGTTGATCTGGCTTGGGGTCATCCAAGACCCTCTGACCATGCTGTATACGCCGTTTGCCATGTACATCGGCATCGTTTACTCCTACCTGCCCTTCTTCATTCTGCCGCTGTATGCGAACCTGGAAAAAATGGACTGGCAATTGCTCGAGGCGGCGGAGGACCTGGGGTGCAAGCCCTGGCAGGCGTTTTACAAGATCACGCTGCCGCTGTCGCGCAACGGGATGTTGGCGGGTTCCATGCTGGTGTTCATTCCCGCGGTGGGCGAGTTCGTCATTCCGGCGCTGCTCGGCGGCCCCAACGCGCTGATGATAGGACGCGTGCTGTGGGATGAGTTCTTCTCCAATCGAGCCTGGCCGGTGGCGAGCGCGGTGGCGATTTTACTGCTCATACTCCTGGTGCCGTTCATGATGTGGTACCAGAGCGTGCAGGCGCGCGAATCCGCGGGCGCTCGATGAACTACAAAAGCTCCTACTTCATCTTGACCTGTCTCGGATTCGGGTTCGCCTTTCTGTACATACCCATCCTGTCCATGGTGGTGTTTTCCTTCAACGCGTCGAAACTCGTTACGGTGTGGGACGCGGCCCATTCGCCGACGCTGAAGTGGTACTACTCGCTGCTCAACAACGAAGAAATACTCGATGCGGCCTGGATTTCTCTCAAAGTCGCCGTCATCAACGCCTCGGGCTCGGTGATCCTCGGTACCCTGGCGGGCTTCGGACTAGCGCGATTCAGTCAATTCCGCGGGCGTTTTACGCTCAACGCCATGACCACGGCGCCCTTGGTCATGCCCGAGGTGATCACCGGATTGTCGCTACTATTGCTGTTCGTGGCCCTGGAGCAGTTGATCGGCTGGCCCGCGGGGCGCGGCATCACTACCATGACCATCGGGCACATGACTTTTTCGATGGCCTATGTCACGGTGATCGTGAATTCGCGTCTGGCGACTTTCGATACGGCGCTCGAGGAAGCCGCCATGGATCTGGGCGCCCGTCCTTTGAAGGTGTTTTTCGTGATCACGCTGCCCATCATCTTTCCGGCCATCTTGTCGGGATGGCTGCTGGCTTTCACGCTCTCCTGGGACGATCTGGTGATCTCGAGTTTCACATCAGGGCCTGGCAGCAGCACCCTGCCCATGGTGGTGTTCTCGAAGGTGCGCCTCGGCGTCAGTCCCGAAATCAACGTGCTCGCGACCATCACCATCACCGTGGTGACCTTGATGATTGTGGGCGTGAGCCTGTGGATGTCGCGGATGGCCAAACTGGATAAGGCGGCGGTCTAGTCGATGTTGTGGAAGGCACTCATGGCATTCAGCCGTTTACTGCCGTGCCGAATATAGCGCAACCGCCGGTCGCTCCACCGCTATCTCAGTGGTGCTCCGCAGGCCTGTACGCGCCGGTGTCTGTGCTGTGCCGAACAGCGAATGAGTCTCAGGGAAGCGAGCTTGCCGGCGGCTCGCGCGAGCGCCGATATTGCGCGAGCAGTTCCCGCAGCCATTGCGCCGCGGGAACCTCGGCCATGCCCGGGCACCGGATCCCGTAGGGCAAGCCGCTCATACTGCTGCGCGTCGCCCCTTTGTCGATGAAGTCGTCCGCGCTATGGATGAGATTCCTCGCGAGCAGCGCCTGATATTTAAGCCGCAGATGCTCGACGGCCTTTTTCGCGTCATACCAACTCCCATTGCGGTAGAAGTCGCACTCCGATGCGGCGACAGCCCCGAGCATGTAGTCGACCTCGACTTGCATCGGATCGGGTGCTTCGGCTCGGGCTATCGGCAGTGCCAGAAGACTCACTAGCACCAGCCCAAATGCCGCCGCGCGGCGCTTCACAGCTCGTTCCCGAGTGGCAGGAGGGCAAGCAGGCGGACCCAGATCGGTCGCCGCGCGTCGCGCGAAGGGTCACGGCAGCATTCAACCGATAAACAGCTTGCCGCGATCAAATACGAAGAACTTTGCGTGCAGTCCATAGTTTCCATGGCGTGACACGACGGCCGTCTGGCCTCTGCCGCTCCAGCAGTAATTGTAGCTCTTCGGGCGCGGCAACGAAATACGTGTTGCTGCGCTGGGACGTTCGTTGCCGGCCGTCCCACTTAGGCACTTCAGAGTACTACCTATCGCGCGGCTCAGAGACGGCGCGATCAATCGTCCTTTTTGACCGTAATCTCACTTCTGACCGACTTCACGTGCTCGGTCCTTTCCGCGATGGACACAGCCTTGGCGATCGCTTTCTGGGTGCGGGCGGTTCCGCTGAGGTAAACGATGCCGTTCGCATCCGTGTCGACGTGGATGCGACCGAGGCTGGTGATGTGGTTCGCGGCTAATTCGGCCTTGATCTTCGTGGTGATGACCGAGTCCTTAACGAAGGCCGCGGGGTGAGAACGATCCGTGTCGGTGTCGGCCGCATAGCCGATCACGGGGGTAAGTGAAGTGCCGAGAATCAGG
Organism: Gammaproteobacteria bacterium; assembly: GCA_025357835.1. Classification (GTDB taxonomy): domain Bacteria; phylum Pseudomonadota; class Gammaproteobacteria; order Steroidobacterales; family Steroidobacteraceae; genus Bog-1198. The sequence continues at coordinate 26,938 of JANYLM010000118.1, forward strand.
CAGGCGAGGGCGAGAGTGGTTTTCATAGAATGTCCTTGTAAGCAAAAGTGCGCACGGAGAGCTGCTCCGTATGCATAGCCTGATGGATGGAGCCGTCTGTCGTCGGTGCGCTGGCGCACGTAGAACAGGCGGTGGTTTCGGGTCGACTACCTCTGTGCGCGGCCGTATCAACCGATCGGCAATCGGGCGCGGAGTGCGCGCGAAGCCGACGAATCCCCTGCGTTGAAGCAGACGTAGTCTCGGCGCATACTCGCCGCGATCGGCGGGCGGGCCCCATCGGCTCACTGCCGCAGAACGACCACGGAAAAAATGTTGAACGGGGGAAACTCATGAATAGGATACTCAGAACGTTTCTGATTGGAACGGTTCTCGCGGCGGGACTTGGTTCCGTAGCTTTGGCGGCTGACGCACCGGATCCGATAGTCGGCACTTGGACGCTGAACGTTGCGAAGTCCAAATTCACCTCTAGTCCGGCAGCGAAATCTCAAACACGGACGTACACGGAGTCCGCGCAGGGCACCACACTCACGTTCAATGGAGTCGCGGCAGATGGGTCAGCCATATCCGGGCAGTCGACATTCAAGTACGACGGCAAAGATTATGCGATCACCGGATCCCCGGACTATGACACCTTGTCGTTGAAGCGTCTCAACGGCAGTACCGTCAGGAGCACGTTGAAGAAGGCCGGCAAAGTCGTGGGTACGACGATTCGCAGCATCTCCGGACACGGCAAGGTAATGACCTTGGCGACCAAGGCTAAGGACACCAAGGGCGCACCCATCGACTTTGTCGCCGTTTACGACCGACAGTAAGCAATCGGGTGGAGCGGGCCTGGCCTGGTGCGAATACCACGCCCGCTCCGATCAGGGTCACACCAAGACTTTAAGGGATTTCCCGCAAGCGCGCCGCAGGGTCTCCCTTGCCACGATCATGAACTTGGAGATATAGCAGCGACGGCGTTGGTAATTAAGATGATTTTGCGTATTTATCGGTCTCCGCGGTGGATCTCAAGTCATGGACGCAGTGGCCGTTAAACGGATCATGCAGCACCCTTCGAACAATCAGGCGAGCATTGCGCCGCGGGAATTGGATAATTGCGAGATAGTCCACGGCCTCATGGAACGCTGCCTGGCTGGTGATTCTCTGGCCGTGCCGGTGCTGCCGGAAGTGGCAGTGCGTGTGGTGCGCGCGGGGCCCGGTGGTTCGATCAACGCCCAGCAGCTCGCGGATATCATTAAAGCAGATCCTGCGCTTACCATGTACGTGCTGCGCATCGCCAACTCGGCGGCGAAAAAGCCGGCATCAGCCATCGTGGCTCTGCCGCACGCGGTGGCGTGGCTGGGATTCGAGGAGGTGGCTAACATCGCCTTTACCGTGGCGCTGCAGGGCAAAATGCTGGACGTCAAGGGACAACAGCACAAAGCGCGGCGGCTGTGGCGGCACTCGCTGGCGAGCGCTTTGTGGGCGCGGCAACTGGCGCACATGCTCGCCAAGCAGACCGACATGTGCTACCTCTGCGGCTTGCTGCACAACATCGGCAAGGTGGTCACCTTGGGCGCGGTGCATGACCTCGCACAATGCGCGGGCAGAAAACTGGCCAGCGAAGACTACGATAGGCTCATCGAAACCTTTCATCGCCACATTGGCGCGCGCGTCGTCACCCGCTGGGCGTTGCCGTCGCCGATTCTGACGGTGACCTCGCAGTGGGAAGCCTATGCGGCCGCCGGCCCAGCGCGATTCGAAAGCAATGTGGTCAACGTGGCACACTCGCTGGCGAACTTCACCCTGCTTGAATCCACGCCGCTGGCGCGCGATTTGCTGGTGACGGATGCGGCGTACCGGGATCTTGGGCTGACTGACGCCGACGCCGAACCCTTGTTTGAGTCCGCTGCCGGCATCGTCGCCGAATTGGACCGCTATCTAGCGCCGTGAGCGCCCGCCGCGCCGCCGCGGCCATCAGCACCGCACTGGACCGATACGCGCTAGTGGCTTTCCGCGCCGCGCCGGGACGGTGGCTGAGTAGGGAGCTTTCAATGCGCGCTTCGCTCCATTATCGTGCAGGGCATGAAAAACGATACGCTGGTGAACCATCCCCCCGCGGTGCTCATGCCTGCCGACGATCGCCCCCTGGTGGCACCGATTTACCAGTCGGTGAAGTTCTCCTTCGATGATACCGGCGAGACTCTGCGCTACCTGCGCGGCGAACGAGAAGGATTTTTTTACTCGCGTTCGTCCAACCCCACCTTGAAGCAATTGCAACTCTTGCTCGCGCAGCTGCAGGGCAGAGACGACTGCCTGCTGACGGCCTCCGGTGTCGCGACCCTTGCCGTGACTCTTCTATCCCTGTGCAAACAGGGCGATCACGTTCTCGCCTTCGTCGAATCCTATGGCCCGACTCGCTACATCGTGCAGCATCTTCTGGCGAAGTTCGGCGTTGCTCATACTTTGGTGTCGATCGAGGACCTCGGAGGAATCGAACGGGTGTTGCGCAATGTGCCCACCCGCGTGGTGGTGTTCGAGAGTCCCACCAACCCGGTCACCAAAATCGCCGACATCGAGCATCTGACGGCGCATGCGCGGCGCGCCGGCGCTGTTACGGTGCTCGACAATACATTTGCGGGCTTTCACAACCACGGCGCCTACGACATCGACATCTTCCTGCACAGTCTGACGAAGTACGCTTCGGGCCACGGCGATGTGATGGGCGGAGCCATCATCGCCCGCAGCGAACTGATCGCTGCGATGCGCAAGGACATCGTGTCGATGGGACCGACGCTCGATCCGCACGCGGCCTTTCTGATACAACGTGGCATGCGCACGTATTTTTTGCGTTACGAGCGGCAGTGCGCCAACGCGCTTGCGTGCAGCCAGTTCCTGAAGAGTCACCCGCGGGTGAACTGCGTCCATTACCCGGGCCTCGATACCCATCCTCAACACGCCCTGGCTCGGCGGCAAATGCGCGATTTCGGCGCCGTGGTTACTGTCGAGTTGGACGGCGGCTTTGAACAGGGCGCACGGTTCGCGGAGGCGCTGCAGTTTTTTTCGATTTCGGCGAGTGTGGGGTCGGCCGAGTCCTTGGTCATGCCGCCGCAATTGTTGGCAGGCAACGAATACACCCCGGAACAACGAGCCGCGTCGCTGATTGGCCGCGGCACCGTGCGCCTGTCCATTGGCCTGGAGGACGCCGCCGACCTCGTACAGGACTTGGGGCAGGCTTTGGATAAGGCTTATATTTAACTTATTTCTTTTACATACGAGGCACCTTCAGCATCCCCATCGCTTGCCGATACGGGGAGTAGGTGCCGTGTAAGGGAGTGTTCAGTGAGCCCGGAATCCGTTGTCGTACTTTCCGCTCTGAACTGCCAAGCGGCGCGCGACTACCTGAGCGAATCCCTATCCGGGCCGCAGACCATTGCGCCGCTGCCGCGAGTGTGTGCGCAGCTTGCGCAACTCACGGCGCAGCAAGCCACCGATGCGGTAACTCTGTCGCGACTGATTCAATCGGATCCGGCGCTCGCGGGCGAGATCATGCGCGTCGCGAATTCCCCGGCGTATCGGCCGCGCACGGCCATCGTTTCATTGCAGCAGGCGATTTCGTGGCTGGGCGTCGCGGAAGTTCGCAACATTGCGATGGCGGTGATGCTGCACGGCGAGGTGTTCGTCGCCCCGGGACACGAGCCGGAGTCCGAGGAGCTGTGGCGCGAGGCGTGGCTGGCGGGCCTATGGGCCAAGGAGATTGCACGCGAACGCCGCAAGCATGTTGAAAGCGCCTTTCTCGCCGCGCTGATGCATCGTACCGGTGCGGCACTCGCATTGAAGATCCTGTCGCGTTTCGAATCGGAACGACGCGTGGGTCTTGACGCGCGCGCCTTCGGCGATCTCGTCGTCGAATTCGAACCCGCGTTCGGCCGTCTATTGATGAATAACTGGCTGCTGCCCAAGGACGTGCAGGATGCGGCCAGCGAATGGCGCAACTACCGCGAATCGAAACACAGCGACCTCGCGGGAACCGTGCATGCGGCCCATCTATTCGCCACACATACCCTGCACCCGCAGTTGCTGAACGAGGAAGTGGTGATGGAAAGCCCGGTGTTCGAGCAATTAGGCGTATTTCCGGACGATCGGCGGCGCATGCTCGCGAAACGCGATCATGTACGCGGCTTAGCGGGGATGTAGCGTGCAGCCGGCGGAGTTCGATTTTCTCTGCGTGGGGTCGGGACCGGCCGGCCAGAAAGCCGCGATTCAGGCCGCCAAAGCCGGCTTTCGCGCCGCGATCATCGAGCGCGATTCGCAAGTGGGCGGTTCCTGCTTGCTGTCGGGCACGATTCCCAGCAAGGCACTGCGGGAACAGGCGCTGCGCTACCGCCGCATGCAGGGCAGTGCATCTTCATTAGCCGTGGAACTGCGCGGTGATGCGCCGCTGTCGGCCTTGCTGCACGGAGTGGACATCGTCATAGCCGCTCAAGACCGCTACTTGCAGGCACAGCTTGCGCGCAACCGCGTCGAGCTGATTCGCGGCCGCGGTGTCTTTCTGGATGCGAATCGCATCGAGGTGCAGCGCTTGGACGGCTCGCGGACGGTGGTGCGCGCGCCGCGGGTGCTGCTTGCCAGCGGTTCCCGGCCGCGGCATGTGCCTGCCATCGAAGTGGACCACGAACACATACTCGACAGTGATTCCATTCTCAGCCTGGCCTACATACCCCGCTCCATGGTGGTGCTAGGCGGCGGCGTGATCGCCTGCGAATACGCCTCCATTTTCGCCGCGCTGGGTTGCGCCGTCACACTGCTCGACAAAGCCGTGGAGCCCTTGGGGTTTCTGGACTCGGCCCTGCGCAAGGGATTTCTCGACGCGTTCCGGGCGATGGGTGGCCGGTATCAAGGCGGTGCCGAGGTTGCCGGCGCGCGATTCGACGGGTTTTCGCAGGTGGAAGTGCAGGTTCGGGACGGTGCTCCATTGACCGCGGACATCGTGCTCGCCGCATTCGGCCGGGTTGCCAACCTGGACGGGATCGGACTCGACCGACTGCAGCTTGCCATCAGCAGTCGCGGGCATGTGCAGGTGAATGAACGCTACGAGACCAATATTCCCGGAATTTTCGCGGCCGGCGATGCCATCGGCCCGCCGGCGCTGGCGTGCGCAGCCGCCGATCA
>JANYLM010000143.1 GCA_025357835.1 Gammaproteobacteria bacterium
TCGTGTATATACTCGGACCCCGGACTAACCCGATAACGGAGTTTCTATCATGGCAGCGAAAGCAAAGAAGGCGAAGAAGAAGGTAGCTAAGAAAAAGGCCGCTAAGAAAAAGTAAGCCTTCGAAAGTAATCAACTGTGCCCGCGTAAGCGGGCACAGTTGTTTCTGAGGGTAGGAAATTTCACATGGGCCTAGACAAGAAACGTCGCGCCGCAGAAGCCGCTCTTGCTTACATAGAAAGCGACATGGTGTTGGGCGTCGGCACCGGCTCCACGGTGACCCAGCTCATTGAGGCGTTGAAAGCCCGTAAAATACAGCTTTCCGGCGCTGTTTCGAGTTCGCGCCAAACCTCTGAAAGCTTGAAGGACGCCGGCATACCGGAACTGGATCTCAATTCCGCGGGGCCTTTGAGTCTCTATATCGACGGCGCCGACGAAGCCACCGCTACTTGCGCATTGATCAAGGGCGGCGGCGCCGCGCTTACCCGAGAGAAAGTCATCGCTGCCGCCGCGTCCCGATTCATCTGCATCGTCGACGACACCAAGCTGGTCGAGGTACTAGGCAGGTTCCCTCTCCCCGTCGAGGTGATTCCGATGGCAAGGTCCTATGTGGCGCGCGAACTTGTGAAGATGGGGGGGCAGCCCGTGTGGCGAGACGGAGTGGTCACCGACAACGGCAATGTCATCCTGGACGTCCACAACCTCAGGCTGAAGGACCCTGCGGACTTCGAATCGGCGGTGAATCAAATCGCGGGGGTGGTGACGGTGGGTCTGTTCGCCCGGCGCCGCGCCGACGTATTGATCGTGGCGGGCGATGCCGGTGTCAGGACCTTCAACGCCGAGCCGGCCTAGATCTCCAGCCGGGTCCCGATTTCAATCACTCGATTGGGCGGCAGGCCATAGTAGTCGGCGATCACCTGTGCGCCCCGCGCCATCTGCATGAACGCTCTGCGTCGCAGCGGGGATAGATCCGACCGCTGCCCCGGCAACAGCTCCTCGCGGCTGAGAAAGAAAGTCGTATGCTCGGGCTCATAGGGCACCCCATGATTCTCGGCCTCGCGCAAGATCTCCGTAATGTTCGGCTTCTCCATGAACCCGATCTGCGCCACTACCCGCACGATGCCCTCGCACACCGGAGTGACGGTCAAGCGCTTGGACAAGGCGATTCGCGGCTGCTCGCGGGTTACCACGGTCAACAGGACCACCCGCTCATGCATGACGCGGTTGAACTTGATGTTGTTGAGCAGAGCTCGCGGAATACCCGAGGCCTTAGGGTCCAGGAAAATTGATGTCCCTCCCACCCGCACAGGTGGATCGCGCTTCAAGTCCTCGAGGAAATCGCGCACCGGCTTCTGTTCGCGCAGCAGGCGCGCCATGACCGAGGCACGTCCGCTCTGCCAGGTCTGCATCAGCCAGTAGATGATCAGTCCGGATACCAGCGGCAGCCAGCCGCCGTCCTCGAGTTTGGTCAGGTTCGCCAAAAGGAAGGCAATGTCGATGATGAACAGCAGCGACAGGCCCATACGCAGCGCTCGGCTTTCCCGGCCGGTCCGGGATTTGATCAGGCTCAAGGTCAACGGGGTCACGATGGTCATAGCCCCGGAGACCGCCAAGCCATAGGCCCCGGCCAATGCCGCCGAGCTGCCGAAACTTATCACCAGCGCAAGTGCGGCCACCATCAGAATCCAATTCATGGTGGGCACGTAGATCTGCCCCGCGTTATCGGCCGAGGAATGCTCCACTCGCAAACGCGGCAACAGCCCCAAGCTCACGGCCTGCGTGGTCACCGAGAACACGCCGGAGATCACCGCCTGCGATGCGATGACGGTCGCCGCAGTCGCGAGCATGACCAAGGGCCACAGCGACCATGCGGGCGCCATCAAGTAGAAGGGATTGCTGATGGCCGCCGGGTTCTCGATCAGCATCGCACCCTGGCCGAAGTAATTGATGACCAGCGCCGGCATCACAATGCAAATCCAGCCGAGACGAATCGGCGCCTTGCCGAAGTGACCCATGTCGGCGTACAAGGCCTCGCCGCCCGTGACGGTCAAGAAGACGCCGGCCAGCACCGCGAGCGAGCTGATCTGGTGCTGCGTCAGCAGCTGCAACGCGCGTGTCGGATCAAGTGCCCACAGCACTCCCGGCTCCCGCACTATCCAACTCGCACCCATCACCGCCAGTATCGCAAACCAGCCCAGCATCACCGGACCGAATACCTTGCCCACCGAGCCGGTACCGTGCCGCTGAATCAAGAACAATCCCACCAACACCACCATTGTGATCGGCAGGACCGGAATTTGCGCATCCGGCGCGGCCACATGCAGACCTTCCACCGCGCTCAAGACCGAGATCGCCGGCGTTATGGCGCCGTCCGCGAAGAACAACGAGGCGCCCAAAATACCCAAGGTCCCATACAGTTTTCGGCGCGGGCTTTCACGTGCCGTGTTGATCACCAAGGCGGTGAGGGCCAGCACCCCACCCTCGCCCTTATTGTCGGCGTTCAATACTACGCTGACATACTTGAGCAGGATGACCAGAACCAGGGACCAGAAAATCAGCGATAGCACACCGAGCACGTGCTCGGGAGTGACGGCGATGCCGGGACCTGTGAAACACGAGGACACCGCGTAAAGGGGGCTGGTGCCGATGTCACCGAATACTACACCGAGCGCCGCAAGCGCCGTTGGCGCCAGCCGTCCACTCGAATTTCGTTCGGCCGACATTTTTACCCGTGCACTTGTAAGAAAAGGGCCCACCGGAGTGGGCCCTGTTTGGCTGGGGGACTAGGATTCGAACCTAGGTAAACGGTGTCAGAGACCGTTGTCCTACCGCTAGACGATCCCCCAAAACCCACCAACCGCCTGCTCTGTAAAAACGGAAGGCGGAAGGAAACCGTCCACGCGATCAGCGTTTGGAGAACTGGGTGCCGCGACGCGCCTTGCGACGACCGACCTTCTTACGTTCGACTTCACGCGCATCGCGGGTGAAGAACCCCGCCTTGCGCAGCGGCGAACGGAGAGTCTCGTCATATGCCATGAGCGCCCGCGTAATGCCGTGGCGAATCGCACCGGCTTGACCCGTGATTCCGCCGCCCTCAACATGCGCATCGACATCGAATTTCCCGTCGAGCTGTACGGCGCCGAAAGGCTGCTGCACGATCATGCGACCGGTTTCTCTGCCGAAGAACTCATCGAGAGTCCGACCGTTGATCGATACCTTACCCGTGCCTTGACGCAGGTAAACTCGCGCGCTCGAAGTCTTGCGGCGGCCGGTGCCGTAAAAGGAATTGACGGCTGTCTTTGATGCCATGAATGTCGGTCCTGAGTTTAAAATACCAGCGCTTTGGGCTGCTGTGCTTGATGGGGATGGTCCTTACCGCCGAAAACATGCAGCTTCTTGTACATGCGGCGACCCAATGGACCCTTCGGCAGCATACCCTTCACCGCGAACTCGATCGCGCGTTCCGGGTGCTCTTGCAGTAGCTTACCGAGTGAAATGCTCTTCAAGTTACCGACATAGCCGGTGTGCTGGTGGTAAAACTTGTCCGTGAGCTTGGCCCCCGTGACGCGCACCGCCCCAGCATTAACAACGACGATATGATCGCCAAGGTCTTGGTGCGGCGCATAATTCGGCTTGTGCTTGCCTTTCAAACGATGCGCGATCTCCGAGGCCAATCGGCCCAGAGTTTTGCCTTCCGCGTCGACCAGGAACCAGTCGCCACGGGTCTCTTCAGGCTTGGAAAATACGGTATACATGAAAATACTCAGCTGTTTCAGGTCGTTAACGAAAGGCGCGAAAGTGTACAGAACGGCGGGCTCAGATGCCAGCCCCAGTACCTTAAGATGCTACCTATAATATAGTGTGCTTATGGAGACGCGGACTTTTAACATAATCGACGGGCTCTTCGGCGAAATAGATAAAGCAATCAAGGTCTTAAGCACGCCCAGCCACTCATCTCGACCGGCGCCCATCGTTCCGGAGGGTGCACCGCTGCAGGAAACACAGCGCGCCGAGTCGGCTCGGCTCATGCGAGTAAATCACTCCGGAGAGGTGGCGGCCCAGGCCCTGTACCAAGGTCAGGCGTTAACGGCGGGCGACGCAGGCGTCTGCGCAGCCCTACGCCGCGCCGCCGCCGAAGAGGCCGACCATCTTGCCTGGTGCCAACTGCGCTTGCGCGAACTTAACGGCCGTACCAGCATCTTGAACCCCCTTTGGTATGCCGGTTCTTTCGCGATCGGAGCGTTGGCAGGTGCCATGGGGCCCGGCACCGGCTTGGGCTTTGTCACCGAGACCGAACGTCAGGTGGAATCGCATTTGCGCGGCCATATGAAACGCCTGGGTAAGGCCGACCCGCGCAGCCATGCCATCCTTGAGCAGATGACCCACGATGAGATGCAGCACGGCGCCCAAGCGGCTTCATTAGGGGGTAAAGAGCTGCCTTTCCCGGTGAGAGTGGCGATGCGTATCACCTCCCGAATCATGACTCGCAGCTCCTATTGGCTGTAAACTTTAGGGGCGTTTAGCCCGAGAACCTTGCGATTCCGGGACTTATGTAATAAAACGTGCGCCAGCATAGGCGTTTAATAGACGACAAGAACCAGGGAGAGACCATGGAAGAAGGGGCAAAAGCCTTAAGCGATATCCCAGCGATCAATCGTTTCTTGAGCTACTGCCGAATTCGGACAGTCCCTTCCAAGACCGTGATCATCCACGCCGGCGATTTGCCGGACATTTTGTACTACATCATCTCGGGCTCGGTCGAAGTCATGATCGAAGACGAAGATGGCAATGAAATGGTCCTGGCGTACCTCAACAAGGGGCAGTTTTTCGGGGAAATGGGCTTGTTCTACGAGCAACCGACCCGCAGCGCCTGGGTGCGCACCCGCCAGCAGTCCGAACTCGCCGAAATGACTTATCCGCGCTTTCGGCAAATCGCTGCTGAAAGCCCCGGGTTGATCTTCGAGTTGGCCACTCAACTGGCGACCCGACTCGATCGCACCAATCGCAAATTGGGCGATCTCGCCTTCGTTGACGTGACCGGCCGTGTGGCTCACGCCATCATGGATCTCTGCGGCGAGCCGGATGCGATGACGCATCCTGAGGGCATGCAGATCAAAGTCAGTCGGCAGGAGCTTTCCCGTCTCGTGGGCTGCTCGCGCGAGATGGCGGGGCGCGTCCTTAAGGTACTGGAAGAACAAGGCTTGCTGCGTGCGACCGGCAAGACCATCGTCGTGTTCAACGCCCGTCCGAAGGTCAAGACGCGACCCTTGATCGTGCCAGTGAAAGCCGGCGCGGGTAGCGGCGCATCAGCCGCCAAGACCTCGCATGCCGAAACACACGATGACGATGATGACGATGAGGACGACGACGAATAGCCGATTAGGCCACGCAACGCTGCACCGCCTGTTCGCGGGTTTGGGGTAAGCCCCATCAGGGTTAGTTACATGCTCCCCGCGGCTATTTGCCCGCGCATGGCCCTGATGGTGCCGGCGTAGTCTGCACTGCCGAATATGGCAGAGCCGGAGACGAAGGTGTCCGCGCCGGCTCGGGCAATCTCCGCGGCATTGTCGACTTTGACGCCGCCGTCGATTTCCAGACGTATTTCGCGCCCGCTGGCCTTGATGCGCGCCCTTGCCTCGGCAAGCTTGTGTAGCGTCTGCGGGATGAATTTCTGGCCGCCGAACCCCGGATTGACCGACATCACCAAGATCAGATCGATCTTCTCGATGACGTAATCCAGCCAATTCAATGGCGTCGCCGGATTGAACACCAGACCCGGCTTGCAGCCGGAATCCCGAATGAGCTGAATGGTGCGATCCACATGCTGGGTCGCTTCCGGGTGAAAGCTAATGTAGGTCGCGCCCGCTTTCGCGAACTCCGGTACTAGTTGATCCACTGGCGAGATCATCAAGTGTACGTCGATCGGCGCCTTGACTCCCGCCTTGCGCAAAGCCTCGCAAACCAGCGGGCCGATGGTGAGATTCGGCACGTAGTGATTGTCCATGACGTCGAAGTGAATCCAGTCGGCGCCGGCGGCAAGTACCGCATTCACTTCTTCGCCCAGACGCGCGAAATCAGCGGACAAAATCGACGGCGAGATAATAATCGTCATCGTCACTCCTTCATCGCATGCCGCGCGCCGCGCGTATGCCCTCATAGGCTTCTTGAATGCGCTGGGTCTTCTCTTTGGCCATCTGCGCCATCGACTCGGGCAAACCGTTGGCAACGAGCTTATCAGGATGATGGCGGCTCATTTGGCGCCGATAGGCCTTGGTCACTTCTGGATCGGTGCTATGGGCATCGATTTCCAGTTCCGCATAGCACTCCGCCAGCGACGCTGAATCTGCGGCCGGCCGGTTGCCGGCAGAGGCACCGTGGGTTCGTTGCCGCGCCCGCAGCGAGGCTTCCATGTACGCGAATTCCAGGCCGGACATGCCGAGCCGCTCGGCCACCCGCATCAAAATCGCACGCGCCGGAGGCGATAGGCCATTGCCGGCCAACGCCGCCCGCAATTGCAGCTCCACGAAGGCACGCAGCAGGTCATAGCGCTGGCCGCAGGCCTCGCGCAGACGCTCGACGCCGAGCTCGGCGTCATAGGCGGTCGATTTACCGCTGCGAAAGCACGCGATCGCAGTACTGATTTCATGCGGCCCCAGTTTCAGTTCATTCATGAGCCGGCGCGCGGCGTCGATCTCCGCCTCGGTCACGCGGCCATCGGACTTGGCGACGTGACCCATCAATTCGAAAGTCGTGCGGAAAAACTCGTCGGAAATGGAAATGGAGTGGGGTGAGTGCCCGGCGCCGGCGGCGGTGCCAAAGGCGCCGCTGTGCTCGACCAAATGCCCGATAAGAGCGCCGATCGCGGCGCCCCAAACGCTGCGAGTGGTCAGCAGACCGATCAGACCCCCGAAAAATGCAGCGCTCCAACTCATTCGCGTTGACCTATCCACCTTGTCCCGCCACAATCGCCGGCCTTCAACTACAATGGTAGCAGTCGGCAGGCAGCTCACGCATGCAACAGGTTTCGCAATCGGCACCGCTTTTCGAGTCGCAGCTACGCGGCTTGAAGAAGATTCACCAGGGAAAGGTGCGTGACATCTACGATGTGGATGCGGAGCATCTGTTGATCGTCACCACCGATCGATTGTCGGCTTTCGACGTAGTGCTGCCGGACCCGATTCCCTTCAAAGGAGAGGTCCTCACCCAAATCTCGCTGTTCTGGTTTGCCAAGACGCAGCACATGATAGCCAACCATCTCTCCGCGCTGCAGGTGGAGGATGTCGTCGCCGACTCCCGAGAGAGACAGCAATTGGCTGGTCGAGCCATGGTGGTGAAGAAACTCCAGGCACTGCCCATTGAGGCGGTGGTACGCGGCTATCTGATCGGTTCGGGCTTCAAGGACTACAGGCTTCACGGTTCGGTATGCGGCATAGACTTACCCGCCGGGCTGCAAATGGCGGACCGATTGCCGGAGCCCTTATTCACTCCGGCGTCCAAGGCACCCGCGGGCCGGCACGATGAAAATATCGATTTCGACGCCATGGTGGCATTGATCGGGCGCGAGCACGCCGGCGAGGTTCGGCGCATCGCACTGGATATTTATAAATTCGCCGCCGAGCATGCCCGCGCGCGGCAAATCATCATCGCCGACACCAAATTCGAGTTCGGCGTCGACAAGGCGGGGCGACTGATGCTCATCGACGAGGCGCTGACCCCGGATTCTTCGCGCTTCTGGCCGATGGCGTCGTACAAGACCGGAATCAGCCCGCCGAGCTTCGACAAGCAATTCGTGCGCGACTACCTGGAGTCGCTGCACTGGAATAAGAAGCCTCCGGCGCCGCATCTGCCGCAGGATGTTCTGGCACGCACCAGCGATAACTATCGCGAGGCACTCCGGCTCCTGACCGCGTAAGGCGCGCGCATGCTCAATTGGTGGCAACGTCTGGAAGACGGGTTGTTTCAAAAATCCCGCGGCATGGGTCCGCCCTGGGGCGCCACCCTGCGCTGGCTGCGCTATCCCGCCGCGCTGATTCGCGACTGGTTGAGCGGCGACATCAGCATCCGGGCGATGAGCCTGGCTTACACCACCCTGCTGTCCCTCGTGCCGCTGCTGGTGTTCAGCTTCGCCATACTCAAGGGTCTCGGCGCGCGCGGCGATCTAAGATTCATCGTTCATGAATTCCTCCGTCCCGTGGGCGGCGCCGCGACGCAGCTGACCGAGACCGTCATGCAATTCGTAGCGAACATGCGCGGCGAACTCTTAGGCTCGATCGGCCTGGCGTTTCTCGTGTACACCGTGGTCACCACGATTCAAAAGGTCGAGGGGAGTTTCAATTTCGTATGGCGAGTCGAGCGCCCGCGAAGTTTCGCCCGCCGCTTCACCGAATATCTGAGCGTCATGATCCTGGGACCCATACTGCTGGCGGTGGCCATCGGGCTTCTAGGGTCGGCTGAGCACAGCCCCTTTGCGCAATGGCTGCACGCCATCGCCCCGCTGGCGTGGATCTATGGTGCCTTCGGCCGTCTAGTGCCCTATGCCATCGGCACCGTCGTTTTTACCCTCATGTATTCGTTGATTCCCAACACCCAAGTGCAGTTTCGCGCCGCAGCTATAGGCGGCGCGACCGCAGGCATCATTTGGGGACTCGTGGGTAAGGTCTTCACGATCGTTATTGTGTATTCCTCGCAAATGGTGGCGGTCTACACCGGTTTCGCCATCGTGTTGACGACCCTGATCTGGGTGTACCTAAGCTGGCTCATATTGCTCATCGGCGCGCAGCTCGCGTTCTACCTGCAATTTCCGCAGTATCTACGCCATGGTCAGGAGGCCATCGAACTGACCGGCAGCGATCATGAGCAGGCGGGCCTGTCCATCATGTACTTGATCGGGCGCGACTACGGCGCAGGCAAGGTCCATTGGACCGCGGGCCGCCTCGCGGCCGAACTGGACGTCCCCAGCATCGCGCTGACACCCGTACTGGCGCGCCTGGAGCGCTGTGGATTGATCTTGGCCACAGAAAATGAACAATTCGTGCCCGGCCGCGCCACCGAGGGCATCTTATTGACCGACATCCTGGATGCCGTGCGCACTCTGCATATCGGCCGGTTGGCAATCGAGGTAAATGCGGTGACTGCCGCGTCGCGCGTGATGTCCGAGCTGCGAGGCGCCATGCGAGAGCGGCTAGGAACACGGTCGCTCAAGGATTTTATCGCCGACAAACCTTGAGCCCCGCGATCTCATTCGCCGGCGATGGTCATTTCCTGCAGCAAGATCGAACCCACACGCGTGCCGCCGCGCGCGTCGATATCGTCTCCGACGGCCACGATGCCTTTGAGCATTTCACCCAAGTTGCCGGCAATCGTGATCTCCGCCACGGGATACTGCAGGGAACCGTTCTCCACCCAGAAGCCCGCTGCGCCCCGCGAATAATCGCCGGTCACCATATTGATGCCCTGCCCCATGAGTTCGGTCACCAGAAGCCCGGTGCCGAGCCGCGACAGCAACGCTTCCATGCCGCCGACGAGGCTGGGCTTGACCAACAAATTGTGGGTGCCGCCAGCATTCCCTGTGGTCTGAAGACCGAGCTTGCGCGCCGAGTAACTGGAAAGCACGTAGCCCGTGAGAATCCCGTCGGCGACCAACTCGCGATCGCGGGTTGCAACTCCCTCGTCGTCGAAGGGCGCGCTGCCCATGGCCTTCGGTATATGCGGCCGCTCGGCAATGGAGAACCCGGGGGGGAAGATCTGCTGACCCACTGAATTCAAGAGGAACGAGGATTGCCGGTATTGGCTGCTGCCGCGAATGGCGGCCACGAAATGCCCGATCAGCCCGCGGGCGATTTCCGGCGCGAACAGCACCGGGGCACGGCGCGTGCTCAGTTTGCGCGGTCCTAGGCGCGCTATGGTGCGTCGCGCACTCTCCCGGCCGATGGCCTCTGCCCGCTCCAGTTCGCGCCAATCGCGCGACGTGCTGTACCAGTAATCGCGCTGCATATCTTCCCCGGTCCCCGCAAGCACCACGCAGCTTAAAGTATGCGATGTGGTCGGATAGCCGCCCACGAAGCCATGGCTGTTACCGTACACATGCAGGCCTTGGTGGGTGCCGAGCGATGCTCCCTCGGAATTGTTGATGCGGGGATCGAATGCCAGCGCCGCGGCCTCGCAGGATTTAGCGATCTCGATGGCACTGTCCGCCGTGACATTCCAGGGATGGGCAAGATCCAAGTCCTGGGGCCCACGTGTCATCAGGGCGGCGTCGGCAAGCCCCGAGCAGGCATCTTCCGCGGTGAACCGAGCGATGCTACAAGCCTTGGCCACCGTCGCCCGGACGGCGTCCGGCGAGAAATCCGCAGTGCTCGCCGAACCCTTGCGCCGCCCGAGATATACCGTAACTCCCATGCTGCGATCGCGTTGGTGCTCCAGGGTCTCGACCTCGCCCAGTCGCACCCCGACCGAAAGACCCGTATCCTGGCTGACTGCTGCCTCGGCCTGCGAGGCGCCTCGAGCACCTGCTTCCTCAAGAGCACGCTCGATAATCGATTCCAGGTCTTCTTGGGTGAGGCGAACGGGATTGCTGGATACAGCCATCAACATCTCCAATACTCTCTTTGAGGATTCCGAGCGGCGATTCTACCGGGCTCCGGTGATAGCATGGGCGATATGACGACAGAGAACGAAATCGACACTTCCGGCGAGTCCGAGGAGCAGCGCCGGAGTAAGAGTGCCCGCAAACGGGAAGCCGCTTCTTTACAGGAGCTGGGCGTGAAACTTTCAGCCCTTCCTGACCAGGAGATCAAGGCACTGGACTTACCGGACAATTTGTTCGTTGCACTGCGTGATTTACGCCGTCTGCCCTCTCACGGGGCGCAGGTTAGGCAGAGGCAGTACATCGGCAAGCTGATGCGCGATATCGATCCGCAGCCGGTGCTTGCCAAACTGGCAGAGCGAAAGCAGCGCCACGACCTGGAGATTCGGCATTTTCAGCAAATCGAGCGCTGGCGCGATCGGCTGCTGTCGGAGCCGGTGACCGGGCTGAACGAACTTCTCCAGGCGTACCCGCAGGCCGACCGGGCCACCTTGAGCAAATTGCTGGAAAAAGCCGAGAGAGAGCGCCTGGAGCAGCGCTCGCCCGTCGGCGCGCGGGAGCTTTTTGCGTTTCTACGCCAGTTGCTCGGGTAGGCTTTGGTAAACTAGCGGGATGAAAGCCTTGGTCGGAATCATTATGGGATCGTCTTCCGACTGGGAAACGATGCAAGGGGCCGCTGATATACTCGATTCCTTGGGGATCGCGCACGAGGTTCGCGTGGTATCGGCCCACCGCACACCCGACCTTCTGTTCGAATATGCGGCCACGGCGCGTGAGCGCGGCCTGAAGGCCATTATTGCGGGTGCCGGCGGAGCGGCGCATCTGCCCGGCATGACCGCCGCCAAGACCTCGGTGCCTGTATTGGGCGTACCGGTGCAATCCAAAGCCTTGAACGGCCTGGATTCATTGCTATCGATTGCCCAAATGCCGAGCGGCATACCCGTCGCCACCTTCGCCATCGGTTCCGCCGGAGCGAAGAATGCCGCGCTATTCGCGGCCGCGATTCTCGCCAATGAATTCGTCGACGTCCGAAAGGCATTAGACGCCTTTCGCCAGGCACAAACCGCTGCCGTGCTCGCCAAGCCGGACCCGCGCGGCTCTTGAAGTTGTCGCGCGTCGGCATTGTCGGTGCCGGTCAGCTAGGGCGCATGCTGGCGCTAGCCGGTTATCCGCTGGGCATAAATTGCGTGTTTCTCGACCGCAGCGCTGCGGCGCCGGCCGCACAAGTCGCGCCGATAATCACGGGCGAACTAGAGGATGCGGCACAGCTCACCGCACTGGCCGCGTGCAGCGATGTCCTCACATTTGACTGGGAGAATATCGCCGGCGGCGCACTCGCGCCGCTCGAAAAACTCACCCAGGTCCGACCGCCACGGGCGGCGCTGGAGGTGTCCCAGGACCGCTTAGCGGAAAAGGCGCTGTTTTCGAGGCTGCGGATCCCGGTTGCCGCGCATGCGGCCATCGACGGCAAAGAGCAATTGGTTCGTGCAACCCGCAAACTGGGACTTCCCGGCGTACTCAAGACACGGCGCCTGGGCTATGACGGCAAGGGCCAGTTCCTCGTCCGCGATGCCGCCCACATCGATGCGGCCTGGGCCGCGATCGGCGGACCCGGTTTGATCTACGAGAGATTTCAGGAGTTTTCGCGCGAAGTGTCCATCGTGGGCGCGCGCTCAGCGGCGGGTCAAACGGTGTTCTATCCGCTCTCCGCCAATGTGCATGGCGGCGGCATCCTGCGCTACAGCATCGCACCGTTTACGAACCGCGTACTCGAGCACGCTGCCCGAACTTATTTAAAAAGGGTGATGAAGTCACTGTCCTACGTGGGGGTGCTCGCCATCGAGTTTTTCGTCGTCAAGGGCCGATTGATTGCCAATGAAATGGCGCCTAGAGTCCACAATTCCGGGCATTGGACCATCGAAGGCTGCGTAACCAGTCAATTCGAAAACCACTTGCGCGCGATTTGCGACCTACCCCTGGGCAGCACGCGCGCCCTGGGCCACACCGCCATGGTTAATTTCTTGGGAGCAATGCCGGACCGCGAGCGGCTGTTGAGCATGGACGGCCTGGCTTTCCACGATTATGGCAAGGAGCCGCGCCCTGGGCGCAAATTGGGTCATTGCACCATCCTCAAATGCCGTGCAATGGAGCGCAATTTGGCTCTTGCGGATGCACTAAAATTGATTCGGTGGACCTGAAGCCCCCTTAACGACCACCTCAAGTCATGTATTTAGAACTCTTTAAACTCCACGATTTGCCATTCCGCTTAAGCCCGGACCCACAGTTTCTGTACTTGAGCAAACAGCATGCGCGCGCCAAGGCGTACATGGAGTCGACGATTTGGTTTACCGACGGTTTCGTGGTGATTACCGGGGAAATCGGCGCCGGCAAGACCACATTGATCGAAACCTTCCTGCGCGAATTGCAAACCGATGCGGTCGTAGCGCAAATCAACCAGACCCAATTGTCGCCGACGGCGTTTCTGCAAACCGTCCTGGTGCAGTTCGGCTTCTCGCCCTTCGACATGAAGAAGGCGGAGGTGTTGGCCACGTTGAATCAGTTCTTGGTGGAGCAACACGCAAGTGGGCGCAAGGTGCTGCTGATCGTCGACGAAGCTCAAAACTTGAGTCACCGCGTGCTCGAGGAAGTGCGCATGTTATCGGGCATCGAGACCACTAAAGAGAAGGCTCTGCGCATCATTCTCGCGGGGCAACCCGAGCTCAACGACAAGCTCAATTCACCCGAACTGGTTCAGCTTGCGCAACGCGTGCGCCTGCGATTTCACCTAACCGCGCTCTCCAGGGCGGAGACCGCGGCGTACATCGATCACCGTCTCGAGGTGGCCGGCTCTCAGGGGCGGAGAATTTTCGCAAACGAAACCTATGCCACGATTTACAAATACACGGGCGGCGTCCCGCGCCTGGTCAACACCCTGTGCGATACCTGCCTGATGGCCGCCTTCACTCGCGCGGCAGATTCGGTGACCGTGGCGGATCTAGAGGCTGCGATTCAGGAGTTGCAGTGGGTCGAAGTGGCGAGCAACACCAACCGCATGCGCACCCTCAATATGGAACACAGTATGCCGCCCGGCACCGATACCGGCCATCCGGTTGCGCGAATACTGCTGGCGAGTGCGGGTAAAACCGTGTTGGAGCGCGAACTCAAACCGGGCCGCTTGGTGATCGGTAGAACCTCGGACAATGATTTACAAATCGACAGCAAATTCATCAGCCGCCATCACTGCCAGATCGTGACCCAAGCGGACTCCTGCCTGATCGAGGACCTCAACAGCACCAACGGTATCTACGTGCAGTTCAAACGCGTGCGGCGCTATAACTTGAACGACGGCGACGTGGTGCAGGTCGGTCAGCATGAAATCATGTACATCGACGAAAGAGCGCCCCGATCGCGCGGCAGCGGCGATCTCGCCGAAACCGACGTGCATCCCAAGCCCAGAGCCGACTAGCCGTGCAGGGTGGACGGTAGGTCAATGGTCTCGCCGGAGTATTCGCGGCTCAATTCACGATAATCTTGGCGCCGCAACAGCAGCGTCAAGGCAGCCGTCTCGACGACCACGCCGATCACGAAGGCCGCGACTGCCCGCGGGCCGGCCGGATCGATGTAGAACAAGAATATGGCCAATCCGCCGATTGCCATGTAGAGATAGGGCAGGCTTTCATAAACAGGCCGAGCCAAGCGCATGGGTATCACCTCCATGCCTATGGTAATGCCGATACGGCGGATAAATCCGCCCTATTTGACTTAAAGTATGCGGAACATCCCGCCGGTCGGGTCAATAGACGGCGCTGAGGCGCCGCGCCCTGCGGACGGCCGCGTTCGCGGCGTTCAATTCGGCCGGACGGCCGAATTAGTCCTTGCCGACCAATAGCTCGGATATGCGCGACAACCAGGAGTTGCGCCAGCCTTCGACGTGCAGCTGTTCACCTTTGGCCTTGGTAGCTCGCTTCGCCTCCAACAGCAAGTCCTTGGGCAACTCGATTTGAAACGTGCCCGTCATTGAATTGTCGACCATGGGAACTCCGTCGGTGAGTCGTTGATAACGTGACTTCAGCGTACCGAGTCCCCCCTTACGGCAGATGCGACCCGTCGCACGTTATTGTTGTTTCCCACCGCTGCAGGAAGCAACGCGTCGCCACAATGCGACGCGCCCGTGGATTTCCGCAATATGTCGCCTGGGCTACGGTGCGTTGGGGCTATGCGGCCTCGCTGCCTCAAACTCATCGCCCGGCAGCCAGTTCACGGTCCCCTTCGCCAGCAGTGCCTGCCAGCCCAGCACAAAGCCGAATTTGGCGAGCGATGCGTTGCTCGAGAAATCCATCGCGGGCGAATACTCATCGCTGGGGTTGTGGTAGTGCTTAGCGGTGTATTCATCGCTTTGCGCCTTACCCCACTGCGCCGGATGCCCGGCAAATTTCATACCGGTATTGATCGAGAAGGCGGGCACTCCCGCGCGCGCCAAGCTGAAGTGATCCGAGCGATAGTAATGGCCGGCGCCGGGTTCGGCATCCGGCTGGATGTCGAAGCCGAAGGCCTTGGCGGTCTTCTCGACGACGGGATAAAACGAAGTGCGCTCTGCACCCGTCACATTCACGGACTCCGGCACGCCGATGGGCGGTATGGCATCGAAATTCAGGCCCAACGCAAACCGGCGGGCCGCCATCGGCAGGTGCTTGCCCAGAAAATTCGATCCCAGCAGGCCCTTCTCCTCGGCAGTCACCGCGGCGAACAGCACCGTATGAGGCGGATGCACCGACGACGCGGCGAAGGCATGCGCCAATTCCAGCACCACCCCTACGCCTGTGCCGTTGTCGACGGCGCCGTTATAAATGTTGTCCCCGGCCATGCTCGGATCGAGCCCAAGATGATCGTAGTGGGCCGAATATACGACGGCCTGGCTGGCGTTGCCGCCGTCGGCGCCGGGCAGCAGGCCGAGCACATTGTAGGAAACGAATTTGCGCACTTTGCTCACAATGTGGGCTTTGAACCGCACCGGCAGGTCTCTGGCCTTGAATTCGCGGGTACCGGCAGTCGCCATCATGTCGTCCAATTTCAGGCCCGCGGCGGCGAACAGCTGCCGTGCCACCTCGAGCTGTATCCAAGAGGCGGCCTTGAGCTTCGGTTCGCTGTCGTTGCTCAGGTATACCTGCTCGTTGCTCCAGGAGCTGCGAACCACGCTCCAGCCGTAGCTCGCGAGATCGGTGCGGTGAATGATCAGGACTCCGACCGCTCCCTTGCGCGCCGCCTCCTCGAACTTGTAGGTCCAACGGCCGTAATAGGTCATGGCTTCCCCTTTGAAGAATTTCGGGTCCTTCGACGGCGGCTGATTGACGATCACCAACAGCACCTTGCCCTTGACGTCCACACCCTTGAAATCGTTCCAGCCATATTCCGGCGCCTCGATGCCATAACCGACGAAGACCACGGGCGCGTCTACATCGACGTTGTCCGTCTGGGTTTGGTTGTTTGTCACATAGTCCGCGCCGAGCTTCAAATCCAGCGCGCCGCCGTGTTCTGGCGCCAAGGCAAAAGTCGTCGCCGGCAGAGTCTGCACGCCCGTGAATTCTATTTTTTGCAGATAACCGCCGTTATCTCCCGCGGGTTTCAGTCCATCCAGCGCAAATTGTGTCGCGATGTACTTCGCCGCAATGTCGCCGCCGCGCGTACCGGTGCCGCGACCCTCGAGCAGGTCGTCCGACAAGAAGCGCACGTGCGCACGAATACGCTCTGCGTCGATACTACGCATCGCGGCGGCCGCGTTGGCCGGCAATCCAAGTTCCCGGCCTAAGTCCGGCGCCGCCCATGCACCTGAAACCAATCCTGCTGTAATGCCCAGGGCGAGCATGAGTCTAAAAGTTCGCATCCACTGCTCCTGTTTTAATAGTTGCTGAAGACTACTGCATCGCGCCTCCTGTTGCGATTTCCCCGCTCCAGTGTATTGCCAGCGCCCCTCGCTAGGCGGTCAGATACCACCGCAGCCGGGCGTTCAATGGCTCTGCGAAATACCTGGATATCGCCCCCGCAAAAAGCGCCGACAGCAGCAGGAACAATGCGAAGTACGGTAACTTGTATGCGTAGGGAAGCGCCCCCTTCGGTACCAGATCTCGCATGGCAGCAAGCACGATAATGTGAAACAAATAGAGTACATAGCTGTGTTTGCCGAACCAGCAGACCACTCGAGCGGGACCTAGCCCTCGCTTCTCATCCGGTGCGTCGAGTGCGTCGAGTGCGTCGACCAATAAACCGGCGCTGCAGAGCGCGACCCACGAGAACCCAAGCACCTCGTGCCCCTCGATTCCGGCGAAGTACCCCGCGGCCAGACCAGCTCCTGCAGCTGCCCAGATCAGGCGGCTCGCGCTCGGCCCAATGTCGAATTCCCGACAGCACAGCGCAGTCAGGCAGCCGAACGCAATCGCATCAAAGCATGCCGCGTAGCCATACATGAAGTAGAGCTCATCGTCGCGATGTAGGCCTCGGTATATCGGTCCGGCCACCATGGCGCAGACGCACAGACCAAGGATATATCGGTTGCGCTTCAGCAGCACGCAGGCAAGCGGAAACGTCAAGTAAAATACTTCCTCGACGGACAAGGACCAGTAGATGTTTAGGCAGTAGTTGAAGTACCCCACCGCTTGCATGAGAACGTTGTGCCAAAATGTCAGGACCGACAGTACGGCGACCACGAAAAACGACGGCGGCAAGTCGTGGCCACCGTCGCTGTTGCCGAACGACGGCACGCCCAATACGCCCAGCCCGACGATGACGATCAGCGCCAGAATTAGCGGTGGAATGATTCTCGAAAAGCGCAAGGCATAGAACTGCCGCAGGCGCACGTCGCCCAAGCGTTTGTATCGAACCAAATTGTTCGATGTGATCAGAAAACCGGAAATCACAAAGAATATTGTGACGCCGTAGTTGCCGTTCTGCACGGCGAGCTGCAGCCACTTTGCCGGAAAAATGCGCGATAGCGGGCTGTCGACGAGGTTATAAATCAGTGAGTAATGGAGCAGAAGTACCAAGCAAATCGCCACGCCCCGCAAGAAATCGATACGCGAGCTCCGCGTTGTGGATGGCAACCCCATATGCGACATTACCGCAACCGTCAGCCTATCGGCGAGCGTCGTTCGGTTGGATTGTACGGTGGCCCTCGATGCGCGAGTGAAACCCGTTGGAGGTTTGCAGTGGCGAAAGGTCGCGACTCCGGCATGCCGCCAGTGGAGTTGTGGGAGACATTCTTCGATCCAGAGGGCATCTTTGATGCTCTGGGATGCCTCAGCCTGCGGGGTGACGCCGTCGAACTTGGCTGCGGATATGGCACGTTTACAATTCCGATGGCGGCACGGGTGTCCGGCACCGTCTATGCGTTGGACATCGATCCAATCATGGTGAGCGCAACCGCCGCTCGTGCGTGCAATGCCTCGGTCCCCAACATCGTTGTCGAGCAGCGCGATTTCGTGACTGCGGGCAGCGGCCGTCCCGCGGGATCGGCGGGCCTCGTGATGCTGTTTAATATATTGCACATCGAAGATCCAGTGAGCCTGCTGCGCGAAGCTCATCGGATTCTGCGCGACGGAGGCACCGCGGCGGTGATTCACTGGCGACACGACATTGATACGCCGCGTGGGCCTCCTCTGGACATCCGCCCTAGTGCCGAACAGTGCCGGGCCTGGGCTGAGAAGGCTGCACTGCGCTGGCGCAGTGGGCCACATTTGCCCAATTCACCCTGGCACTGGGGCATGCTGCTGGATAAGGTGCCGACTCCGCTCAGACAAAGCGAGGGCAAGGACGCTCGTGCTTTGAACGTCCCGCCCGCGCCGCGGTCGAGCATCCTGCAATTTCCCCGGATGAGGCTTCGTCCTTGAAAGTACCGCGCGATTATTCTGCTTGGGTAACAATCCGGACGAAATAGCCGATCCTGGCGCAAACGCATAGATACGGGGCAAGCCCAATCCGCCCACGCACCGGCCCCTGCGTGCCGCAGCGGCAACGTCAGCCCGTGCCGCCCACCGTCAGCGCGTCGATGCGCAGAGTGGGCTGGCCGACTCCGACAGGGACCGACTGGCCTTCTTTGCCGCAGGTCCCCACCCCGCCGTCCAGCTTCAGATCACTGCCGACCATGCTGACCCGCTGCAGAACATCCGGGCCATTGCCGATCAAGGTGGCGCCTTTGACAGGAGCACCGATCTTGCCGTTCTCGATTAGGTAGGCTTCGCTCGCGGAGAACACGAATTTCCCGGAGGTTATATCGACCTGGCCGCCGCCGAAATTGACCGCGTACAAGCCCTTCTCGACCGAAGCGATGATCTCTTCCGGAGCACGCGAGCCGGCGCGCATGTAGGTATTGGTCATGCGCGGCAAGGTCATGTGGGCGAAAGATTCGCGTCGGCCATTGCCGGTCGCCGGCATGCCCATTAGTCTCGCGTTCATCTTGTCTTGTATGTAGCCGCGCAGTACGCCGTTTTCGATCAGGGTGGTGCACTGGGTGGGCGTTCCTTCATCGTCGACGTTCAACGATCCACGCCGCCGATCGAGAGTGCCATCGTCAACCACGGTGATATCGTCCGCCGCCACCTTTTGGCCGATGCGGTTCGAGAAGGCCGAGGTGCCCTTGCGATTGAAATCGCCCTCCAAACCGTGGCCGATGGCCTCGTGCAACAAGATTCCCGGCCAGCCCGGACCCAGCACCACGGTCATGGAACCGGCAGGTGCCGCCACCGCTTCGAGATTGACCAGCGCCTGGCGCACCGCCTCGCGGCCATGTGCAAAAGGCTCATCGCCGCGCAATAGCTCGTCCAGTCCGAAGCGTCCGCCGCCGCCGCTATAGCCCTGCTCGCGGCGGCCGTTGTGCTCGACGATGACCGAGACATTGATCCGCACCAAGGGCCGCACGTCGGCGGTCAAGGTGCCTTCGCTGGTTGCGATCAATATCACTTCATGGATTGCCGCCAACGATGCCATCACCTGCTTGACCCGAGGGTCGATGCGACGAGTGTCGGCATCGATGCGCATCAACCACGCCACCTTGTCCTCGTCGCGTATGGCGTCGAGCGGGTCGACGGGTAGGTAGAGCCGATGGGTCACAGGACGCTGCCATGCCTTCACCGCATTGCTGCCGCCGCTGCGTGCAATGGCGCGGGCCGCATTGGATGCCTCAAGCAAGGCCGGCAGCAACACTTCGTCGGTGTAGGCGAAGCCGGTCTTCTCGCCGCTGATCGCGCGCACACCTACGCCCTGCTCGATGCTGTGCGATCCCTCTTTGACGATGCCGTCCTCCAGCGACCAGGATTCCTCCCGCGACAACTGAAAATACAAATCGGCGTAGTCCACACCGCGGCTCATCACGGCGCCGAGTACCGTCGACAGTCGACCCTCGTCGAGACCCGACGGCGTCAGAATCATTTTCTCCGCCACACCGAACGTAGGCTCGCTCAGTTCTGCACTGCGTGCATTCATGCCGGCACCGTTGCGACTTTGGGCAGCCCCAGTTGCCGGTTGTCGAGTGCAGGAAAGCGCGCGCGCGTCTCCGCTTGCTTGGCAAGATCGATGTCTGCGGTTATCACTCCGGCACCCTTTGCCAAGCGCGACAGCACCTGGCCCCAATAATCGACGATGAGCGAGTCGCCGTAAGTCTCGCGTCCGCTCGTATGAGTGCCGGTTTGCGCCGGCGCCACCACATAACATAGATTTTCGATGGCTCGCGCGCGCAGCAAGGTCTCCCAGTGAGCGCGCCCCGTCGGCACCGTGAACGCCGCGGGCATGGCCAACCACTCGGCGCCCTGGGACACGAGCTGGCGGTAGAGTTCTGGGAAGCGCATATCGTAGCACACCGAGAGCCCGAGCTTTCCGACGGGTGTATCGGCGATGATCGGCTCGCGCCCCGGAGCGACATGAGTCGACTCGAGATACTGGTCCTCGCGGCCGGGAATGGTGACATCGAACAAATGAATCTTGTCATAGCGCGCCACCCGCTTGCCGGCGGAGTCGATCAGCAGTGACGAGTTGGCAACGCGATCATCGGTGTCACGGCGGATGACAATGGTGCCGCCCAGGATCCACATCTTGAGTTTTAGCGCGGCCTCGCTCAGGAAGGACTGCACGGCGCCCGTGCCGTCAGCTTCGGCGACTTGCAGCTTGTCGGCGTCGCGCAGGCCGATGAAGGAGAAGTTCTCCGGCAGGCAGGCGATGTCGGCTCCCGCGTCCTTGGCTTCACGCAACAAGTCGCCGGCGGCAGCCAAATTGTCTGCGACGACGTGACTCGAGGTCATTTGTATGGCGGCAACCTTGCCCATCTATTTCGGCACCTCGGCGGACGCGGCGGCCGCGTCTGCACTCTTGATTCGTTCGACAATCGGATTATCCCAACTGCCCGTAATTCGATAATACCCTCGTGCCAGGCCTTTCAGCGGTTGTTTGAACACTTGGGTGAAAAGAAGCACCGCCCCCGCCACGACGGGCCCGCCTGCCAAGGCCGCCAGCGGCAGTGAATTGCCGACGCTGCCGGCTACCACTGCAGTTTGGTCGTAATCTTTGTTTTTCAAGCCAACCCGCCCAATTAACCCGATTTCCGCCGCCGGCCCCTTGACTACCACGTCATCCGTGTAGGCGCTGCCGTCGCGCAAGTCGAAGTCGCCGCGAACGGTGTCGAACGCCAGACCCTTGTCGGTAAGGTCGCTGAAATCGAGCGCTAATCGCCTGCGCAGCGCCGCAACACTGGTAAGACCCAGTACTCGTCCCGCACCGGGCTTAAGCCCGATAATTTGCCCCTTGTCCAGCGCCAACTGCACATTTCCCTCCGCCCGGGTAAGCGCCTCTCCCGTCGGTGCGCCCACCCAATTCAGATCGAAGTCCATGCGTCCCGATTTGGCTTCGATGACAGGGATGTATCCCAGTTGCTTCAACGTCTCCTGCACATCGTTGCTGGTCAGGGTTCCCTCGATGCGTCCCAGACCCGCGTCCCTGCCGCGCCATTCGCCGGTGGCATTAACATTGAAATCGGCGCCGGTGACGGTCAGTTCCTTCAAGCTAATGCCGTCGTCGAATTTGACCAGGCTGGCGTGCACATCACCGAGCCGCCGTTCACCGAAATTGAGTTCCGCAGCGTGGAAATTGAGCGCCGGTACACTGCGAGGATCGCCGACACCCTTGGCATCTCTCGATCCAGCGGCGGCCGTGCCCGGAGCCTCCTGCTGCTCCGAATCAGCTACCGCGTCCACATGCAGACGCTCGAATTGCAGGCTCCAAGGCTCGGACGAACCCAAAGCGCTCGGCAAAGTGATCGTTCCGACAACGTTGGGACCGCCCACCGCAACGCGCAAGCCGCCCTTGGCAACCGCTAAGTTCAATGACACGTCGCGAAACGCCAAACCTAGATAGTCGAGTTCGGCGACATTCAAGGTGGCCGCGCTTAAGTAATCCGCCAGAGGCCTGGCGTTCTTGTCGGCTGGGTTCAATTTGAGCCATCCGGCCAAATCCAGGCGCGCGACCGAGCCGCCCACGTTGACTATTTGCGCAGCGCTCGAGCTTGATTCGCCCGCGCCGAAGGTCAATGCCAGATGCGCGAGCCGCATGGCGCCGGCATCGGACTCCAACGCATAGGAGCCGCTCACCACGGATCCCAGTGCAAGCCGCCCCTGGGGTCCGCCGCTCGCCGGCCACTGCATTTCAAGCCACGAGGGCATGGAAGTGTCCGCCGGCTTGTCCAGCGGCGCCGGCAGCTTCATCTCGAGTCCGACCAGTGTGCTGCTCACACGCAGGCTTCGCTCGCGATTGGGCTCCGTTGCCATTTTCAGCACCGCCCGCCAATCCGTCTGCCCGCCGATCGAAATGCCGGCCGGTAATCCCAGCGCCGCCCGCATGGCATCGCCGCTGAAATTACCGCGAAACTCGAGTTGAGTTCGGGTCAGCGGCCGGTTGCGCGACGCACGAGCCTGCATTTGAAACGATCCGCCCAGAGCCCGGCCGTGAACATCGGCATGCGACACCTGTGCGCCGTCGATATCGAAATCGCCGTTCACATCGGCCGCCGTCACCGTCGCTCCGGGACGTCCGACGGTCACGCCCTCCAAGCGACCATGCACCAACACCCGTCGATGCACGAAATCCTTGAACGGCAAAAACAAATCGACTGTGGACTGCATCGAGCCCTTGGCCTCGACGCCAGAAAAGACGTGCTCGGCCAGGGCGTCCAAGGGCGAGGCACGTAAAAACACTAGCGCGTCCGCGGCGTCGCCGCCGGCGCCGATATGAATTTCGAGTTCGCCCGACTTAAAGTCGGCGAAATGCGCGTCGGCCGAACCGATCGAGATGCCGGCCACCCGTCCGGAGATAAAGCGCGCGCTCAAGCCTTCGTTGCGAAAATCCGCCTGTGCGGCAAGATTCTCTGCGCGGGGCCAACCCTCGCCGTAGTCCAGCGTCATGCCGTCCAATGCGCAGCGTGCCAGAAACAGGCCGCTGCCGTCGCGAAATGGGAAATGCCGTATCGGTCCCCGCAACACGATATCCGCACGCGACAAGCGGCCCGCCACTAGGGCTCGATCCAGCCAGGCGAGCGCCGGCGGCGCGATGATCGCCCGCGGAAGATAATTGTGGGTGCTGGCTACATTACCGTTCTCCACGGCGGCGACTAAGGTCAGCACCGGCGATGAGCCGTCTGCAGGCGCAGCCCAAGCAACTTTTCCATGCACGCCGCCGTCCCGATTTCTCATCTCCCAATCGGAGGTGGCGACCAGCAATTCATCATCGGTGCGCTTCCAGTACACGGTCGCTTTCAAAGCATCCAGAGCAACGGGCTGGGGGAACTGTGCGGGCCATGCGAACACCGCGGTGTGCCTATCGATAGTCACGTGCCCGCCGTGTTCGGTGCCGGCAATCGTTCCGGTCAGGCCACGCAGACCCGGCGCACGTCCTACCGGCGCAAACCCCACGTCGCGGAATTTCGCCTGGACCTGCAATGCCCACGGGTCGGTCGCCGAATTGCGCTCCAATGCAACGCTCGTATCCAGCCACTCACCCGTCGGCGCGATCTCGCCCAATCGGTCGCGAAGCGCCTTGTCCGGCAATAGCCCGATCAGCGGCAGCAGAGTATCGGCCCGCAGGTAGCTCGCGCGGATGCGCAAATCTAGCAAGCCTGAGTCGCCGCCGCGCCAGCCCGCATCGAACTGTGAGTCAGGGTCGCGGCGGCCAGAGCGCACAGCACGCACCTGGCGGCCCGAAAGGCTCCAGCGGTCACCCGCATGAATGACGCTCAAAGCACCGCCGACTTGCTCGAACTTCGCGCTCGGACCATCGCTGGGCCGTGTGACCACATTGCGCGCTGAAAAATCGAGGTCCGCCCGCGTCAGCACAAATCCGGCCCCGCGGGCCGCCAGCTCGAACGAGCCGCTGCCCGAGCCCAACCACCTTAAGTATTCCGGCAGCAGCAATCGCCATCCTGCGAAGGAAATATCACGCGCCCGGCCCAAGCCGCTCCAATTCAATAATTCTAAACGCCCGAGGCCGCGTGCATTGCCACTGATATTCAATGTGCCGCCGAGTGCCGGCGGCAAGCGGCAGTTGAAAGCCATCAAAAGACCCGCCTCACCGCGCCGCACATCCAGATTGACGTCTTGCAGGGCCAACTGCGGAAGTGCGGAATTCCAATTCTGCATCGTCACCACGGCGTGGCGGATTGCCAGCTTGCCGGCGGGCAAATCCTCCAAAGTGAGGGTCTGCAGTGAAGAGTTCTCGCCGCCTAATTTGATCTCGGACGCCAATGCGAAGCTGGTGGGACCTAACCGCGCGATGACGATGTTAGGCGAATCGAGCTCTATCCTGCCGGCAAGCAGCTTGCCGCTGCTGATCAACTGCCAAATATCGGCGGCGACCCGGCCTCCGGCGGCGCGCGCCAGCACTCGGCGATCATCCTTGGAGCGTAGTTCCAATTGCTCGAAATGCAGTTCCGGGCCGTACCAGCGAAACGACGGCGAAACAGCCGCGAATCCGATGTGGTATCCCGTTTGCGCGTGTACCCATTGCCTAATCTCGGCCTTATACGCCGGTGCGCGATCGAGCGCGAGCTTGATTGCCAGCATCAGCAGAGCCACGAGGCCCAGAAGACCCGCGAAGGTGTACAGCAAAATTTTTCCGAATTTACGCACGCACAGCTACATCAGCACGACGTCATACTGATCGACCGAGTAAAGAGCCTCGGTCTGCAGACGTATCGGCTTGCCGGTAACCAATTCTAATTCGCCGAGCGCAGAGGATTCTTCGTCGAGCAAACGTTCGATCACGTCCTGATGGGCCAATACCATCAATTGCTTACACTCGAACTGGCGCGCTTGACGCAAGAGCTCACGAAACACCTCGTAACACACCGTTTCAGCCGTTTTTACAAAACCTCGTCCCTCGCAGGTTGGACAAGGCTGGCACAGCAGATGTTCCAGGCTCTCTCGCGTGCGTTTACGCGTCATTTCGACCAATCCTAAGGGCGATACCGATGAGATGCTGGTTTTAACGTGATCGTCGGCAAGTGCTTTTTCCAAGGCTTGGATCAATTGCCGGCGATGCTCCGGTTCTTCCATATCGATGAAATCGATGATGATGATGCCGCCCAAATTGCGCAGCCGCAGCTGCCTCGCTATCGTCACTGCGGCCTCGAGATTGGTGCGGAAAATGGTTTCCTCGAGATTCCGATGACCGACGAAGGCGCCGGTATTGATGTCGATGGTGGTCATCGCCTCGGTCTGATCGATGATCAGGTAGCCGCCGGATTTCAGCGATACTTTGCGATCCAATGCCTTCTGGATTTCCTCTTCGACGTGGTGCAGCTCGAATACCGGCCGCGCCTCGCCGTACAGTTCGATGCGCGACAATGCGTCCGGCATGAAGTTGCCGGCGAACTCGCACATCTCGCGATGCGCGCTCGCCTGGTCGATCAGCACCCTATCGACATCCGGCCGCAGCAAATCGCGCAAGATGCGCAAATGCAGCGGCAAATCCGCGTGCACTAATTGGCCGGGCTGGGTACGCAGACCCTTGTGACGCAGGAATTCCCACAATTTGCGCAAATACATCATGTCGGCGCGCAAGGCCTCCGGCGGCGCATCCTCCGCAGCGGTGCGCACGATGAATCCGGCGTTCTCGTCCGGCTCGATGCAGGATTGCACGGCAGTGCGCAAGCGCTCGCGCTCGCTTTCATTTTCGATGCGCGCCGACACACCGACCCCATGGCCTTTCGGCATGTACACCAGGTAGCGCGACGGCAGAGTGATATAGGTGGTTAAACGGGCGCCCTTGGTCCCCAGGGGATCCTTGACCACTTGGACCAATATCTCATTGCCTTCGGCAACCAGCGCGCGGATGTTTTCCGTACGGGGAGGCTCGATGCCGGTGCCAGCGTGGCGCGGATCGAATATATCGGAGGCATGTAGGAATGCCGTACGCTCCATCCCGATCTCGATGAATGCCGCCTGCATACCCGGAAGGACCCGCGACACACGACCCTTGTAGATATTGCTGATCAGCCCGCGGCGGCTGGCGCGCTCGAGAAACACCTCCTGCAGCACGCCATTCTCGACGACGGCGGCGCGCGCTTCGTGAATGCTCGCATTGACCAGAATTTCGATGCTCATCGAGTTTGTCCTTGCCTGAGCCAACTCAGCACACCGGCCGCACGCAACAGCTCGGCGGTTTCAAACAGCGGCAGCCCCATCACACCGGAATAGCTGCCCCGCAGATCGGCTATGAAGATGGCCGCGCGGCCCTGTATGGCATAGGCGCCCGCCTTATCGCCCGATTCCCCGGTTTCCCAGTAGACCTGGGCCTCGCCGGGAGCGATGTTGCGGAAGGTGACTTCACTGCGGCTAATTCTGGATTGCAGGCCGTCCACGGTGCGCAACGCGATGGCGGTCAACACTTCGTGGGCGCGGCCGGAGAGCTGCCCCAGCAGCCCCAAGGCATCCTCCCGGCCCGCCGGCTTGCCGAGTATTTTGCCGTCCAGGACCACCGCCGTGTCCGCGGCCAAAACGGGCACATCGGCCGCGTCGCGGCTTCTTTCCCACCCGGCTTCTGCCTTGGCCGCCGCCAGTCGCGTGACGTAGGCGTCCGGCGCTTCGCCGCGCAACACCGCTTCATCGACCGCCGCGCCTACCACGCGGAACGCCACGCCGATTTGCTGCAGCAATTCACGCCGTCGCGGCGACCCCGAGGCCAGGTAAATGAAGTCTAAGGACATGTGGCCAGGATACCGAACCCCGGCACCTTAAGCGCGGTGATAGGGGTGCCCGGCAAGCAGGCTCATGGCGCGGTAGAGCTGTTCGGCCACCACCACCCTGACCAGCGCATGCGGCAGGGTCAGCGGCGACAAGGACCAGCTCTGGTCGGCCCTTGCGCGACATTGCGGCGACAGACCGTCGGGACCGCCAATTAGAAGCGCGAGCGGGCGGCCTACCCTCATGCGCTCCGCCAGCCATGTGCTGAGTTGCTCGGTGCTCATGGTTTTGGCGGTGATTTCGAGAGCCACCACATAATCATCCTTGCCCAGTGCGGCCAGCATGTCGGCCCCTTCCTTCAATATTGCGCGTTGTGGGTTTTCGCCGGTGCGACGCGTCGCGACCGGTATTTCGTGCAACTCCAACACGAGGGGGGTGCGCAGCCGCTTCTGATATTCGCGAAATCCGCTGTTCACCCAATCGGGTAGACGCGAACCGGCGGCGATCAACCGGCATTTCATCCGCGGGGAGTGCCGGGAATTAGGCGCGCGCCGCGCGCTTCATTGCCGTCATGTCCCATAGTTTTTCGAGTCCGTAGAACTCGCGCACGCGCGGCAACATGACATGCACGATCATTTCGTTCAAATCGATGAGCACCCAGTCGCTGTCCTGCTGTCCCTCGACACCATGCGGACGGAACCCGGCTTCCTTGGTTCTTTCGACCACGCGTTGCGCAACGGAGCGCACATGTCGATCGGAGGTGCCGCTCGCGATGACCATGAAGTCCGCTATATCGGTGACGCCGCGCACATCCAGCACTTTAACTTCCAAGGCCTTCATGTCGGCCAAGGCATCGATCACCACGTTCTTGAGCGAAGGCGTCGCCTTGGCAGCTTTGGTCTGGCTGGTGGGCTTGGCGCCGGCCCTGGCTTTGGCACCGGCCTTGGATGGGGTGCCGGCCTCGCGCCTGATAGGGACTTTGGGTTTGCCGGCCGCCGCCTTCGGCCTGCCTAAGGCCTTGGGATTGACGCCCGCTTTCTTGCGGTCCTGTGGCTTGCTGTTCAGGGTCTTTTTGTTGACTGGCACTACGTTGTCCGTGTTTTGGAATAACAATGGGTATCCAGGATGAGTTTACGCACTGCATCGGGCATGAGGAAGCGAGGATCGCGGCCCATGCCGATGAGCTGCCTAACCTCGGTGGACGAAATCTCCAGCTGCGTCACCGCATGAATATATATGCATCCCGCCCGCGACTCGTGCAAATCGCCGATTCGCCCTGTGCCCCGATCGACCAATAGCTCACCGAGCGGTCCCATACCGGGTGCGCGCCAGCCCGGTCGATGCGCAACCACCAAGTGCGCCAATTGCAGCAGTTCCCGCCACTGATGCCACTTAGGCAAGCTCAGGAAAGCGTCCATGCCCACGATAAGACACAGGCTGCGGTCCGGATACTCATGTCGCAGCTCCGCCAGGGTCTCGACCGAATAGGAGGGTCCCTCTTTGCGCACCTCGCGATCGTCAACGACGAAGCCCGGTTGACCGGCGGTCGCCAATTGCACCATCTGCAGCCGCAGTTGCGCATCGGCGCAGGGCTGGTCTCGGTGCGGCGGATTGCCGGCCGGAAGAAACCGGATTTCCTTTAATCGCAGCGCCTGCTGCAACTCGAACGCCGTGCGCAGATGTGCATAGTGAATCGGATCGAAAGTTCCGCCGAAAATACCCATGGGATTCATGCCACTACCCTGCCTGAATCCGCAGAAGCTTGCAAAGCACCGGCCAGGGAGCAGGCGAGGCCGGTCAGTGCGCTCCATGCATCGCCCGCCGCCAGCCCCTTGATGACTCGATCCGCGTGGCTTGCCTGTCGGAGCAGGCGCGCCAGCGGCAGCTTGTTAAGCCTCGACAATGCACGCGGCGAAGGCGTAGCCGCCAGGTTCCAGCCGCTCCCGCGAACCGCGGAGCGCAGCCGGTCGCGTTCCCGGGCCTGCCACAGCCCGCGCAGCTCCCGCACCAGCGCCCATAAAATCAGCGTGGGCTCCACCCCTTCGCTCTTGAGCCCTAGCAGCACGCGCAAGGCTCGCTCCGCATCGCCGGCAGCGGCTGCTTCGGCGAGCTGGAACACGTCGTAGCGGGCGCTGTCGCCCACCGACCGTAACACCAGATCGGCGTTGATGGGCTCACCGTTGGCCAGCAAGCTTAACTTCTCGAGTTCTTGTTTCGCCGCCAGTAGATTTCCCTCCACCCGATCGACGATCAGCTGCGCCGCCGCCGGCTCAATATCCACGCTCAACTGCTTGGCGCGGGCACGTAGCCAACCCGGCAAAGCAGCCGTCTCCACCGGCCAAATAGGCACCCAGACCCCGTGCTT
The DNA here is from genome assembly GCA_025357835.1 of Gammaproteobacteria bacterium. Lineage (GTDB taxonomy): Bacteria > Pseudomonadota > Gammaproteobacteria > Steroidobacterales > Steroidobacteraceae > Bog-1198. The sequence continues at coordinate 29,156 of JANYLM010000143.1, forward strand.
TTCCACGGCCCGTACCCAGGGAGCATCGCTCGCCTTCTTATCGAGTTTGTCGGTGACTATTAGGCACAGCACATCAGGCGGCGGCCGCTCCGCCAATTCCCCCAGCTGCTGCGCACCTTTGTCCGGCTTGCCGCTCGGCATCCGCAGCTCGAACAGACGCCGCTCAGCGAACAACGACATCGACTGGCTAGCATGGCGCAACCCGTCCCAGGCGAAACTGCGATCGATGAAAAACACCGTGCGATCCGCATACCCCGCCGCCCTCGCGGCGGTGCGCACGGCATCCGCAGCCTCGCCGACCAACAGAGGTTCATCTCCGGAAACCAGGTACACGCCAGCCAAGCTCCGAGCCAGAGCGGCGGGTAATTGATCGGCGCTTAGACGCAAATAGAACGCCTCAGATGGGAATGGCGGCGATTATCTCAATCTACCGGCAGCAATGCTTGTTTATTGATCCGCGTACGCGCCGCCTCATACTCCCCCGCCATTGCATCGACGAGCGCCGCAACCGACTCGACGTCGTGAATGCCGCTGACGCTCTGCCCGGCGCTCCAAATATCCCGCCACGCCTTGAATTCCGCACTGCCGCCGCTGCCGAAATTCATTTTCGTCTTATCACCCTCGGGAAGCTTGTCGGGATCGAGGCCTGCGCGCACCACGCTGCCGCGCAAGTAGTTGCCGGCCACGCCGCTGAACAATGAGGTGTAAACGATGTCTTCGCCGCGACTGTCGACCAGCATTTGCTTGTACTCGGCGCTGGCGTTGCCTTCGTCGGTGGCGATGAAACGTGTCCCGAGATACGCCAGATCCGCACCCATTGCCTGCGCAGCCAACACGTCGGCGCCCGTGCTCATGGCACCCGACAGAATGATGGTTCCCGGATAAACCTCGCGAATCTGCTTGACCAAGGCAAACGGGCTAAGCACGCCGGCATGCCCCCCCGCCCCTGCGCACACCGCGATAATGCCGTCGACCCCCTGTGCCGCGGCCTTTTCGGCGTGGCGTAAATTGATGACATCGTGAAACACCACGCCGCCGTAGCCATGCACTGCGGCCACCACTTCCGCCGGGGGGCGAAGGCTGGTGATGATAATGGGCACGCGATGCTTCACGCACAGAGCGACATCGTGCTCCAGGCGATCGTTGCTGCTATGCACGATCTGATTAACCGCGAACGGCGCCACCGTGACTTGGCGGTTCGCGCGACTGTAGGCCGCGAGTTCGCCGGTAATCTCGGCGAGCCAGTCATCCAGCTGCGCCGCGGGCCGCGCGTTCAGTGCGGGGAAGGAGCCGACGATGCCGGCCTTGCATTGTGCGAGCACCAGGCGCGGAGTGGAGACGATGAACATCGGAGCGCCGATGACGGGTAGTCTCAAGCGGCCATTCAGAATCTCAGGGATGGGCATGTACGGCTCCGCGCCGGGTAGGGATTATTGACGGGCTTCTGTCATTATGGCGTAGTCCGCTGCGCTGCACACGTTCCTGAACGGGTCTCCCTACTCATCACTATCTGTGAACCAACCACCGGAATCACCATGCAATTTGACACTCTGCTATTCGAGCGGCGAGAAGACATCGCGCACGTCACTCTCAACCGGCCGGATAGGTTGAATGCACTGAATTTGGCGTTGATCACGGACTTGCGCGCGGCCGCGGCAGCCATCGACTCCGATCATGGCATTCGCGCCGTCGTGCTCACCGCTTCCGGCCGCGCCTTTTGTTCCGGCGCGGATCTTATGGGCGATGATCTTCTGGGCGATCCGCAGCGCAGCCGCGGCGAGAATATCGGTGCCAGCTTACGGGAATATTTCAATCCCATGGTGAACGCCTGGTATCAATTGCGCATGCCGGTGGTGGTCGCCGTCAATGGCGTCGCAGCGGGTGCTGGGGTGAGTCTCGCGCTGGTCGGCGACATTGTTCTGGCGGCGCGCTCCGCGACATTTCTGCAGTTGTTCGCGCCCAAACTCGGTCTCATGCCCGATCTTGGCAGTACCTTTCACTTGCCCCGCTTGGTGGGTACGGCGCGCGCCAAGGGCCTGGCCTTGCTCGGCGATGCGCTGACGGCCGCGGATGCGGCGAGCTGGGGGCTCATCTGGGCCTGCGTGGACGATGCAGCGCTGCTGGCACAATCGGAATCGGTCGCACAACGGCTCGCCGCCGGACCCACCCAAGCGTTCCAACGCATCAAAGCAGTCTTCAATGTGGAACCGCCCCGCACTCTCGACCAACAATTGGCACTGGAGGCAGTGGCACAGGCCGAGCTTGGCGACACACACGACTTTGCGGAAGGCGTGCAGGCGTTTCGCCACAAGCGGGTGCCGAATTTCAAGGGCAAGTAGCCCCGCAAGGGAGACGCCGCCGGGCAACTAAATCACGGCCGATGCAGCGCCATCGTCGCGGCGAAATTCGCAGGGTTGTGCGCGCTACCGTGTGGCAGCGGCCGCCGAGCTGTCGCTCACCGCGTCATCGACACTGGAGTATTCGAGCCCGGCGGCGGGCAGCTGGGTGAAATTGGCGCGCAACAACGCATCGCGGCTGGCTTCTTTCAAGCGTGCCACGCGTATGTCGATGTTACGCGCGGCGAGCCATACAGCGAACTCTCCCAGGCTTTCCAGCGCCGTGCCGTCCAGGTCCGGCGATTCCTCGAGACTGAAAATCACGAGGCGTACGTCGGTCTGCTGCAATACGCGGTGGCGCGCAAGCACCAGCAGCGGCTCAGCATTCGCGAAGAACAAAGGCTCTTCGGGTCGCAGCACCAGAATACCTGGTGTGCACTCCGCCTGCGGAAAGCGCGCGACATTGACGAAATCGTGTGCACCCCTGCGGCCGAGCACGGCAAGGCGCGGACTGGACAATGAATGCAGCAGCATCGCCAGACTGAAAGCGATCGCCGCCAGCAGGCCGTTGAGCATGCCGAACACTATGACTGCTGCCACCGCCGTCAGCGTGACCAGCCGATCGCGCTGCCAGCGAAAGTACGGTCTGAAAACGGCGAGGCGCAGCGATTTACTGACCGCATGGATGACGATGGCGGCCAAGACCGGAGAGGGGATGAGTTCGATCCACGGCAGAAATAACAGCACCAGGGCCAGCACCGTCGCGGCCGCGACCAGGCCGGCGGCGCGCGACTGTGCGCCCGCCGCTTCATTCGCAGATGTGCCTGAATACCCTGCGCCAACCGGCGTTCCATGAAACGCTCCCGATATGACATTGGCGACACCGAGTGCGATCAAATCGCGATTCGGCTGCACGGCGTCGTTGTGCTTCAGCGCGAAGCTGCGAATCGCACTGTAGGATTCCGCATACAGAATGAACATCAGCGCCAGCGCGAACTCCACCAGCGGCAGCCAATGCCCTCCCGCAGGCATCTCAATTGCCGGCATTTCAAGGACCAGATGGATGGGTCCGGTCAGCACTACTCCGTGGGAGGTCAGCCACGGAGCCGCGGCAATTCCGGCGACAATCACGACTAGAACACCCGGAAAATGTCGGACTCGCTCTAGCGTGAACAGACCCAGCAGGGCACATAGAGCAACTGCAAGACTGGCCGGCTGCCAGGCGCCGACGTTGCGAAAAATCTCCGCCAGCAAGGGCAGGAAGTCCGTGCTTTGCACATGCATCCCGACGACGTGCGGCCACTGCTTCACCGCGATCACCAGCGCCAGCCCAAACGAAAAGCCGCGCAACACCGGCCGCGCGATCAGATTCGACATCGCTCCGAACCGGGCGCAGCCGGCCAGCAGGAAGGCGATTCCAGTGGCACACACCAGGATCGAGGCAAACGCAACACGTTGGCCGCCGGCGTTAGCGCCCAGCGCCAAGGTCGCCGCCGCGAACACCGCTGCGGACGACGACGTGGCCGTGACGATGGCATAGCGGCTGCGCCCAATGAGGGCATAGCAGGTGAGCCCCGCGAACAATCCGATCACACCCGCCTGAGGCGGCAAGCCGGCCAAGCCTGAATAGGCAACCGCCTCGGGCAGCAACAGCCCGGCGAGCGCCAAACCGGCCAGGGCATCCGCCGCACCAAATGCACCGATTTTGTTCATTGATCGGACGATGGGCCGCACCAGCCGGGTAGAAAGTCCGCGTCGCCGCTCTTAGCCAGCTTCAAGGCCCGAACCAGCGCGGCGGGGAAGTTGTCCTCGAGGAGCTTGCTCTTGATCTGCCGACGTAGGAAGTCCGCCCACAGGAATTCGCTGAACGGCGTCGTATCCTTCGCAAAGCCGCCGCTCTGGCGCAGTTCGCCGGCCAGACTGCGAAACGGATCGTCCACCAAACCCGAGATCCGCTTCGGCACCTCATCGTATCCACGCCTGCGGCCGCTTGCGTCGAAGGGGTGCAGCCAGCCGCGGTTGTCCAGAAACACCCAGAAGGCATCGCGCGGTAGCCGCCGCAGATCGGCGACCACCGTGGTCGCTATATTCTTGACGCCCTCCTGGTACAGAGCCAGGGTCAAGTGATGATGATCGATTACGTAGTACTCTTCTTTCGGGCCCCAAATGACAGGGATCAGGTGTTTGCCGAGGAAATCCGCCTTCTTTCGATCCGGATGATCGCGCCAGCTCTTGCGTTTGGCCGTCACTTCGCGCATTCCGACCGTGATTTGTGTGGGCCGAAGGACCGCGATCGACACAGGATGGATGCGGGGTTCTCTGGGTAAGGTCATTGTTTTCTCCTACACCTCGCGGCTGCGTTTCATCAACTTGTCCAAAATAACATCCAGCTGCTGGAGCTCTTGATCGTTCAACACGGCGAGGTACCATGTCCGAGATCGACCAGCCGCCGCGACGCACGAGAGACGCGCGTCTCATGCATGCTCGCGTGCTCGACCACTTCGTTATTCTATTATTCCGTGCTCAAGACTTATGAACGCACTCCCTCGGCGTCGACACCGGACAAAGCCTAACACGCTCGCGGCTACCGAAGTGCCACAGACCAAACTCGCGACCGCGGCACGGTATCCACGCTCGTATTGGACCGCGGGCGGAACGCCCGAGGGGCTTTGACAACGAAACAACTTCGGCCCAATACTAGCCATGATCGCGCCGCCGCGACTCCGTCGGTGCCCCGATTGCAGCGCAGACGCGGGCACGACAGTGATTGTCTTCTAATGATTCGAATTATTAAAGTCGCAACGGCACACCGTATGCCGACACGGGATTCTAAATTTCGCTTTCGCCGGGAGGATACCAATGGGGACATCAAAGAATCACCTTGCCTGGATCGGAGCTACCGCATTGATTGGATCATTGCGAGTGTTCGCCGCCGACAGCGTGGCGCCAGCCACCGAACTGGAAACGATTACTGTTACCGCACAGAAACGCAGCGAAAGCCTGCAGGATGTGCCGCTTTCCATCACCGCCATTGATGCACGCAATTTGCAACAGAAAGCAATATATAGTTTCTTCGACTACGGCGGGAAGGTACCCAATCTAGCGTTCGCCGATACCGGGGACGGTAGCGGCACGGCACGGACCATATCGATTCGCGGCATCTCGGGCGACGGCACCACCGGGTTCTATATCGACGAGACGCCGGTACCGGACTCTATCGATCCGCGGATCGTCGACATCCAGCGCATCGAGGTTTTGCGCGGGCCGCAGGGAACTCTATACGGCGCTCGTTCCATGGGCGGCACAGTTCGCCTTATCACTGAACAGCCAAACCTCAATGACGCCGACGGCAGGCTGCGAATGAGCGGCGGCAAGACATGGAATGCGGTTAGCCCGGATTACGGGGTCGACGGCGCCTTCAATGTGCCGCTCATCCAAGACACAATGGCGTTGCGGGCAGTATTATTCTTTCAACACGACGCCGGATTCTTCACGCGTCGCTATTTGGCGAACCCAGCCGATGCCGCCAATCTGCCGCCGGCCACCAACCCGACCACGCTCGGCAGCTTGCCGACCGCCACTACCGACGGTGTGGGGCGCGTTAATAGTTACGGCGGCGCAGTGTCACTGGCGATCAAGCCGAACAATGCCTTGATGATCACACCGCGGATTATGTACCAGCAATCGAAAGCGAATGGGCTCTTGTACGCCGACGGCGGATCGTATCCCGTGCCGGTGCCAGCGACGTTCGTAAACGCGCCGAACATGCATCCGGCCGGCTACATGCAAAACCGGTTCTTCAATCTTCCGGAGCGCAGCGACGATGCCTGGACTCTGGCTTCGGTGGGAGTCAAATACGAAGCAAGCGCGTTCGCCTTCCTTTCCTCCACATCGTATTTTGACCGGACAGTTGACGAGACCGAAGACCAAAGTGATTTCATCTGGCAGAACCTTCTGGCGCCGTTCGACGGGATTCCTCTTGGTGACGCGACCAACCCGAACACGCCTGCATACAAGGCTGTACCAATAGCCACGACCATTCGCGAACTCAAGCAAATTCACCGCTTCGTGCAGGAGTTTCGCTTCACATCGAAACTGTCCGGACCTTGGGCATACGTCGCCGGAATCTATTTTTCGGATACGCGAGGCCGCGTGCCGTATGCGGGCTACTATCCACCGTCGCTCGCCCCTGGCATCAGTCAGACCGGGGGATTCGTTGTGCAGGGCATCCCAGGATTGCCGATTCCGGTCAATCCCGCGATCCCCGACGAAATCTTCGGTCAGGACTATCAAACTCGAGTCAGTGAGCCGGCGATCTACGGAGAGATGTCCTACCATTTCGATGAACAGTGGGCGATGACGGTCGGGCTGCGAGGCTATCGGATCAAAACGCAGACTGGCGGATATCTGGAAGGAATTGCCTTCGGTGGGCCACGCATCAACGACCCGGATCAATCGTTCACGGAAAGCGGGGTGAATCCCAAGCTCGGACTCGATTACAAGCTGTCCTCCGATAAGCTGCTGTACGCGCAGATCGCACGTGGCTTCCGGCCCGGCGGCCTCGTCCCCTCGATTCCCGGCAACAGCGTCGTGGACCCGCTCCTCTGCTTCCAGCAGCTGCAGGCACTCGGCTACATCAGTGCCAGCCAGACGAAGAGTTACAAGTCGGACAGCCTCTGGAACTATGAGCTCGGTGCGAAGACCGCGTGGGCGGACAACCGCGTCACCCTCGACGGTGCCGTGTTCTTGGTCAAATGGAATAAGATCCAGCAGAGCGTGGCCTTGCCGTGCGGATTTCAATTTCGCGCAAATTCAGGGGCGGCAGAGATCAAGGGAGCTGAACTCGAGGCGCATGTGCGACCGGCCGCAGGGCTCGACCTGTCCGCCGGTCTCGGCTACCAGCGCGCCCGCATCACCGAAGCTAGCGCCCTCTTACCGACACTCAAGGTCGGCGACCGGGTCTACCAAGTTCCGGATTGGACCGGCAATGCGTCGGCGACATACACCGTGCCACTCGCAGAAACACGCAGCTTTGTCAGCACTTTGAGCTACTCCTACACGGGGGACAGCGTCAGTGCCAGTGTCAATGCGAACTTCCCGCGCGTACGGCCGAGCTACAACATTCTCGATCTGCGGCTTGCCTACGACGTCGGCAGCTATGAACTCGCGCTGATCGGGAAAAATCTCACCAATGTGGAGGCAAACCTGGGTGACAACCGCTCGCTCGCCGCAGAAACGCTGGGGCGCCCGCGTCTTGTAGTCAATCCGCCGCGAATGATCGGCGCAGAGTTCCGGATGAAGTTCTAGCGAGGCTATTCGATTACCACCGGCCGGGACTGAAACCTCGAAAGCGCGCAGGCTGCCAACTGCGCTGCTTTCGACGCGAGCTTAGGAATCAAGACCACTTCGGCGCAATAAGCCGCCTCTTACCGTCGGCTGAACGGCGCACCCCGGATTCATCCAACGCGTCGCGATCCCACAACTCGCAGGTCACCTGGCGGTGCCGCTGATCCAGCGCCTCGCAATAATTCGTATATATGCACAGACGCACTTGCGCGCCACGCCCGTTACGCACCTTGGTGAACCAGTCGGGATCCGCAAGCGCCTGGCGCGCAATCGCGACGATATCCGCCTGACCTGAGGCAAGCACGGCTTCGGCCTGCTCGAAATTATGGATTCCGCCCGCGGCAATCAGCGGAGTATTGCAGTTCGCCGCGCGCAAGGCAGCGTGGATGCGGGCGGTAGCGCCGAGGTTGCGGCCGAACGGGCCTTGCGCATCGGAAAAGTAGGACGGCATGCACTCGTAGCCGCTGCGTCCGGTATAGGGATAGGCCGCGGCGCCGACCTTGGGCTGCTGCGCGTCATCGAACTTGCCGCCGCGCGACAGCGACAGAAAATCCATGCCGGCTTTCGCGAACGCACAGGCGAAGTACTCGGCGTCATCGATCGATCCTCCGCCGCTGACGCACTCTTCGGCCAGAAATCGGCAACCAACGGGGAAACCCGCGCCAACGTCGGCACGCACCTGCTCATAGACCTCCAACGGGAGCCGCGCGCGTTCCGCGACTCCCCCACCATAGCCGTCGCCGCGTGTGTTGTGCGGCGAAAGAAAGCACGCCATGGTGTAGGCATGAGCGTAATGCAGTTCGACTCCGTCGAAGCCGGCTTCACGGGCCCGCCTTGCCGCACCACCGAACAGTCCCGGCAGTTGCCGTGGTAAATCTCGGATATGCCCAAGATGCATGTCCGTGACCCGCTCACGCGCACCGTGATCCAGGGACTCCAGTTCCCTGATATCGAGCACCTTTTCCAGATCGTTGCGTTCGAGTGACGCCAGCCAGCTGCGAATCTCCGCGTCGTTCGCACCCACCGCGCCCCCTGCTTCGGCTGCTCCGAAGGCGCGACGATGCCGTTCGGTCAAACCAAGGTACTCCGCAAAATATCGGGCCGGGTCGGGCCGCCGCCGGATGGACAGAAAATCGATGAGCTGAATGAACAGGCGCGTTTCGCCTTCGCTCGCGCGCCGCACGACCTCAACCAGCTGCTTCAAACCCGGTAGGAAACGCTCGTCTCCAATCCGGAGCAAGGGTCCGCTCGGCACATCGCGAATGCCCGTCGCCTCCACCACGATAGCCGCGGGCCGGCCCTGGGCAAAACGCTCGTACCATTCCAGCACGTCTTGGGAAACGAAACCGTCCTCCGTGGCACGCCACGGCACCATGGCGGGAACCCAGGTTCGGTGGCGCAGCGCAATCGACCCCACCTGAATCGGCGAGAACAGCCGCGACAGGGCGGCCTCCTGGGTGCTGGGCCAACGCGCCGGCCGCGAATCGTGGCGGATTCGCTCAGGGGGACGCCACATGGTCAATCAGCATCCGGCAATACAGCCGTTGCTTCGATTTCCACCCGGGCCTCCAGTTCCATGAGCGCCACCACTTGCACCACCGACATGGGTGGATAGTGCTTTCCTATCGTCGCCCGATAGGCAGCGCCGATATCGGCCAACTGCTCGTAGTATTCGTCGCGGCTGGTTACATACCAGGTCAGGCGCACGATGTGTGCCGGGGTAGCACCCGCATCGGCCAGTATCGCGGCTATATTGAGCAGCGCCTGACGCACCTGATCCGCCAAGCGGCTGCTGGGGAATTTGCCCTCCGCGTCCCAGCCGATCTGGCCGGCCACGAATATCTGCAAGCCGCGGGCCGCCATGCCGTTGCTGTAACCCTTGGGCCGCGGCCACCCCGCCGGTTGCAGAATGCGGGGCAGTTTATTGTCCTTGGTCATGCCGACTCCGTTGGGGCGAGTAGCTCGCGAGCGATAATGAGCTTCTGAACCTCGGTCGCTCCCTCATAAATACGCAGCGCGCGTACGTCTCGATATAGACGCTCGACGACTTCGCCCTTCATCACTCCGCGGGCGCCGAACATCTGCACCGCTCGATCGACGACTCGCTGCGCGGTCTCAGTCGCCTGCATCTTGGCCATGGCCGCCTCCTTTGTGACACGCTCCCCGCTGTCGCGCAGCCAGGCAGCGCGATAGGTAAGCAGGCGGGCCGCGTCCACTTCGGTCGCCATGTCGGCCAGCGTAGCTTGAGTCAATTGAAAATCGGCAAGGTTGCGGCCGAACATGTGCCGCGACCGCGCCTGGGCGATGGAATCATCCAGCGCGCGCTGCGCGAAGCCCAGCGCAGCCGCGGCCACCGAGGTGCGAAAGATATCCAAGGTACGCATCGCGATCTTGAACCCCTCGCCCTCGGCGCCCAGCCGATTCGTCGCGGGTATTCGGCACTCGTAAAACGCCAAGGATCCCATGGGATGTGGTGCCATGATGTCGATGCGGCCGGCGATCGACAGCCCCGGAGCGTCTGCATCGACGACGAAGGCAGTGATGCCGGCGGCGGCCGTGGTGCCGTCGGCTCGGGTCTGCGCCGGCTGCGTGCGCGCGAAAACGCAGTAGAAATCGGCGATGCCGCCGTTCGAGATCCAAGTCTTCGCGCCATCGAGCACATAGTGTTCGCCGTCGCGCCGCGCGCGGCACTGCATCCCCGCGACATCGGATCCCGCCTCCGCTTCCGACAGAGCGAATGCCGCCAGTGCCTCGCCGCGCGCGACTCGCGGCAGGTACCTCGCTTGCAATTGCGGCGATCCCGCCAGCGTGAGCGCGCCGCTGCCGAGGCCCTGCATGGCGAATGCAAAATCCGCCAATCCGTCGAAACCGGCCAGGGTTTCGCGGATGATGGCGATGCAGCGGACGTCGAAGTCTGCCGCGGCGCCTCCGTGTTCCGCACGCACGCAGTGACGGAGCATTCCGGCCGCGCCTAGCTTTCTGACGACCGCGATGCAGTGCGCATCGACCGATTCGCGCGTCTCGCCGTGCGCCCCACCGAGATTTTGCTCGCACCAGGCCACGAGACTGGCATGAAGATCGCGATGGCGCGCTTCGAAGAAGGGCCAGCTCAAAAACGCCGGGGCCGCCTTCGCCATCAGTTGCCCTCGAAGACCGGTTGGGTCTTATCCGCAAACGCGCGGTATGCGCGCCGAAAGTCTTCGGTTTGCATGCACAGAGCCTGCGCCTGCGCCTCGGCTTCTATGGCCGTCTCGATGGACAAATTCCACTCCTGATGCAGCATGCGCTTGGTCATCGCATGCGCGAACGTCGGCCCTTTAGCAAGCGATGCCGCGAATTCCACCGCCTCGGCGAGCATGCGGGGCTGCGCAACCACGCGATTGAAAAAACCCCACGCCAGACCTTCCTCGGCGCTCATCGAGCGGCCGGTGTACAGCAGCTCGGCCGCGCGCCCCTGCCCTATGATTCGCGGCAAAATGGCGCAGGCGCCCATATCGCAGCCTGCCAATCCAACGCGGACGAATAGAAATGCGGTGCGCGCCTCGGCAGTGGCGAACCGAAAGTCGGAGGCCATGGCGATAATGGCGCCCGCCCCCGCACAGATCCCTTCCACGCCGGCCACGATGGGCTGCGGACATTCGCGCATGGACAGGACTAGGTCGCCTGTCAGGCGAGTGAAATCGAGCAATCCCTGCGGGGCCATTCGGGTCAGCGGCCCGATGATGTCGTGTACGTCGCCGCCGGAGCAGAAATTACCCCCTGCGCCGGAAATCACAATCGCTTTCACGGCGTCTTCGGCGCGCAAACCGCGAAATAGATCTCGCAGTTCTGCGTAGGATTCAAAGGTCAGCGGGTTCTTGCGCTCCGGCCGATTCAAGGTGATGACGCCGACCCTCTCCTCGACCCGCCACAGGAAATTCTCGGCAACGTAGTTTGCGAATCTCATAGGGAATTCTCCACGCCCGACCGCGTTCGTTGTCGCGATTGAATCTTCAAATCCTGCAACAGCCCGGCGAGCTGTTGCTTGCTCTTGGACGGCAGACCTGCGAATAAATCGATAATCCAGCGTTCGTGTTCGGCAGCCATTCTTTTAAAGAGGCGCTGACCGCTTGGCGTGAGCTTCACTCGAAAAGCGCGGCGGTCCTGTGCATCGATGACGCGCGCTACCAAGCCTTCCTTCTCCAGCAAGTCGGTAATGCCGGTTACATTACCGCCCGTGACCATCAGGCGCTTGGACAGCTCGCCCATTTTAAGTCCCTCGTGGCATCGCTCCAGCTGCGCCATGAGATCGAAACGAGGCAGGGTCGTAGCGAATTCGCCTTGTAAGCGCTGCCGGATGTGGTTTTCAATCAGTGTCGAGCAACTCAGCAGCCGCAGCCACAGCCGCAACGAGTCATGATGGTCCTCACGCACTCGCGTCTCGCTGTCGGACGGCGGCTCGAGCGCCTTGGAGCGGGGCGTCACTTTAGCCGCCATCACATGACCTCGCCGCCGGCTACGGCGATGCTCTGCCCGGTAATGCTCGCGCTGCTGCGCAGGCACAGCCAGCGAACCGTATCGGCCACTTCCTCGGGGGTCACCAAGCGGCCTTGCGGATTGTGGGACAGCAACTCCGCAAGGGCTTCCGATTCGCCGCGGCCCGTCTTGGCGCTGATGTTGGCAACGGCTGTCCGCACCAGATCCGTATCCGCGTAGCCCGGGCACACCGCGTTCACGGTCACATTGCGGCGCGCCGTTTCGAGCGCCACGGCGCGGGTCAGTCCGATGACTCCATGCTTCGACGCACAGTAGGCGCTGACATAGGGGTAGCCCACCAGGCCGGCAGTGCTGGCCACGTTCACGATGCGTCCGAACCCGGCCTTCAACATATCGGGAAGGCACTCGCGCATGCAATGAAAGGTGCCCGTCAGGTTCACCGAGAGCATGGAATGCCACAGCGCATCGCTGGTGGCGCCCAGCGGGCCACTCAGCGCCTGACCTGCGTTGTTGACCAGCACGGTGATCGGCCCAATGGCCGCGCGCGCCGCGGCTACCGCCGTGCGCACCGATTCCGCATCGGCCACGTCCGCGACCTGACAGCTGCGGCGAACAGGCTCTAGCTCGGCGGCGACGGCCTCCAGATCCCGACGAGAACGGCCCACCAGCGTGACATCGGCGCCTGCGCCGGCGAGGTTGCGCACGATGGCAGCGCCTATGCCGCGGCCGGCGCCGGTCACCAGGGCATGCAATCCGGTGAGAAGAGCGGTCATGTGATTCTCAGACAGGGCCGACGGCAGCGTCCGCCTGCGCCGCCCGCTCCATATTGCGTTCGAGCTGCGACTTGCCTGACAGATAGGGGTCTGGCCACACCTGCTCTTGAAATTTCTGTTCCGCCGCGGCGCTCAAGGTCCACGCTGGATTCGACAAGTGCGGCCGCGCCAGCGCGCAAAGATCCGCCCGCCCCGCTGCGATGATGGAATTCACGTGATCCGCCTCGAATATATTGCCCACCGCAATGGTTGGGATACCGATCTCGTTGCGAACCTTATCGGCAAAGGGCGTTTGCCACATGCGGCCATACACCGGTTGCTGTTCCGCCACGGTTTGACCCGTCGATACATCGAGCACGTCCGCGCCGGCGTGCTTGAGTGCGGCGGCGATGGCCAACAAGTCCTTCTCCGACAGACCGCCCTGGGCCCAGTCACAGGCGGAAATTCTTGCCGACAGCGCACGCTCCCTCGGCCAAACGGCACGTACCGCGGAGAAAACCTCAAGAGGAAATCGTAATCTTGCCGCGATGTCGCCGCCGAATTCATCCTGACGCTGATTGGTCAGCGGCGACAGAAAACTTCCGAGCAAGTACCCGTGCGCCAGATGCAGCTCCAGCATGTCGAAGCCCGCGTCGAGAGCGAGCCGCGCGCACCTGACAAAATCGTCGCGGACCTCATCCATGTCCGAGCGCGTCATCGCCTGCGGAATCTGACTGACGCCTGCCAAGTAGGGAATAGCCGAGGGAGCCAGGAGCGGCCAATTTCCCGAGGCGAGCGGGTAATCCATGCGCTCCCAGCCAAGTTGCGTCGAACCCTTGCGGCCGGAATGACCTATCTGCAGGCAAAACTTGGCGGCCGACTGAGCATGAACGAATTCGACGATGCGCCGCCACGCGTCGCGCTGCGCCTCATTCCAGAGGCCGGTGCAGCCGGGAGTGATGCGCCCCGTCGCCGAAACACAAGTCATTTCAGTGAACAGCAGACCCGCGCCGCCGACGGCCCGCGCGCCGTAGTGCATCAGGTGCCAGTCGCCGGGAATGCCATCCGCCGCCTGGTACTGCGCCATGGGGGAGACGACCACTCGATTCGCAAGTTCCATGTTCGCAAGCCGGAACGGCAGAAACATGGGCGGCCGCGCCGCATCGTATACGCCACTGCGCCGTGCCAGCCAGCGCTCGTAACCTTCCACGAAACCGGAATCTCGCAACTTAAGATTGGCGTGACCGATGCGCTGGCTACCCGTCAGCAACGCATACGCGAATTGTCGTGGTTCGAGGTTTGAATACCGTGCGACATTCTCGAACCACTCCATCCGATTGCGCGCCGCGCTCTGCAGCTTGAGGGCTTCCAAACTCCGCTCCGCCTGATAGATTTGCAGCCCTGCTTGAACGTCGCTGGCACTCGCCACCCGGCTGACCAGAGACATGGCGTCTTCCATCGCCAGTTTGGTGCCGGACCCGATGCCGAAGTGCGCCGTATGCGCCGCATCGCCGATCAATACGATATTGCGGTGATGCCATTGCGCACACAGCACGCGATTGAAATTCAACCAAGCAGAGCCGCGCAAATGGTTTGCGTTGCTCAAAAGCTGCTGTCCATCCAAATACTTGGCAAATAGAGCCTCGCAGAATGCGATCGATCGCTCGGTGGTGTAGCCGTCGAGGCCGTGCGCGCGCCAGGTCTCCTCGCGCGTCTCGACAATGACCGTGGAAACATCCTCGCTAAACTGATAGGCATGGATCTGGAACCAACCGTGCTCGGTCTTTTCGAACGCGAAGGTAAACGCAGCGAATTTCTGGCGCGTGCCCAGCCAGATGAAGCGACACTTACCGACGGCGATATCCGGCTGGAACACCTCCGCATGACGGGTTCGGACCTTGCTGTTCACGCCATCCGAGGCGACGATGAGGTCCGCATCCGCGAGCGGCGTCAGTTCGTTTATTTCAGCTTGAAAGTGCTGCTCCACACCCAATGAGCAAGCTCGTTCCTGAAAGATATTGAGCAAGCGGCGCCTGCCGATCCCGCAGAAGCCATGACCGCCAGAGCGAATCGTCTCGCCCCGAAAATGCACGTCGATGTCATCCCAGTGGTGGAAATCCCCGACAATGGCATCATGCGACTGTGGATCCGCCGCTCGAAAACCCGACATGGTCTGATCCGAAAATACCACGCCCCAACCGAAGGTATCGTCGGGCCGGTTGCGCTCGTAAACCTCGACCTTTGCGTCGGGCAAGGCTTTCTTCAGCAGGATTGCGCCGAAAAGACCCGCAGGACCGCCGCCTATGAACACCGCTCGTTTCATCGTTCAACAATAGATCGAGATACTTTAGATGTCAACTATATAAGCCGGCCCGATACGGTGCAATCCGTGGACTATGTCAGGCAGCCGTCAACACCCTTGACAAAGCAATCCCCTGATCGTCCGCCAACGCCGCGACTCTCAACGCGCGAACTCGATCGGCCGCGTCCGGACGGCCTTGCCGGCCCTGAACGTCGGCCAAGATCGCGTCGAAGCTCAGGGTGCCGCGCTCATGCGTCTCGCCATAGCCCTTGACCAGTTGTTGACAATCGGCGATCTCGACGGCCAGGGCGTAATCTTCTGGCGCCAGCCGCCCGATGAGTTGCAGCCAGTGGACGATATGCATCTGTTCTTGGGAATACCGAAGAGTCTTGCGGCGCCACCGGCGTAGCCCGGCGAGCCAGTAGAGCTGCAAAAACCCGCCGATGCTGGAAGTTGCGATCTGCCGGCCGCCCGTGAGGCGGGTTATCCAGCGCCGCGGGGTTTTCGAGCGAAGAATCCATGTGCCCAACCCGACGGGGAGCGTGCCGCAAATTTCCTCCACTCGTGGTTTCATGAATTCGGTGACTTGCACCAACTGTCCGGTGGACGGCCCAACCTCTTGCAGCACTCGCTTCGAGCGTGCCGTGCGAATCTTCAGGTCAGCGACGCGGATCGTGTCCTCGAAGGACATCCACAGCGCCAGCCCGCGCGCCACCGACTCAGTCAACGCGACGCCTGCCGAACCGACATGCTCCAACGCCGCCACTGAGTCGAGCCTGTCCAGATACAGACTCGCATAA
This sequence comes from Gammaproteobacteria bacterium, assembly GCA_025357835.1. Lineage (GTDB taxonomy): Bacteria > Pseudomonadota > Gammaproteobacteria > Steroidobacterales > Steroidobacteraceae > Bog-1198. The sequence goes on from JANYLM010000143.1 coordinate 45,168, forward strand.
GCGACGTCCTGGTAGTCGATCATTCGCCGAACGCCTTGGCGCGCGAGATCCTGTGCGGCCGCCGGTATGCGCGCCCGTATTCGTTCTTTCAGAAAAGCAGGAATGAATGCGCGAGTGGCCGTGCGCTCCGTGGGTGATACGGTAGGCGGTGCAGCGGCGGCTGATGACTCTGCGGCCGCGCGCCGCGCGGCCTCGAACGCCCGAGTGCTCGATGCGGCCTCGATGCCGCTGGTTCGAATCGCCTCAACATAGTGCTCCACGGCGAAGGGCAGTGCTCCGGAACCGCACAGCGCGCCGAGCATGGCGGCGCTGATCACACTGCCGTTGGCCTCCGCCATGGCCTGCATGTCGAACTCGATATACCGCTTCGCCTGTTCGCGTGCCAGCGCGCGCACTTGGCTCGAATCGGCGCGGCCGTCCCCCATGTGCGATTTCTCTTGAATGGCGTAGATTCGATGCGAGGACGCGATGAGCGTGGTGCGCGCGGTAACCAAGCCGCGCTGCATGGCGCGGCCTGCTTCCATGATTTCCGAAGCGATCACCACGTCCACATCGCCGGGATTCGGCATCAGCGCGAATATGGGACGACTTTTATCGGCCGGCAATCCGGCCAGCGGAAAGAATTCCAGGTAGTAGATGGTGGCCCCGGTTCTTTGAGCTACGCCGGGAACGGAAGTCGCCTGCGCGAGATAGCCAGCCCGCCGAGCGACATGGATCAGCCAATCCGATACCACGCCGCCACCCTGCCCGCCCAGTGCGGCGATGGTCAGGGTTATGGGCCTGGTGATTGCGGCAATCGGCAGGGCGCTCACAACGAGGGCTCCGCCGCGATGCGTGCGAGCCGGCGGTCGAAGCGGCGTTGCAGGAACTCGATGACGGTGGTGCGAAAGCGAAATTTCAGGCGGTCCCATGCGCTGGGATTGGTGATGACATCCGCCCTGTAAAATGACGGACACAGCACGGCGGCATGGGCCACTTCACCGCAAACGCCGCATCCCACACAGCTGTTGTCGACGTGCGCGATGGGATCGCGCCGCAGCGGATCCGGATTGGCCTTAATGGTCAACGAGGGACACCCCGAAAGTCTGATACATGAATGATCCCCGGTACACACGTCGGGGTCGATGCCGAAACGCTGGCGCACCACGCGCTTGCCTTCCTGGGCCATGCGTTTCAGAACGGGCGCCACGCGCCTCTTTCGATTCAACTCGCACTCGCCTTCCGCGATAATGACTTTGGGCCCCTTGTACGCTGTGGTGAGCGCCTCACGCAACGCACTGATACCCTCCTGCATCTTGTACGTATGCACGGTGCGCACCCACTCCACGCCCACGCCGCGCACCGCCTTCTCGATCGGATTCCTGCCCTTGCGGTTCTTTAAATCCGCCCGTGAGGACGGAATGTATTGGCCACCGGTGGCTGCGGCGTAGCCGTTGTCCACTATGACAGTGACCGAATCGTGTTTGTTGAACACCGAATTTCCTATGCCGCTGGTCAGACCGTTATGCCAGAAGCCGCCGTCTCCCATGATGGATATGGAGCGCTTGCCCCCCTGACCGCCGCTCAGGGCGGCGCCGCTCGCCGACCCCAATCCATAGCCCATGATGCTAGCGCCCGTGTTGAAGGGCGCCAATGTAGCGAAGGAGTGGCAGCCGATGTCGGCACTCACATGTACTGCGCCGAATTCCTTCTGCACGATTTTCATCGACGAGAAGAAGGGCCTTTCCGGACAGCCTGTGCACAGGCCCGGCGGCCGCATCGGTACCGCCTTGCGCAACTCCTCGATGGGCAGCAGCGGTCGCTCGGTAAACACGCCGATAGGCGAACTCAGCGGCGCGCTTGGCGCCAGGGCGCTTGCTGCCCATTCCGCAAGAAAGCTCTTGATCCCGGCGCTGACGACGGCGCCGGTGTATTCCCCCGCCATGGGCAAGGGACCCTTGCCGACGACCCGCGCCTGAATATCCGCCTTGCGCAGAAACTGATTCACGCTCTGTTCGATGTATTCGGGCTGACCTTCCTCGACGATCAGCAATGCCTTCTTGCCCGCAGCGAACCGAGTGAACTCCTCCGGGACGAGGGGGTAGGTGACATTCAGCACATACAAGGGAATCCGCGACTTCCCGAACACATCCGCCAGCCCCAGCATTTCCAGGGACCGCATTACAGTGTTGTAGAGTCCGCCCTGCATGACAATGCCGATGTCTTCGAGATCGCCCGCACGCATCTCGTTCAAATGGTTCTCGACGATGAAACGCACGGCGGCGGGCCATCGAGTGACCACTTTTTCCTGCTCCTGGGCATAGGTTGCCGGCGGCAGAATGATCCGCGCCGCCGACCGTTGTGGATTCTCCAATGCGTCCTGAATGCTGAACTTGGGGGCGACGTTGTTCTTGGCGACGAAGGAGCCATGCATGTGGCAGGCGCGAATGCGCAACATCAACATAACCGGGGTTTGGCTCGCCTCGGACAGTTCGAAGCCACGCTCCACCATGTCGACGATGGTGCTGGTATCGGGACGCGGATCGAGCAGCCATATCTGCGATTTCATGGCAAAGGCGTGCGTGCGTTCCTGCATGATGCTGGCGCCTTCGCCGTAGTCCTCGCCGACTATCATCAGCGCGCCGCCCAGTACGCCTGCCGAGGCAAGATTGGACAATGCATCGGAGGCCACATTGGTGCCTACCGTCGACTTCCAGGTGACGGCGCCCCGCAAAGGATAGTTGACCGAGGCGGCCAGCATGGCAGCCGCGCCAGCCTCGGAGGCACTCGATTCGAAATGCACGCCGAGATCATCCAGTATCTCGCGGGCGTCGGCCAGGACGTCCATCAAGTGCGAGACGGGAGCACCCTGATAGCCGCCGACATAGGACACGCCTGCCTGCAGCAGGGCCTTCGTGACGGCGAGGATGGCCTCGCCTTCAAAGACCTCGCCCGCTCTGAGCCGCAGCGTTTGGACTTCCCGCGCGAACGACCGCTCTGCCATGATTAGCCTTGAGTGAACTCTACTGACCTGCAATACTATGCCGGTTACGTGATTTTGCAACTATTGCCATCTAAAGGATCCGCCGCGTGGCCTTATCTCCCTCCGCAATGCCGCGTCGCGGAAACACGTCGACACTTGCGGACGCCAAACGCCGCGGCGACCCCCAATTCGCCGATTTCCGGCTGGCCGACTCACCGCTCTATCTCATCGTGCGCACGGCAGGCCGCTACGCGCAGGAAATGGAAAACGCCCTGGCCGCGTCGGGCATGGATCTCCTAAGCTGGCGCGCCCTGATGATAGTCAACGAGGTAAGTCCCAGCAGCGTCAGTGAAATCGCCGAGCGCTCGGTGACGCGGCTGTCGACCATGACGCGCGTCGTGCAGCGCCTGGAGAAGAAGACTCTGGTGAGCCTCTCGAAACGCCCTTCGGACGCTCGAGTCACCGAAGTCATTTTGACGCCGCTCGGTAAACGCTGCGTCGCAAAAGAACGCCGCACGGCCGGCGCTGCCTACCATCGCGCCATGCGGGGTTTTTCGGCTGCCGATATCGCCGCCTTGAACGGCTGCATGCGGCGTATCTTCGCAAATTTCTCGACCTAGGCGCTGATCAGGCCTTCTGCCGCGCCCTAAAAGCACGTAACACGCCGTTGAATTTCGACGCAGTCTTTTGCATGTCGTCGACGGCCACGTTGTGCGCGCTGTCATTGTGCTGGGCATCCATGCACTTCAGAGCGGATTCCATGTCGCTCAAGTATTGCTTCACGGATTGCTGTGCGGCGACGATGTCCTGTTCGGTTGCCGTCGACGGTTCCGGAAAACTGGACGGCGCGGTCGGTCCATGGCAGCTGTCGGCGAAACCGACACTTGCACACAAACTGGCGGCCGCTGCGAATGCCAGGACAGGGACGAATCTACGCATAGTGAGCCTCCGAATAGCCAACCGAGCGTACAAAGCGCACGCATAAGGTGTATCGGCACCGGCCGTGCGAGATTTAGCACCGCAGCAAATGGATTTGTTCATCGTGAAGCGCATCACAATTAGCCGATCAGCCACGCTCGGAACCTGCCCCGAAGGGCACTCCCCGCGAATTTCCCGCCTCGTCAGCCCCCATCTCACATTAAGTTTTACCCTGAACGGTCGACATCGGCAGAGACGAGGGCGCCGCAGCAATGGCGAGCATGGGGCGCGGAGTAGGCAATTGAATAGACTCGCCTGGCAGGGAGAACCAAAATGAACATTACCGCGCGGATGAAGATGGCTCACAAACTGGCGGTGATCGTCATCGTCATGCTACTGCCATTGACTTACGTCAGCGTCGAGTATGCCGCCGGCTTGTGGGCGCGAATCAACGAGCATGCGCAGGCCGACGATGGACTGCACTACTTCGAGGGGCTCAAGGAGGCCGGTCGCGCACTGGCGGCCCACGCGTCATTCACCGCCACCATACTCGCCGGTGAAGCCAATACCCCTTACTTCGACAAGAAGATTCAGGAGGCAGCGACTAGACTCGACGCAAGCATTGCGCTGCAGGATAAGTCGGAGGACAAGTACGGCGCGGAAGGCTCGCCGGAACGCGCACTGTGGCATGAGGTCAAAGCCGATTGGGCGAGCCTATCTCTTGATTGGCCGAAGCTTTCTCCGGACGCCTCCGCGCAACGCCATGATTCACTTTCCGCGAAGCTCACGAAACTGGTGCGCCTGATCGGTGAAACGCATCATCTGGATCGGGACGGCGACCTGCAGCAGTACTATCTACAAGACCTGGCGGTGCTGGAAATTCCGCGCTTGTTCTTCGAATTCGGAGCAATGCGTGCGGCCGCGGCGCCAGTAGCCGCGCAGATGTTGTCCGTCACCCAAGAACAGGAAGCCAGGATCAACGCGATTTCCGCGAACATTCGCTTCTTGATGGACAACGCGCACTGGAAACTCGATTCACTGAATGAGTGGGCTGCGCGAGCCAAGGACGCGGCATTCGTCGTTCAGATGACCCAAGCCAGCGATGCATTCCACGCCAGCGAGAGCGCGTTCGACGCGTATCAGCACTGGGTTGCCTCGAACATAACGACGCGCCGGCCGGTCGGCGTCGCCTCGCAAGAGGTGATGGAGCAAGGCACGCTGTTCGAAACCAAGTTGGTAGCGCTGCACGATCTTTTGATGGATCAAGTCCGTGCCCGCTCGGAACAACGGCTTGCCGCCGAGCGGTTTGAGCGCAATCTGGCGCTTGCGTTCGTCGCCGCCATGGTGATCGCCGCAATCCTGTTGGCCGGCCATTTTTCCCGCAGTCTGACCCGTTCGATGCGCCGCGCGGTGTCGACATTTGCCGCTATCGAGGCCGGCCACTACGAGAATAAGATTACAGTGGACAGTGCGGACGAAGCGGGCCAGGTGCTACGCTCGCTCGACAAGATGCAAACGACGCTGCGAATCCGCATTGAAGCCGATAGAGGCATTCTCGCAGAAAACACTCGCGTTCGTCAGGCACTGGACAATGCCGGCACCATCGTGCTGGTGGTGGACGAGAAACACAAGATCGTCTACGCAAACGAGACGGCCAAAACTACGTTCGCACTACTGCAGCAGGACATTCAGCGCGAGCTGGTGCAGTTCTCCGCTGCCGCCTTGGTCGGCGCTTCCATCGATATATTCAAGCCGGTGCCTTTTTTGGACAGGGTTGCGCTCGACGGATTGCGCGACTCTCAGACTAAAACCCTCACCGTCGGCGGACATACCCTGGTATTGAACGCCAGCCCCATTGTGGGCATCGCAGGCGACCGGCTCGGCACGGTACTGGAGTGGCGCGATCGCACCAACGGGGTGGCCATGGAGAACGAAGTCAGGTCCGTTGTCGACTCCGCTCTGCACGGCGACCTGCAGGCGCGCTTGCCGGTTGAAGGGAAGAGCGGCTTTCACCTCAATCTTGCGGCGGGCTTGAACGAGCTGCTCGACAATCTCTCCGAGGTGGTGAGGTCGATCAAATATGCCGTGGTTGAGATGCGGGGGAGTGCCGATGAAATTTCATCCGGCAATGCGGAATTGTCGGCGCGCACGGAAGCCCAATCCTCAGCCTTGGAGGAGACGGGGGCGGCGCTGGAAGAAATGACCGCGACGGTGCGTAACAATGCGGAAAACGCTGGGCATGCGAACGAACTTGCCGCGACGGCGCGCGATCGCGCCGAGAAGGGCGGTGTCGTCGTCTCCACGGCGATTACCGCCATGCAGCAGATCAATGCCTCGAGCCGCAAGATCGCGGACATTATCGGGGTGATAGACGAGATTGCTTTCCAAACCAATTTGCTGGCCTTGAACGCGGCCGTGGAAGCGGCGCGCGCCGGGGAACAGGGACGCGGCTTCGCCGTCGTCGCATCCGAGGTCCGCAACCTCGCGGGTCGATCGGCGCAAGCCGCCAAGGAAATAAAGGCACTGATCAACGACAGCGTAACCAAGGTCGGCGAAGGCGCGAAGCTGGTGGATCAATCGGGGGAAATGCTGCAGGAAATCGTCGGCGCCGCACAGAATGTGAGCAAGATAGTGGCGGACATGGCATCCGCCACCCGCGAGCAGAGCGCCGGAATCAGCGAGGTCAATAGTGCGATCGCAAAAATTGACGAAATGACCGGCAAGAACGCGGTGCTGGTCCAGGAGAACGCCACCGCCGCAACCGCGCTCCTGACTCAAACAAGCGGACTGAGCGATGCAATGAACAAGTACCAAATCGGCGACGTTCGCGCGGCGCAGGTCAAACAATCTGCACAGCCGCAGGCAGTGCGCCGACAGGCATCCGGCTCACGGCGTTGACGTGCGGGCGCGCCGGCCGATTTTCGCCACCGGCACAATCACCTCGGCTGCCGGCGAATTCTGCGCAGGTGACTTCTGCGCCGCGCCTTGCTCCGAACCGCAACTCGCGCAACCGCCGCAAGCGCCCTGAGCTTTGCGTGTAGACGCAGTGATGAGCCGCTGCGTGGTTCGCCGCAGACCCAGGAAGGCCGGCGCACGCCCCGTCGCTCGGCTTAATGCCCCGAGCATTCGTCGCCGCAGACTTTTCGGACCGAGCGATGACACGGCATATCCCGCGCTGACCAGCAGCGCGAGGCCCACCAGCGAGTTGTCGAGAATGCTGTTCATGCGGACCCGCTCAGCTAACTCGTCAGCGCCACTGCGACGCGATAGGTAATCCACGAGCCTGTGTAGGCCATCGCAAACAAATACGCAGCCATCATGATGGGGTAGCGCCAGGAATTGGTCTCACGCTTGACGGTGGCAAGAGTCGACAGGCATTGGGGCGCGAACACATACCACGCCAGGAGCGACAAGGCCGTGGGCAGGCTCCAAGACTGGGCAATTAATGGCGTCAACGCGCCACTGACATCATTGCCGGCGGCAGACAGGGCGTACACCGTGCCCAGCGCCCCGACGGCAACCTCACGGGCGGCGAGTCCGGGCACCAGAGCAATCGATATCTGCCAGTTGAAGCCGATGGGCGCGAACAGCACGGCAAGCCAGGAGCCTAAATGTCCGGCGATGCTGTACTGGATCGCCGGGCCGGCAGCGCCGGGGGGCGGCGCGGGGAATGAGCTCAAAGCCCACAGAATCACCATCAGCGAGAGAATAATCGTGCCGACCCGGCTCATGAATATTTCGACCCGCTGCCACAGTCCAATACCCAAATTACGCAAATTCGGCCAGTGGTACGCCGGCAGCTCCAGCATCAAGGACTGATAGCCCGCACCCGGACCACTGCGCTTGAGCACGAAGGCCACCGCCATGGCGCTGGCAACTCCGATGACATAGAGGGCAAACAGCACCACTCCCTGCAATTCCAGGCCGCCCCACAGGATGCGCCGGGGGATGAAGGCGCCGATGATCAGCGCGTACACCGGCAGGCGCGCGGAACAAGTCATCAGCGGCGCGATCATGATGGTTGCCAACCGATCGCGGGGATTTTGTATGGTGCGCGTGGCCATGATTCCGGGTATGGCGCAGGCGAAGCTCGACAGCAAGGGGATGAATGCCCGGCCCGACAAGCCGACGCTGCCCATCAACCGATCGAGTAGAAACGCGGCTCGCGGCAAATAGCCCGAGTCTTCGAGCACCAAGATGAAGAAGAAAAGAATGATGATCTGCGGCAGAAACACCAAGACACTGCCGACGCCGGCAAGCACGCCGTTGACCAGCAAGTCCTTCAGCAAGCTGGCGGGCAGCGCCGTGTCCAGCCAATTACCGAATGCCGCGACGCCCACCTTGATCTGGTCCATCGGTAGCTGCGCCCAGGCGAACACCGCTTGAAAGACCAGAAACAGTACGACGCCGAGGAGCAGTGGCCCAAATACCGGATGCAGCACGACGGCATCGACGCGATCGCTGACGGTCACGCCGTCGAGCCGGTCGCCGCCCACCAGACCTAAAATTCTGCGCACCTCGGATTGGTCGAACTCGATATCGGCGGCGCTAGGGGTCCGCCACACCGCGGCATGTCTCGCGCGCGCCGGTACACTCACGCCGTCGAGTACTTTGATCAGGGCTTGCACTCCGCGCGTTTTGACGCCGACGGTTTCGACCACTGGCACCCCCAATTCAGCGGCTAGGCGCCCGGCATCGATCACGATGCCCTTGCGGCGCGCGATATCGCTCATATTGAGCGCGACCATCATGGGCAGACCCAGCCTTTTCAAACTCAACACCAAACGCAGGTTCTGGCGCAGATTGGTTGCATCGGTGACGCAGACGACGAAATCCGGTTGAGTCTCGCCGGCGCGTCGGCCGAGCAGCACATCGGCGGTGACTTGTTCGTCCGGGGTCAAGGGGTCCAGGCTGTAGGCGCCCGGCAAATCCAGGATACGTACGCGCAGCCCGGATGGAGTGAGCAACGATCCCTCTTTGCGCTCGACCGTTACGCCGGCGTAGTTGGCGACCTTCTGCCGGCTGCCGGTGAGAATATTGAATAATGCCGTCTTACCGCAGTTGGGATTTCCAACCAAGGCAATGAGGGGACTCGGAGCGCTTGGCACGACCGCCATGGACTCACGCGCGCTGCGGCTGCTCCGGACACACGCGGATACAGGCGGCCTCGAAAAGTCGCAGGGCGAATGTGCCCGTACCGATGCGCACCGCAATCGGCGCCCGCGCCATCAGGCCTTTGGCGACGATGCGCACGGCTTCGCCTGGAAGAAAGCCCAATTCAGCCAGGCGGCGCCCCAATTCGGGCGTGGCCGCATCGGTCGACGCCACGGCAACCACCCGCGCACATGTTCCTATACTCAATTCCGTAAGCTTCATGTCGGCGGGAACCGGAACGCTGGATTGGGGCGTCAACAACATAGATGCGATTCTATATGAGAATCGTTCCCATTACTATTACCAGGGCACATTGCTGCATCGCAACCCCGAGTGGCGGCGCCGTTCCTGCTAATCTTGACGCCCCTTAAGCCTCGGAGGCATTGAAATGCCTACGCTTTTCGAGAAAATAATAGCAGGCGAGTTGCCGGCGACCGTGCTCTACCGTGACCCTCGCGTTATCGCATTTTTGGACATCAGGCCGGCCGCGCCGGTGCACATACTCATCGTCCCGAACAAACCCATTCCCACCTCTAACGATGTCACCGACGAAGATGAGTCCTTGATCGGACACATGTTCATTGTCGCGCGCGATCTCGCCCGCCAGCAGGGCATCGCGCAGAGCGGTTATCGCTTGATCATCAATTGCAACGCGGATGGGGGACAGGAGGTTTATCACCTACATTTACATTTGCTCGGCGGACGGCCTCTCGGGCCCATGGTTTCGCGAATCTGAGTACATAGACAAAAAAGAGGATATGTGATGAAGAAGAAAAAGGGCGCGCCCATCAAATCACACGCCACGGCGCCGCGGTCCACCCCCAAGCGTACGGTTTCTAAGAAGAAACCCGCCGGCGGAGCCGCAAAATCCGCGGCTCGCCCAGTCAAAGCACGCGAAACATCTCGCTCAAGTCAACGCAACACCGCGCGCCGCGAATTGTATCCGGCCATCGAGCCGTTTCGTCATGGCTACCTGCGCGTATCGGACGTGCATGAAATCTACTATGAAGAATGCGGCAACCCCGCGGGCAAACCGGCCGTATTCCTGCACGGCGGGCCCGGCGCCGGCTCCGACAAGCGCGCTCGGCAATTCTTCGACCCGCAGCACTACCGGATCGTGGTGTTCGATCAGCGCGGTTGCGGGCGCAGCCGCCCGAGCGCGAGTCTCGTCGAGAATACGACCTGGCATCTAGTCGCCGACATAGAGCGATTGCGCAAGCATCTGGGCATCGAGCGCTGGCTGGTATTCGGCGGATCCTGGGGCAGCACCTTGGCGCTGGCCTATGCGGAGGCCAATCCCGAGCGCGTCAGCGAAATCGTGTTGCGCGGGATTTTCCTGTTGCGCTACGCCGAGATCCGTTGGTTCTATCAGCACGGCGCATCGGAAATATTTCCCGATGCGTGGGAAGCCTATCGCGACGGCATCCCGGTCGATGAACGCGATGACTTCCTGAGCGCCTACCACGAGCGCCTGGTCGGTAGCGACAGCCGTGCCGCTTTGGCGGCGGCGCGCGCCTGGTCTGTATGGGAAGCGTCCACGAGTTTCCTGCACAGCAGTGCCGACAACATCAAGAAATGGGGCGAAGATCAATTCGCGCTGGCCGTGGCGCGAATCGAGTGCCACTACTTCGTGAATCGGGGCTTCCTGCGCAGCGAAAGCCAATTGCTGGACGATGTAGCTCGCATCCGCCACATTCCCACGACCATCGTGCAGGGACGCTATGACGTCGTCTGCCCCGCAACCAGCGCGTGGGATTTGCATCGCGCCTGGCCCGAGGCGGACTTGCGCATCGTGCCGGATGCCGGCCACTCGGCGTTCGAGCTGGGGAATTCGCACGAGCTCATACTCGCGACCGATCGGTACCGCAGTCGCTGAGAGTCCTATGGAACTTGCCACACTGGGACTGGCCCGCGCCACCGATGCGCGCGAAATCGCGGAAATGTCGCGCGATCTGATCGAACAGGGACTGGCCTGGTCCTGGACGCCGACACGCGTGCAGCACTTTATTTCAGGACTCGAATCCTCGGTGGTAGTCGCTCGGCGCGAACGGCGGGTCGCTGCCTTCGCCATCATGCATTTCGGGGACGACGTGGCGCATTTGAATTTACTGGCCGTGGCGCCGGAGCATCGCCGTCAGGGGCTTGGGCGGCAACTCATGAGCTGGCTGACCGTCACCGCGATCGAAGCCGGCGTGTTTCGCATCAATCTTGAATTACGTACGGGCAACGAAGCGGCGCGAATCTTCTACAATTGCTTGGGCTTTGACCAGCTGGGGGTCGTGCAGGGCTACTATCAGGGCCGAGAGGCGGCACTGCGCATGTCGCGACGCCTGGCGAAGAACCAGTGCTGAATCACAAACCCCGTGATGCCAATCCCTAAGGCGTCGTGTGCAATGGCCGCCAGATGCTGCCATCGGTCGTCGCTGGTGAAGAATAAGGCGAATCCGCTCACCGCGAGGAGCGCGAATAAAACGGCGAGCGTCGCGCCACTCACGCGCCGCAATCGACCGGGCCACCACCGCAACACATGCCGAGCCGTAACCCAACCCAACAGATACAGGCTTAAGATCGCGATAACCCCGTGAATCAACAGGATGGCCGGTTGCCATGGATGGGGAGTCGTGCCGAATGGACCTCTCGACTCGAAAAACCGATCCAACACCAGCCACGCGATGCCCGAAAGCCAGAGCGCGCCGAATATCGAATAGATGGCCAGCCGTTTGCGTGCGGGCATGCGGTCGCGCAATGCGGACGCCTTAGCCGGCATTCGCAGCGGATCTAGCTGCCGATACCCTCGCGCTTGCTCTCCGCTCCGCAGGGGACTGCTAGCCTGCGGCACGGACCGGTCGCAATGCGGACTGCCATAGGGCCAGCAGCCAACGTACGCCTTGTGTGACGTGTTCCGAGGACAGGGTGGCGCCGGAAATATTCTTGATGTCGGTACGGAAACGCAATTGTTCGAGGGTGTCACGGCGATCGAATTGCGCACGCCATGCGGAGTTGCGGATTTCACCGCCGTGACTCTCGCGATACGCCAGGATCTCAAGGCTGCGCAGCGCCCCACCGGCATCGATTCCTACGCCGTAGGTGATGAGGCTTTGCCGTCCGATCACTTCGTCGACGAAGACATGCCCCAGCAGCACGCCGGCGCGCTTCGCGCTCCAGATGCGCACTATTCCATGCGGCGGCTGCGGACCGGCGCGGGTCAATAAGACCTGTAATTGCTCGGGGGTCTGCGGCAACAGCACTTCTTGGAAGGCATCGGCCTGCGGAAAGATCGCCTTCTGGAGCGCATCCACGCTGAGGTACTCGGCCGCCACCACCACCGGAACCGGCAGTAGGGCCGCCAGCATGAGGCCCGGAGTGAGATATCGGTGATTCACATGGCTCAGACGGCTATTACGAATAGGAATTATTATCATTTAGTTGCGTAATGATAGCAAGCGAGCCCGACGGCCTAATTCGTCAAGTTGCCGCGGCGCGACTCGTTCCCGAACCGGGCAACTCGTGGTGCATGTCTCCTTGCTGAATCAGCGGCTTAGGATGGTTATGGGGAAACACGACTGAAATCCGGCAGCCTCGACCTGGAGCGGTGTCAACCGTCATCTCGCCGGCGGCGGCGCGCACCCGATCCACCACGCTCCACAGCCCGAAACCCTCGGACCGTGGCTCGAACAAGCTGAGCTGCCACTCGAATCCCACGCCGCGATCTTCCACCACGACGCGTAGCTCACTGGTCTTCTGTGTGACCGTGACGACCGCCGACTGCACGCCGGAATGCTTGACGACATTGCGCAGCAACTCTCGAATGAGTTTGAATACGAGCACGCGAAGCTCCAGGTCATACCCGGCGGCGTCCGCGTCGACATTCAGCTCCACATGCAAATTGTCCTTGCCACGCATGTATACGCTGAGCCACTTGAGCGCGGGCTCCAATCCAAGGTCATACAGACCCGGGGGGCTCAGGTCGGCGATCACCCTTTGAGTGATCGCCTGCACCTCGCGCACGGTATGGGTCGCCTCGCTGAGAAGAAGCCGTACTTCGGGCGACGCGCGCAAGGCCACCGCCTCGAGGGTCAGTGCCAGACCGGCCAGGTGCTGACCGATACCATCGTGCAGGTCCACCGCGGTCGCTCGCCGGGCGCGCTCTTCCGCGCCGACCAATTGCCGCGCGTACAACTGCAGCCGATCCTGCTTTTGGCGCAGACGGTGGTTCAGTTCAACCAGCTCGGTGACATCGCGCGCGATGCACCAGACACGCACCAGCTTGCCTTCCTCCACCACGCCGCGGAATCCCGTGATATACGTGAACTGACGGGATTCGTTCGACAAGGTAAATTGCAGTCCGTCCGCCGAGTAGCCCTGATGCGCCGCCGTTCCGATATGTTCAAGGTAAACCGCGGACCAGGGCACATCGGCGCGCCATAATCGGGCATCGGTCTCGGTCAGCCCGAACAGTCTATTCAGCCGCAGATAGAGCAAGTTACATTCGGCCACATAGGCATGCTCACGCAGCCACGCGATCTGTTCGCTCGCCGAAAGGTTCGGAGCCATCGGCACATCCAGTTCGATACGCCACACAGCTTCGGAACTCTGTTCGATGAAGTTGTGGTATCGCTCGCCGCTGGCGCGCAACTGGCGCACGGTGTTTCGCATCTCGAGCAGCACGATGGACAACATGAAATTAATCACGACCACCGTCGCTAAGTACAATTGCAGCGCGCCGACCCGCACAAAGGGATTCGGATCGTCCGCGAAAGGTCCGTTGCCGCGGCTTGCAAAATATGACGCCATGAGCGCGGCAACGGCCGCGAACGAGGTACACCAGCGCGGCGGCAGGCGAAATGCCGCGACGATCACCAGCGCCAGCAATATGAACGGCAGATCGAAGATGGTGGTGACGCTGCCGGGCGGCGCCGAAAACACCCAAATCGTCATACCGAGTAGTGCACAGCCCACCAGCACCAACTCACGGATGGGCGGCGAGGGGACGGACATTTCAGGCTTGCGCCACCGCACGGCCCAGCCGGTCACGACCGGGGCGACGCATAGGGATCCCAACCAATTCCCCGCCCACCACAGCTGCCAGTTGCGCCAATATTCGGCGCTGCCCAGCCACTCGCCGGAACCATAGGCACCCACTACCGCGCTGGCCGCCGAACCGAGCGCGACTGCCGCGAAGAACAGCAACACATACCGAACCCTTGCAAGTTCCGGAGCCGCCATGAGTCGGCCGGCGACCAGTGCGCCTACGATGCCGTCGAGCGAATTGGCAAATACGAAGGGCACGTGCAGGATCCAGTTCCGGCTAAAATTGTCGCTGCGTACGACGGCGATGGCGATTTCCATGGCCATTTGTACGCCCACGATCCAGATCCAATTGCGCCGCGGCGAAAACCAGAGCGCCATGAACAGCAGGCCCGAGGCCGGCCAGATGATGGTCAATTGATGGGAACTCTCGCGCAACACCAAGCCGAGACTCACCAGCGTCGCGTAGAGTAAACCGAAGGCGGCGAGCGACAGGACACGTCGCGCAATTCCGTGGCGCATGAAGTCCCAGGCAAGATCTGACTTGTGGTCTTCGGTCAGCCGGGCCGCCATCGTCACGTTCACAACCTCCCTAGTATCCGAACCATCGGCCTACCCTGCGCCCACTGTTCCCGGCGAGCAATTTGCTGAATAATTGTGCGCCTATTTTCTGCGAAACTACAAAGACCTGGTTGTCATAAATCACCTGAAACCCCGTGCTGCAAACATCCGACTCGCTTAATGACACGGCAGACTGCGTTTCCCGACTGCGCATAGGAATGGGAACCATCGTCGCGATCAGCGCCGAGGCGCACACGGCGCAAAGCGCTCTGTGTGGCATAGAGGCAGCTTTCGCAGCTATCGACCAAGTCGACAGGCTCATGCATCCCACGCGGATCGGCGGCGACTTGGTCGCCATTCACCAAGGCAAGCTCGGGGCACCCGTGGCCGTACATGCCTGGACCTGGGAAGTGCTGGCGCTATCGCGACATATGAATCAGATATCTCACGGAGCTTTCGATCCCTGCTTACCCGGCGCTCAGGGTGGATTCGCGGATCTACAGCTTGTGCCACCGCAATCCGTAATCCTGCATCGGTCGCTGCGCATCGATCTCGGCGGCATCGCAAAAGGCTATGCAATCGACCGTGCGCTTGACGCGCTGCGCGCCGTCGGTTGCCGCAGCGGTCTAGTCAACGCGGGTGGCGACCTGGCGGTATTCGGCGACCGCAGTTACCCCGTGGTAATCAGGGGTCAGTGTGCTGCCGGCAGCATGGTCGAGCTCAAGAATTCAGCACTGGCCAGCAGCGATGTTTGCAGTTCAGCACGACCCGCCGAGCATCGTGGTTACTACCACGGAGTAACTCGCCGCGAGATCGGATCAGGCCGCGTCAGCGTCAGCGCACCGCGCGCTGCGATCGCCGATGCCCTCACTAAGTGCCTGCTCGCCGACCCTGGGCCAGCAAGTGTGGCATTGCTCGAGACCTTCGATGCACGACTGATTGTCTGCGAAGTCAGTCCATGACCGGTACCCGCCCGGGCCGCTATGGAATTCGGCTGGCAGGGTACGCGCCCCGGTTAAAACAATCGCCCCGTCATCGCGAAATGCCGGTCGAATGTCATGGCGATGTCCAACACTTGGCCCAGTATTGCGCGATCGGCCAGGCTGTTTCCGACTGAGCGCGCCGGTCAGGCGCATCGGCCGCCCGTAACGCGCTGCTGCCCTGCGGGCCAATCAATAAACCTCGGAATTAGCGGTACCACCTATTGGTAGTTTACCGCATACCAATTAGCGTTTCCCTGTATCCTTGATATTGTCCCTCGTCAAACGTCCAAGCCCGCTCCGGAGATTTTTATGACATTGAACTACCGGCTGTGCAGTGCCGCCATAGCGCTTGCGGTCACCGTCGTATTCGGTGCCGCCGCCGAGGCGGGCGCACCCCAACAAAAGACTCAGGCACCCGGCTACTACCGGTCGATGCTGGGCGAGTTTGAGGTGACGGCGCTGTCCGACGGCACCTTCTCGGCAGAGGCAGGCAAGCTGCTCACCAACATCACACCCAAGCAACTCGACACTGCGCTGGCGCAGTCCTTCCTGAAGGACCCGTTCGAGATGTCGGTCAATGGCTTCCTCGTCAACACCGGCGCGAAACTGGTGCTAATCGATACCGGCGCCGGCACGCTTTTCGGGCCCACGCTGGGCAAGCTGCTTGCAAATCTCAAGGCATCGGGCTATCGGCCGGAACAAGTGGACGAGATCTATATCACGCACATGCACGATGACCACATTGGCGGGCTTGCTGCAGACGGCAAACTCGCCTTTCCCAACGCCATCGTGCGCGCCGCCCAGCAGGACGCCGATTTCTGGCTGAGCAAGGCAAAGATGGATGCGGCGCCGGCGGAACACAGGGAAAGTTTCCAAAGCGCAATGAATATGCTTAATCCGTACATTTCCGCAGGCAAATTCAAAGCTTTTAGCAGCGACACCGAACTCGCGCCCGGCATCCGAGCCGTGGCCACTCCCGGTCACACCCCTGGGCATACCATTTACATCGTCGAGAGCAAGGGTCAGAAGCTCGTGCTATGGGGCGATCTAATGCACATCGCGGCCGCCCAATTCCCCAATCCGTCGGTGACCATCCAATTCGATACTGACTCGGTTAATGCAGCCGCGCAACGCCAGAAGGTGTTCGCCGACGTGGCCCAACACGGCTACTGGGTTGGCGGAGCACATCTATCGTTTCCGGGCATAGGACATCTGCGTACCGAGGGTTCGGGGTACGTTTTCGTGCCGGCGAACTACAGCGCGCTTCACTAGCGCGACGCCGACACTCAGCATGGCATTGGCGCGACGCACTTCGATCAGGCCCTGAACGCGCTGATGCTGCTGCCTTCGTCGCCTTGAGCAAGGGCGACGCCGTCGGTGCCATGACATTCGGCACGCCGCAATCGCTGGAGAAGCGCTTTGCGCAAAAGTCATAGCCGTGAAGGCGCCGTCCCCGGTATCCACGACGTCCCCGCCAAGGGAACCCCGGCCATCGCCGCCGCTTCCACAGTCAGAGCCACCAGATCCTCTTTCTCAAGGTGATGCACGTCCTGCTTGCCGCAGGCGCGCGCAATGGTGGTCAATTCCATGTTCACGGTCTTCAGATAATTCTTCAGTCGCTTAGCGCCCACCGCGGGGTCCAGGCGCAGTTCGAGCGCCGCATCCTGCGTAGTCACTCCCACTGGGCACTTACCCGTATGACAGTGGTGGCAGAACCCGGGCGCGGTGCCGAGCCGCGCATAATCTTCGACCGCGGACACGTGCTGGCCGCCCGTAATATAAGAATCGCTGTTGCAGCCCAGAGCCACCAGCACGCCCTGCCCGATCGCCACCGCATCCGCGCCCATGGCCAAGGCCTTGGCCACGTCCGCGCCGCTGCGGATGCCTCCTGAAATCACCAATTGCACGGTGCCGCGCATATTGAGATCGTCCAATGCATCGACGGCCTGGCGCAGCGCGGCCAGCGTGGGTATTCCCACATGCTCGATGAACACGGTCTGCGTCGCCGCCGTGCCGCCCTGCATGCCGTCCACCACGATGACATCAGCGCCGGCGTGGACCGCCAACTTCACATCGTTGAACACCCTCGTGGCGCCGACCTTGACGTAAATCGGCTTTTCCCAATCGGTGATCTCGCGCAGCTCCTTGATCTTGATCACCAGATCATCCGGCCCAGTCCAGTCCGGATGCCGCGAAGCCGAGCGCTGATCGACACCTTCCGGCAGAGTGCGCATGCGCGCCACTCGCGGATTGACCTTCTGACCCAGGAGCATGCCGCCGCCGCCGGGCTTGGCGCCCTGGCCAATGACGATTTCAATGGCATCCGCGCGCCGCACATCGTCCGGATCGAAGCCATAGCGCGATGGCAGACATTGATATACCAATGTTTTCGAGGATGCCCGCTCCTCCGCGGTCATGCCGCCGTCGCCGGTGGTTGTCGACGTGCCTACTTCGGTTGCGGCACGACCCAACGCATCCTTCACCCGCGCCGATAGTGCCCCAAAGCTCATGCCGGCGACGGTGATGGGAATGGCCAGCTCCACCGGACGGGTGGCGAAGCGCGTACCTAGCACAGTCTTCGTTACGCAGCGTTCTCGATAGCCCTCGAGGGGATAGCGCGACAGCGAGGCGGCAAGGAACAGCAAGTCGTCGAAATTCGGGACGCGGCGCTTGGCGCCCAGGCCCCGAATCTCGTACAGACCGCTGGCCGCGGCGCGTTGAATGTAGTCAATGGTCGATCGATCGAAACCGGCCGATTCCTCGAGCTGTGGGCCCGTCATGGTCAATACTCCTGATTGGCATCGGCGTGCCAGTGATAGAGACTCTTCGCTGAGGCCACGCGCCTGAATTCCGCGGGATCGTGAGCAAGTCCAGATTGCACCAGCAAACCCTTCAGAGCGGCGCAATCGGCGTCGGTCATCGGTTCAAAGCGGGCGTCGGCGCCGAGGGAGCGCACCTTGCCGCGCACGTAGATGACCGCTTCATACAGTGAATCGCCCAGCGCGTCTTCCGCGTCACCGCAAATCACGATCCGGCCGGCCTGCGCCATAAAGGCGGAAAAGCTGCCGACGCTGCCGCCCACCACGATGTCGGCGCCCTTGAGGGAAATTCCACAGCGCAGCGACGCATCGCCGTCGATGATCAACAGGCCGCCGTGCGCGGAGGCGCCGGCGGCCGTGGACGCAAAGCCCCTGACATGCACGCGGCCGGACATCATGTTTTCGGCGGCGCCTGGACCTGCGTTGCCATGCACGGTGACCGAGGCATGCTTGTTCATACCCGCCACGTAGTAGCCCACATGACCATGAATCTGCACGTCGAGGTCCGCATCGATACCGCATGCGATGGAATGCGCGCCGTCCGGGTGCTTCACCTGAATTTGCGACACACCTTCATTGGCCGCTTGCTTGTGCAGATACAAGTTCAGGTCCCGCAGGCTGTCGCGGGCAAGATCGAATTCGCGCGCCTTAGGCAGCGGCTTCAAATTCGCCATGAATAAATCTCCTCAGGCTTGGGCTCGAACAGAGTTGCGTGGGAAATGTGCGGCAAATGCGCCAGGGAGCGAAATTCCGAGGCGATGGCGACGTAGTCGTCGGTCTCGGCCACCACCGCCGGCTTGCAGGCAAAGGCGTCGCGGACGATGAGAAGCTCAGCGTCGGTACCCATCAAGAAGGTGAAAAACCCGTCCAATTCGCTGAATCCGCGCTGTACCGCCGTTTTCAAATCGTCGCCCTCGCGTAGGCGCCACTCGAAGAAACGGCACGCGGCCTCAGTGTCGTTGTCTGTTTCGAATTCGATGCCAAGCGGTTCGAGGCGTTTACGCACCAAGTGGGGATTGGACAGCGAACCGTTGTGCACCAGGCAAAAGTCGCGGCCGGCGGTGAATGGATGCGCATGCGCCGGCGTCACGGCCGATTCGGTTGCCATGCGAGTGTGGCCCACCAGGTGCGAGCCCTGCAGGGACTTGAAGCCGTAGCGCTCGGCGATGTCCGCCGGCGCGCCCACATCCTTGTACAGGTCGATGGACTGGCCCACCGACAGCACCGCAATCAGCGGCGCATGGCGCCCCAGCCAGGCGACGAGCAGATCCGGATCGGCTGCGCTGGTTAGCACCGCGTGATTGCCGTGGGTCGAGATCTCATGTGCAGGAGCGAAGTGTCCGGCGATTCTCGCGAGTAATTCTGACCAATCGACCGCGGTCTCGCCGCTGTACAAGCTGAGCTTGTGGTGCCGATCCGACACCGGCGTAGTGTATACGGCCAGCCCGGCGGAATCGGGACCGCGCTCCGTCATGCCCACCAACATGGGTACCATGAGCGCGCCGAGTTGGCCGCGCAGCGCAGGATTCTTGACCAGAAGACCGACGATTCCACACATGCTGCAGCTCCTAGAAAACTCGCCTAGAAAAATTCGAGATAGCGCCGTGATTCCCAATCGGACACATGGCGCGAATACTCTGTCCATTCCATGCGTTTCAAGCGGATGAATTCACCCGCAAGGTCCGCTCCCAAACCGTCACAGATCACTTTGTCGGACTCGAGCGCCTCGACCGCTTCGTTGAGTGCCTGCGGCAACAGCTTGATGCCCTTAGCCGCCAGCTCCTCCGGCGACAGCTGGTACAGGTTGATGTTCTGCGCTGGACCCGGGTCGAGCTTGCGATCGATGCCGTCGAGACCGGCGGCGATCAAGGCGGCGGATACTAGGTAGGGATTGCATGCCGAATCCGGCAGCCGGATTTCGAGCCGCCCGTGGGGAATACGGACGCAGGCGGTGCGGTTATTATCGCCATAGGTAATATACGCGGGAGCCCAAGTGGCGCCCGACAGAGCGCGGCCCACCACCAGCCTCTTGTAGGAGTTCACGGTCGGTGCCGCCACGGCGCACAGCGCGCGCGCATGCTGCAGCACACCTCCCAGGAAGTGATAGGCCATGGTCGACAAACCCATGCCCGACTTGTCGTTCTTGTCGTAAAAGGCGTTTTTCTGCTGCGCCGAACCCACCGACACATGAAAGTGCGCGCCGCTGCCGGCGCGGTTGGCAAAGGGCTTGGGCATGAAGGTCGCGGTCAACCCATGCTTGTGGGCGATCTCGCTGACCGCCATCTTGACGAAAGTAAAGTTATCGGCGGACTTGAGCGCATCGGCATAGGTGAAATTGATTTCAAACTGCCCGTTGCCGTCCTCATGGTCGATTTGGTACACATCGATGCCCACGGCACGCAGCCCCGCCACTATTTCATCCAGCACCTCGCGAGTGCGGTACAGGCCCTTGTAGTCGTAGCAGGGCTTGTCGAGGTTGTCCGTGGGATCGGCTGGCCCCAAGCTGCCGTCCTCGCGCCGCGACAGCAGCATGAACTCGGGTTCAATGCCGGTGTACAAAGTGAGTCCGCGCTCGGTGAGGCGCGCAATCTGCGCTTGCAGCGCCACCCGGGAACAATAGGGATACGGTTTCTTGTTGACCACCCCGTTGCAGATGATGCGCGCATAGCCCGGCATCCACGGAATGTCCTGCAGCGTCGACAGATCGCCGACTGCCATGTAATCGGGACCTTCCGGACCCATACCGAAGCCCCATAGAGCAAAACCGGCGAAGCCCGCTCCGTCGGTGAGCACCATTTCCAGATGTTCGACCGGAACCGCTTTGGCCTTCGCGGCACCATGGATATCCACGAACTGCGCCAGCACATAGCGGATTTTGTGTTCTTCGAAAAATTTCTTTGCCTGCTGCTGATTCATCCCGAAACTCCCGTGTAACTGCCCCCGCATTCAATGACCACCGCGCCCAAGGACTCGCCCAGGTACGGACCGAAAGTCGGATCGCACCAGATCCGGTATTGACGCCCTGCCGCCCCACCCTGCTCGTCCGGACCGTTCTGCGGCACGACCAGCGCCGCGACCCCGATCATGAGCGTCATGATTAAGGGACGCGAGTCCAACGACAGCGCCGCGAAATTCACATTGCAGACTTGCGCAAGCACTTCGTGAATCCGATCGCCGCCGAGATGAAAGGCCCAGTCCTCGCGCAGTACCGGATACACTCCCGGCGGATGTTCATCCAAGGACAGTGAAATTCGCTTGAGTGTCGAACCAGCCACAACGTCCTCGAGAAAGAACTCCGCGGTGCCGAGACGCGCCACCAGCGGCGCGGCGGCGGCGGCCAAGACCTCCGCCGAGTAGGTCCATGTATTGGCAGTGCTCGGTACCCGAATTCCGTTCGCGGCCAACCACTCCGCCGCGCGCGGGCCCTTCAGGCCCAACCTATCGCGCTGTACACACAACTTCAGAGCCGGAGCGCTCATGCACCCAAGCCCGCTTTCTGGCGCAGACCCTTGGGATCATAAAACGGTGCTGCCACGACTCGCGCCGCCAGCATGGCGCCGTTATCGACGCGTATTTGGATGTCGCGCCCTACCTGCGCAAGCTCCGGGGACAGCATGGCGAGTCCGATGGATTTGTTCAACGCTCGCGAGTAAGTCACGCTGGTGACGCGGCCGGCTATCGCGCCCTGGTCGATGACCAAGTGGCATTCCTTGGGAAGCGGCGTCGCTGCGGCAAGTTCAATGCCTACCAGCTTTTGCCGGGGCCCGCGCGCCTGCAGGATGCGCAGACTGCGCTGACCGACGAAGAAGGGCTTCTTCATGGCCACTGCCCACAGGGCGTTCGCCTCGTTTGGATCGGTCAAACCGTCGGTGTCCTGACCCACGATGAGATGACCCTTTTCCAGGCGCAGCACGCGTTGCGCTTCCACGCCGAAGGGCCTCAAGGCCCGCGGCGCGCCAGCCGCGAACAGAGCTTGCCAGACATCGGATCCACGGCCGGCAGCAACATGGATTTCGTACCCCAGTTCACCGACGAAGCCCACGCGCATCAGGCGGGCCGCGGCTCCGGCAACCTGTCCCGAGCGCACCGCCAGATAGGGAAACGCCTCGTCTCGCAAGTCGATATCCGTCAATTCCTGCAAAACCTCGCGGCTAAAGGGACCCGCGAAATTGAATGCCGCTCGATGGCCGGTGACATTCACTAGCGCGCAATCCAGCCCCCACAGCGCATTGAGCCGCTGCAGTTCACGAAACACCGTGGCGGAGCCGCCGGTAGTGGTCGTGAAATAAAACATCTGCTCGGCCAAACGCGCAATAACGCCGTCGTCGATGATGACCCCCGACTCGTCCAGCATCAGACCGTATCGGGTCATGCCGACTTTCAGATCGGAAAATCGTCCGGTGTACACGCGATCCAAAAGCTCGGCAGCCCCCGGTCCGTAAACCTCGATCTTCCCCAGCGTCCCCACATCGATGATTCCGACGCCTTCGCGCACGGCGCGAACCTCGGCATCGATGCTCTGCGCACGGCTCTCACCGGACACCGCATAGAATTCGGGCCTACGCCAGTTGCCCGCAGGCATCCACACCGCGCCCAATGCAGCATGTTGCGCATCGATGGGCGTACGGCGCTCCGGGTAGAAGCTGCGGCCCGCCAACAATTTCATCGGCACCGGGTGATACATAGGTCGAGCCGTGGTCAGGCCGAGCTGGTCCACCCCGACGCCGCGAAAACGCGCGAGGACACGCAGGGCGTTCATGTTCGAGTGCTTGCCCTGCGAGGGTCCCATGCCCACCGTGCTGTAGCGTTTGAGCAGTTCGCTGGAATCGAACCCTTCCTGCGCCGCGTTTTCCAAATCCTTGACCTGCAAGTCCTCATCGAAGTCGACGAAGTTCTTCGCCTTTGGGTGATCGATGATGGCGAAGCGGTGGGAGGGGCAGCGCGCGCTGCGCGCGACCATGGCGCTGCTCGGCACGCCGAGGCCCGCATGCGCGGCGGCCTGCGATCCCGCGCGACGGCCATCGGCGAGCCGTGATTCGCCGTCGTAAACACCGTTCATGCGGCCGGCCGCGAAGATTCCCTGTGGCAATTCCGTAGGGATGAACTGCTGCAGGCCCTCGGAGAATTGCGTACTGCCGCCGGCTTGGAGAAACAGCTGCGCGGCCGCCGCCCATCCGACACTCATCAATATCGCATCACATTCGATATGCCGTGACGAGTCCGCATCGACACGCCCGGCGGCATTCAATGGCGCGACCCGCAGCCCCGCCACGGCGCCGTCCGGGCCGCGTATAGCTTCATACGGCGCATGCGCTTGCAGTATGGGCAGCCCCAAGGCGGCACAGGAAGTCACTGCCGAATGGCTCTCTGCGGTGGTACGCAGCTCGACGATGGCGGCCACCGGCACACCGCGCGAATGCAACTCGAGGCAGGTCACGTAGGCCTCCAAATTGGCGGCGATGATCACTACACGACGGCCGGGAGCGACGCTGTGGCGCGCGAGCAGCCGCGCTGCGCCGGACGCCAGCATCACGCCGGGCAAATCATTGTTGCGAAACACGGCCGGCTGCTCGATCACCCCCGTGGCAAATACCACGGCCCTGGCGCGCATCTTCGTCATGCGCGAGGGCGAAGCCAGCGCGACCCAGTGGTCCGCGTAATAGCCGGCTGCAATGGTCGCTAGATACAAGGTGATGGAGCCAGATTCCTGCACCGCCCGAACCAGTGCCGGGGGAGCATCGCTGCCTCCCAGCCGCGGCGATTCATCTACCAGGGCCACCTGCGCACCGCTCTGGGCGGCCGCCAACGCGGCCGACAGGCCGCTTGGGCCCCCGCCGATAACCAATACATCGCAAAATCCATAACGCTTGGGGGTGGCCTCACGCGCAGCGTGCAAATTCACCTCGCCCAAGCCAGTGAGAGCGCGGAACATCCGTTCCCAATGGGGGAACCATCGCTTGGAATGAAATGCCTTGTAGTAAAACCCCACCGGCAATAGACGCGCGAAGCGATCCAGTACACGCGCCTTGTCCTGCCACAGACCACCAAAGGTATTAAGCGCCGTCACGCGCATGCCCTCTCGCAGCAAGGTCACATCGCCGCGCACATTCGGTACGCCGTCGACCTGGAACAACGTATTGCTGTCGTGATTGGCAAACGAGAGGATGCCGCGCGGCCTGTGGTATTTGAAGCTGCGCGCCAAATAAGGCATGCCTACCGCAGCCAAAGCCGATGAAATCGTATCGCCGGAATACCCTTGGTATTCGCGGCCTTCGAAACTGAAACGCACTGCGACCGAGCGATCCAGCCACTCTCCGGCGTGAACTTCCAAACGATGCATCATGCTGCGCCGCCCGAAATCGCTGGCGCCGGACCCACCGTGGCGCCCGGCGTCGGCAAACCGCGGCGCACGGCCTCGGCCGGAAACGTGGCGATGACCACATCGCGCGTGGTGTCGCGCAAGGCCACAAACCAGAAACCCGAAGCGATGTGGCACCACCACTCGTACTTGGCGCCAGGTGAACCGGAGCGATTGAACACGTAGCTGCTCCACTCAGCGTCGCTGCAGGTATTGGGGTCCGGGCTGCGACGGACCTCGCCGCCGTAGGCGAATTCCGCGACGGGACGCGGACCGTTCAGCGGACAGACCATGATTTTCATCAGTGGCCCACCGACGCTGCACCTTTTTCGCCCGTGAGCTGGTAACGCGCGAAGCGATCGAAGCCGAAGCCCTCGATCAGGGGATGATTGCGCCCGGTCGCCACCGTGTGGCTCATTGTCTTGCCGCACACCGGCGTGGCCTTAAAGCCCCATGTGCCCCATCCCGCATCCAGATAGAAGCCCTCGACAGGGGTTACGCCCATGATTGGCGCGAAATCCGGCGTCATGTCGGCGAGCCCGGCCCATTGGCGATTCACCTTGACCTCGCTCAGGAAGGGAAACATGTCCAGCATGTGCGACGCCAGCCCCTCGACGAAATCCAAGGTCGGCCGCGTGGCATGCAGTTCGTAGGGGTCTAGCGACGCGCCCATCACCAGTTCGCCGCGAGCCGTCTGCGATACATAGACATGCAGCGAGCCCGACACGATGATGGGATCCAGCCAGGGTTTGACGGGTTCCGAGACCATGGCCTGCAAGGGATGCACGTAAATCGGCGTATGCAGGTCCACCATGTCGAGAATTCGCGGCGTAAATCCGGCAACTGCACACAGCACCTTCGAGGTGGCGATGGGCCCGCGCGTGGTGTCGACGCCCACTACCCGGCCGCCCTGCAATCTAATCCCAGTGACTTCGGTTTGTTGATGGATCTCGACACCGCGGCGATCGGCGCCGCGTCCATATCCCCAGGCCACCGCATCGTGGCGCGCAATGGCGCCCGGCTCGTGAAACAAGGCGCCGAGAATCGGTGCATGGCCGCCGCAGGTCATATCGATAGACGGAATACCGCGCTTGACGAAAGCGGCATCCACGGCTTCGGAGCGCACGCCATAGTGCTTGTTGACCTCCGCCCTCCAGCGCATGGTGCGCATCGCCGAGTCGGTGTGCGCGAGGGTATAGTGGCCACGCGTCGAATAGAATAGGTTCAAATCGAAGTCTTCGCCCAGATCCTGCCAGAGGCGCACGCTCTCATCGTAGAATTTCACTCCTTCCGGAGTGAGGTAGTTCGAGCGAATGATGGTGGTGTTGCGCCCGGTATTGCCGCCGCCGAGATAGCCCTTGTCGAGCACCGCCACATTGCGAATGCCGTGATCGCGTGCAAGGTAGTAGGCTGCCGCCAGACCGTGCCCCCCTGCCCCGATAATGACCACGTCATAGCCCGCCTGCAACGAGTCATGGCGCGCAAACATACGGGGTTCAGGGTGTTTGCGCGACAGGCCAAAACGAAGTAAGCGATAGGGCATGCGGACTTAGCTGAATTCGCCGGCACGACACCGGTTTGGCAGGGGGGATACCATGAACGAATCTAACCACGAAATTTAACTGTGGCGCAAATCATTTGCGTATTGTGCAATACCTTCGCGGACTCGAAAACCGTCTCCCGTGGGCCAAAACGCTGATTCCACAATGCTTCGCAGACAACATTTATGACAGCATGTAATATTTGAGGCCCTGTGGTTGCCGACAAGGACGTCTCCCATGTGTTTTCTTCGAAAGGCTTCGCTGCTTCTGACTTTGATTCCAGCCACGGCCCTGCTGGGCGCTTGTGGCGGTGGCGGTGGTAACGCAGCCATGGGAAGCAATTCCTCCGCATGGATCAAGGGCCAGTTTTCGACCGCCCCTACTTTCGCAGCCATGTGTATGACCCCGCGAACCGGCATTGATCCGGGAACGCAGAAGCCTTACCTGGATCGCCCGGGCACAGCGCTCGATGAAAAGAACTGGCTGCGGTCGTGGACCAACGATCTCTATCTATGGTTCGGCGAGGTCCCGGATCAAGACCCTGCCGGCTTTGCCTCCGACGCAACTTATTTCGATGCCCTCAAGACCTCTGCGACCACGGCCTCGGGCAAGCAAAAGGACCAATTTCATTTCACCTACTCGACGTCGGCTTGGGAGGCGCTGTCGCAGTCCGGGGTGCAGCCAGGTTACGGTGCGAATTTCGTGGTCATCGCAGGCCAGCCGCCACGCAATATCGTAGTGGCCTACACCCAGCCCGGCTCCGCGGCCGCAAACGCCCCGGCGAGCCTTGCGCGCGGCGCAAAGGTCCTCACCGTGGACGGCGTCGATTTGGTGAACGCTAACGATAAAGCCGGCGTGGATACGTTGAACGCAGGGCTCTTCCCGAAAACTGTCGGTGAGAGCCACACGTTCTCGATCTTGGATGCGGGCTCGGCAACCGGACGCACGGTTACCATGGTGTCCGCAAGCATCACCGAGACACCGGTGCAGAACGTGCAAACCATCCCCACTGCGGCCGGAGGCCTCATTGGATACATGCTCTTCAACGACCACCTCGCGACCGCCGAAAGTGAACTCGTCGCTGCGTTCAATCAGCTAAAGAGCGCTGCAGTTGGTGATCTGATTCTCGACATCCGCTACAACGGCGGAGGTTATCTCGACATCGCGAGTGAGGTCGCATACATGATCGCCGGCCCGATGCGAACGGCGGGGCAAACCTTCGAACTGAGCCAATTCAACAGCAAGAATCCGACCGTCAACCCGGTAACTAAAATTGCCATCACACCGCTCGGCTTTCACACGACGACGCAAGGATTATCGCTGCCGTCGGGCCAAGCGCTGCCCTCCTTGAATTTGTCGCGGGTCTTCGTGCTTACCACCGGCAGCACTTGCTCGGCCAGTGAAGCCATCATCAACAGCCTGCAGGGCATCAACGTCCAGGTCATTCAGATCGGCTCGACGACCTGCGGCAAACCCTACGGGTTTTATCCAGCCGACAACTGTGGCGTGACCTACTTCTCGATCGAGTTCCAAGGCATCAACGCCCAGGGTTTCGGCAATTATCCGGACGGATTCACGCCAATGAATACCACTGCCACACAAGGAGTCTTGGTGCCTGGCTGTTCAGTGGCGGATGATTTTGCACACCCCCTCGGGAACCCTGCCGAGGGACTCCTCACCTCCGCGTTAAGCTACGCAGCGAACGGTGTTTGCCCAGTCCCGCCCAGCGGCGCGCTGCCCGCGCCATCGCTACAGGTGGACACTTATGTACCGCCCGCCGCGAACGGTGCGGTAATCAAGTCGTTGTGGCAGCACAACCGGATTTACCAATAGCCCTCGGCGCCATGAGACAGCATCACCCTGTCACGGTGACCGCTTGCCGGCTCATGCTGGCGATCGTCCCGGTACTCTGCGGCGCGGCATGGCCTGAACCGCGTGATCCGCCGGCAATGATCGTCAATCCAAGCGATGCAAGCCGCACGGAACTAGCGCGGGTCGTGTGCCAAGCGATGCAGGGTGCGCCCGTGACGCTCGCTGACGATGCGCTGACGACCTCGAGCACGCTGGTCATCGACCACGCCAATCCCCGCGACCTGTCGAGCCTGCCGCTGAACGGGCGAAGCTTGGACCGACCCGAGAGATTCGAACTGATCAAGCACAAATCACGCTGTGTGCTCCTGCAGTCGCGCACCGGCCGTCGCTGGACTCTACGTCACACCGAGTGCCGCGTACCAACCTAATTCATAGGTTGGGACCTTTTTTTGCCCGATCGTGTGGCGCGAATTATGCTGTGGATCGCAAAACGACTCGTTTGGCCCTGATTCGCAGCACGCAACAGCGGATTCGCTCTCGGAATCATCGAATTCTGGCATCGTGGTGGTGTTAATGTTCGCTAAGGTTTCGACCGCCCTGCAGGAGATTACGCCTTGCTCAGATACCAAACATTCGCTTGTGTCGGCCCGCACCGCGTCGGCCTCCGACTGTTGAACACGGCTCTGTTGCTGATGCTGGCTTTGGCGACCATGTCTGCGCAGGCCGCAACCGCCCCCCTCGCTCCCGGCAACCTCGACGCCGCGCGCCTGTTGGCGGCGGACACGGAACCGCAGAACTGGTTCACCGGCGGGCGCGACAAGGACGGCAGCTATTATTCGCCTTTAGGCCTCATCGACGCGAACAACGTCAAGCAGCTGGGCTTCGCCTGGCAGTACGACCTGGGCGAGCCCATGCGCGGTCAAGAAGCGACTCCCATCGTCATCGACGGAGTGATGTACACCTCGGGAACCTGGGGCTATGTGTACGCGGTGGATGCAGCCTCCGGCAAGGAATTGTGGCGCTACGACCCGAAGCCCAATTACTTCATCGGCAGGCACCCTTGCTGCGACCTGGTCAACCGGGGCGTGGCGGTATGGAAGGGCAGGGTCTATGTGGCCTCGACCGACGGACGTCTGCATGCCTTGAACGCGGCGACCGGCAAGAAAATTTGGGAAGCCGATACCATCACCGATCACAAGCTGCCCTACTCCAGTACAGGCGCACCGCAAATCGCCGGCAATGTGGTAGTAATCGGCAATGGCGGCGCCGACATGGGCCATACCGCCGTGCGCGGCTATGTCGCGGCCTATGACCTGGACACCGGCGCATTCAAATGGCGCTTCTACACGGTGCCGCCCGCCGTTGGGCAGCCCTATGAGAATCCGGAACTGGCGCAGGCGGACAAGACCTGGGACCCGCATCGCAAGCGGGATATAAACGGCGGCGGGACGGCCTGGGATGGATTCGCCTACGATCCGGCCCTGAATCTCGTTTACTTCGGCACGGCCAATGCGGCGCCCTATGATTTGCGTCAGCTCGGGCCGGCCAAGCTTGACTCTTTGTTCACCGCATCCATCCTCGCTCTTGACGCGACCACCGGGCGCTTGGCGTGGTACTACCAGACCACACCGCGTGATAGCTGGGACTATGACTCGGTACAGAAATTGATACTCGCCGACGTGCAAATCGACGGCAAGAACCAGTCGGTCATCATGCAGGCCTCGAAGAACGGCTTCTTCTACGTCCTCGACCGCAACACCGGCAAACTGCTGTCCGCTAAGAATTTTACGTACGTGAACTGGGCTTCCCACGTCGACCTGAAGACGGGGCGGCCGGTGCTCACAGGAGCGGCCGATTGGTATGCATCGCCCAAGAATGTGTATCCGTCCTGGGCCGGTGCGCACACTTGGAACCCCATGTCGTACAGTGCGCAAACGCACCTGGTCTACATTCCCGTTATCGACGTTTCCGCGGTATGGATCGACATGCTGCACAACGGCGGCAGCATGAAGTACCTCGATGGATTCTTTACGGTGCAGGGCATCTTTCCGGACGATACCTACGATGCCGCCGCATTAAAAAAACTGTATGGGCCCGTGCCCGACATGCAGGCTATCAAAGCGAGTCGTAAGGTAAAGCCGGTGCGAGAACTGTTGCGCGCCTGGGACCCGGTGGCACAGAAAACCGTGTGGGAACACGAGACCTCATCAGGCATTCGCGGCTATGACGGTGGCGTGATGTCCACCGCGGGGAATCTGGTATTCCAAGGACGAGGTTCGGGTGAATTGTGGGTGTATGCGGCAGACACCGGAAAGGTGCTGAAGGTGCTCAAAACCGGCAGCCACCTCATGGCGGCCCCCATGACGTACTCCGTCAACGGCCAGCAGTTCGTGGCCATTCAGGCCGGCTACGGCGGCGCAGCGATCACGGTAGGCCCCATTCCGCCGAGCAGCGCCGCGCTCAAGTACCAGAACACCAACCGCATCATCGCCTTCAAGATCGGCGGCAGCGCGGTTCCGACGCCGGCGCCGCGCATCGAAGCACCCTTTGCCATGCCGCCGGTTGAATCAGCAACCCAAGCGCAGATCGATGCCGGCGAGCTTAAGTTCATCGAAGAATGTTCGCGCTGCCATGTGCTCGGGCCGAGCAGCACCCCCGACCTGCGCAAGCTGAATGCCGGTCTGCATGCGACTTTCAATGACATCGTATTGAAAGGGCTGCTGGCGCCTGCAGGCATGGAGCGCTTCGACGACATACTGAGCGAGAAGGATGTCGAGAATATTCATGCCTACTTGATCAATCAAAGTTGGGTTGCGTATCGACAGCAAGAGGGCGCAGCTGCGCACCCTTAAGGCCGCACGGCGTATACGTCAATGCTGGTTCGTCTCGCCACAATGGGTGATGTCGCAGGGGTGGCCTCGCTGGTGGAGCGCTATTGGGAATTCGAATCCATCGGCGGTTTCGATCGATCGCGCATCGAGACGCTGTTGGTTCGCTTACTTTCAGAACCGCAGAGCGGCGCGTGTTGGGTGGCCGAATCGGAAGGCCGGTTGTGCGGCTATCTCCTCGCCGTCTTCATGTTCAGTCTCGAGCACGGCGGCTGCATGGCCGAGATTGACGAAGTATTCGTATCCCAAGAGACGCGCTCTGCGGGAACAGGCTCGCTACTCCTGGCGCATGCCGAACAAGACTTGGCGCAGCGAGGCTTGGTTAGCTTGCAGTTGCAGCTCGGCATCAACAACGACCGCGCGCGGAAATTCTACGAGCGCCATAGCTTTTGCCGGCGCGCGGGCTACGAGTTACTGGACAAGCCACTGCGACGTATGAGCCGCTGATGTGCACATGAGCGGCGTCCGGAGCACGCCACGCGTGCGCCGTCGATGTCCGTGCCGTCGACTCGCAACCGCCCGGCGATGGCAGGCGCTTCTCGGTGACCGGACACCACTTGATAGAATGAGTATGCACAGGAGGCCGTAGCAATGCTGCAAGCAGGACTGATGATGGATCGGCCGCTATTGATTTCCGCAGTTATCGAGCATGCGGCAGCACAATATGGACGTACACAAATCGTCTCCCGTGACACGCATGGCTCGCTGCATCGCTACACCTTCGCCGCGTGTGCTGCCCGCGCTCGACGGCTGGCCAACGCTCTACGGAGCTTGGGATTGGATGCCGGCAGCGCTGTGGGGTCCATTGCCTGGAACAATCATCGCCATCTGGAAGCCTATTACGCGGTCTCCGGCAGCGGCATGGTGATGCACACCTGCAACCCTCGGCTGCATCCCGAGCAATTGATCTACATCGTCAACCACGCCGACGATCGGGTAATTCTGTTTGACGCAACCTTCGCTTCGCTGATCAAGGCGATTGCTCCACATTGCCCCAAAGTCGAGACTTGGCTCTGCCTCAGCGACGCGGCGAACATGCCCGAGGTCGAGGGAATACCCAACCTTTGCGCCTATGAAGAATTAATTGCCGCACATGGCGACCAATTCGCATGGCCTGAATTCGACGAACGCACCGGCGCCGTACTTTGCTATACCTCGGGCACTACCGGCCACCCCAAGGGGGCTCTGTATTCACATCGCTCGATGGTGCTTAACGCCATCACCCTGTGCATGCCCGGGGTATTGGGACTATCTCCCACAGAAACCGTTCTGCCCATTGTGCCCATGTTCCATATCAATGCTTGGTGCATTCCCTATGCCGCCTTGATCGCTGGGGCGAAACTGGTGCTGCCCGGTCCCAGACTGGACGGCCCCGGGCTGTACGAGATGATGGAAACCGAAAAAGTCACCGCCAGTGCCGGCGTCCCCACGATTTGGCTGGGGTTGGTGCATCACCTCGAACAGAACCAATTGCGCCTCTCGACCCTACAACGCGCACTATCAGGCGGATCAGCCATGCCGCGTGCCTTGATCGCCAGCTTGAGCGAAAAGTACGGGATCGAAGTGCGGCAAGGATGGGGGATGACCGAGACCGTCGCCTCGGCGACAATGAGCGCCCTGGATTCCGAGCAAATGATGTCGGCGCCCGGGGAGAGGCACTCGATCATCGCCAAGCAGGGAAAATCGCTTTTCGGCGTGGAACTCAAAGTGGTGGATGAACACGGCGCCACCCTGCCGCGTGACGGCATATCGCAAGGCGAGCTCATGGTGCGTGGTCAGTGGATTGTGAGCGGCTATTACAAGAGCAATACCTCGCCGCTGGTGGCGGGCTGGTTTCCTACGGGAGATATCGCCACCATCGATGCATACGGCATGATGCAGATCAGAGACCGCGCCAAGGATCTCATCAAAACCGGCGGCGAATGGATCAGTTCCATCGATTTGGAAAATGCAGCCATCGGCCATCCGGCGGTGGCCGCTGCGGCAGTCATTGGCGTCAAGCATCCTAAATGGCAGGAAAGGCCGCTGCTATTCGTCGTGCGCAAGCAGGGCCGAACCCTGGAGCGGGAGGAGGTCCTGGAGTTCCTCTCGACGCAAGTGGCCCGCCTATGCATGCCGGATGAGGTGATATTCCTGGAATCCCTCCCCGTGGGAGGAACAGGTAAAGTTCAGAAGGCGGCTCTTCGGGAGAAATACGGTGATGTGTTCAGTTAGGAAGAAACACCGATGAAGGTCATGACAAGCTATCTTTCGGCACTCCTGGTGCTCGGTCCGTGGGCGGCGCCGCTATTTGCCGCGCAGGCCGCGGACGACCCTCCGGCCAGTGTGGCCACCACGGTGTCGACAGATGCCAAGATCGTCGGCGCGGCCGTTAAGCGTGACGCTAAGGCCGTTGCGAAGGCCGCCAAGGCCGGCGCTCAACAAGTAGCGGTGGCGGCCAAAGAGGTCGGGCACGAAGTGGCGGCCGCAAGCAAGGAAGGAGCCAAAAAGGTAGCCGCCGCGACCAAGCGCGGCGTTGAAAAGACCAAGGCCGCCGTCAAAGGCGACAAGGCCGACAAGGCCGACAAGGCCGGCGACAAACCGGTGCAGTGAGAACCGCGATGCAGATTTTTGTCGGTGGCGGGCGGGTTTGGCGGCACGCATGAGTGAATCCTAGCGTCGCGCAGCGCGAATCCCTTGTCACTGACGGTCGATCAGCTGCAAATGCTCCCGGTAGTAAGCACCGCGGGATGCGTAGTGTTCCGCAATTTTTAAAAGCTTCTCGCGCTCTTCGGCGCTAAGTTCACGCACCACCTTGGCGGGTGCGCCCAGAATGAGCGTGCCGTCGGCAAATACCTTGCGTTCGGTAATGACGGCGCCGGCACCCACCAGGCAGCCCTTGCCTATGACGGCCGCGTTCAGCACAACCGCCTGTATGCCTATCAATGAGCCTTCACCCACGGTGCAGCCATGCAGCATTGCCTGATGGCCGATGGAAACATTGGCGCCCACCATCAGCGGAAAGCCGGGGTCCGTGTGCATGACCGCTCCATCCTGCACATTGCTGTTCGCGCCGATGCTGATGGTCTCGTTGTCGCCGCGCAGGGTCGCGCAAAACCAGACGCTGCTATGGTCGGCGAGGACCGCGTTGCCGACGACTGATGCGCTCGGAGCGACGTACGCGCTCATCGCTATCGTGGGAGAAATGTCCCCCAGCCTATACAAAGCCATACAGCCTCCAATGTTCAAGCGCATGCATTGTCGATCAACGCGCGCTATGTGGCGAAGATCCTCAACCCATGACCCGCAATCCATAACCCGGCGTATCTGCAATGGCCGCGCCCGCGTAGATGGGCTGTTATTATCAACGAATCATGAGTGAGTCTCCAATGAACCTGACCTATGCACCGCCAGGATGGCTAACAACATTGGCGCGTCTTTGGGCATTGAGACCGGTGACATCGATGCCCTCGGGCAATCCACTGGCTGCGACCCTGGCCATGAGCGGCCTATGGCTGGCGGCGTGGATCGGGATCGATCGCTGGCAGTCGCAGCCGGATCCGCAGTTTTTCGCCGGCGGCATTCCACTGCTTGCCTGGTACGCGCTGGCAATCCTCGGGTTAGCCGCATTGCTGCGATGGCGGGCGCATCCGGCGCCGGCGTTCGGGCCTGCATTGGCGTTGGCGTTGGGAGCCGTGCCGGTGCCGCTGCTGTTCGCCGCTGTGGTGACGGCGTATCTCGATCCCTCTTGGTATCTGGACGCGGCCCTAGTCGTCGGTGCTTACACACTGCTTTTCATGGCCCGCGGGCTGCGCGCCATGACCGGTGAAACCCAGCGTGCGGCCGCTTGCGCCGGCCTCGTGTTCGTTGCGGCGTTTAGCTGGCTCACCGATACGCTGGATGTCATTCCCGATGTGTGGACCCCACGCGAATCGCAGGCTGCTGAACCGGACGACGCATCCGCGGACAGCGAGGCCATTTTGTTCGGGCAAGCCGGCCGCATTGATCAATCTCTGGCAGCAATCAGCCGCGATGCGTCGCCGAATCCGCGGTCTTTCTTTCTCGGCTTTGCCGGAGTCGGCGACCAGAAGGTATTCGCGCAAGAAATCGGCTTTGCATCGCGGGTGCTTGGAGAACGTTACGACATCGCCGGTAGAGGCTTGTCGCTGATCAACGATCAACGCGACTTGCAGCGCACTCCGCTCGCCACCGTCTCCGGACTGAATTACGCCCTACACGGTCTCGCCTCGCGCATGAATCTCGACCAAGATGTGCTCTTCTTGTCGATCTCCTCGCACGGCGCGGAGGATCCCGCGATCGTCGTATCCAATTCGCAACTTCCGCTGAATGATATGACTGACGAGGATCTCGCCCATGCCCTGCAGGAATCAGGAATCAAATGGCGGGTGATCATCATTTCGGCGTGCTACGCCGGGGGCTTCATCGAGGCCCTGAGCGATCCGCAAACCATCATCATCACCGCGTCGGCGGCCGATCGCACTTCGTTCGGCTGTTCGAACGATCGCGATCTAACGTACTTTGGCGAGGCGTTTTACCGCGACTCATTGCCCTCTGCTCACTCGTTGCGCGAAGCCTTCGATACGGCCAAGGTCGCCGTCGCCAAGCGGGAGCGACTGGAACACGTCACTGCGTCAATTCCACAAGCCTTTTTCGGCGCCGAACTGGAAGCAAAACTAGCCGCGATGCAGGACAAGTAGCGATCTCATTTCTCCTCATCGTAAATGATGATGGACAACATTCGAATAGGCACCTTATCCAAGGTCTCGGGGCCATGCGGCACATCGCCTCGGAAACTCAGTGAATCGCCCGTCGTCAGCGGATAACTGTGGCTTCCATGCCGGTAGGTCAGGGAGCCGGCGAGGATGTAGATGAATTCGCTGCCGGGGTGTTGAAAACCCGGAAATACTTCGCTCTTGTCGGTCAGCGTCACGAGAAAGGGCTCGAAAGACTTGCGCGGGCCGCGCTGCGCCGCCAACAAGTGGTAGGTATGGCCGCGGCGGGTACCGCGGCGAACCACCTCGAGGCCTTGGCCCGCGGGAACCCGCTGCGCGCCCTCCTCATCTCCGCCCAGCTGCTGCAGCAGCAAGGCCGGTCGTACGCCGAGCGCGCCGGCCAGTGCCACCAAGGTTTCCAGGCTGGGGGTGACATGACCCGTTTCCAGCCGGCTGAGCATGCCGGCGCTGATCCCGGCGGAGTTCGCGACATCCGTGAGAGTCAAATCCTGGCCCTCGCGCACGCGGCGCGCGACCGCGCCTAATTGCCGTCCTACATTACCCGGAGCAACGGCTGAAGCCGCCGCCGATTTTGGGATTTTCGGTGAACGCGCCATGCGAGGTCTCTTTAGTTCCTTAAGTTCGCGCAAAGACCGCAGCTTCCATGCGCTTGCGAGTCAATTTACACTGCATGCAATAAATTTGCACTACAGTAACTGACATGTTATTTACTTCCGATGCCCGCTCAACCCTGGCCACTGGTCGCGCAGTACCGATTGGCGCGGTGGTCTCCTGGCCAGCGCCGTTCGAGCAAGAATATGATACGAGTTCCTCGCCTTGACGGGCGAGTCCTGCCCAAATAAACACCGCTACAAAGCCAGAGGATAAGAGTATGGCGCGCGACCCAAAACATGACATCCTGTTTCAGCCGATCAAGATCGGCCCGAAGACGCTGCGCAACCGGTTCTATCAGGTGCCGCATTGCATCGGCGCGGGCTCCGACAAGCCGGGCTTTCAGGCGGCGCACCGATCGCTGAAGGCCGAAGGCGGCTGGGCGGGAATCAATACCGAGTATTGTTCGATTCACCCCGAAGCGGACGACACGCATCGCTTGTCGGCGCGCATCTGGGATGCGGGCGACGTACGGAACTTGCGCGCCATGACCGATCACATCCATCACTATGGCTCCCTTGCCGGGGTTGAGCTTTGGTATGGTGGGTCACATGCCCCCTGCATGGAGTCGCGCGCCACGCCGCGCGGTCCAAGCCAGTACGCTTCGGAATTCGAAACCCTCACCTACTGCAAAGAGATGGACTTGGACGACATTGCCACCGTCCAGCAGTACTACGTGGACGCTGCGCTGCGCTCTCGCGATGCGGGTTTCGATATCGTCTACGTATACGGCGCACATTCCTACCTACCGCTGCAGTTTCTTTCGCCCTACTACAACAAGCGCAAGGACAAATACGGCGGTTCGTTGGAGAATCGCGCGCGCTTCTGGCTCGAGACCCTGGAAAAAGTCCGCCGCGCCGTCGGCCAGGACTGCGCCATCGCGACCCGCTTCGCGGTGGATACTCTGTATGGGGATACAGGCGTCGAGGTTGAAAACGACGGCATGAAATTCATCGCGCTGGCCGACCCCCTGGTCGACCTGTGGGACGTGGATGTGGGTGACATTGCCGAGTGGGGCGAGGACGCCGGCCCATCCAGATTCTACCAGCAGGGGCACCAGGTGCCGTGGACGCGCTTCGTTAAGCAAGTGGCCAAGAAGCCGGTTCTCGGTGTGGGCCGCTTCACCGATCCCGAAAAGATGACCGAGATCGTGACCAAGGGCATCGCCGATATAATCGGCGCCGCCAGGCCCTCCATCTCCGACCCCTGGCTGCCGAAGAAAATCGAGGAAGGCCGCTACGACGACATCCGCGTCTGTATCGGCTGCAATGTCTGTATTTCCCGCTGGGAAATAGGCGGACCGCCCATGATCTGCACGCAGAACGCCACGGCGGGCGAAGAATACCGGCGTGGCTGGCATCCAGAAAAGTTTCCAAAACGCGGCACCGAGGACTCCATATTGGTCGTCGGCGCCGGGCCCGCGGGTTCCGAGTGCGCCCGGGTGTTGCTGGAACGCGGCTACACCGTGCATCTCTATGACACGGCCGCCAAGGTCGGCGGCCATTTGAATTCCGTCGTCACGCTGCCCGGGCTCGGTGAGTGGGGCTACCACCGCGACTACCGCGAGCTGCAGATCAACAAGCTGGTGAAGAAGAATAAGCAGAGCCAGGTGGCGCTCGGCCAAAAACCGATGACGGCCGAGACGGCGCTCACCTACGGCGCAGAGAAAATTGTCATCGCCACCGGCTCTTCCTGGAATACCGACGGCACCAATTGCCTGAGCCACGACCCCATTCCGGGCGCCGACGCCTCGAAAGCGGACCAACTCACCCCAGAGCAGGTGCTCGAGGGCAAGAAGGCCATCGGCAAGCGCGTCGTAATCCTGAATGCCGACACTTACTTCATGGCGCCCAGCCTGGCGGAAAAACTGGCCGTCGCAGGCCACGATGTCACCGTGGTCACGGGCGTGCATCTGGCTAATTACATGCATTTCACGCTCGAGTATCCGAATATGATGCGGCGCATGCACGAACTGCACATCAAGGAAATCCACAATGCCTTCAGTTCGCGCATCGAGACGGGGCGCCTTGAGGTGTACGATATTTTCGGCGACGGCTCCAAGCGTACCTACCGCGGTCGCGGGCAGTTGCCGCGCGAGGCCAACAAGAGCCAGCGCTGGGTGGAGTTCGACTCTTTGGTGTTGGTCACCGGCCGGCATTCCAACAACAGCCTATACACCGAGCTCAAGGCTCGTCAGGGCGAGTGGCAGAAGAACGGCGTCAAGGATGTGTACTTGATCGGCGACGCGGAAGCA
Organism: Gammaproteobacteria bacterium; assembly: GCA_025357835.1. Classification (GTDB taxonomy): domain Bacteria; phylum Pseudomonadota; class Gammaproteobacteria; order Steroidobacterales; family Steroidobacteraceae; genus Bog-1198. Next base: position 83,830 of record JANYLM010000143.1, read on the forward strand.
CCCCGTCTCATCGCCGACGCCACGTTCACGGGCCACCGATTGGCGCGCGAAATAGAAGAAGCCAAGGCGCAATTGCCGCTGCCGTACAAGCGCGAAGTCGCCGTCTGGGGCACTGCGCACATGCCCGGTGGAAATTTCGAACTAGAGTACAAGACCTGATGGTGAGCCGCACCGACGCTGTCACTCGGATCCTATTCGAGGCGTTCTCAGCAGCAGAGGTGCGGCTTTTCTACTTGCTGGGCTACGCCGCGATAGCGATATTCGGCTACGGCGTCTATGTGCAGATCCGCAAGTACCGCCGCGGCGCCGCGCTGAAACTCGAAGGCGGCCTTTGGGCACGGTTTGGCGCCATGCTCTCCTCGGTGCTCAGCCACCGCACCATAGAACGCCGCGACCGGTCTGCGGGAGGGGCGCATCGCCTGATCTTCTACGGATTTGTGCTGCTGTTCGCCGGCACCGCGACCATCACTTTGGAATACGACATCCTGGAGCCGCTGTTCGGAATACGATTCTGGCACGGCCAGTTCTACCTGGTGTTCTCGTTAGTACTCGATATCGCGGGCGTCGCTCTGATCGCGGGGCTCGCGTTCATGATGTACCGGCGCGGCTGGATGCGGCTGCCGAAACTCGACTACGCAAGACCGGACCGAGTACCGGGCGACCCCGATTTTGATCGGCCGCAATATCGCCGCGAAGACTGGGCATTCCTCTGGATTCTATTGATCATTGCCTGCACGGGTTATGTGCTGGAAGCGGCAAGGCTGGTTTGGCTGCAGGATCGTGCGGATATTTGGGATACCCGCTGGTGGTCTCCGGTCGGCGCCCTGCTGGCCGAGGGCATGCGCACCGCGGGCTTGGGAGAACGGGGCGCCGGCTTGCTGCGCCATGGGCTGTGGTGGTTTCACGGACTTATTGCGCTGCTGCTCATCGCACTGATTCCATTCACCAAAGTCAAACACATTTTCACGGCGGCGGCCTCGCTAATGGTCCGCGACCCACTGGCCGCGCAGCGACTGCCGCGCATTCCAGACTCGCAAGAACAGGTGGGTGCGGCGAGGATCACCGATTTCAATTGGAAACAGCTGCTGAATCTCGACGCCTGCACAAAGTGCGGCCGCTGCCATGAAGCCTGCCCTGCGCGCGCCGTCGGCGCGCCGCTGTCACCTCGCGATGTAATCTTAAGCTTGCGTGAATTCGCGAAGTCGACGCTCGAATCCGGCGTCTTGCCCGACGCCGCCGAACTCGACATACACGGCAAGGCGCCCGGACAAGTAGCCATGGAGACTTTATGGTCATGCCGCACCTGCATGGCTTGTGTGGAGATTTGTCCGGTTGCCGTGGAGCACGTGCCCATTATCGTGCAGATGCGGCGCAAGCTGGTCGAAGAGGGCGCCATGGACCCCCTGCTGACCAAGACTCTGCAGACCATTCACAAGACCGGCAATTCATTCGGCGAGTCCAAGCGCAAGCGCGGCGCCTGGAGCAAGGCACTGCCCTTCCCGGTCAAGGACGCTCGCAAGGAACCCGTGGACGTGCTGTGGTTCGTCGGCGACTATGCATCCTTCGATCCGCGCAATCAGAAAGTCTCGCAAGTGTTCGCCTCGCTGCTGCAGGAAGCGGGCGTAAATTTCGGGATTCTTTATGACGGCGAGTCGAATGCAGGCAACGATGTTCGCCGGGTCGGAGAAGAAGGCTTGTACGAAGTGCTGGCGACCGCCAATGTGAATGCGCTCGCGGGCGCATCATTCAAGAGCGTCGTGACGACCGATCCTCATTCTTACAACACCATTCGCAACGAATATCCCGACTTCGGCGGCAAGTACGAAATCGAGCACTACACGACCTTGGCCAAGCGCTTGTTCACCGAGGGGCGATTGCAAGTCACCAACCCGTTGAAATACCGCGTGACATTCCACGACCCCTGCCACTTGGGCCGGTTCAACAAGGGCTATGACGCGCCGCGAGAATTGCTGGCGCTGCTCGGCTGCGAACTGGTCGAGATGGGACGCTGCAAGGCGAACTCCTTCTGCTGCGGCGCCGGCGGCGGCAGGATCTGGGTGCCCGACCCGGTGGGAGCGGAGAAACCGGCACAGAATCGCATGAAAGAAGCGGCGGCGATCCCGGGGCTCGAGGTCTACGTGGTCAGCTGCCCGAAGGATCTCACCATGTTCGAGGATGCGCTCAAAACCACCGGCAACGAGGGAAAATTCGTGGTCAAAGAACTCATAGAACTCATTCGTGAGGCCATCCCGGCGCGCCGTGCCGAAGAGGTGCCTGCATGAAGATTTTAGTAGCAGTCAAACAAGTCGCCGCGCTCGATGAAGATTTCGCGATTCGCGACGACGGTCGTGATGTTGACTCGGATTTTTTCATCCGTGATTTGAACGAATGGGATGACTTCTCCCTGGAAGAGGCCGTCAAGATCAGGGAATCATCGGCCGAACCGGTGGAAGTGGTCGTGGTCTCGGTGGGGCCGGATGAGGCCGACGAATCACTGCGCAAATGCCTGGCGAAGGGAGCGGATCGCGCGATTCGCGTCTGGGATACTTGCATAGAGTACTCCGACTCCATCGCCATCGCGCGAGTGCTGGCGGCGGTGGCGAAACGTGAAGCACCGAATATGCTGTTCGCCGGCGTGCAATCCTCGGACCAGTCGTTCGCGTCCACCGGCATCGCCGCAGCGGCTCTGCTTGGCTGGCCGCATGCCGCGGTGGTCAGCAATTTGACCTGTACACCGGGAGCCAATTTGGCCGTATTTCGGCGCGAGCTGGAGGGTGGCCTGCTGCATGAAGTCGAGATTCAATGCCCGGCAGTGTTGACCATCCAACTCGGCATCAACACACCCCGCTATGCGTCGCTGCGCAGTATCAAACAAGCCGCGGCGAAACCCATCGAAGTGCTGTCCTTGTCGGATCTGGCATTGGGCGCCGCCGACGTGGGCGAAGCAGGCTCATCGTCGCGGGTGCGCCGCATGTACGTTCCGGACAAGGCCCGTGCGCAGCTCATCGAGGGAGACGCCGCGCAGCAAGCGGCGCGTCTCGCGCAAATCATTCACGCATTCAAGGGTGCGGCGTCATGAGCGGCATCCTCGTCATCGGAGAACAGAGACGCGGGGAACTGCGCCCCGTGTCGCTGGAATTATTGAGCGCCGGCATCAGCCTGCGCCGTGCCGGAGAAGAGGTGGCGGTCGCCATCCTAAGCGACTCTCCGGATCGCTTCGTCAAACCATTGAGCCTGTCGGGAGTCGACGAGATCGTGACCGTCAAGGTCGGAGCCGCCGAGTTCGACCCTGATATTTTCGAATCTGCCGTCGGCGCATTGATCACGAAACGAAACCCGGATGTGGTGTTGGTGGCCCACAGCGTGGATTCATTCGGATACGCAGCGGCGCTTGCGACACGCCTTGGTCTGGGGTTCGCCACGGATGTGTTCAGTGTCGAGCGCGTCGACGGCGAACTGGTCGCGACTCGCGGCGGCTATGGCCAGAAAGTCTATGTCGAAGTGGATTTTCCCGGCCGCAACACGGTAATGCTGGCGATTCGCGGCAATGTGTTCAAACCCCCTGAACAAGCAGCCTCCCCGCGAATAACGATTTTCGACACGCCGCCGGTGCAGAGTCGCGCAACGGGCCGCGAGTTCATTGAAATGAGCGCCGGCGATGATGTGGACATGACCGCCGCTGAGTTCATTCTGACCATCGGCCGCGGCATCGGCGAGGAGGCCAAGGTTGCGCAATTTCGCGAGTTGGCGGATGCCGTGGGCGCGACCCTGGGTTGCTCGCGGCCCATCGCGGACGCCGGCTGGCTGCCGAAAAGCCGCCAGGTCGGCCAGTCGGGCAAGACGGCGAGCACCTGCCAGCTCTATATCGCAATGGGCGTATCGGGTGCAATCCAACATCTTGCGGGCATGAAGCACGTCAGCACCATAGTCGCGGTCAATAGTGACGCCGAAGCATCGATTTTCAGTGTGGCCAAATACGGCATCGTGGGAGACATATTTGAAATCGCCGAAGAACTACGCAAGCATTTCTGAATGCAGTTATTTAGATTCCCTCGAGCCGGGCCGCATCGGTCCCGTTGAACCCTGCATGGAGTGCATGGCATGAGTGCGACTGCCGAAGTAGTCGTGCGCGATACCGGCGCAATGAATGCCGGGCTGGAGCGCGGCATCGATTGGACCGGAGCTTTTTGGGTAGCTAGCGGCGTGCCTCCCCTGGTGCTATTTTCCATCGGCGCGGTGGCGGCGACCGTGGGCAAGCTGTCCTGGGTGATCTGGACTGCTTCGATCGCCATGGGCTTCATTCAATCCTTCACGTACGCGGAAATTGCGGGACTGTTCCCCAACAAGGCGGGCGGAACATCGATCTATGGCGCCATGGCCTGGGAACGCTACGGCAAGCTGGTCGCTCCCATCTCGGTGTGGTGCAACTGGTTTGCCTGGTCGCCGGTACAAGCGACTGGCTCGGCGCTGGCGGCCGGCTACATACTGAGCGGGTTGTTCGCGCCGGATGCGGCCATTAACACCTGGCAGATCACTCTGCTCGATCTCGGGTACTTGCGCACGGGATTAAGCATGCGCATCAATGGCGTCTTCCTGCTGGGCGCGGTGATATTGCTGGCGGTCAAATTCATTCAGGACGGCGGCATCCTGCGATCTGCGAATACCACCAAGATCCTGGGGATATCGGCGATGATTCCCCTGCTGCTGATCGGCATCGTTCCCATACTGACTGGCGACATCGTCAACGCCAACTTCTTCCCGCTCGCTCCCTTGGCGCACGACGCTATGGGACGAGTCATCGACGGCACCTGGAATATGTCGGGCGTCACGGTGTTTGCGGCGGGCATGTTCCTTGCTGCCTGGTCCACCTACGGCTTCGAAACGGCGGTGTGCTACACCGGAGAGTTCAAGAATCCCAAGACCGACACCTTCAAGGCGATTTTCTATTCGGGCTTGCTGTGCGTGGTCGTGTACACGCTGGTGCCGTTCGCTTTTCAGGGATTTCTCGGCCTAGGCACGCTGCTGCACCCTGCCGTTATCGACGCGGCCGGCAATGTGACTACCGCGGCGGAATACGGCGGCATGTTGGCGCCGGATATCTACAGCGGCATGGGTGTCGCGGGCGTCATGTCCAAAATGGTGCACGCCGGTAAGTTCGTCGGCATTATCGTCGTCATCATGTTGATTCTTGCGCTGATCCTGTCGCTCATGACTTCCATGGCTGGCTCTTCACGCACTCTGTATCAAGCATCGCTGGACGGGTGGCTGCCGAAGTATCTCGCCAAGGTGAATTCCCATGGCGCACCTACCAACGCCATGCTCACCAATCTCGGGTTCAATCTGGTGCTGCTGCTGCTGTCCGATTCTGTGTTCATCATCGGCGCCGCCAACATCGGCTATCTCATCTTCAATTTCCTGAACCTCAATGCAGGCTGGATTCATCGGCTCGATCGGCCTCGGCAGGAGCGGCCCTGGCGCGCTCCGACCTGGATTCTCGCCGCCGGCGCCGTGCTGTCCTTCGTGAATCTCGCCTTCATGGGTTTCGGCGCCAATGTTTACGGCGCCGGCACCCTCATGGCGGGGCTGCTGTTCTGCGCGCTCATCGTACCTGTGTTCATTTACCGCCACTATATTCAAGACAAGGGTTCCTTCCCGCGCGACATGGCGGACGACTTGGAAATGGTCAATGGCGAACGCATCGTCAAGCGAGCGGGTATCTGGCCCTACATCGTGCTGGCATTGGGCATCGCCGTGGTTTACGTTACGCACCGGCTCGCGGTGTACTAGCCATGCTGATCACCGGGATCAAGAGCAAGCCCGTATACGCGCCGCTGCAAACAGATACCCGCGGCCGCTATCATTTAATGCTCGCGATGGGGGCCGGCGCCGCCCCCCTTCTGCGTGTGATTGCTGAAATGCGCGTCGTCGCCGGCCCATCATTAAAGAACACCCGCGTGTTATTCGTGTCCGATGCCGCCGCGCCCGAGGTCGAGCAATTCAAAGCCGCCACGGTCGCGGACCTGCAGACATTCCCCTCCACGCCCGCACTACTCGAACGATTCAGGGCGATCCTGCAGAAATCACTGATGGGCACCCGTCTCTACGTCGCGGGACCCGAAAGCTTCATCGGTCTCGCCATGAAAATCGCGCTTGAGTTCAATCTCAACAAAGATGAGATTCGCGCCGAGGAATGCGGCACTCTCGCGCGCCGCGTTTACTGCATTCATTGCCGCGCCACAACCGAAGACGTGCGCACCAATATCGTGAGCTGCATCGGGTGCGGGCGATGGCTGCTGGTGCGCGATCATTATTCGCGCCGCTTGGCGGCCTACATGGGCGTCATGGTGGATGCTGAAGCGCCAGGTGAATTGCCGCCGCTCAAGGAGGTGTTCCTGTGAACGACGCGCAGACCATCACCGTCGAAGTCATCGGCGTCGAACAGGTGACGCCGCTGATCAAGCACTTCAAGCTGGCGCCGGCCGCCGGGGGGAGCCTGCCGGTATTCTCGGGCGGCTCGCACATCATCGTCGTCATGCAGGGCGCCGGGCGCGTACACAAAAACCCTTATTCGTTACTCGGCTCGCCGCTGGCGCTCGACACCTATGAAATCGGCGTTCGTCGCATGGAAGAAAGCCGCGGCGGTTCGCACTTCATGCACGACGCCGTCGAGGTCGGCAGCCGTCTGGAAATCGCGCACCCTGTGAATCTGTTCGGCCTCGACAAAATTGCCCGTAAGCATGTGTTGATTGCCGGCGGCATCGGCATCACCCCCTTTCTCGCGCAGCTCGAGGACTTGCACGGCGGCAGCGTCCCCTATGAACTGCATTACTCCGTGCGCTCGAGCGAGCACGCCGCCTTCCTGCAGCGCTTGCAGCGGCGCGAAGGTGAAAGACTTCATGTGTACTATGACAGCGAAGGTCAGACCATTGCGTTCGAGACGCTGCTGGCGACTCAGCCGCTGGGCACGCATGTGTACGTCTGCGGTCCAGTGGGCATGATCAAGCACGTCATCGCCACGGCGCAATCCTGCGGCTGGCCCGACAGCCATATTCATTGGGAACAATTCAGCGCGCCGCCGGTGGGCGACGCCTTCGAGGTGTTCCTAGCGCGTTCGAAGCTCAGCGTACATGTGCCGCCCGACCAAAGCCTGCTTGAAAGCATCGAGGCCGCCGGAGTGGAAGTACCCTACCTATGCCGCGGCGGTGTCTGCGGCTTCTGCCATACACGGGTGCTTGAACTCGACGGTGAATTGGTACACAACGATCACTTCCTGTCGGAAGCCGACAAAGCCAAGGCCAAGAGCATCATGCCCTGCGTATCTCGGGCGAACTGTAAGCGCCTGGTCCTCGACCTCTAGGAGAGCATTACATGAGCGCGGTATTTAAACCTGAAGAGACTTTCCGAGGCGATTTCAATTACAGCAATAGTCCGCAGGCCGTTCGCCGCTTCCCGTTGCCGTTTGCCGAAGACAACTACATGTATTCGGTGAACATCGAACCTCACCTGCCTGGACCCTTGGGCTCAGTCACCGAATTCGCCTTCGACGTGGACGAACATTATGTGGCTGAGTGCCGCGAGCGTGCGATCGTACTGGCTACCGAACCCCTGCGGTATCAGGCCATGCCGCATATGATGAGCTCGCAGTGGGATTGCCTGGAATTGATCATGGAGTCGCTCGCGCACGACTACCCCGCGCACTTCTCGCTCGCCAAGCAGGGCAATCGCTGGCACTGGATCAATAGGCCCTTGGAGATCGACCAGCATTTCACCTTCGGCGATACCGCCACCCTACCGCGAGAACCTCTCGACTACATCACGCGCCAGGCCCAGGGCGACTTCGTGGTGATGGATCAACGCGAGGGAGATTTGTGGTGCGAGGCCGGCATGGTGACCACTCAAGCCGACTGGTCTTTGGACTTCGACTTAGGCATGACCTTCAAGGAGTGGCATGGACCGGTGCCGCTGGCGCACGAACTCCAGGTATTCGATCGAGCGCTGAAATTCCTGCTCAATCTGCGCTTGGGTCAACCGGTGCGGCGTCTGAACTGGACCATGACCATCAACCCTCGCCTGGATACTTCACCTGAAAATTATCCGCAGTGGGGAACGGACCGCGCCGCCGTGACCGCGCAGAATGCCGGTGACCTGGTGCATCTGCGCGTTGAATTGCAGGGGCTGTGGCGGCTGCCGCGCAGCAACGCCGTGGTATTCGGCATTCGCTGCTACCTGATCAGCTTGCGGCAATTGGCGACCGTGCCGAAATGGGCGCGGCGCGTACACCGAGTCTTGAAGGATTTGCATCCCGCGCTGGTCGACTACAAAGGATTGACGCGTTATAGGGACGCGGCGGTGCAGTGGCTGGCACCTTTCGATGACGGCTCCCCCACCACCTCGGGCACGGCGCCCGAATAGTCGCGAACTGCATTGGCCATCATACATTGATCAACTCTGGAGGCATTTATGGCACTTAGCTGGCGTACCTCGGTCCTGGCCGATCGGCACCGGGCACTTGGATCGAAGCTCGAGGACTGGAATGGCATGGGTACCGCGTGGACGTACGCGAAGGACGTGGCCCAGGATCATGTGGCAATCCGCACCAAGGCCGGCTTGATGGATGTATCAGGACTGAAAAAGCTGCATCTGGTGGGACCGCATGCCTCCGCCGTGTTGAATTATGCGACGACGCGCGATGTCACCAAGATTTATCCGGGAAAATCAGCCTATGCCTGCATGCTGAATGACGCCGGTCATTTCATCGACGACTGCATCCTGTATCGCATGGGTCCCAATTCTTGGATGGTCGTGCATGGCAGCGGCGCTGGGCATGAAACCCTGACCAAGTATGTGGTCGGCCGCAACGCCGCCCTGATCGTCGACGACGATTTGCACGACCTATCGCTGCAGGGCCCTGTGGCGGTGGATTTTCTCGCCAAGCATGTTCCCGGCATTCGCGACCTCAAATACTTTCACCACACGCCGGCGACTCTATTCGGCCGGCCTGTGACGATTTCGCGCACGGGCTACACCGGCGAGCGCGGCTACGAGATCTTTTGCAGAGGCGAAGACGCCGCTCTGGTGTGGGACACCATAGTGAGCGAGGGCAAGGCGCTCGGCATCATTCCTACCTGTTTCACCACTTTGGATTACTTGAGAGTCGAGAGTTCCTTGCTGTTCTATCCCTACGATATGTCCCAGATGTATCCCTTTGACAAGGATCCTCCCGGCGACAGTCTGTGGGAACTCGGCCTCGACTTCACCGTGAGCCCCGGAAAGAACGATTTCAACGGCGCGGACGCCCACGCCCGCTTGAAAGGCAAGGAGCGCTTCAAGATCTTCGGTCTACTGGTAGACGGCAAGGCACCCGCGGACATGGGCGACTTGGTGTATCGCGGGGACAAGAACGTAGGCGTAATCACCTGCGCAATGGCGTCGACTTTGACGGGCAAGTCCATGGCCATCGCGCGCCTCGACGTCCCCGTGGCGGTTCATGGCACGCGGCTGGAGATTCGCGGCAAGAATGTCCAAGGTTCCGCGACGGCGCATAATCTACCCTTCGACGATGTCGAGAAGAAGAAACGCACGGCGGTGGGCTGATATGCAGACCAAGCTATTGATCGACGGAGTATTGGTTGCCGGCGAAGGCACGGCGGAACGGATATTGGATCCCGCCACCGGCCGCTGCATCGCCGAGGTCCCCGAGGCAAGCTCGCACCAAGTGAATAGGGCGGTTGCCGCGGCCGAGAAGGCGGCAAGCGCCTGGGCCCAGACCGCACCCAAGGACCGCGCCACTCTGCTGCTGCGCCTCGCGGATCGCATCGAAGCGGACGGTGCGGCCTACGCCAAGCTTGAATCCGACAATACCGGCAAGCCGCTGGCCGCGGCTCTGAACGACGAGATCCCGGCGATAGCGGATGTGTTTCGCTTCTTTGCCGGCGCCGCTCGCGTCCAGCACGGCGCCTTGGCAGGCGAATACCTGCCGGGTTACACCAGTATGATTCGACGCGATCCGGTCGGAGTCGTCGCCTCCATCGCCCCGTGGAATTATCCCTTGATGATGGCCGCATGGAAGCTCGCGCCGGCGCTCGCCGCCGGCAACACTGTGGTATTGAAGCCGTCCGAGCAGACGCCGCTAACAGTGCTGAAACTAGCCGAACTCTTGGTCGAGTTATTGCCGAGGGGAGTGGTCAACATCATCTGCGGCCGCGGCGAGAGCGTGGGCGCGCCCTTGGTGTCGCATCCGCGAGTACGCATGGTGTCCATCACCGGCGATGTATCGACGGGACAGAAGATTCTTGCGGCAGCCGCCGGCAATCTCAAGCGCACCCACCTGGAACTCGGCGGCAAGGCCCCGGTCATCGTATTCGACGATGCCGATCTCGATGCAGTGGTCTCCGGGGTGCGTACTTTCGGCTTCTACAACGCCGGCCAGGACTGTACGGCCGCCTGCCGTCTGTATGTCGGTGCCAAGATTTACGATCGTCTGGTCGCCGACCTGAGCACTGCGGTGCGCTCGCTCAAAGTGGGCACGCAATCCGAGGCCGGCGTGGAAATGGGCCCGCTGATCTCCGAAGAACAACGCGCCCGCGTTGCGGGTTTCGTCGAGCGCGCGGCGGCCTCTCGACACGTCGAAATCACCGCGGGCGGCAAGGTGCGCGCGGGCGGCGGTTTCTTCTTCGAGCCGACTCTGATCGCCGGCACGAAGCAGTCTGATGAAATCGTGCAGCGAGAGGTATTCGGTCCCGTGGTATCGATCACCCGCTTCACGGACGCCGATGATGCCGTCGCCTGGGCCAATGATTCCGAATACGGCCTGGCCTCGTCCGTCTGGACCCAGGACGTGGGCAAGGCCATGAGCGTAGCGGCACGATTGCAGTACGGCTGCACCTGGATCAACACGCACTTCATGCTGGTCAGTGAAATGCCGCACGGTGGCTTCAAGCGCTCAGGATACGGTAAGGACCTATCAGCCTACGCCCTCGAGGACTACACCGTCCCACGGCATGTGATGGTCAAGCTATAGCGTTGGCCGCGCCTTGGCGATACAGAACATCCGACAGCAAACGGCCTACTTCCTTCTTCACCACTGCATAGCATTCGCAGGCGCGAGTCTCGAGCCCCGACCGCTCGAGCACCGTGATGTGGCCGCGGCGATAGCGAATGAACCCGGCTTGTTGCAGTTGCCCGGCGGCCTCAGTGATCCCTTCCCGCCGCACGCCCAGCATGCTCGCGACCAACTCATGGGTCATGACCAGCTGTCCCGACGGAACGCGGTCGAGAGTCGCCAACAGCCAGCGACACAGCTGCTGCTCGACCCGATGGTGGCGGTTGCACGCCGCAGTCTGCATCAACTGGGTGACTAGCGCCTGGGTATAACGCAGCAGCAGGCCGCGCGTCGTCCCACCGCGATCGAATTCCTGTTTCAACAGCCGGCGCTCGAGGCGATAGGCGTGACCGGCCGTCTGCACGACGGCCGAGCTGGGCATCGTATCTCCGCCGAGGATTAGCGAGACGCCGACCATGCCTTCGTTGCCGACGCCCGCAATCTCGCTCGACATGCCCGAATCGGTGACGTAGTGCAGCGATGTGATGGCGGTGGTGGGGAAGTATGCGTGCTGCAGCTGGCCGCCCGGTTCGTAGAGGACTTCACCAAGCGCCAGCGGCACCTGTTCCAGATGCCCGGCGACGCGCTCGAATTCCACGCTCGGCAGAGCGGCGAGCAAACGATTCTGGTTGGGGCCTTGGGTGGGTAACATCGCGTCTCGCAGCGGCATTGCGCGCTATTTCTTCGGGGCGAGTTCCACGCCAATGCCGCGGTAACCGATGAAGCGGCAGGCGTTGTTGAACATCGGTTCACCGCTGACCCGAAAGTCCTCCTGCGAGCCGTCGGCGTTGACGCGACTGAACACGAAATCCAAAAATGGCTGCCGCGACGCGATGCTCGCCTGTAGCGCCTCGCGCTGCGCCTCGTTCCAGCGCCCCAACTGCACGGCGGTACCATCTCCCGTCTGGGTCGACAGCCGGACGCTGAGCATCTCGAGGACCGGACCGGAAACCTTGGTGAAGGTGCCCTTCTCGTCCTGCTCCCAGTACCAGTCGGAGGCCAACTCCGTCAGGCTGCGGTAGCGGGCTTCGCTTTCACGCAATTCGGCCGTCCGCTCCTGCACCGTCTGCTCCAGCTCCCTGCTGTAATTTTCGAGTTTCTTATAGAGCAGCCGCACCTCGAGCATGTTGTGAATGCGCGTCTTGACTTCGACCAAATCGAACGGCTTGCTGATGAAATCCTTGGCGCCGGCCTGCAGCGCGCGCACCTTGTGGCCGGGCTGGGCTGTAATCACGAGTACTGGAAGGTACCCACCCGCGGCGTTCGACTTGAGGCCTTCCATTACCTGGAATCCGTCCATGCCGGGCATCTGCAGGTCGAGCAGAATGAGGTCGTAGTGATTTCGCTGATGTAGGGCGCAGACCTCGCGTGGACTCGTGGTCGAGGTAACGCAAACGTAGCCCGCTTCAGCCAGCATTTCCTCGAGCAGGGTGACGTTCACTTCCTGATCGTCAACGATCAGGATTCTGGCGCCGCGGATGTCGGACTCGGCAATCCTCATACCGTGGCCGGTTCGGCCGCGCGGACGGATTTCGCTTTTGAAAACGCCAGCGCGACGTCCAAGGCATCCATGAACTCGCGGACCTTGAGGGGTTTGGTGAGGTAGTTGAAGAACCCCGCCTCCAGGCCCTTCTCGATGTCGTGGGGCATGGCATTAGCGCTGAGCGCAATGATGGGAATGTGCGCCGTCGACGGGTCGGCGCGCAGGCGCCTCATGGCTTCGATACCGCTGATGCCCGGCAAATTGATGTCCATCACGATCGCCGCGGGCTGATAGGTGCGGGCAAACTCGATGCCCAGATTGCCATCCGCGGCGCTGAGCAGCCGCAGGTCCGAGCGGCGCGCGATGAGCGCCTCGACGAGTTCAAGATTGGCCGGGTTGTCCTCGACATGGAGGACCGTATGCCGCGGCGCGTCGTCCGGGGCCTGCGGTGGCGCCGTCGGCGCCCGCTCGACCCCGCTGGCGGCGAGCAGCGGCGCAGTCGTCAGGCCCAACTCGATCCAGAACACGCTCCCCTCGCCCACGATGCTATCGGCGCCGATGGTGCCTCCCATTAAGTCGATCAGCCGCTTGCTGACCACCAATCCGATGCCCGTGCCCTCCTCGGCACTGGCCTCCTTGCCGAGGCGATTGAACGGCTGGAAGAGCTGCGCAACTTGATCCGGAGCGAGGCCCGCACCGGTGTCCTGGACGCTGATGCGGATAGAATCCGGAGGACACGGGGTACATACGACCGCCACCGCCCCATCGGGCTTGTTGTACTTGATGGCGTTGAAGAGCAGGTTGATCAGTACCTGCTTGACCCGGGTCCGATCCGCGCTGACAAAGTACGGGACTTCGAACTGCGGGAAGGACATCGCGATGCCGCGCTTCTTGGCCTGCGGTTCGATCATGGCGCGGCATTCGAGCATCACCTCGACCAGCGATACCGGCTCCCGCGACAGGGTCAGTTTGCCCGATTCTATCAGCGCAAGATCGAGGATCTCGTTGATCAGATCCAGCAGGTACCAACCCGCCTTGAGAATCTGGTCGATGTTCCGCTTCTGCGCCGGCGTCGGCGTCGGCGCGCCGGACTCCAGGACCTGGGCAAAGCCGAGGATGGCGTTGAGCGGGGTGCGCAGTTCATGGCTCATGCCGGAGAGAAAATCCGTTTTGGCGAGGTTGGCCTTTTCCGCGGTGGCCATGGCACGGTTCAGCTCCGATTCGACGCGCTTACGCACAGAATTGTCGGTGCCGATCAATAGATACCCAATAATATCGTTATAGTCATCCCGCAGCGCCGTGATAGATATGAGGGCCGGAAAACGGCTGCCGTCCTTGCAGATATAGGTCAACTCATAGATATCCTCGATCTCACGCGAGGCCTTGAACGCCAGTGCTTCGAAGCCCGGCGCGATCGTGGTTCCAAGCTCGAGGCTCAACGCCTGGGCGCGCGCCATCACTTCCTGGGGGTCATGAATGTCGCTCGGGGAAATCCGATTGACGACCTCCGCGGCCTGATAGCCGAGCATGCGCTCCGCGCCGACATTGAATAGCTGGATGATGCCCTTCTCGTCCGTGGCGATGATGGAGAAGTTAGCGCTGGTGAGGATGGCGGTCTGCAGCGCCCCCGCCTTCAGCAAGGCGTTTTCGCGCTGCGTGCCCGTCATGCCGTCCGGCCTGGCGGTGCCTGGGGCGACGGAAGGACTCTCTGTTCTCATGGGCATGGCCGATTCCTGTCAGAAAACGCGCAACCAACCGCTTAGGAGTGCGCCTGGTCAGCCGGCACCGGCGGTGTCTGATCTAGCTGGGTAATAGCGAGCCGCGCCATCGCCAGCGCAGGCCCTAACTCAAGAGCAGAGATACTCAAGGTCTTTGCCGTTGCGGTCTGTGCGCTTGACCACATAGGTGCCACTATTGTCCGTTGGTCGGTTAAGGGGTTGGCCGGGCTTTTTGTCGGCAAGTTCCCGCCGGACCCCGGCGGTGGATCGGGTGTGCGCCGCAGGCTTCGGTCCTATACTCCCCCGCCATGAAAACACTAACCTCGCTCCTATGCGCCCTTGCGGCGCTGCCCCTCGCCGCCCAAGCCGCCGGTGACGATTCAACACGCCGCGCGGAG
>JANYLM010000008.1 GCA_025357835.1 Gammaproteobacteria bacterium
CGTCCGAGCAGTTCACGCCGGCGGAGTTGTCGATGAAATCGGTGTTGAGCCGGCCGCCGCGCCGCGCAAATTCGATGCGCCCGAGCTGCGAAAGCCCGAGGTTGCCGCCCTCGCCGATGACCTTGCAGTTCAATTCACGGGCATCGACCCGCACCGCGTCGTTGCTGCGGTCGCCCACGTCGCTGTGGCTTTCGAAGGTTGCCTTGACATAGGTGCCGATACCGCCGTTCCAAAACAGATCGACATGCGCCTTCAAGATGGCCTTGATCACCTCATTGGGCGTCACTTGGGCCGGCAGGTCGAGCAACAGCTGCGCTTCCCGCGCCAGGGTCAGGCTCTTGGCGCTGCGCGAAAACACCGCGCCGCCCTTCGATATGGCGCTGCGCGAGTAGTCTTCCCAGCTGGAGCGGGGCAGTTTGAACAGCCGCTCGCGCTCGCGGAACGAGAGCTGCGGATCCGGCTGCGGGTCGATGAATATATGCAGATGATTGAAGGCCGCGACCAACCGAATGTGCGGCGACTGCAGCATGCCGTTCCCGAAAACATCCCCCGCCATGTCGCCAATTCCGGTGACGGTGAAGTCCTTGCTTTGAATGTCGATGCCCATCTCGCGGAAATGGCGCTTCACGCATTCCCAGGCGCCGCGCGCGGTGATGGCCATTTTCTTGTGGTCATAGCCGGCCGATCCGCCGGAGGCGAAGGCATCGCCGAGCCAGAAGGTGTACTCCTCGGAAATGGCATTGGCGATATCGGAGAAAGTCGCCGTTCCCTTGTCGGCAGCGACTACGAGGTAGGCGTCGTCGCGATCGTGTCGAACCACCAAGGACGGCGCGATGATCTTGTCATCGACGATGTTGTCGGTAATGTCCAGCATGCCCCTGATCAGGGTTTGGTAACAGGCGATCACCTCGGCTTGCTGCGCCTCGCGCTCGGCCGGCAGGCGCTTGACCACGAATCCGCCCTTCGCTCCCACGGGAACGATCACGGTGTTCTTCACGTTCTGCGCCTTCATGAGACCCAGAACTTCGGTGCGGAAATCCTCGCGCCGGTCCGACCAGCGAATGCCGCCGCGGGCGACGTAACCCATGCGCAGGTGCACCCCTTCCATGCGCGGCGAGAATACGAAGATCTCGAACAGCGGCTTCGGCAGCGGCAGCTCGCGCAGCTGCTGGCTCTCGATCTTGAAGGACAGATATTCCTTGAACTGCCCGTCGCGGCCGGTTTGGTAGGCGTTGCAGCGCACCGTCGCCGACAGGGCATTCCACAGAGCGCGCAGAATCCGGTCCTCATCCGAGAGGGTCACCGCCTCGAGCGCCGCCTGGATGCGCCGCTCGAGCCGCGCCGATGAGCTGAGGCGCGCCGCGGGCGCCATTGCCGGGTTGAAGCGGGACTCGAACAGGTCGGTCAGTAGGCGCGCGATGGGCGCGTTGTTCACCAGGACCTGTGCGATATACCCCTGACTGAAGGGCAGTCCGGTCTGCAACAGGTAGCGGCAATAAGCACGCATGACAATGACCATGCGCCACGGGATTCCAGCGCACAGCGTCAACTGATTGAAGCTGTCATTGTCCATGCGCCCGGTCCAGACAGCGGTGAACGCGCTTTTTATTTCGCGCTCCAGCGAGTCGAATTGAGTGACCATGGACGCCTGCATCAGCAATTCCAAGTCCTGAATCCATGCGCGCCGGCCGGCCGGAAACTCGAGTTCATAGGGCCGTTCGGCAATGACCTTGAGTCCCATATTTTCGAGCATCGGCAAGAGGTCCGAAATCGGAATCGCATCCTGATTGCGGAAGATCTTCAGAAAGAACTTGTCCTTGCGCCGCGGGTCGGGCCGGTAGATGTCGAGGTGCAGGCGATTGGGTTCCTTCTCGACAGCCTCGAGAAACGAGACGTCGAGTGCGGCGGCATCGCCGAGGAAGTCCTCCGTGTATGCCGCAGGAAAGGCCTGCGCGTATTTTTCGAACAGCTGCAGGGCGTAAGCCTCATCCAGGCGCGACAACAGCGCAGCCTTGAATCCGTCAGCCCAAGATCGCACCGCGGCGGCGACGCGCCGCTCCAAGCTGTCGGTGTCGATGCGGGTCTCTTCGCTGGGCCTGGTGCGCGCGACGATATGAACGCGCGCGAGGTTCGACTCGGCGATTTGCACCTGCGATTCCATGCTGAATGCGGAGAATGCCTCACGAATGACCTTCTCGATGCGTTGCCGGACCTGCGTGTTGTACTTCTCCCTCGGCACGAACACCAGGCAGGAATAGAACCGTCTAAACGGGTCGCGTCGCAGCAGCACGCGAACCCGGGGCCGCTCCTGCAAGCCGAAGATTCCGGTGACGATGCGGTTGATCTCGGCGACACTCGCTTGGAACAGCTCGTCACGAGGAAAGGACTCTAGAATGTGCTGCAGCGCCTTGCCGTCATGACTGTCCGGCGCCAAGGCGAAATGTTCAACGACTTTCGCGACCTTGTGGCGCAGCACGGGAATTTCACGCGGATTGCTGCTGTAGGCAGCCGAAGTCCACAGCCCCAGAAAGCGCTTCTCGCCGATGAGGCGCCCCTTGGCGTCGAAGTTCTTGACGCCGACGTAGTCCAGATAGCCGGGCCGATGCACGGTCGATTCCAGATTCGCTTTGGTGACGAGTACGATGTCGCGCGATCGGCTCTGGCGCCGTATGTCGCTCGATAGAATACGGTTCCTTGCCTCGGGCTGCTTGTGGCCGCGGCGCAAGAGCCCCAATCCACTGGATTTGATGGGCGACAGCGCCTCGCGGCCCTTGCGC
>JANYLM010000025.1 GCA_025357835.1 Gammaproteobacteria bacterium
GTACTGGTAGGTAAGGCCAAATCGTGGCGTTATCGGATTCCCAATCTGATCGGGCAATGTGAGACTGGAGTACGTAAGTCCGTTGAGAGGGCCGGCCACGATTTCGTTCTGATGGTCGACGATCGAATGCTCGATTCGCACGCCGGCATTCGCTTTAACTCGGGGAAGGATTTCGATTGTAACCTCACCAAACGCCGCTTCCTGAACGTCCGTGGTCTGAAAATTGGTGTACGAATTGAGCACCAGCCCGTTGAGTACGAAGTTGGGGTTGCCAAAATATTGCAGGCTGTTTTGCCCGTATAAGGCCTGGGTGATCGGGCTCAAATCCGGCGGGATCAGCTGCGCCAGTCCCGTAACCGCATGTCGGTAGTACGCTCCGGCGACCCAGCTGAATCGTGAGTCGGGGGATTGCGACGCTGCGCGAAATTCCTGTTGCCAGGCATGGGTGAAGGCCAAATTGTCTTCATAGGAGCGAAACGACTGGAGGCCGGTTATAAACGGGTTACCGCCGCTGAACTGGGACTCCAAGCCCTGTGTGATGTCATTTTGGTCCTCGTATTCCCGATCCAAGTACGAGGTATCGGATTGCAGGGTAATACCTGGCAACTCGTATTTGAGGGCGATGCTCGCCACTCGAAGGTCATCTGTCAAAGGTTCCTGCACCTGCGTGCCCGAGACGTGACTGCGCTGAGGATTGGGAAGAGAATTGACCCAGTAAAGGTCCGGCTCGCTTTGATGCACGTGCTGCAGAAAAACCGCTGTGGTTATCGATAGGCTTGCCGTGGGCGCAATGGTCACTGCCGGCCTGACTACGTAGGAATTTGAAGTGTTTGCATTCTTTTTCTGGATCAGCCCTGTAAACGGGTCTTCTCGGTCGATGAAACCGCTTGGCGAGTCAAACCACCCGCTGACTCGGAAGGCAGCGAGGCCGGTCACGATAGGAGTTCCGTAAGCCGCGCCGACTTCGTAATTCGCCCCGCCTTTATCCGTATAGCCGATATCGGCCTTCGCGTAGCCGTTCGAGTCCGTGAGACTGGGCTGTGGGGTGATGTAGCGGATCGCGCCGCCCATGGCACTGGAACCGAACAGAGTGCCCTGTGGTCCGCGCAGAACCTCGACTCGCTCCAAATCGAAGATCAACGGATGTGGGCTGCCGGCCGGGCCGGCGCCGTCCAGACGCCGGATGGCCACGGGTGTTTCGTCGATGTAGAACTGCGTGGTCGGGGCATTGCCGCCGCTGAAGATGCCGCGGATGGCGACATCCGTGCTTCCCTGGATGCCGGATTGGGGAGTCGAGACGACCAATCCCGGTACGATGGACGCGAGATCAGAGAAGGACTGAATGTGAAGTTCGTCCATCGTCTTCTGCGAGAATGCCGTGACGCTGATCGGCACCCTATCGAGCTTCTCTGCGCGTCGCTCGGCGGTGACGATGATCTCGTCGATGCTGTCGTTGAGCGGCGCGGAGGACGTGTTAGCAGCGAGGGAATCCGCCGCGATACCTCTTCCGGCGGCGAGGACTGCGACGATTGGAATCAATCCGCTAACGGCAGCGAATTGCCTTGATAATTTCACCACTGCGCATTCTCCCATCTTTCGTTGATTATCCGGACGCGCGCGACTTTGGCTGTGCCAACCCGCCTCCGCTAAAGCCGGCGCCGTTAGATAGTAGCGAACGGATTAATGCCGCAGTTTCCGGTTCCTTGGAGAGCGGGAAAAATACGTTGGCGAAAGGCAGTACTTGTCCCGTAAATACGCGCTCTAATTAAAGGCTCTACCACCAAGCCGTGCACCACGAGCAAGCAAGCGAGGGCTGGACGTATAGCCGTCTCCCGCGGCCGCTCCGGCGCCGTTGTTTGCAGCCCGGGGTCGACCCAAATGAGTGCGCGTGGCCGTGCGGACGGGCCCCATCCAATCGCGCTATTCGTTACCTTGGCGTCTTACCAGATCGGGCGCGTCGCCGTCCAGCAAGCGCAGTGCGTCTGTGGTCGTAACGGCGGTGCAGAACTCCCCATCCATGCTGGTGATCGCCATGTTGTGGACTAACTCTGCATCCCGGTCCACGCCATCCCAGCCCACACGATTGCTGGTCGCACACGCATCCGCTACCACATAAGTATCGTATCCCAGGTTTCCCGCCGTGCGGACCGTCGTTTCGACACACATATTCGTGAAGAAGCCGGCCACCACCAAACGGTGTATCCGTTGGCGCTGCAACATCAATTCCAAGTTTGTGCCGACGAATCCACTGTTTACGTCCTTTCGAATGACGATTTCTCCATCGCGCGGCTCCAGTCCCTCCTTGATGCGGCCCGTGGGCAGGGACAGCTTGAGCGGGGACTGCGCTTCACGCGAATCGTGAACGGTATAAAAGACTGGCAATCCATGATTGCGCCAACCGTCGAGCAGCTGGCGCAGGTGAGCTTCGGCCTGGAGGTTATTACGTCTGCCAGTAGGCCCGC
Source organism: Gammaproteobacteria bacterium (assembly GCA_025357835.1). Taxonomy (GTDB): domain Bacteria; phylum Pseudomonadota; class Gammaproteobacteria; order Steroidobacterales; family Steroidobacteraceae; genus Bog-1198. Next base: position 2,463 of record JANYLM010000025.1, read on the forward strand.
CCCAGTGGTTCAGTACGTCGACTCCTTTTTGTACGTCGATCATCAGGAGCGCCGTTATTCCGTCAAATTTCTTGATCACTCGTTGTCACTCCGCGCGAATAATTTGCGCATCATACGGATGGAATCGGGCAATATATTTTCTTTAGCGGATGTTTTTTGTAGGAGTTCAGGGGATTTTGCCAGCTTTCCCTTACGCGCATCCTTTGGCCGAAGGCCGAAGTGGCGGCGAAAAGCCGTGGCGAACGATGTCTGGTGACTATATCCGATCGCGGTGGCCACCTGTGCCACCGGCATCCCTTCATCGTGTAACAACTTCAGCGCATGCTGCATCCGGCAGCGAACCGAGAACTCGATCAGAGTTTCACCGAATACCGCCTTAAAACCACGTTTCAGCGTAGTCTCGTTGATACCGGCAGCACGGGCAACTTGTCGCACCGTGGGCGTCGGCCGAAGTTGCTTCTCCAATAAATCTCGTGCCGCGTGCAGGCAGCGTATCTCGCGTTGGCTGAGCTGTTCAGCGGGTTCGCCCGATAGACCTTTGACGGTGGCGCTCGCGTTGCAGAGGAGCTCGAGGGTGATGGCTTCGGTGTAGACAAGTTCAGTATCGCCGGAATAGGGGTTATCAAGAATCTTTGTTGCGGTCGCGAACATTTCCGCTGTCAACGGCAGCTGAAAGTATTCGAGCTTACGCAGCGTACCGGCCATAAAGGTGCGCAGCAGTGCAGGGATCTGCGATGAGGAACCCAGAAAGTGGTCAATGAAGAACTGTGGGCGCAGGACGATGGCCACGAAGCGCTCGTTGGACCCGGCCGGGATCCATTCCTTCATGACCATGCCTTTCGGCTGAATATAGACGAAAAGGCTGGGACGGTTCAGGCGAAACCGCTCTGTGTCCCCGATCGCCATCGTCAGGTCTCCTGCGAGCGAGAAGTAGAGTTGCAACAAGTCATCGCCCGCGACGAACTCCACACGCGGATCCCGATAAGCGAATTGACCAGCGACGACAAATACGTCGGTGCCTATTTGGGTAAAGTGCCAGTCCCCCTCGCCGTCCTCCGGCGTGAGCGATATCCTGGCCCCGAGCAGCGCACGGCACGGGTGGCGGGAAACTGTGGCTGCGGTGGTTTGTTCGGCCAGGTAGGCGAACGCTTCCGGCAAGGTGCAGCCCCGTCCGGCAATCTGGCTACGGAAAAGTCCCTTGCCAAAATCAATCGGGTCCACCTCGTGAACGCGAGCGCCTTTCGCCACTCTAGGCGGCTCCAGATTTGGCCTTGAGCATAACTCCTCCGTTCGCAGGCCGCTTGCTCTCAGTTGGGCGCACTTCTGCGCCACGCCCACTTATTCTTCTAACTCTATGCGGAATATTAGCGTTGTAACATATAAATCGCACGGCAACCTAACAGATATATTGGCGAGGTCGACGCTGTCAACTTGGCAGCCGGCGAACGTCGCGGCGCAACGCGATGGCTGCTCATGACCAGCTGCTTTGACTGATTTGACTCGAGTGGCGCTTCCTACTCTCGATTGACGCCTGAGAGAACCGTGACGACCCGTTTGTCGCCCGGTGCGACGTACACGTTCTCTCGATAGACGGTGGTGTCCCCCGTCCGTAGTTCTATGGTGTGCGTCCCTGCGGCGACTACTAGATCATGCGTCCGCTTACTGCTTTCCGTCGGGTCGCCGGTTTGCATACCATCGATAAACAGTACGGAACCTGTAGGTGCGCCGGTTACGATTAGTTCGGGCGGCTGCGGCGCGGCTGGTTTCGCGGCATGAAACCAGCTGCAGCCCGATATGCAAACCAATGCGATCAATATGAATAGTTTCACTTTGACGCCCGCACTTGCTGAAGAAGGTGAGCGTAGCACGGCGTGACTTCGATAGACACGCTATCCAGACGACCGATGCTGAATGGCTGTTGCATGGGGCGGTTCATCAGCAACAGTCTCATGCGATGATGCAGCGACTGTTACGGCAGGTCACGGACATGTGCAATAAAAGACCCGCAGCCACGGTCAGCTATCTGTCGTCAATATTCGGAGCACCTATGAAATCCCTCATCGCAGCTACTTTTTCGTTGATGTTGGTTTGCTTTGCCACCTTGGCATCCGCGGCGGAGGTTCCATTTGACCAGGCGCAATTCGATTCGATGCGAGCCGCCGGTAGACCTGTGGCCGTGGTATTTCACGCCGATTGGTGTCCCACCTGCCGAGCACAAGCGCCCTTGTTGAAAGACCTGGCGCAAACGCCGGACCTGAAACCGGTGACCCTGTTCGTCGCTAATTTCGATACCGAAAAGGCCTTGAAGAAGGCTCTTGGGGTTACGAAGCAAAGCACCATCGTAGTGTTCAAGAACGGCAAAGAAAGCGCGCGTTCCACCGGCGATACTCAGCAAGAAAGCCTTGCCGCCCTGCTGCGCCACGCCGTTACTTAAAAAGGCGATGCGGTAATGAACTTCGGGCCTGCCTCTTACGGGCTGGGACTCATTGCGGGCGCGTTATCGACATTGTCGCCCTGTGTATTGCCGCTGCTCCCCGTGTTGATCGCTTCCGCCGTGAATGCGCACCGCTGGGGGGTGGTAGCACTCGGTATGGGGCTGGCTCTGTCCTACACGATCGTCGGCATCTTTCTCGCCACGCTGGGTGCCTCGCTGGGTCTCGACCCCGAGACATTTCGCACGGCAGGTGCCATGGTGCTGGCGGTTTTCGGATTGATATTGCTGGTACCCAAGCTACAGAGCCTGTTTGCGCGCGCGACTAGTACATTCAGCGATTCGGGCAATCAATTGCTGGCGCGCGTGAACTGCGGCGGGCTGGCGGGGCAATTCTTCGTCGGCATATTGCTCGGAGTGGTTTGGAGTCCCTGTGTGGGTCCGACGCTGGGAGCAGCGACGACATTGGCTAGTCAGGGGAGGAATCTGTACCAAGTCGGACTGCTGATGTTGATTTTTGGGGTCGGCGCCGCCGCGCCTCTGGTGTTGCTCGGATCTCTGTCTCGAGCCACCCTGCTGAAGGTTCGCGGCCGGCTGTTGAGCGGCGGCAGGTACGGCAAGCAGCTTTTGGGGCTGGTCATCCTGGGCATGGGCATCATGATTGCAACGGGAGCGGATAGGTCATTGGAGGCATGGATCCTCGATCACACACCTGATTGGCTCACCGCAGTTACCACGAAATATTGAAGCTCTGGTCGACTACTGCGGCCGCGATACTGTCGCTATTGTTCAGTAAATCAGCATTGTGGCGCGCGCGTCGCGCCAAGCCATTTCATCGATGGTCGCGAGCGCTTCCAGATCACCCGGCAGCGCCCGGTCGTCGTCCACCCAGCGGCGCAGCAGGTCGCTGCCGTTGATTACATCGATGGCGAGCCGATCATTCTCGTACTCGTACGGAAAATCGCGCCATATCGGGTAATCCGGCCGCAGTCGCCGCAGTGCTTTTAACGCGAGCGCGAACAATCGCCAAGGCTTGAATCCCTCGTGATCGTAATGCGCGGTGTCTTCCACGTGAATTTGGATGCCCGCACAGAGCTTGCCCACGTGTTTGTGAAATGTGGGTTCGAAGGAGCAGGGTCGCAACCGACACCCGCTCATCCATGTCGGCGCGAGCGCATGCATTTCCGCCAACAGTGCCCGCGAATCTAGGTCCGGCGCGCCGAGCACTTCCAGCGGTCGCGTCGTGCCACGGCCTTCCGACAAAGTGGTCCCTTCCAGCATCACCGACCCCGGATAACAGCGCGCCATCCAGAGGTTGGGCGCGTTGGGACTTGGATTGACCCACGTCCGGTCGCCCAGGGGCCAGCCGTAGCCCGGTGCTGTGTCGGGTTCCCAGCCTTCGATCGGTATGACCCGACAAGTGACGTCGAGGCGCAGCGTTGCAACGAACCACTGTGCGAGCTCTCCGAGCGTGAGGCCGTGACGCATCGGCATCGCGCCGGCACCGACGAAGCTTTCACAGCCCGGACGCAGCGTCAGTCCTTCCACCGGTCTGCCGATGGGATTCGGCCGGTCTAGTACCCAGACCTCTTTGCGCGCCGCAGCCGCTTCCTCAAGCACGTATCGCAGTGTGGTGACAAACGTATAGATACGGCACCCGAGGTCCTGCAGATCGACAAGCAGTACGTCAAACGTATCCATCATCGCCGCCGTGGGGCGGCGTACTTCGCCATAAAGGCTGAATACGGGAATGCCATGCACCGGATCGCTGTAGTCCGGCGACTCGACCATGTTGTCCTGCTTGTCGCCGCGCAACCCATGCTGAGGGCCGAACGCCGCGCTCAACTGAATATCGCCCAGTGTGGCCAGCGCATCGAGCGAATGGCTGAGATCGCGTGTCTGGGAGGCTGGATGTGCCAGCAGGGCAACACGCCGCCCAGACAGAGGCCTGCGTAGCTGCGGTTCCTCGAGGAGTCGGTCGATTCCAAATTTCATAGAAGTTCTCGAAAATCGCGGAGCTAGTCAGGGCCTACATCGCCAGCGTGAGGACAAAGCCATCCGGCCAATGGAAATCGGCGTTGCCGGGGGTATGCTTCAGCGCCCAATGCGAAAGCGTACCATTCTCTTCCTCGACGACGGCGCTCAACGCAACTTGCACGTGCGGGGCGCCTTGCAGACCGATCAAATCATTCAAGAGCACGGCTGCGTCAACCTCGAGCCTATTTTCGTAGCGGCGCACAGAAATCTCCGGGAACGCGTCGAGATCAGGGGACGACATTCCTTCCCGGTAGGCATTGAAACGATAAATCGCCCATTGCCCTGACGGCGCGAAATTCAGTTCGTAATAACCTGCCGCACCAGGAGCCTTGATGAAAGCCTCGAAGCATGTGTGCTTCCACAAGCCGTCCCTGCGTTGCGCGGGCTTCAGCGGTGGAATGCGCACGCGAAAGAGTTCGGCTCGGAGCACATACCGCAATAAGAGGACGCCGGATTCACCGACTTGCGCGTGAACATCGATGCCGTTCGCCGCATCGCCATGCGTTGAGGGGTGGCGGACGAGCGCATCCCACGTTGAGTCGGTGATTTTCATGCGGTACCGATTACCAAGGCGCCGGCTTGTAATCCTTGAGAAACTGTCCCCATACGTGCGTGCCGGTGAGGCGCCCAGCGAAGATCGGGTCGACGATGCGAGCGGCGCCGTCGATGATGTCCAGTGGCGGCGAGAAGCCAAGATCTGCCTTGCGGGTGGCATGGGCGGCGGGATCCTCGTCTGTGACCCAGCCTGTGTCGACGGCATTCATGTGGATGCCGTCCCTCACGTAGTCTGGCGCGCTGGTGCGCGTCATCATGTTGAGCGCGGCTTTCGCCATGTTGGTGTGTGGGTGCTTGTCGGTCTTGGTGGTGCGATAGAACTGGCCCTCCATCGCGCTGACGTTGACGACGTGCTTGTGACGCCCGGGGGTGAGCAGCATGAGCGGTTTCAGGCGCGCGTTGAGAATGTAGGGCGCGATGGCGTTCACGAGCTGCACTTCGAGGAGTTCCGGTGTCTCGACCTCATGCATGCGCAGCCGCCAGCTATTGACCTTGCGCAGATCGACCTGCTGCCGATCCTCGTCATAACGATGGGTGGGGAACAGCGCCTCGCCGTCGCGGAAATCCTCATCGAGATAGCGCCGTTGGGAGAGTGCTGCGCTGTGCAGGAGTCCCTCGCCGTGGCGCGCCGCTGCGGTCGGGACGACCGTGCCGGTACCGTTTGCATGCGGTTCTTCCAGGCTGTGTCGCAACTCGTTGTAACTCGCGAGTGGAGCCTGCAACGCCTCGGGAAGTGTGGCGAACGATGCGGCTTCCCTGGCGATTAGATGCTGGAAGAAACCCGCCGGTCGACGCACGGTCTGGCAGGCGTTGTTCAGAATGTAGTCGAGCCGCGGCAGTCGCTCGAGCAGAAACCGCGTGAAGAGTTCGACGCTTGGGGTATGCCGCAGATCGAGGCCGTGGATTTCCAGCCGCTCGCGAAACAAAGGGAAATCCGGCTCGCTCGAGTAGCGGTCGGCCGCGTCGATCGGAAAGCGTGTGGTGACGACGACGTGTGCGCCGGCGCGCAGTAGTTTAAGAGAGGCCTGAAAGCCAATCTTCACCCGCGCGCCGGTGACTAGCGCATAGTGGCCGTGCAGGTCCGCCCACTGCTCGCGCTTGGCGTAGTTGAAGTCGCCGCATGCATCGCACATCGAGTCGTAGTAGCGATGCATTTTTGAAAAGGGCTTCTTGCAGACGTAGCAGGCGCGCTCCTGTCGGAATTCGGGGCGATCGCCGAGGTTTTCGGGCTTCGGCCGCTCGAGCCAGAGCGGCGCATAGACTGCGGCGCGGCGTTGGACGCGCAGCCCCGCCGTTGCGAGTACTTTCCGGTCGTGTTCCTTCGTGGCTTCGCGCTTGGCGCGGCGAAACGCCTTGGCCATTCTCGAGACGTCATGCCGTTCGGGCTTGGCGACGAGACCGGCGAGCATTAGAAGTTCGCGACGCCGTTCCGGCGGGAGAAGCGCTAGATGCGAGCGATCAGCCTCGACTGCACGCAGCACACGGACGCAGGCGCTGACATCGTCGTCGGATAGTGCCATGTCGGCCGCGAGATTCGTATGGTCCATGGGGATATTGTACGTGGCCGCCGCAACAATCGCCTCGGTGGCGTGCAACCGGCGGCGCCCAGCGCCGGCAGATTCTCGATTTTCCGAGAAGTCGGTTCACACGGTGTTGACACAGTCGTTCACATCGTCAAACTACCCGAACTTACCGTGGAACCCATCACCATAGCCTTGCGTGTATTGTCGTTGCTAGTTGAACTCGAATTCCCTTCGCTGACCGGCGTTTTGGGCTGAATTCGGCGTGGCACGTTCCAAGCTGCTTCGCCGGAGCATGGCGCTCCTCGTTCTGGTATGCATCGTACTTGCGGTCGCCGGGGCCGTCTGGGTCATGTACCTCGACCAGAGGGTGATCCGGGAATTCCAGGGTCGGCATTGGTCCATCCCGGCGCGCGTCTACGCTGCGCCGCTCGAGCTCTATGTGGGTGCGCAAGTTTCGGCCGGCGATCTCGAAGAGGAGTTACGCCGTCTCCATTACCACCTGGGCGATCCCGCGGCGGGTCCTGGAATCTATCGACGGCATGGAAACACCTTCGATCTGCATGCGCGCCGAGCGCGCTTCATCGACGAACTGCGGGAGCACCAACTCGCCTCCATCGGCGCGGACTCGAACTCGATCACCAGCTTAAGACAGGGAGATGGCGCGGATCTGCCCGTGTTTCGCCTGGATCCGGCCGTGATCGGCAGTGTGTTCCCCATCCACGGCGAAGACCGGCTGGTTTTGTCGCCCGCCGACGTGCCGCCGCTGCTGCGCTCCGGTATTAAGCTGATCGAGGACCGGCGCTTTGACGAGCATCATGGTGTCGATGTGATGGGTGTGCTGCGCGCGCTGTGGGCCAACCTGCGGGCCCATCGCGTGGTGCAGGGCGGCAGCACCCTGACCCAACAACTCGTCAAGAATTATTTTCTGTCGGACGAGCAGAGTTTCAGCAGGAAGGCGACCGAAGCCATGATGGCATTGCGGCTGGAGGCGCATTTCTCCAAGGAGGAAATCCTCGTAGCCTACCTCAACGAGGTGTATCTCGGCCAAGACGGTACCCGTGCCATACACGGCTTCGGGCTCGGCAGCGAGTACTACTTCGCTAAGCCTCTCGCCGAGCTCGACGCAGCTGAACTCGCGCTGCTGATTGGGCTGGTCAAGGGCCCGTCCTATTACGATCCGCGCAAGCACCCCGACCGTGCGCGGGCGCGCCGCGATCTCGTGCTGCAGGAACTTGGGCTGGCCCATCTCATCGACGCTACCGCTGCGAAACGCGCCGCCGCGGCCCCTCTTGGCCTGCGTCCGCCGGGCGGCAGTTACGTGCCGGCCTATCTCGATCTGGTCCGACGGCATCTGAAGCGCGACTACGCCGAGGCGGATCTCGCTGCCGCGGGTCTTGCCGTGTACACCAGCCTCGATCCGCGCGCGCAAGCCGCTGCGGAGCGTGCCCTGACCCTGAATCTGAAGCGCCTCGATGCCGCCAGCCGTGTTCGCGGTGCGCACCTCGAGGGCGCGGTGATCGTCGCTGAGCCAAACAGCGGCGACGTGGTGGCGGTGGTGGGCGGCCGCGATGTGGGCACCGACGGCTTCAACCGAGCGCTCGATGCGCGGCGGCCGATCGGCTCGCTGGTGAAGCCCGCGGTGTACTTGACTGCGCTCGAGACCGGCCGCTACAACGCAGCCACTCTCATTGAAGATGCGCCGATAGAGCTCAAGCTCGGCGACGGCAGCGTCTGGGCGCCGCAGAATTTCGACCGTCAGGTCTACGGCCGGGTACCCATGGCGCGCGCGCTGGCCGAGTCCATGAACCTCGCGACGGTAAGGCTCGGGCTCGACCTCGGCCTGCCGAAAGTGGCGGCCACTCTGCAGCGGCTGGGCCTGGAAACGACGCCGACATTGAATCCGTCGCTGCTGCTTGGGACCGTGGAGATGACGCCGCTCGAGGTCGTGCAGGTCTACACATCGCTGGCGAACGGCGGCTTTCGTGCTCGATTGCGTGCCGTGCATGCGGTTCTCGATGAGCACGGCCGGCCGCTCAAGAGCTTCAAGGTGCAGGTCGAGGAAGCCGCACCGGCCGCCGCCGTCTACCAACTCGACCGGATGCTGACGCTGGTGACCACCCATGGCACCGGCCGCGATGCCGTCACTCGTCTGCCGCGGCGCACCGTTGTCGCCGGCAAGACCGGCACATCCTCCGATACTCGCGACAGCTGGTTCGCCGGATTCACGGGCAGCTACCTGGCGGTCGCATGGGTGGGCTACGACGACAATCGCACGACCGGGCTTACGGGTGCCATGGGGGCGCTGCCGGTCTGGGCTGATACGCTGGTAAGGCTCAAATCCGCTTCTTTCCAGCCGGTGCCTCCGGAACTCGTCGAGGACCGCTGGATAGGTTTCGGCGACGGGCTGGCGACGACGCAGGCCTGTAGCGCGGACGCCGTTCTCGTCGCGGTGCCGAAGGACGCGGTTTTGCCCGCCAAACCGGGCTGCGGTTCCTCACCCGCCACCTCGCCAAGCGGCCCGCTGGGTGACAAGATCAAGACATGGCTCAAGAACATCGTTCACTGAAGGCGCTCGCGGCCTCCCTTCCCATGGCGGTGCTGCTGAGCGGCTGTCTGACGCCGTTGCCGCGCCCGCTGCCGCCGCAGAATCCGCTGCCGGGACCGCAATCCTCGGGTCCTCTTGCGCCAAACCCGCCGACATTGTCAGGGCCGGCGCCCAATGCGCCGCCGCCGCGCGAAAATCACCTGTCTCCCGCAACCCGCTCGCTGGTGACGCAGGCGCATACGCTGATGTCACGCGGCGATCTCGATGGCGCTTCGTCCACGCTCGACCGCGCGTTACGCATCGAGCCGAATAGTCCATTACTGTGGATAGAGCTCGGGCGGCTCCGGCTCGCGGAGGGCGACGCGCACCAGGCGGAGGGCTGCGGGCGCAAGGGGCTGGCACTCGCCAGCGGCGATCGCGGTACGCGATCTCAGGCAGGGCGGCTGTTGGCCGATGCGCTACGGGCCCAGCGGCGCAATCAGGAAGCGATCGAGATCGAGCGCCAACCATTCATGCGCTAGGCTCGGCTACGGCTGCGAAGGAACCTGGCAAGCAGGGGCTCGTGTATCGCGGTCGAGACCGGTCCGACGCGAACCCATTCGATGGCCATGGTGTCCAATGCGTCGGCACTGACCTCGCTGCGTTGACCCATGTGCTGCATCAGACGCTGCACTTGATAGTCGCGGCGCAAAGCCTGATCCTCGGCCGGCGTCGGTTGGTCGGTGAGAATCTCGCTGCGTATACACAGAGTTCTGAACACGATCTCATGGGCCGCGGCGTCGACGTCGGCCGCGGCGTCGGCCTTCATCCAGGCGTCCTTCAATGCCTGCGCGCCTCCCTTGGGCCATTGCTGAACCCCGGCAATGAAGGTTTCGGCTGCCTGTTTGAGCGAGGTGAGTTCGGAGGGTGCGGAACCCTGTGCCACAGCCCAGCCGTAAGCCTGGATGCGTTGGGCGGCTTCGAGCAAATGGCCGAAAGATTGCTCTTTCTCCTGTGCCCGCTGTTGTGAGATCTTAATCCGGCACAGTTCGAGCGCGCGCTCGAACCGATCGTGCAGCGCCCGCTGATCGGCTCTCGGCATTTCGCCTAAGCCTTCGAAGGCGGCGCGCCACTGCGCAATATTCCCTGCGCCCTCGAGCAAGAGGGGCCCCGATAGGGCGGCGCCTTGCTCGGCTTGCTCGCAAAGCGCCACGGCCTGTGCCTTGTTGGCCTCCAGGCCCGAAGTGTACTCAGCATAAGCCTGCTGACGCTTTTCGTAGACAGCATCGCAGTGTTCACGAAACTCACCCCACAGCGGCTGCTCCTGATCGTGCGGGACTGCGCCCACTTTTTTCCAAAGAAGCTGCAGAGACTTGACGGCATCCACGGCCTCGCGGCTGTCCTCTTTTGTGCGCAAATGTTGTGCGCGCAGGATGAGGGATTTTCTATCTGCTACATTTTGTGCATACCAGGCATCGAGGCGCCCGTGCAGCGTACCGATCGAGGCGTCGAATTCCTCCTGAACGGCGAGACCTGCCACGCGGTCCACCGGAAAGTAGCGGCGCCATTCCTGGCGAGCCTCGCGCAATACGGCCGCTACCGCTCGCCAGTCCGGATGTTCGCCACTCTGGACGGTCGCGAAAGCCCGCAGTCTGTCGAGCACGCCCTTGCGGTGCTCCACATTCGCTAGTCGCAGCTTGGCCTGTGCCTCGAAATAGTCGCGGCAGGGCTGGTACGCCGCCACAGAAGCTTGGTGAAAGCGCTGCCAGTCGCTTTCAGAATCGCTGACGATACCTTTGCTGATAGTTTTCCAATCTTCCTGTAACTGCTTGATCCGATCCGCCAGAGCCTTCGGCTCCTCCGCAGACCCGATGAGCGCTTCCATCTCTTCAATTAACTCGGCGCGCTTCGGCGCTACCGCGTGTTCCTTCCACTCCTTGAGTTCATTCAATTTTGCGTCGAGCTGCTGCACTTGCCGGATGAGATATGGCGGTGCGACGGGCAGCGTCGGCAGCTTCACCTCGATGGCTCGGCGCAGTCCGGCCGCCTGTCCCGTACTGCCATCGCGCAACGCGCTGTTGGCCTTTCCGATCAGGCCACCGATCTGGCGCAATGTGAGCGACTCCGCAGCCAATCTCTCGGCGCACGCCTTGTCTTCGGCTTCGCGCACTGCGGCCGCCTCTGCCGCTGCACGCGCCGCTGCCTCGTCGCGGCGCTGGGCTTCCAGGTCAGCCAGCGCCATGGCCCGTTGCTGAGCTGCTTGAAGCGTCGCCCGCTGCGATTCTTCCACCGCCTGCTGCGCCAACTGCCGCAAGTGACCGGCAATGACTTCACGGCACAGATCGATGGCCAGGGCGGCGCGCTCCCGGACCTGCGGTGGCGCCTGTGCCTCGAGGGTTCGCCATCGCGCTTCGAGCGTTTCGAAGGTTGGCAGGTAGAGTGCGTCATGGGGACGACGACTATGCCGATCGAGGGACGCGCAGGCCGCCTCGACATCGCTTTCGATTTGCTTAATCCGCTGTTCTTCGGCACGCAACGCATCGCACTTCTGCTTGATGATCTTGTAGACGCCGTTGTCTTTGCCGCGCACCTGTTTGAGAAGCTGCTGGAGCTCCTTGGGATCTTCGATCCTCTGCGCCGCGAGCTGCCGCAAGCGGCTGGAGGAACCTTCAATGACCAGTTTCGCGACCCGTTGCGGGTCGTCGATCGAGGCCAACGCCTGAATCAGGTGAGCGGGATCGCTGCAAAGCCCCGCCACGGCGAGCACGGTAGGGGTAGTTCCCTTCGGCACGCTAAGCACTGCAAAATCGATAGTCCCCGCATCGATGAGCTGCGCCAGCTTGCGGACAGCCGCAGCTCGCGGCGCCTCCTCACCGTCGCCCAACGCCGTCGCGATGATCAACTCCGGCGATCCTGAATCCGGCGCCACAAACCGGTTTTCCGGAGCGGGTGGGATGCTGGGTGCCGAGCGAAATATGCGCGACAACGGCTTCACTAAGTGCATGAACCGCATGGGAATTGCCTTTGCTCTTCGAAAGTAGAGTGAAATTATATCGAATGCTTCGCACGGGAACGCGTATCTAGGGGCGCTGGCTCGGGTAGGCGTCGATTTCATCCAGCATTTCCGGGCCCCCCAATGCCTGCATCTGACCCAGAATCCAGTCGCGCCGCTGCTGAACATATCGCGATGGTGCGGAGGCCGAATAGCGTTCGGGGCTGGGCAATACAGCCGCGAGGGCCGCAGCATCGGCGCGGGTCAGGCGGCTCGCGGGTTTGCGGAAGAATCGCTGTGCAGCGGCTTCGGCGCCATAGGTGCCGTTGCCGAATTCGGCGATGTTCAAATAGACCTCTAGTATCCGCCGCTTCGGCCATAGGGTCTCGATCAGGACGGTGAAATAGGCCTCGAGCCCCTTGCGAAAATAGCTGCGTCCGGACCATAGGAAAAGATTTTTGGCGACTTGCTGGCTGATGGTGCTGGCGCCGTGCGCCTTATGATTATGCTGATTGAGCGCATACGCCTTCTCGATGGCGGCGACATCGAAACCCCGGTGCTCGGGAAACTTCTGATCCTCAGACGCCACCACTGCGAGCGGCAGATTGGGCGAGATACGGTTCAAATCGACCCAGCTATGCTGGAATACGTAGTTGGGGTCGCGGCTGGTCCACGCCGCGGTCTGGGCCTCGGCCATGAATGCGCTGTAGGGCGGATTGATCCAACGCAGGAACAACACCGCGAGGACGCTCCCCACGATACAAAGTACGATCAGCCAGACGATGGTCCGTGCCAGCCGACCAAAAAATGATCTATTTTGCGCCACGCCGGCGTTAGGCAGGTATGCGCCGCACGCTTTTCATGATGACCGGTTCGACCGGGACGTCGTCGAAACCGCGCCGTCGGCCAGTCTCGACCGCGGCGATTTTGTCGACCACATCCATGCCTTCGGTCACTCGCGCAAAGACGGCATAGCCAAAGTTGCCGCGCGAATGATCGAGAAAGTCGTTGTCTTTCAAATTGACGAAGAACTGCGAAGTGGCGCTATTGACGTCGTTGGTGCGCGCCATGGAGAGCGTGCCGCGGCCGTTCTTCAGGCCGTTGTCCGCCTCGTTCTTGACGGGTGGCTGCGTGCGCTTCTGCGTCATGTCTTCGGTGAAGCCGCCGCCCTGGATGACGAACCCGGGGACGATCCGGTGGAAGATCGTACCGTCGAAGAATTCATCCTCAATGTATTTTAGAAAATTGGCGGCCGACAGGGGCGCGTCCTTTTCGAATAACTCTATAGTGAAGTCGCCCAACGTGGTTTCGAAGCGGATCATGATGTTTCCTGATGTGATGAGTGAACGGTTCCCAGCGTAACGCGGGGCTTTCCCGAAAAATCCAAGTGCGTACGAATGTGCGCGAAGCCGTGGCCCTCCAGCAATCGCACCACCTGCGGCGCCTGATCGCTGCCGTGTTCCAATATCAGCCAGCCACGTTCGCGCAAATGCGCCTGTGCGTCGCCGGCAATGGCCGACAAAGCTTCAAGTCCCGTAGGTCCGTCGCAAAGCGCCACAGCGGGCTCGGCCGCCAGGTTTTCGAGTGCCGGATCATCTGCGGCCACATACGGCGGATTGGCGACGATGATGTCGAATCTTGCGGCGGGTACGGGCTCGAACCAGGACCCCCGGCGCCAATCGATGTGCGAGAGCCCGAGGTCGCGTGCATTCTGAATAGCGACTTCGAGGGCTGGCCGCGAAATATCGACGCCCGTAACTCGCGCTTGCGGCCTTTCCGATGCAATGGCGAGTGCGATTGCGCCACTGCCTGTGCCCAGGTCGAGCACGCAGCAATCTTGGATTGCAGCTGGACTCGCTCGCGGCTTGGGGATGAGTTGCAAGGCCAGTTCTACCAGCAATTCGGTTTCGGGACGCGGCACGAGCACCGCCGGCGTTACGCGCAGCGGCAGCGACCAAAATTCACGAGTGCCCGTCAAATAGGCCACCGGCGCGCCTTGCAGGCGCTGCTCGACCAGGGTCGCGAAAGCTTGTACGTGCTCACCGGTGACGGCTTCGTTGCCGCGCGCGATCACTCCTGAGCGCGATAGCCCGAGAACTTTGCCGAGCAGCAACTCCGCGTCAAGCCGCGGGGACTCGCTGCGGCGGCCGAGCGCGCGTGCGCTATTCTGCAAGATCTCGGCGACGGTGTCTGCCGGCGCCATGCCTAACGATGCAGCGATTTGCGGGATGAGCGTCATTCGACTTGCTGCGCCAGCTCTTCGGCCTGGTGTTCCTGATTCAATGCACGAATCAGTTCGTCGAGATTGCCGTTCATGACGTCGTCCAGCTTGTACAGCGTGAGATTGATGCGATGGTCGGTGACTCGCCCTTGCGGGAAATTATAGGTGCGAATGCGTTCCGAGCGATCGCCCGATCCTACCTGCAATTTGCGCGATTGCGCTTGCTGGCTGTGCTGCTTCTCACGCTCAGCGGCAAGCAGCCGAGCTTTCAACAATGACATGGCCCGCGAGCGATTCTTGTGCTGCGAGCGCTCGTCCTGGCATTCGACCACGACGCCGGTGGGTATATGGGTGATGCGGATGGCCGAGTCGGTTTTATTGACGTGCTGGCCGCCCGCGCCAGAGGCGCGAAAGGTGTCGATGCGTAGATCCGCGGGGTTCAAATCCACGGCCTCGACTTCTTCCAGCTCGGGCAGTATGGCTACCGTGCAGGCCGAGGTATGAATGCGTCCCTGTGCCTCGGTAGCCGGCACGCGTTGTACCCGGTGCGTTCCCGATTCAAACTTGAGCAGTGAATATGCGCCGCGCCCGATGATGCGGCTGATGACTTCCTTATAGCCGCCATGCTCGCCGGAGCTTTCGCTCAAGACCTCCACGCCCCAACCCTTGGATTCGGCATAACGCGTGTACATGCGGAACAAGTCGCCTGCAAAAATGGCAGCTTCATCGCCGCCGGTACCTGCGCGGACTTCCAAAAAGATGTTGCTATCGTCTTGGGGGTCCTTCGGCACCAGCAGGCGCTGCAGCTGCAGTTCCTCGGCTGCGATGCGCGGCGCGAGGTCGGCAAGTTCCTCCTCGCCCATGGCCTGGGTGGCCGGGTCCTTATCGGAGGCCAGCTCGTGAGCCGTCGTCTGGTCACCCTCGAGCGCCACGAAGCGTTGGTAGCGTTCGACCAGCGGTCCCAATCTGGAGTATTCCATCGACAGTTCGCGGAATTGGTTTTGACGCCCAATCACGCCCGGATCGGATAAAAGGCGGCTGATTTCCTCGAATCGCTCGTCCAATTTTTCGAGTTTGCGCCGGATGGAGTCTTTCATGGCGGCGGATTATAGCCACCTTAAGGCTTAAGTTCGGTCGCGTTCTTCGATCAATAGGCGCGTAACTGCCTCGGTCAGGGCTGAATCTGCCAGCTCGGCGGCCTGGCGCAGGGCCTGGGTAGGCGTATGGAGCAGCCGATTCGTCAGCGTGTTGGCGAGGTACTCGATCACTTCATCGGCAGACTTACCCGCAGCCAGCAGGCGCCGCGCCTGCTCCAGGGTTTGCGCGCGGATCCCTTCGGCCTGCTGGCGCAGCGCGCGGATGGCAGGGCCGGCGTCGTGGGCACGTGAGTCGGTGAGAAACCGTGCCACTTCCTCGTCGATGAGCAGCCGCGCTCCGCCCGCCGCCGCTGCGCGCTGCTGCCTATTTTCGTCGATTAGCTGCTGCAAATCGTCGATGGAGAAGAGGTACACATCTTCCAGGTCGGAAACGGCCGGATCAATATCGCGCGGCACCGCCAGATCCACCATGAATATCGGCCGCCGGCGCCGCGTGCGAATGGCGGCCGCCGCAGCGCTCTTGGTGATGAGAGGGACACTGCTCGCGGTGCAAGCGATGACGATATCGGCCAGAGCCAGTTCTTTGTCGAGATCCTCTAGTCCGACGGCGTAGGCCTTTAGTTCCGCCGCCAGGGTCTGTGCCCTACCCAAGGTACGGTTGGCAATGACCATGCGCTTGACCCCCGCGCTCATGAAATGGCGCGCCACGAGGGCGTTCATGTCGCCGGCGCCCACCATGAGGGCGGTGTGGGCGCTCAAGTCTGAATAGACTCGCCGCGCCAAACTCACGGTGGCGGAGGCGATGGATACCGCGTTCTCGCCGATGCGAGTCTCCGTGCGCACACGTTTGGCCGCGGAAAAGGCTGCTTGGAACAGCTTGTTGAGCGAGGGTCCGGTGCTGCCGGCTCCCTGTGCGACGCGATATGCATCTTTCAATTGGCCCAGAATCTGTGCCTCGCCGAGTACCATGGAGTCGAGACCTGAGGCGACGCTAAAGGCATGTTCTACGGCGCGCTGTTCCTGGTGAACATACAGACTGGAGGTGAGATCAAGACCGTTTCCATGGTGTCGTTCCAGCCACCGGGATAACTCCGCGCCGGTCGCAGCTCCCGCCCAGTACACCTCGGTTCTATTGCAGGTGGATACGATCACCACCTCCGCGACGCCGGCTTCCTGCCGCAGTGCGTGCAGGGCAGTAAGCAGTGCCTGCTCGCTGAACGCCACCTTTTCCCGCAGGGAGACCGGTGCGGTCCTGTGATTGATGCCGAGAATATTGAATGCCATTGAAGCGCTTTTGGGCCGTAACCCTCTGATTCTGGTGGAAGGAGTGCCGTAGGATCAAGCTTAAATCCGCGGCACCAAGGTGGTCATTTAGCTATAGTGCGAGCGTGTTCCCGATTTCAATCTTCGCCAGGGCTTCGATGGCGCTTGGGCTTGTTGCCTGTGCCGCCTGTGCCAACCTGGGCAGCAAGACCGACGCAGCCGCCCCCCAGGCATTTTATACTGTCACGGCCGAGATAGCGCTTGCGCGGCACCAGCCACGCGTTGCGGCGCTCCAATATGCGGCGGCCGCCGCGAACGAGACCGATGTCGGCTTGCTCGAACGGGCCTCCCAGGTCGCGACCGACTCCCTGCAACCTTCCTTGGCCGAGCGGGTTGCCGCGCGCTGGATTGATGTCGATCCTAAGTCCGTGGATGCGCAACGCGCGGCAGCGCGAGCCGCGTTGGCGCTGCACAAGATCGATGCAGCGGCTACTCACTACCGCGCCGTGCTCGTCAGCTCGCGGCTGGGTACGGAAGCGGAATTCGCGGCGCTGGAGACCTATCTCGGCGGCAACGCCAATATTTTTGGCGCGCGCCAGCTGGCGGATCGTTTGGCGTCGTCGTTTCCGGCCTCCGCGCCAGCCTTGAGAGTGCAGGGGTTTACTTCCCTGCGCGCGGATGATCCGGCGGCGGCGGTCCACAGCCTGACCGCGGCGTTGGCGCTACCGGCCGCGGGGGAACACGAGAAGAATAATGATGGTGTGCGGATCGACTTGCAGCAGACTCTGGCGCGTGCGCGGGTCCTGGCAGGAGATGTCGACGGTGGATTTGCCCAAGCCCGGGAGAACATGGCCCGCCAAGAAACGCCGGCTAATCGCCTCGACTACGCGCTGTTGCTCATGACTGCACGCCTAGATTCGGCAGCGACGGAACAATTGGAGATTCTGGCGCGCGACTCCGAGTACTCACTTGTGGCACTGCGCTTGTTGGGGCTGGTCGAGTTTCAAGAAGGGCAATTTGATGCGGCCGGCGCAAGGTTTACAGAGCTGTTGCGCAAGGAGAAGTACCTCGACGATGCATATTACTATTTGGGGCTGATCGCCGATCGTCGCAGTGACCCTGAGCAGGCCCTGCGCCTTTATGCGCAGGTACAAGGGGGCGAGAATGCAGTGCCGGCGTTGTTGCGCGCCAGCGCCATTTTGCAGACTCACGGAGCTGCGGCGACGGCGGAGGAGTTACTGGTCCGGCTCGTCGAGGACGAGCCACAGCGCGCACCGGAGATTCTCGTGGCGCGCGCGCGGATGTATGCCGACGCGGGCGATTTGCCGCGTGCAATGAGTGTGCTCGAGCAAAGCGCCCTGGAATATCCGGACAATGTGGATCTACGATATGCCATAGCATCGACATACGAGGAGCAGGGGCGAATTCTCGACGCGCTGCATGAATTGACTGAACTGCTGAACGCACGGCCCGACGATCCGGCGGCCTTGAATGCCCTAGGGTACACCCTGGCGGATCACTCAAGAGAACTGCCGCGGGCGCGCAAGCTCATCGAACGCGCCTACGCTGCGGCGCCAAAAAACGCAGCGATTCTCGACAGTCTGGGTTGGGTCCTGTTCCGCCAGGGCCAAGGTGCGGAAGCAGAGAGGTATTTGCGGGCCGCCTATGCGGATGATCGCGGCGGCGACATCGCGGCGCATCTCGGCGAAGTACTGTGGCAGCTCGGCAGGCGCAACGACGCTGAACACATTTGGTCCGAAGCCGGTGCCGCCGACGGCAGCAGTCGCTTGCTCAAGGCCACGCGGCATAGATTCCATTCCATGCCGCTACCTGCAACGCGCTCGTTGTCCGTAACGCAGCCGCAGGCGCCCGTGACATCGCAGCAGCCCGTCGTGAATTGAGCCTATGCGGCGCGTTTTGTCGTTGGTGTTGTGTTCGCTCGTGCTCGCCGCAGCGCTTGGCGCGTGCGTGACGACTCGGGCGCCCGCGCCTGCCGCCGTCGGTTGGGAGCAACGCGTGGCAGAACTGCACGGGTTGGCTTCTTGGCAGCTCGATGGCCGCGCCGCCGTGGCCGTCGGCACGCAGGGGTGGCAGGCCACATTGAACTGGCGACAGCGCGGCGATGCGGCAGAAGTTCATTTGTCCGGACCGTTCGGCGTCGGCGCGTTGGTGCTGAAGCGCACACCTGACGGCGTTTCGTTGAACGATGCGCCACCGAGTGATGCGGTATTGGCGCAATTGCAAGAACGCCTGGGGTTCGAATTGCCCATCGATCGGCTGCGATTTTGGCTGCTCGGCGTGCCCGATCCGACCGCGGCCTTTGCACTTACGCGCAATGATCAGGATCGGGCATTGCAATTGGTGCAAGGCGATTGGACCATCGATTACGATCGTTACATGAGCGCCGACGGACAGTTGATGCCCGCGCACTTGGTGATGAGCCGCGAGGGCGTGCGGGTGCGCATCGCCGTCGATCGCTGGAACACGAAGCCATGAACTCGCCCCGGCCGCTGCCGTGGCCCGCGCCGGCCAAGCTCAACTTGTTCTTACATATTGTGGGGCGACGAGCCGATGGGTATCACGAGTTGCAAACCTGCTTTCAATTTGTCGACCTGTGCGATGAGATTACAATCGAGGTACGCGCCGACGGCCGGATTCGCCGGGTCGCCGACCTGGCCGGAGTTCCAGAAGAGGCCGACCTTTGCGTGCGCGCGGCGCGCGCCCTGCAAGCGGCCGCCGCTTGCCCCCAGGGCGCGGACATCGGCGTGCTCAAGCGCATACCCATGGGAGGAGGTCTGGGTGGCGGTAGTTCCGATGCGGCCACCTGTTTGGTGGCCCTCAATCACTTGTGGAAATTGCACTGGCCCACCGATGATCTGGCGGCGTTGGGGCTGAAGCTGGGGGCGGATGTGCCCGTGTTCGTCCGCGGCCGTGCGGCTTGGGCGGAAGGAATCGGCGAGCGCCTGACGCCCTTGTACCCGCCGCTGGCTCCTGTAGAGACTAACTATTTGATTATAAAGCCGAAAATTGGCGTCAGTACGGCGGAAGTATTTCAAGATCCTGAATTGACAAGGAATTCTCCGCCCATCACAATTCACGGCTTCCTGGCGTCTGGTGGACGAAATGACTGCTTGAGTGCGGTGAGGCGCCGATATCCTGAGGTGGCGCACGCGCTCGATTGGTTGTCGGCGTATGGTCCCGCACGTCTGACCGGTACCGGGGCCTGTGTTTTTTTGGGCGTAGAGACGATTGATCGCGGCCGAGAACTTTTAAGTAAGTTGCCGCCGGTGCTGGATGCTTTTTTGGCTCGTGGACTGAATGACTCGCCCTTGCTTGAAAGATTAGCGACCGGCTGAGAATCGGCCACAAGCTTTTCGCTGATTGTTGATTTCAAGTTGGGGTGTCGCCAAGCGGTAAGGCAGCGGGTTTTGATCCCGCCATACGGAGGTTCGAATCCTTCCACCCCAGCCAATTTAGAGCTTGAGCCCATGTCGCAAAATAATGAGTTCGATTCGTTGTCGATTGCCGTGTTCACCGGCAAGGCGAATCCCGCGCTTGCACAGGAGATCACGCGGCATTTGCACGTGCCCTTGGGCCGAGCGCATGTGGGTCGCTTCAGCGACGGCGAAGTGAATGTGGAGTTGATGGAAAACGTGCGCGGACGCGACGTGTTCATCGTGCAGCCCACGTGCCCGCCGGCCGAGAATCTAATGGAGCTCTTGATGATGACGGACGCCTGCAGGCGGGCGTCGGCGAAGCGCGTCACGGCGGTGGTGCCGTACTTCGGCTACGCGCGCCAGGATCGCCGCCCGCGCGCCACGCGGGTGGCCATCACGGCCAAGCTGGTGGCGAACATGATCGCGAGCGCGGGGGTTGATCGATTGCTGACCGTCGATTTGCACGCGGATCAGATTCAGGGCTTTTTCGATATACCGGTGGACAATGTCTATGCATCGCCGGTGTTGTTGGGCGACGCCTGGAAACAGAAGTACGAGAATATGGTGGTGGTATCGCCGGACGTGGGCGGTGTGGTGCGCGCGCGCGCCTTGGCGAAGCGCTTGGACGATGCCGAGCTGGCCATCATCGACAAACGCCGGCCACGGCCGAATGAATCGAAGGTCATGAATATCATCGGCGAGGTTGAGGGCCGGACCTGCGTACTGATCGATGACATGGTGGATACCGCCGGCACCTTGTGCCAAGCGGCGCAGGCTCTTAAAGAAGAGGGTGCGCTCAAGGTGGTCGCCTACATCACCCATCCGGTGTTGTCGGGCGCCGCGATCGAACGAATTTCGAAGTCGGTATTGGACGAGCTGGTGGTGACCGATACCCTGCCTCTGTCGGATAGCGGCAAGGCTTGCAAGCGGATACGCCAGCTCAGCGTGGCGGCGCTGCTGGCGGAGACCGTGCGCCGCATCAACGACGAAGAGTCGGTGAGCTCGCTGTATATAGATTGAATTGGTCGGTTCCCGCGCAATTGGTCGCGATGCGCGGGGGCCGTGTTTGTGATGTAACTGGAGAAGATTATGAAAACCTCTTTCGAACTCGTCGCCGAGTTCCGCGAGACGCAAGGCAAAGGTGCGAGCCGCCGCCTGCGTCACGAAGGAAAAGTACCGGCAATTCTGTATGGCGGGCACGCTGACGCGCGC
>JANYLM010000046.1 GCA_025357835.1 Gammaproteobacteria bacterium
CGGGGATCTCGATCGTGCCCCCCATCCGGCGCCAGGCGCCATCGAATCGTATGGTCGCGTCCGTCGGATCGCCGAGCTGCGGCTCGTCGTCGGCGTTATCTGCCAGTGCTCCCAAGCGCGCGCCGCGTGCGCCTAAGCTCACGTGGAAACGAAGCGCATCGGTGCCGGCCTGAATGTCCACGCGGCCGTCCGCGATACCACCATCGAGGAGCGGGTGGGTGTCGCGCCGCACGTCGAGCAGGCGTCCGACGTCGAGCCCACGCGCCTCGATATTCCACCCGCTACCCCCCGGATACGCCAGCTTGCGGATCGACAGGCCGGCCTGTGGCTCCACCAGCGTAAGCCGAAGGTCCTCGCCGAGAATGGCCGCCGTGTCCCAGGCCGTGGCCGGCGAGCTGACTCTGACCCCTGTTGGCCCCGCGAGAGTGGCGGCGCGAACTGCGAGTCGCAGGTGGCCAGTCCACGTGGCCGCGATCATGTCGGCATGCAGTCGCACTCCATGACCGAGGTCGAGATCGAATCCCTCCAATCGCAGCAACGGCCAGACGCCGACATGCACCAGGCCGATTCGGGCAGCTACGCCATGGCGCACGGCCGCGGACTCGATCCGCGCGCGCACCGCGTGCTCTAGTATGGGTTTCAGCAACAGCGCGGCCAGGCTTACTACCAGCGCCGTGGCGATCGCTGCGTGCCACCACCGTCGCCTGCGGGTTCGAAACGTAAACATCCACGCAAGGATGCCACAGCCGGATCACGGGCCGGCTGTTTGGCGGCTTCGGGTCGCAGATGGCGACGGTCATGTCCGCTTCAATCGGGCTCTTCGCGTCGATAGCGGTACTTTAAACATCGGTGCCACACCGAATTCGCCTAATGCCCAGTCTCTCTGGAAGCGCTATCCAATCTGTACTCATGACTGCGCACCATAATTGGCGAATATCGTGAGAGCATCGCGTCCGCAATCGACCCATTGCAGTCCCTCGCGACCCTTAGCTGTGGGACTGTGACTTTCCAAGATAAATGGCGGGGTTTCTTCCAGGCTAATTGGCGCCAATGACCAGCATACTGCGAGCGGCATCGATGACATCCACGGTGATTGCGGTCAGCTTATTGATCTTGAGGACTCGCTCGATCTGAACGAGCAGGCGGTGGAGCAGTCGAAAGTTGCCGCCCGTGATTCGGGAGATCGCCGTGAGGGCTCGTGCGTTCGGTGAGTCGCGGACCGCGCTCGAGCAGACCTTTCGGCAGTGGTGCGTCGTAACGAAAGAAAGATCCTTCCCCTGGAGCGGATGGAAATGATGTGCGAAGCCGACACGGCTATAAAACTGCGGGTATCGAGCCATCCGCTTTTCGATCCCAGGCATGCCGATCAGAATCAGACCGAAGTCGGCGCGGTCGAACAGATCCCGAGCGCACTCAAGAGCGGCATGCGACAGCCGATCGGCTTCGTCGACAATGACGAGTTCAATGTGGGCTTGGTCCTCACCGGTGGCGTCCGGGTCCTGGCCGAGGTGTATACCGATGGACGTGCTGGCGGCAGTGAGCAGAGCGTTGATGTCGCGGCGTAGGACCGCCGGCGATGCGCCAACCGATGGCGTGTAGAACACAGTCCGAGACTGCGCCATAGCAGCATCGATCCTTCGCTCGGCAGCTTTGCTTGCCCTGTAGCTCATCAGCGGCGCAGGGTTCGCGCGATCCCAATTGGCGTAGCGTCTCGCTGAGAGCGTCTTGCCGACGCCCGCGGCGCCAAAGCACAGGCCGATGTAGCTGTTCTGACGTACCGCGTCGGCGAATTCGACGAACCGCCGATGTTCCGTCGTGGCGATGAATGGGCCGTGGCGACGCCGAGCGGTCATGTTAACGGGAGTCCTCAAAATAGGTGCGCAACGCAGGCTTGCGCTTCCCCGCACGCACCCTGGCGCGACTCGCCGGGATTGCGGCTGGCTCCGACGGCTTAAGCAGAAAATCGCTGATGGGCACCGTGCGTGCATTAATCTCACCGCGCAGAGCGCGTCGACGCGAGACCCGAGCGGTCTGGATATCTTTCAGCGTGATCGACTGACCGCTGTGTTCCGGGCTGATGGCTTGGCACAGAAAGCTATTCCGATGAAAAACGCGCACTTCGGCCATGTCTCGCGGGTCGTAGCGGATTGTCACGGCCTCCCCGACAAAGCCGGCGAACGTCGGATCCATATACCGCATCCCCTGAAAATGGATGCCGTCGCGATGGACCTTACGTTGCTCGGCCACGCGGATCAGCAACAGATCGAGCGCTGCAAGACTCGACGGCAAGCGGGGCAGCCATCCATCGGCGAGCCACGCAGTCTGGGGCACGGCGCCGATCTCTCCGTGAACGCGAGTGTTGTAGATGCCGACGAGAAATCCGCCGAGCTCTCGATCAAGCTGGGAGAGAGACAATCGAGGCGATGTCGCCGGCTTCGCGCCGACCAAGTGACCCGGCAACTCCGGCAGGAGCTCGGTGTTCAATGTGCTAAACAGACGCTCCACTTTGCCGCGACCCTGCGGCCTGGCGACCGTTGAATAAATCAGCTGGAAGCGCAGATCGGCGGCCACCTGTTCGAGATGCTGGCTGGTGAAGTCGCTCCCATGATCGACATAGAGTAGGTCGGGGATACCGCAGACAGACCATTGCGGATCGGCTTTGCGCCAGATCGCCTGGCGCAAAGCGAGCGAGGTTTGCAGGGTGGAAGGCGCTCCGAGGAACACCGAATAGCCGGCCAACACGCGCGAATGGTCATCAATGATCGTCGTCAGCCAAGGCCTTGCCGGCCGGCCACCTGTATCAATGATTTGAATGTCGAGTTGAGTATGATCGGCCTGCCAGATCGCATTGGGCTTTGGGGCGCGGAATCGATGGATAAGCTCGAATTGGTCTCGGTACGCTGCGTGGCCCTCGTGCGCCAGCGTTACCATTCCGGGATCGAGCCGGCAGACGATCCGATAGATGCTGGTGTATGACGGTACCGTCCATTGCCGTTCTTTCGCCACCTTCAAGAGCCGCCGGCGAATGGTGGCAACCGATGGCCGCGGTTTGCGTAGATAAAGGCCTTCGATCGTTTCAATCACCTCGGCGGCGGCTTTGCCTCGGCCGAGATCGGCGCGTGGCGTGCGCGCTAGGCCGACCAACCCGTCAAGGCGATACCGGGCGAGCCATCGCTCGGCGGTGCGCACTGGTACGCCAGCAGCAAGCGCTGATCGAGATAAAGGAACGTCCCGCTCGAGGTGAGGCCGGAGCACAGCGAAGCGACCCATGGCCTGCTCGCGTTGAAGCGCTGTCAATTCCGCCAAGGCCGGCGCCGGCGGTTCAGTCAACGGTTCTCGGCGTGGCATTGCCTTCCCTCCGCATGACCCGACTGTATTAATTGAAGTATACTTTGATTTGACCATCCCAGCGGCGCCAGAAAACGCCTTTTTATTGGGTGTTTTCACGCAAGGGTTCAAATGGGACAGTCCGCAGCGCTTTATTGCCGAGTGTCGACCGCCGATCAGAGCTGCGCTCGACAGGAGCGGGATCTGCGGGCCTTCGCCAAAAAGGCGGGCTATAAAGTCGTCGGTGTCTGGAAAGAGACCGCCTCAGGGGCAAAGAACGATCGCGCCAAGCGCAAAGAAATCCTTGCCCTGGCCCAAGCTCGCGAGATCGACGTGATTTTGGTGACCGAGCTCACCCGCTGGGGCCGCTCCATGCTCGACCTGTTCCACACCCTGCAAGACCTGCAAGCTTGGGGTGTGTCCGTGGTCGCCCAGACCGGCCTTCAGTTCGATCTGCGCAGCGCGCAAGGCAAGCTCATGGCATCCATGATGGCG
>JANYLM010000103.1 GCA_025357835.1 Gammaproteobacteria bacterium
GCGCAAACGCTGCACCTCGAAACGCAGCTCGCCGATTCCGTCCTCGGCAAGCTCCAGGAACGCACGGACCTCCGCCTGTCGAAAGCCGTAAATGGATTGCATCGGATCGCCGACGCAAAATACGCTGCGTCCATCCCCCGCCTGCCAGCCGGCCGTCAATAGCCGCACCAGCTCCAGTTGCGCGCTCGAGGTGTCCTGGAACTCATCCACCAAAATGTGCTGCAGGCGGTAGTCGAGACGCAAGCCCAGATCCGTAGGCGCATCCGCCGACCCCAAGGCGCGCAGCGCCGCCAGCGACACCGCCGGAAAATCCGCCGCCCCCTGCTCGCGAAACACTTGGTCCAACTCTGCCGCCGCCAACACCAACACCTGCGCTACCTCGCGAACCCGCTCCCACTGCTCATCGCTGTAGACGGGCGCAGGCAAGCCGCGAATTTCCACCAGGGTTTGCCGCGCCAACGGCTTAGCGTCGAGTTCCTGCAACAGGTCCAGCAGCAGCGCCTTGTCGGCGCAATGCGGTGGAAAACCCTCGTTCTTGGTGAGTCGCTTGCGAAACTCGCCTTCGCCCGTAAGTAGCAGCTGCGCCAGCCCGCACCATCGAGCAAGATCTGTGGTGTCGGCCCGCAAGGGCGAGTCGTCCCGCACCCAGACGGACAATTCCGGCCGCTCTGTCCGCGCGCGCCGCGCGGCGCTGTGTATCAGTAGAGACAGCGCAGCGATTCTTTTCTCGCCTATTGCATCACGCGCCCGAATCAGTACACGCGATACCAATAGCTGTAAATCCTCATCGAGGTGCTGCCGCACACGCCTGAGCTGCGTTTCGTCCAAGGCGCTGGCCACCTGCAATCGGCCCGCAAGCAGAGGCAGCCAACGATCGCGGCTTGGCAGCATCTGAGCAATGAGCATTAGCAGCCGGCGCCAACGCTGATCGTCGAACGCGAGCACGCGGTCGACTGCGATGCCGAATTGATCGCCGTCTTCGTGCGCCAGCGCGCGACGGGCCGCCTCTTCGTAACAGGGCCCGGCATCGGTGAGCACTTGAAAACCCGACCCGGCACCGGCCGAAATAGGCAGCTGGCTTGCCAGCCACGCATTGAAGGCGTCGATGGTCTCGATGCGCAGCCGCGACGGTTGGCGTTGGATATCGAGACGCAGAGCGTCCAGGCGCCTGCTCGCGGCCACCGCCAAACTCCAGGTCTCGCGGTTCATGCTCTCCGGACAGTCCTTCAGGCGCGCCGCGCCTAGTGCCAGCAGCACTCGTTCGCGCATTTCCTGGGCGGCCCGCCGCGTGAATGTGAGCGCCAAGATACGCTCCGGCGCATCGACCTGAGCCAGTAGCCGCAGGTAACGTTGGGCCAGTAGAGTCGTTTTACCTGAACCCGCTGGCGCCTGGACGAGCACGGAGCCGTCAGCCTCGATGGCTCGCGCGCGTGCCATCTTATCGGATGCGATTCGCGGGCTGTCAGGCATGACGGTCCCTGCCTTGCTCACGAGAATCCCCCGTGTCCGCGAGCGAGCCGCTTTCGCCGAACGCTGCCGCGTCCTCGAGCGCCGCCGGCACGCGGCACAATCCGTGCAGCCGGCATGTCGAGCAGGCATGCAGTGTGGGTGCCACCGCCGCATGGCCGGCGGCGAAATCAGCAGCAAGATTCTCCACGCGCTGCGACCACGTTTCAATCAGCGCGGCGAGGCTGGGCATGCCTTCAAGCGGTGATCTGCGGCCACGCGGCTTGAAAATCGCGGGCCTGTCCACTTCGGCGACAAAGCTGCAATCGGCGGCGTTCACGCGGCCATAGGCCACCGCGACCAAACCTTGCCGGTGCAACAGTGCGTAGATGGGTAGCTGAGGATTGTCCGGCCGCTCACCGCGCCAATCGGCGGTGGCCAGGCCGGTCTTATAGTCGATCAAGACGCGCGCCCCGTCGGCGAGGCGATCCAGACGATCGATTCTGACCGAGAACTCCAGACCCCCATGCCGTGCCCACTGCCTGCCTTGCTCCAACTGCTCCACTTCGAAGGGCTCGCGTTGCCGCTCGACGTCCAGCCATTTGCGCAGCACGTTCACCATACGCTCGCGTTCCCGCAGCCGCCAGCGAGGGCCTGGATCGCGAACACGGCAAATTTTTGCGAGTGCGCGGGCCACTGCGTCATCCAGTAGCCGAGCCTGCGCCTCCGGTGAAATCGCCAGCAGCGCCCTCGAGCCGCCCAAGCTAGACCAAATATGCTCGAGCGCGTGGTGTATCAATTCGCCGCGCTCGCGATCGTTGAATCCCGGCCTCGGCCGCTCGAGGGATTCGATGTCGAGGCGCGTTTCCGCGAAGCCACGAAATGCGCAGCGCGACTGGGCGCGCAAGGTAGCCACGCCGCGGGTCCGTTCGTCGAGCGAAAACGCCGGAGCGACTTCGTCCGTCAATCGCTCCAGCTTAGGTGCAGCCCGCAGCAGCGCGCGCCAGTGCGGCCGCGGCAGCGCCGGCGATGGGGTGGCCGCCGCAGCCGGCAACAAGGGGCTAGGTGCCGCCGACCGGCCGTCGCCCGGGTCCGCATAGCTGAACACGCATTGACCGGCGCGCACAGCCCAGCGATTCTGCAAATCGAGCGCGAATTGCAATTGCGACTCCGGCGCGGCGGCGATCACGCCGAAGTCGCGCTGCAGTCTCACCGGTAGCAAGGGAATGGGATCGACGGCAGGCGGCCACCTCGCGTCGTTGCAACCACTGACCCACAGGCCGTCGTAATTCAGCCAGGGATCGATGAGCTGTCCACTCACCCAAATAGGCGGAATGCCAGTCTGCGCTTGAAACGCTGTGTCGCACGCCGCGCGCCGCAAAATGCTCTGCGCAGAGCGGCGGGAATGCGTGCCGAAGAGCGCATCCGCGGTCGCGAGCGTCCCCAGAAGTTCACGAAAGCGCTCGGCCGATTGATACTCCGCACTGGACCACCGATGGCGCAGTGCCCAGGGACCCATTTCCAGCGTCGTGATCCACGCCGGCACCCAGCGGCTGATGGGATGATTGCCACGCAACTCCTCCAGCGACCGAAGCGCACCCTGTAGCCGCTGCGAAGCGGCCACCGGTCCGATGCCGTGCGCGGCCGCGATTCGTTCGGTGAGCGCCAACCAGATTGCGAGTTCCGCTTCGCTAGGGCCTTGATTTCGCAAGTGCAGGTCTACGAGAGCCGCGGCGCTTGCTTCGGCCGGCGAGGCCTGCAGCTGCGGCGCTCGCAGTAACGCGCTAAATTTCTCGAACGGAACCGATCCTAAGCTCGCGGCCAAAAACTCCAAGGCCGCCCGCACCGGGGCAAACTCGGCGAGCGCAGTGCCGCCGGCCACGGCATAGGGCGCGGCACCCGCGATTTCGGACAGGGTAAAGCGTTGCGGTGCCAGTGTGGCATCCAACGCGTCCACTGCCTCAGCGCGGCGCAGGCTCAAATCCGGAATGCAGATCCATGCGCGAAAGCGCTCCGTGGACTGCAAATTCTGCAGCGCCCAGTCGGCGATTGCCGCCAGCTCCGCCGCGGGCGAC
The DNA here is from genome assembly GCA_025357835.1 of Gammaproteobacteria bacterium. GTDB lineage: Bacteria > Pseudomonadota > Gammaproteobacteria > Steroidobacterales > Steroidobacteraceae > Bog-1198. Next base: position 3,522 of record JANYLM010000103.1, read on the forward strand.
GCGGTATTCAGCCGGCAAGCAGTCCGCGCAATCGCGCCGGGCGGTGCCAGCATCCGGCCATAACGCTGCAGCCATTGGCGTGCCATCGGCCGCCATACAGGACTCTCGATCCAGGTAATGGGTACCGCGGGCGGTAAGGCTCGCGCCAGTAGTTCATCGGCGCTGATGCAATCCAAAGCCCGGCAGCGCTCATCGAACAGCCGGTTCCAATCGAGAAATGCCCGCGACTCCTCGGAAGCCGAGGCATGCTCGGCGACGGCTTGCAGCGGAATACCGTACTCGTGTATCGCGCGCCGCGCACGCCGCGCGCCGCGCGCGGCGCCCGTTGGCTCGAGAATGTCCTGTCCGACATTGACGGAATCGATCACGCCCCGCCACAATTCGCGTTCGTCGATATCGCCGAGGACTCGCGGCGCCGCCGCGTCCCGCAACTGCCTCGCGGCGTATTGTTCCCGCTGCCAACTGCCGAAATCGCGCACATTCGGGGTAGGCCAAATGTCGCGGCCTGCATCTTGGTGAGTTCGTTCGACCGCATCGAACAGCGCCGCCGCAAGCTCGGTGTTCGGCGCCAGGATGGTATGGCCGGCCGTGACGGCCTGCATCAGACCGGGCACACCGGATTCCGCGCTCAGTGTTGCTGAGCCTTCGCGGTGGACACCAGTTGCAGTTCGGGTCGTGCCGCGACCTGCGCCTCGAGTACCTCTTCGATGCGCGCGAATACGCTCGTCAGCACCTGCGACTCCGGCAGATTGGTGATGCGGAAGCAGTTACGATAGGGCACGTTGAAACTCACGCCAGGTGCGACCAACACATGCTTATTCTCCAGCAACTCGAGCGCAAAGCTCTGATCATCGAAATCCGGAAATACATCGCTGCGCACTTCGACGAAGGAATACAGCGCGCCCATGGGGCGCGACAACCGCAGATACCGGCTGCGCGCGACGCTGTCGAGAATGGTCTGCCGCGACTCGTACAGTCGGCCGCCCGGGCGCGTCAGCTCGCGAATGCTTTGATGACCGCCCAATGCCGTCTGCACAGCCCATTGACCAGGAACGTTGCTGCAAAGGCGCAAAGACGACAGCAATTCCAGACCGCTGAGATATTCGCCGGCGCTTTCGGTGTCGCCGGAAAATACGGCCCAGCCGACGCGATAGCCGCAGGCCCGGTACACCTTGGATAGGCCGCTCATCGTGCAGCACAAAGTGTTGTGCACCAGGGTCGCCATGGGCACGAACTCGGCATCGTCGTAAAGAATCTGGTCGTAGATCTCATCGGACAACACCACCAAACGGTGCTGCTCCGCCATGCGCGCAATCGCCGCCAAAGTCTCGCGCGGGTACACCGCGCCGGTGGGATTGTTTGGATTGACGATGACGATGGCGCGCGTGCGCTTCGTCACCAGCGCTTCGATATCCTGCGGATCGGGTACGAAGGAGCGCGACGGATGACAGGGGTAGTGCACTGCGCGCCCGGAATTGAGGTTCACCGACGCCGTCCACAATGGATAGTCGGGACTGGGCACCAACACCTCGTCGCCGGGATTCAGCAGCGCGCGCAAAGTCAGACCGATCAACTCGCTCACGCCATTGCCGATGAACACTTCCTCGGCCGACACTCCGCGCACACCGCGCTCCTGCTGCTGCATCACCACCGCCTCACGCGCCGGGAATATGCCCTTCTGGTGCACATACCCCTCGCTGTTGCGCAGATTCTCGATCATGGCCAAGCGCATGGTTTCCGGGGTCCTGAAGCCGAAGGCATAGGGGTTGCCGATATTGAGCGAAACGATGTCGTAGCCCTGTCGCTCCATGGCCAGCGCGCGCCGCGCCAGCTTGCCGCGAATCTCATAGCGTACATTCGCCAGGCCCTCGCTGGCACGGACCGGTTTTCGTTGTGTCATAGCTCGCAGAATAGCGGAATATGTCTCTGCAAAGTACCACGAGTGGATTAGCAACCCCGGAAGGTACCCAGCCCGGAGGCCGGGAGTTCACGCCCGCGATGACAGGCAGCCCAATGCCCCGGGGTCATTTCCTCGAGCGGCGGTATTGTGATCGCGCAGACCGCGACTGCGTAGGCGCACCGCCCGCGAAACGCACAGCCGGTGGTCACCGGCTGCGACGAGGATGCCTCGACGGGCGCAGCCGACGCTTGAACCGTGCGCGACACGGGAGTCGGCGACGGCACAGCCGCCAGCAATGCCCGGCTGTAGGGGTGAATCGGCGCGGCGAACAGCGCATCGCGCGGGGCGATTTCCACGAGCCTGCCCGCGTACATCACCAGAATTCGATGGCTTAGATGCCTGACCACGGCGAGATTGTGACTGATGAATATCATCGCGGTACCGACGTCGCGCTGCAGATCCAGGAGCAAGTTGACGATCTGACCCTGGATAGAAACGTCCAGGGAACTGACAGGCTCATCGCAAACCAAGAGCTTCGGACTCAAGATCATGGCTCGCGCAATGCCGATGCGCTGGCACTGGCCGCCACTGAATTCGTGGGGAAAGCGGCTTATCATGTGGGCCGTCAATCCGACTCTCTCCAGCATCGCTGCCACACGTCCCGTGCGTTCCCGCGCATTCAGAGCGCCCTCGAAAATACACAGCGGCTCGGCGATGGCCTCGCCCACCGTCATGCGCGGATTCAAACTCGCCAGCGGATCCTGAAAGACGATTTGCAGGTCGCGGCGCAGCGCACGCAATTCTCTCGAATCGCACGACAGCAGATCCCGGCCGCGCCACACAACTGACCCATGACTTGAACGAACCAGGCGCAAAATGGCGCGGGCTAAAGTCGATTTGCCGGACCCTGATTCTCCAACTAGACCCAGAGTTTCGCCTGCAAAGAGATCGAAGCTTACGTCGCGCAGCGCGGTGTGGCTGCCGAAATCCACCCGCAAGTCGGTGATTCGCAGTAATGGGTTACTTACGGAAATTACGGCATTCATGGCGGCAACGGATAGTGACATGCCACATGGCGTGCGATGCCGACGGTAGGGGCCAGCAACGGCCGCTCCACCCGACAGCGCTCGGCGGCGCGCGAACAGCGCGGCGCAAACATGCACCCGGGGAGGGAGTCTCCAGGCTGCGGCGGTTGCCCGGCAAGAGTCGGCAATCGTTCCAGCCGCGGGCTCGATAAACTCGGGATACATTTCAACAATTCTGCGGTATAGGGATGCTGTGCGTGCCGGAATAGCTCGACCGCGGTAGCGCTCTCCACGATCCGGCCGGCGTACATGACGAGAATCCTGTCAGCAAGACCTGCGACCACCGCCAGGTCGTGGCTAATCAGCACCAGCGCCGTGCCGACTTCCTCGCGCATGGCGCGGAGTAATTCGATGATCTGAGCCTGTACGGTCACGTCGAGCGCCGTGGTCGGCTCGTCGGCGATCACCAGCATGGGGTCGCAGAGCAAGCTCATGCCTATCATCACTCGCTGCCGTAATCCGCCCGACAGCTCGTGGGGATACTGATTCAGCCGGCGTATGGGTTCCGGCACCCGCACGCGCTCCAACATCCGCCGCGCGGCGATCCGCGCCTCGCTCCATGACTTGCCGGCGTGGCACACCAGGACTTCGGCCAGCTGAGTGCCGATTTTCAAGTGAGGAGTCAGCGAAGTCATTGGGTCTTGGAAAATCATGGTCAGCTTGGAGCCGCGAACGCGATTCAAGTGCTCGGGCGCGGTTGCCAATATGTCATGGCCCTCGAAGCGCACGCTGCCGTCGGCCCTGGCATTGGCTGCAAGCAAGCCCATGACGGCCATGAAGACCTGAGTCTTGCCGGATCCGGACTCGCCGACAATACCCACACACTCGCGTGCCGCCACGGCCAACGATACCTGCCGCACGGCGGCGATACTGCGCTTGTGTTGCGAAAAACTGACCGACACCTCCTCGATGCTCAATAGGGGTGTCAATTCAGCGCTCCTTGACATCCAAGGCATCGCGCAAACCGTCGCCAAAAATATTTAGGCAGAGCAATAGCACGGCCAGAAAGCCGCCGGGCACCAGTAATATCCAGGGCGCCGCTTCCATTTCGCCCGCGCCTTCGGCGATCAACGTTCCCAAGCTGGCACGCGGCTCTTGGATGCCAAGTCCGAGAAAGCTCAGGAAGCTTTCGAACATGATGATTTGCGGGACGGTGAGCGTGGCGTAGACGATGACGGGGCCGATGACATTGGGAATCACGTGTTTGGCGATGATGCGGGCGGTCCCGGCCCCCGAAGCCACCGCTGCTTCGATGAATTCCCTCTGGCGAATGCTCAAGGTTTGGCCGCGCACGATGCGCGCCATGGTCAGCCAGCCGACCGCACCGATGGACAGAAACAATAGATATTCGTTGCGGCCGAATATGACGGTCAGGAAAATAACGAAGAAGATCAGCGGTAAACCGCTCAAGATTTCGATGATGCGCATCATCACATGATCGGTGCGACCGCCGACGTAACCGGCGACGCCGCCGTAGCCAATGCCCACCAATAGACTCACGGCGCTCGCCACCAAGCCCACCGCCAGCGACACGCGCGTGCCCTGTAGAGTACGCGCGAAGAGATCGCGTCCCAGACGATCAGTGCCGAACCAATGCGCACTCTGCAGGGCGGGTTGCGAGGCCACATGCGACCAGTCCAAAGCTTCGCCGCCGTTCGGATTGAACCACGGCCCGATCAGAGTCAGTGCCACCATGCTCAAGATAATGAACATCGCGCACAGGGCGCCGGGATTCGATCGCAAGCGGCGCGCGGCATCGTCGAACAAGCCGCTCATCGCACCAGTCTCACGCGCGGGTCTAGCCACGCGTACAGCAAATCCACCACCAGGCCCATGAGAATGAGCAGAGTCGAATAAATAATCACCATGCCTAAGACCAGGGTGTAGTCCCGATTGAGTGCGCCTTGCACCATGTATCGTCCTATGCCGGGCAGTCCTGCAATGGATTCAACAACCAGCGAACCGGTCATGATGGAGGCGACGGCGGGCGCCAGATAGCTCGCCACCGGCAACAAGGTCGGCCGCAGGGCGTGCCGCAAAATCACCGTGTGCAGCGGCAGCCCTTTGGCGAATGCGGTGCGAATGAAGTGGCTGCGCAACACCTCCAGCATATTGGCCCGTGTCAGCCGCGCGATCACGCTCAAGGGGGGCAGCGCCAAAGCGACCACGGGCAGCACCAGGTGCCGAATCGAACCAGGCTCCCAGCCCGCCACCGGCAACCAGCGCAAATAGATGCCGAAGGCCAAACCCAGAAACGGCAGGACCACGAAGGACGGGATGGCGATGCCCACCACGGCCAGCGACATGGTGGCGTAATCCGCGACGCGGTTGTGATTGAGCGCGGCGAAGGTGCCGATCGGAATCCCCAGAATCAAGGCCAGCGCCATGGCAATCGAGCCAAGCTCGAGAGTTACGGGAAAGCCCTGGCCGATCAGCTCGGTGACAGAAAAGTCTTTGTACTTGAATGAGGGACCGAAATCGCCATGCACCAAGGCGCCGAGATAGCGTCCGTACTGGTTCCAAATCGGCAGATCCAGGCCATAGGCACTCTGCAGATTGGCCATTATCTCGGGTGGCAGCGTCTGCTCCTGGTCGAATGGGCCGCCGGGCGCCGCGCGGATGAGGAAAAAGGCGATCGTGACTATGACGAACAGGGTGGGAACCGCGCCGGCCAGACGGGTCAGGAAGTAGCGGAGCATCTTCCCTCAGTCTATCGACTGACCGCAAGGTGGACAAGCAAAGCGGCGATCCTTAAACTAGCGCCCCCGCTATTCGAGGTTTCATGGAATCAACTCGCCCAATCCGTGCGCTGATGCGCGGCCTCGATGCGCTCACTGTTTTAAATTTACGCGACGGCGCCACGGTTTCCGAGGTCGCCCATGAAATTCGCCTACCGCGCACCACCGTCTATCGGATCCTGGAAACTCTGTGCAATGCCGGGTTCGTATTTCGCGATGCGGCGGATGATCGCTATCGCCTGACCATTCTGGTTCGGGCCTTAAGCGATGGCTTCGACGATGAAGCCTGGGTGACTCAGATCGCCAAACCCTTCATCAATAATTTGTGCCGCGAAGTCGTCTGGCCGGTTTCCATCGCCACTCTGTCGGGGACCAGCATGCTGGTGCGCGAGTCCGCGGATCACGACATCCCGTCGGCGATTGAGCATAGTGCAGTCGGGTTTCGCGCGCCTTTGCTGACTTCGGCGCCCGGACGGGTCTATTTGGCGAACTCTCAGGCACCGCAGCGCGACACGCTCATCGATGTTTTGGCCCGGTCCACCAAAGAAGAAGACAGGCCCGCGCGGGCGCGCGCCGAACTACTGCGCATGCTCGCCGACATCAAGACAGCCGGATACGCAACGTCCAGGCGCACCCGCCGCCTGGTCGAGGAGGTGAGCATCAGTGTGCCCGTGCTGCTGCTCGACCGAGTGTTGGCCAGCCTGACGGTGCGTTTTGCCGATTCCGCGCTGCCGCTGCAGAGCGGCCTCGAACGCTTTTTGCCGAAGCTGCGCCAGTGCGCCGGCAAAATCAGCGCCACGTTTTCGGAACAACAAGCCGAAGCACGCACCAAAAGCGCAACCCCAAACCATGCCTTGAGAATATTCGTCTGACATAAATTATCGGTCGGGGTCGCCTCGACCCCGTTGCAGTGGCGCACAAGCGCCTGAAAAGTAAGGAAGAAAATTGATGCAGAAAATCATAGTGTGTATAAAACGCGTCGTCGACTATAACGTGCGCATCCGCGTCAAACCCGACGGCAGTGGCGTAATGCTCGACGGCGTAAAAATGAGCGTGAATCCCTTTGACGAGATCGCTCTCGAGGAAGCCCTGCGCATCAAGGAGCGGGGCACGAACATCGAAGTGGTGGCGGTGAGTATCGGCGTGGCCGACACTCAGCAACAGCTGCGCACCGCCTTAGCAATGGGCGCCGATCGCGCGATTTTGGTACAGACCGATCTCCCGGTGGAACCGCTCACGGCGGCGCAGACTTTTCTCGCGGTGGCCAACAAGGAAAATCCCGATCTGATCTTCTTGGGCAAGCAAGCCATCGACGACGATGCCAATCAAACGGGCCAGATGCTGGCCGCGATTTGGCAGCGGCCGCAGGCGACTTACGCCTCCAAGGTGGAGATATCGGGCGGCAAGGCGTCGGTCACTCGAGAGGTCGATGCGGGGTTGGAAACCATCGAAGTGGACCTGCCTGCGGTGGTGACCGTGGACCTGCGTTTGAACGAGCCGCGGTATGTGAAATTACCGGACATCATGAAGGCCAAGAAGAAGCCTTTGGAGGTGACATCGCTGGAGGCGCTGGGAGTGAGCACGGCAGTGCTCCTCAAGACCGTGAAGACCGAGCCGCCGGCGCAGCGCCAGAAAGGCGTCATGGTCAAGGATGTGGCTGAATTGGTTGGCGTACTCAAGAAGAAGGGTTTGATCTAATGCACAAGGTACTCATTGTCGGCGAACACGATGGCAAGACGCTGAATCCCGCCACGGCGAAGTGCGTCACCTGCGCCGGCGGCATTCCCGATGTCGAAATCACCATAGTCATCTTAGGCGCGGATACCGCGGCCGTCGCAGGCCAAGCCGCCGCAGTCGCCGGGGTAAAATCTGTGCTGCGTGTGGATCGCCCCGAGAACCAACATCCTCTCGCCGCCATTTTCGCGCCGCAGCTGGCGGCGCTCGCCGCCGATTACACCCATATCTTCGGACCGTCGACCAGCTTCGGTAAGGATCTCATGCCGCGTGTCGCGGCATTGCTCGGCGTGCCGCAGGTCAGCGACTTGATGGCGGTCGAAGGGGCCTATCTCTTCAAGCGGCCGACTTATGCCGGCAACGCCATCGTGACGGTGCAAGCCGACCCTGCCCGAAAGCTCATCGCGACGGTGCGCGTCGCGTCTTTCGAATCGGCCAAGGCGGGCGGCAATGCCGCGGTCGAATCAAAGAGCCTCAGCGTCGCCCTGCCCTCGCACACCCGTTATGTGGGTGCCAAGAGCGGCTCCACCGACAGGCCCGATCTGCAGACCGCGAAGCGCGTGGTGTCCGGCGGACGCGCGCTCGGCAGCGCCGAGAACTTCAAGCTCCTGTTCAGTCTTGCGGACAAGATCGGCGCGGCCGTCGGAGCGTCGCGCGCCGCCGTCGATGCCGGCTATGCAGCGAATGAAATGCAGGTGGGCCAAACGGGCAAGATCATATCCCCCGACATTTACATCGCCATCGGCATTTCCGGCGCGATTCAGCACCTGACGGGCATCAAGGACGCGCGCACCATCGTGGCGATCAACAAGGACGGCGAAGCGCCGATCTTTGAAGTGGCCGACGTCGGCTTGGTCGGCGACCTGTTCCAGATCGTGCCGGAACTCGAGCGTCTGGTGAGCGGCTAGGGCAAGCCGCTCGATTGCTCGATACCTGGCAGCTTAGGCGCCGTCGGAATCGACGGCCGTGGCCGCGGCATCGATGGCCTGGACCAATAGGTCGGCGTGTTCACGGCGGAAGGGCATGGGCGGCCGCAGCTTGAGAATGTCGGCATGGGGACCCTCGTAGCCGATCAGGATGCGAAACTCCGCGGCCAGGGCATTGATGATGCGCTTGGTGTGGCGTTGTGCCGTGGGCAAATCGCGCCCACGCACCTCCAGTCCCAGCAGCAGACCGGTGCCGCGCACCTGGCCCAGACACTCGTGGCGGGCGGCAACGGCCTCGAGCTGGGCAATTAAGTAGGCTCCCACGCTCAGCGCATTCGCCATGAGCTTTTCGTCGTCGAGCACTTTGAGGACGGCCAGTCCCGCCGCGGCGGCCACGGCATTGCCGCCGAAGGTAGAAAAGAAACCGAATTTCGCCTGAAAGGCCTCGATCAAAGCGCGATTCGCAACGACGACTCCCATGGGATAACCATTCGCCACTGGCTTTCCCAGAGTCACGATGTCGGGCTCGAGACCGCGGCGTTCAAATCCCCAGAAATGCGAACCTGGGCGGCCCAATCCATACTGCACCTCATCCGCGACGACCAGACTGCCCGCGGCGCGCACTCGAGCGGTCACTGCGACCGCCCAAGCAGCCGGCGGATCGAATATGCCGCTGCTGGTGAGACCCGAGTCGATGTAGAAGGCGGCCGGTGCGAACCCTCTTTTGCGCAACTCGGCTATCGCTCGATCGGCGTCCTGCGTCGCCGCTGCCTGCTGCGCCGCGCTCAGTTCATCACCGATCCTCACGCCGGCCGGCGGCGCCTTGAGCATGACGACTCGCGGGTCGTGAGGCCGCCCCACCCCAGGGGTGAGCGCCGCGACTGCGTCGGTTATCCCGTGGTAGGCGGTGTCCATGACCAGGCCGCCCTGGTGGCCTGTGGCCATCTGTGCCATGCGCCAAGCCACGTCATTCGCTTCGCTGCCGGAATTCACGAAAATACAGGCATTCAGGTGCGCCGGTAACCGGGCCGTGAGCTGCTCCGCGTACTCCAGAATATTTTCATGCAAGTAGCGGGTATGGGTGGCGAGGATCGCGGTTTGCTTTTGAATCGCCGCGACCACGGTCGGGTGGGTGTGACCCACATGCGGCACATTGTTGTAAACGTCGAGGTAGGCACGCCCCTGCGGGTCATACAACCAGACTCCCGAGCCGCGCACCAGGTGCAGGGGCCTTTCATAGAACAGTTCGGCGCCGGCGCCCATCAGCCGGTGCCGTCGCGCGAGATCGGCATGTCCAGCGGAGCGTGCGGGGGCAGATGCCGCCGTCGCGGAGGTACCGGCCGCCTCGTGCCAGGTGCAGGTCAGCGCTCCCCGATCAGCATTCAGCAACTGCTGCAACGAACGCCCGCTATGCACCGCTGCTTGATCCAGCACGCGAGCACCGGAGAGGTCGTGATGACGACGCCAGGCATGCACCAGCAAAGTGACCGCATGGCGCGCCGTGATGATGTCGTAGAGCAATTCCACTTCATTCGCCTGCACCGCCTGGCCCTGGGCAAATCCGTGCAGCACCGCGGCCACCGAAGCCAGCGGGGCTACGGCTTCGGTCAAGAGTTCCGACATGGCGACAGCAGGCTCAAAGATAAGCGGCGCATGAATCATGTCGCCGAAATCGATAATACCGCTGATGGATTGGGCGTCGGTATCCACCAGCAAGTTGGCGGCGTGGCAATCGCCGTGGATGGCTTGACTGCGCAAGCCACGCAAGCGTGGCAGACATGCCCGTAAGGCCCCGCAGACCTGCTCAACGCCTTCCCGCAACTCCCCAGGCGCGATGTAGCCGCAGAATTCCGCAAGCTCGGGAATACGCCGCACATCCCACGCCAGGCGCCGGGTCAGGGAGGGATGAAAGAACCCCTGCAGGGCCCGGTCCAGACGGGCCAGAATGCTGCCCGTGCCCTGCAGCAGGCCCATGCTCGGACTCGATGTAGTCATCAACTGCCCGGGGAGGAAACTCACCAGGCAGGTGGCGTAATCGATGGCGTCGCGGTTAAAACGTCCAACCGCATCTCCCCTCAGCGTAGGGAATAGCCGCGGCACCGCCAAAGTGGGGTCTTGCTCCGCCAGGTGGTCGAGCACGCTCACCAGACAGTCGGTGCTCTCGGCGTCGGTCGCGACGCCCTGCACCTTCAGCACGAACTCTCGCGCGTCGGCGGTGCGTAATCGGAAGTTGCAGTCCCGCTCCCCCGGTAAGGCGCTGACCGAGACGGCCAGGCCATACAGATCGCGAGCTATGCGCTCTCCCTCCGCGATGCCGAAGGAAGGCGGCGAAGTGCGCAGAGCCAGCAAAACGGTGGCGCGCTACAGCTGTTTGAGAACGAATTCGGCTGCGGACACCTTGAACTCGCCCGGCCCTTCGACATTGACTTGCGTGGCCACGCCATTTTTCGCGATGATGGCAAAGCGTTGGCCGCGGACGCCCATGCCAAATTTCGAGGCGTCCAGCTCCAGCCCCAGTGCCTTGGCATAGGCGGCGTTGCCGTCGGCCAACATCAGTATCTTGTCGCCGACACCGCCGTGCTTCCCCCATGCGTTCATCACGAACACATCGTTCACGGCGGTGCAGGCGATGCTATCCACGCCCTTGGCCCTGATCTGATCCGCCAGTTCGACAAACCCCGGCAGGTGCTTCGCATCGCAGGTCGGAGTGAACGCGCCAGGAACCGAAAACAACACCACGGTCTTGCCCGCGAACAATTGCTCCGTGGTCATTTTCTGCGGCCCGTCAGCCGTCATGCGGGTAAACGACCCCTCGGGCATTTTGTCGCCGGCTTTAATGGTCATTGAATTCCCCTTAGAGATTCGGTTATCGGCCCAACGTGTCGGCGTACAGTTCCCACAGCTTCAGCACTCGCTGGCTGATGTTTGGAACCGATTTCAGACCGCCGAATGCCCGCTTGGCATCCGCGGTATTCTTCAGTCCAACCTGCGACCGGCCCAGATACACATAGGCCTCGTCTAAGTGCTTGATCTTATCTTTCTGAAGGCCGCGAGTAATCGCGGTGATGGCGTTCTGATAGTCGCCGACACCGTAGTAGACCTCACCCAGCTTGACATCGAGCTCGCCCGCCGCATTCTTGGTGGCTTCCGCATCCAATGCCGCAAGACCCTTCTTGTCGGCTTCCGAGCGCGTCTTGAACGAGTTCAGCAAGCGGTTCGTACGCTCTTTCTGCTCTTCCTTGATGAGCCCGCCTGCCATCGCCTTCTCGAGAACGGACTGAGCCTCGGCCGGCAGCGCCGCATCACCTAATAGCTGCGCCATTTCAATGTAGTCGCTGCCCACGGTCATGGCCGAGGTGTCGTACATGACGCGATACAGCATCAGGGTATTGTGGTCGTCCCGCTCTTCCTGCCTTTCAATGCGCAGCAGGGTGTTCCAATAGCTGGACTTGTTGTTCAGGCGAATCAGGTCGCTAAGCACGGGAATCATGGCCGCGTTGTCACTGGCATCGGACGCGCACTGCAATTTGAACAGGAACAGATTTTCCTTCGGTGCTTCGCCAGCTTTGCGGCTGGCGGCTACCGCCTTGTCCGCCCAAACGGCCGAGTTCTTGCAATCCTTCAACTGGAAGTAGCTCTGCGCGATGATGGCCAGGTCGTTGATCGTTGCCGTGCCGCCCTCGGACATCTCCTTGCCGTAGTCGATGGTCTTTTGGTACTGATTGGTGCTGGCCGCAATACCGAACAAAGTGCGGGTGATGCTAGTCTTGTCTTCGGCACTCGCTGCCCCCGTGGCGAGCGATTTCTCGAATTCAGCCTGGGCCACTTTCAGATTGCCAAGCTTGATATTGGCAAAGCCCTTGAAATAGTGAATCGTCTTTTCGTCGAAAGCCGTTAGTCCGGACTTGGTTTCCGCCGCGTCCAGATTCTTCAACGCCTCGGCCCATTGATTTGCCTGGAGCGCCTTCTGCGCCGCCGTCATTTCCTTGGCGACGACTCGGCTGATCTGTTGGCCCTTCTCTTTGTCTGCCGACCATGCCGTCTGCGGGGTCACCGCGACGCAAACCAGCGCCAGCACCAAAGCCGCGCCTACCAAACCTGCCCTGGACTGCGCCGGGCGGCATCCAACATCGTGTATCGAATGAGTCATTACCAAACCTCGCTGCGTACAAGCCTTAAGTTTATTTTTGGCCACTTCAGTGAAGGCGCCACCGGCAACGTCATTGGTCAAACAAACGGCGCGTCAGCCTCGATTCGAGGACTGACGCGCCGTAATACGACCTAGGGGACGCCGAATTAAGAACTCAGAAATAGTCGTTGTTGACGAACCCTATCTTCTTCAAGCCCCGGTGCTGCAAATCGGCCAAGGTCTGAGCCACAATTTCATACTTGGCAAACTTGTCGACCGAAATATGCACTTCCGGCTGAGGCGATTTCACCGACTCTTGGCCGATATAGCCTTGCAAGGTCGCGCGATCCACCGGAGTCTTGTTCCATAACAGCGTGCCGTCGAAGTCGATCGTCAGATCGATCACTTCGGGCGGCGGCGGCGGCACAAAATTTGGCGGCGGCGGCAGCGGGTTATCGATCTTCACCGCATGCGTCATGCTGGGAATCGTAATGATGAAAATAATCAGCAGTACCAACATAACGTCGATCAACGGCGTCATGTTGATATCGGAGTAAGACTGGCCTTCGCCGCCTCCACCTACACTCATGGCCATGCTTGCTCTCCTAGGTTCCGGGACCGAAATGATCGGGTGTGGTTATGAAAGCCACTTTGCGTATGCCGATCTGCTGCGTGGCCACGAGTACCTGGCCCACGAACTGGTACCGAACACTGGCGTCACCGCGAATGTGAACTTCAGGCTGAGGCTCTTCACGCGCGATACCGCGCAGCTTAGTCTTTAGTTCCTCCGGGCCCGACAGCACCTTGGTATTCCAATAAATGTCCCCCTGCTTATCGATGGCAATGGTGATGTTTTCCGGCTTGGTCTGCGTCGGCAAATTGGTTGCCTTCGGCAGATCCAACTGAACCTGCTGGATGATGACCCGAATCGTTATGATGAAAATAATTAGGAGCACCAACATCACGTCCACGAGCGGAGTGACGTTGATGTCCGACATAGCCTCGGCTTCTTCACCACCGACATTTATCGCCATGGGCCTTTAATCCTAGCGAGCGGCCGCGGGCGCGGGTTTGCCGGCCGGTGCAGCGCTCTTGTCCATCCCTAAACCCATCTTTGCGCCCGAGATCAGGTAGGCATGCAGCTCATGAGTGAAGTGGCTTACCATTTCCTGTACGCCCTTGTTACGGCGCAGGAGAATGTTGTAGCCCAGCACCGCGGGCACCGCGACGGCCAGACCGATGGCGGTCATGATCAATGCTTCACCGACGGGTCCTGCCACCTTGTCGATCGAAGCCTGTCCGGCCACACCGATAGCGATCAACGCGTGGTAAATACCGATGACGGTACCCAGCAGCCCGACGAAGGGCGCCGTGGCGCCGACCGACGCAAGCACCGGCAAGCCCGATTGCATGCGGCTAACCACGGTGTCCGCCGTGCGTTGTAGCGACTCGGTGATCCATTCGCTGGTGCCGATGGCGCCGGACAATCGCGTCTTGTTGGTCTCGTGATATTCGTAGGCCTGCTTGCCGGTCTCTGCCAGCGCACGAAACGGATTAGATGTGCCCTTCAATTTCTGCAGGGCGTCGGTCAGACTGGCGGAAGACCAAAATTCCTTCTCGGCTTCCAGTGCCTGGCGTCGCTGCCGGGCCTGGTCGAAAAACTTCGTGATCATGATGAACCACGTCAGCAACGACATGATCAACAAGATGACGAGGATTGACCTGGCAATGATATCGCCGTTCGCGATAAGGGCGCCAAGACCATATGGGTTTTCAACAGCTGTCTCTTGCATTGACCGATTCCCTCTACTTAAAAAAGCTTAAGTGTAATAGTTAGAAAAATTAAATCGCTTCAGTAAAGCTACTTGCCAGTGAGCTTCCATACAATCGGAATGGATACGGTTTTCTCGACCGGCTTGCCCTCTTCAGTTGCCGGCAGCATGCGCTGGCCATGCACTCCTTTCAAACAAGCTTCATCCAAGCGCGGGAAACCCGAACTCGTCTGAATGGACTCGTTGGTAATCTTTCCTTCCGCGGACACGGTCATCAACACAATGCAGCGGCCCTCTTCGTTGGCGCGCTTCGATGCGTCAGGATAATAGTCTTCGCCGATCCGCAGTGGGTGCTTCGGATCCTGCTTGATCGACGTTCCCGGCTTGGGCGGCGCCGCCACGGCAACCGGAGGCGGCGGCCTATTGACCTGCGTCGTCTGGGTGATGGCCGTGGTCTCTACCTGTGGCGCCTGGATGTCGACGAACTCCGGCGGCGGCACATAGGGCTTGATTTCTTCGAGCTTGGGCGGCGGCGGCGGCGGCTTGTCGACATCCTTTGGCTTGTCGATCTGCGCGATTTCCACCGGCGGAATAATCGTCTGCACGAGCTTGCCGGCCAACCCCGTATAGAACGCCCAAACCATGCCGATGTGAAGAATGATGACGGCAATAAAGGCAGCGCCTCTTCTGCCGGAAAAGAAAGATGGCTCTTCGTATTTATACATAAGTCTAAGCGACCCTACCCCTGAATCGATTCATCTAGTTGCCGCGCCCGAATGAGCGTCCCACACGTCTCGAAGGAACGCGCTGAATTATCAGTGTTGTCCCTTCTTTCCCTTCGGCGAGTAAAGAGACTGACACACATCGCGCATGAACTGCAAGCGCGACTTTGCCCAAGGAATGGCCGTTACCTGCATCGGCATTACCATGACTTCGCCACATGGATGGCCTGCTCCAGATCGGTGACCGCACCCAAAGATGCGCTGCTGACCGAGCTTGCATACTTCGCTAATGCACCGCGACGCGCATAGGGTTTGGGCGGCACCCAGGATTTGCGACGGCGCTTCAACTCGGCCGCGCTGACTTGCAAGGTGATTTCACGACACTCCGCATCAATCGTGATGCCGTCGCCCGTCCTGACCAAGGCCAGCGGGCCGCCGAGCGCCGCTTCTGGCGAGACGTGTCCGACCACGAATCCATGGCTGCCGCCGGAAAACCGCCCGTCGGTGATCAGCGCAACCGCCTGGCCCAACCCCTTGCCCATGATGGCGGCTGTGGGACTTAACATTTCACGCATGCCGGGCCCGCCCTTCGGTCCTTCGTAGCGAATGACCACCACGTCGCCGGCTTGCACTTTGCCGCCCAGAATTCCCTGTAAAGAGTCTTCTTCGGAATTGAACACCCGCGCCTTTCCTGCGAAACGCAGCCCCTCCTTCCCGGTAATTTTTGCAACGGCGCCTTCCGGCGCCAGATTCCCGGAGAGGATCACCAAGTGGCTGTCCTTTTTGATGGGATCGCGCAGCGCCCGCACGATTTGCTGACCCTCAGCATAGGGCGCGACATGGCGTAAATTCTCCGCCAGGGTTGCGCCGCTGACGGTCAGGCAATCGCCATGCAGCAATTTCGCGTCCAGCAGGGTCTTCATCAGCGGTTGAATGCCGCCGATGGCAATCAGATCGGACATGGAATAGCGCCCGCTGGGGCGTAAGTCCGCCAGCACCGGAACACGCTTGCCGATGCGAGTAAAGTCGTCGAGCTTGAGCTTGACATCGGCGGACGAGGCGATGGCCAATAAGTGAAGCACAGCATTGGTCGATCCCCCGAGTGCAATGACCACCGTGATGGCGTTTTCAAATGATCGCCGAGTCAGGATTTGCCGCGGGGTAATTCCCAGTTTGATCAAATTGACCACCGCCGCGCCGGCTCGCGCGCAGTCGTCGCGCTTCTGGCTCGAGACCGCATCCTGGGCCGAGCTGTTAGGCAGACTCATGCCCAGCGCCTCGATGGCGGAAGCCATGGTGTTGGCCGTGTACATTCCGGAGCAAGATCCCGGCCCCGGGATCGCGGTGCGCTCGACGAATTTGAGCTGCTGTTCGGACACCGTACCCTGGGCGTTGCCACCCACCGCTTCGAATACCGACACGATGTCGCGATTTTCGGCTCCGGGGCGAATCGTGCCGCCATAGACGAATACCGCGGGGCGGTCAAGGCGCGCCAGCGCCATCAGGCAGCCGGGCATGTTCTTGTCGCAGCCGCCGATAGCCACCACCCCATCGAAGCCCTGAGCGCCGACCACGGTCTCTATGGAATCGGCGATGACCTCGCGCGACACCAAGGAGTAACGCATGCCGGGGGTACCCATGGAGATGCCGTCGGAAACCGTGATGGTATTGAAGGTGATCGCCTTGGCGCCGGCCGCCTCCACTCCGCCGGCAGCCAGACGCGCCAACTCATCGATGTGCATATTACAGGGCGTCAAGTTGCTCCAAGTCGAAGCGATGCCCACCTGCGATTTATCGAAATCGGCATCGACGAACCCGACGGCGCGCAACATCGCTCGACTGGGGGTCTGTTTCAGCCCATCGACCACGATGCGCGAGTAATGGCGAGTATCGACGGGTGTGGTTTTCTTTGGCATGACCTTGAGCTTGGAAAATGATGGATGGAGGTATCGGGGCAGCATAAACATTGGCGTTGCCACCGTGCAACGCCTATTCGCCTGGCCGAATGGCGCTTAACCTAGCACCTTCCTGGCCTGAACCGTGGAGCACTAGTTCGTGCCGTAGCGCTTCACCAGGTATCTATAGACGCCACGCACACCCTGCGCCTCGGCACCAATGCCGCGACCGGGGCGATCCTTTGAGTTCCAGGCATAGAGATCAAGGTGCAGCCAAGGCGTCGACTCGCTGACGAAGCGCTTCAGAAACAATGCGCCGAATATGGCGCCGCCCAGACTGGATGAGGCGACATTGTTCAAATCCGCAATTTTGCTGGCGAGTTCATCCTCGTAGCCGGCCCACAGCGGCATGGGCCAGAGAGGGTCGTGCTCGTCAGCGGCCATGCCTGCTAGGTCGCGTACCATGCTCTCATCATTGCCGAACAGGGCCGGCAATTCCGGGCCTAGCGCGACCCGCGCGGCGCCGGTAAGGGTCGCAAAGTCGATGATCAAATCCGGACTCTCGGCATCGGCAAGCGCCAAGGCATCGCAGAGCACCAGCCTGCCTTCGGCGTCCGTGTTGCCGATTTCGACGGTTAGGCCCTTGCGCGTGGCCAGCACGTCGCCGGGCCGATAGGCATTGCCGCTAATGGCGTTCTCGACCGCCGGCACCAACACTCGCAGCTCCGCACGTATCTTGGCGCTCATGAGCATGTGCGCTAGCGCCAATGCCACGGCTGCGCCGCCCATGTCTTTTTTCATGAGAGCCATGCCGGATCCGGACTTGATGTCCAGGCCGCCGCTGTCGAAACACACACCCTTCCCCACCAAAGTCAATCGCGGATAGGAGCGATCGGCGGTCGGCGACCAGCGCAACTCCACCAGCCGCGGCGCCGCGCTGCTGGCGCGCCCTACTGCGTGAATCGCCGGAAAATTCGCAGTCAGCAAGTCCTCACCCACCCATTCCTGATAGGTCGCTTGGTGACGCTCGGCGAGCCTCTTGGTCGCGGCCGCCAACTCCACCGGACCCAAGTCCTGGGCCGGGGTATTGATCCAATCGCGGGCCATGCGCAAGGCCTCGGCCGCAAGTGCGACGAACTGCACATCGGCATTCGGCGGCGCTTCGAGATTCGCAGCCTCACTCTTTGCCGGCCGATAGCGGTCGAAGCGATACCCGCCATAGGCAAATCCCAGGCACAATTGTGTGGCTTCTTCCGCCGTAAATTCCTGAGCGAGCCGATAACGGCGCGGCGGCAGCCGCTCGGTAAGGCCCGCGGCATGCCACAGCGACAATGCTCCCTGGCGCCGGCCCAGGCCTGCCACGGCCGCGTCCAGCGCGCCGTCGGAATCCGGCAGCAGCACGACGCGATGCTTTTCTCCCTTGAAATTTTGCAAGGCGAGCCAGCGAGCCAGCGACGCTGTCTGGGTGCCGCGCCACGCTTCGATTTCATCCTCGTACAACAACCACAGCGGAACCGGCACAGTGCTATCGAGGTTCATGAAAATCCCGTCCTCGCGACGCGTTACACACTCTTGCAATGACTTGCATCATAAGAGGTTCTGTGGTGCTATTTACGGCTACTTAACACGGCGACATCGCGATATTAAGGGACCCCGCGTAGGCTGCAGAAGTCTTAAAGGCGGGGTCTTGCATTTTGCAGATTCGGATTAGGGTTACAGGAGAATTTCATGCGTTTGTATTCGCAAAAAGACGTCGACAAGAAAGCACTGCGCGGAGCGCGCATCGCCATCTTGGGCTACGGCAGCCAAGGCCGCGCGCACGCGCTTAATTTGCACGACAGCGGTTTCGACGTGGTGGTCGGCGTTCGCAAGGGCGGCAGCTGGAACAAGGCCAAGAAAGACGGCTTGAAAGTGATGGAGCCGGCGGCAGCCGTCAAAGGCGCCCAGCTAGTGGCCATGCTGGTGCCAGATCTCACCCAGAAATCCCTCTACATCGAATTGCAAGAGGTCTTTGAAAAAGGCGCCACTCTGTTGTTTGCCCATGGCTTCAACATTCACTTCAAGCAGATCAAGCCGCGCAAGGACCTGGATGTGGTGCTGATCGCACCGAAAGGCCCCGGAGATTTGGTGCGGCGTCAGTACCAGCAGGGACGCGGCGTGCCCGCTCTGATCGCGGTGTCGCAGAATCCTTCAAAGCGTGCCAAGGCGAAGGCGCTGGCCTACGCGGACGGCATCGGCGGCACGCGCGGCGGCGTGCTGGAGACCACCTTCGGCGAGGAAACGGAGACCGACCTGTTCGGCGAGCAAGCGGTGCTGTGCGGCGGCGCGACCGAACTCGTGGTCAAAGGATACGAGACCCTGGTCGAGGCCGGTTACCAGCCGGCGGTCGCCTACTACGAATGCCTGCACGAACTGAAGTTGATCGTGGACCTCTTGCATGAGGGAGGCATTACGAAAATGCATCGCTTCATTAGCGAGACGGCCAAGTACGGCGATTTGACCCGCGGGCCGCGCGTCGTGAATAAGGCCACCAAGAAGGAAATGCGCAAGATCCTGACCGAGATCCAGCAGGGCAAGTTCGCGCGCCAATGGATTGCCGAGAACAAAGGCGGCCGGCGCAAGTACAACAAGCTGATGCAAGCGGATTTGCGCCATCCGATCGAAAAGATCGGCGCCCAACTGCGCGCCCGTATGCCCTGGCTGGAATCCGGTAAAGCCTGACGTTCATGGCCCCGCGCACGCTCTTCGATAAGGTCTGGGCGGCACACGAGGTGGTTGCCGAAACGGCGGACACCCCGGCGGTGCTGTACATCGATTTGCACCTCATCCATGAGGTCACGTCGCCGCAGGCGTTCAGCGTGCTGAAGGGCTTGGGGCTGCCGGTGCGCCGTCCCGACCGGACCCTTGCGACCATGGATCACTCCACGCCCACCAGCACCGAGCAGGTGTTCGGGGGAGTGCCCATCAAGGTCGATGCGGCTGCGAAACAGGTGCGGCAACTCGAGCAGAACGCGGCCGAGTTCGGAGTCGAATTGTTCGGCATGCGCGACGCGCGACGTGGCATCGTGCATGTCATCAGCCCGGAATTAGGGGCCACACAACCCGGTATGACCATCGTCTGCGGCGACAGCCACACCAGCACTCATGGAGCGTTCGGCGCGCTGGCCTTCGGTATCGGTACCACCGAAGTCGGACATGTGTTCGCAACTCAGGCGCTGTTGCAGCGCAAGCCGAAAACCTTTGCGGTGAACGTGGAAGGTCAACTGCGGCCCGGCGTGACCGCCAAGGATCTGATCCTGGCCGTCATCGGCAAAATCGGCGTCTCCGGCGGCACCGGCCATGTGTTCGAATATCGTGGCTCGGCAATTCGCGCTCTGTCCATGGATGAGCGGATGACGGTGTGCAATATGTCCATCGAAGCCGGCGCACGCGCCGGGATGGTCGCGCCGGATGACACCACCTTCGCCTACCTCAAGAACAAGCCGCGCGCTCCCCAGGGCAGTGATTGGGACAGCGCGTTGGCGCGATGGCGGACTTTGGTCACCGATCCGGGCGCGGCGTTCGACTGCTCCGTAGATATCGATGCCTCCACTATCGAGCCCATGATCACTTACGGGACGAATCCAGGCATGGTGCTGCCTATTCGTGCGTCCATCCCAAATAGGTTGGGGGACGAGGTTTTCGACAAGGCGCTGCGCTACATGGGGTTTCACGGCGGCGACGCCATGCTCGGCAAGCCGGTCAACGTTGTCTTTATCGGCAGCTGCACTAACGGCCGGCTGGCGGATTTGCAGGCGGCCGCACGCATTCTCAAGGGCCGCAAGGTCGCACCCGGAGTGCGTCTGCTCATCGTCCCAGGCTCACAAGAAGTGAAGCGCGAGGCCGAAGCTGCCGGCTATGCCGATATTTTCAAGACCGCCGGCGCGGATTGGCGCGAGTCGGGCTGCTCCATGTGCCTGGGGATGAACGGCGATACGGTGGCGGCCGGCCAGTATTCGGTTAGCACCAGCAATCGCAATTTCGAGGGCCGCCAGGGCGTGGGCGCGCGAACCCTGCTGGTCAGTCCCTTCACGGCGGCGGCCAGCGCCGTGCAAGGGCGGATCACCGACCCACGTGAGATGCTGTAATGGAAGCGGTGGTTCGCGTTCATTCGAAAACCGTCGTGATCCCGTCGAGCAATATCGACACGGATCAAATCATCCCGGCTCGGTTCTTGACCACGACGACCAAGGAGGGCTTGGGCCTGCAACTGTTCGCCGATTGGCGATACCAGGCCGACGGCTCGCCGAACCCGAATTTCGTGCTGAATCGCCCCGAGTCGCGCGGCGCGCAGGTTCTGGTCGCCGGTAGAAATTTCGGTTGCGGCTCTTCTCGCGAACATGCGCCCTGGGCGCTGTTGGACTTTGGCTTCCGCGCAGTTATCAGTACCGAGATCGCCGATATCTTTCGCGGCAATTCCTTGAAGAACGGCTTACTACCCATTGTCGTGGACGATGTCGTTTCGCAGTGGCTGCTGGACAACCCGGGCGCTGAAGTCGATATCGATCTCGCGGCCGCCCGCTTGACTCTGCCCACCGGCGTGTCGGTCGCCTTCCCCTTGGAAGCATTTGCGCGCCACTGTCTACTGAACGGTGTCGATGAGCTCGGCTTTCTGCGGGCCCGCTTAAGCGATATTGAGAGTTACGAAGCGGCGCTCCCCAAGTGACGGCACTGATTGCAGTTCTCGCCGGCGACGGCATCGGCGGCGAGGTCACCGCCGAGGCAGTACGCGTGCTTGAGCGTGTCGGGGCGGTTTTTGGGCATACCTTTGAATTCCAGTCGGCGTTGCTGGGCGGCGCGGCCATCGACGCGACGGGAGAGGCTCTGCCTGCGGCCACACTGGCATTGTCCAAGCGCGCGGATGCGATTCTGCTCGGCGCGGTCGGCGGCCCGAAATGGTCGGCTCCGGAGACCTTGGTCCGGCCTGAACAAGGGCTGCTGCAGCTGCGCAAGGCTCTCGGGCTGTTCGCCAATCTACGGCCTGTCGTGCCCCACCCCGCTGTCCTCGATGCCTCGCCCATCAAAGCCGAATTGCTGCGCGGTGTGGACATCATGGTGGTGCGCGAACTGACCGGCGGCATTTATTTCGGCGAAGACACGTCACCGCCACCGAAGCCGTCGATGTCTGCCGCTACACGGTGGAGGAAATCGAACGCGTCGTGCGTCTGGCGGCGCGCCTGGCCCTGGCCCGCCGCCGCAAGCTGTGTTCCATAGATAAAGCCAACGTGCTTGAGACCTCGCGCCTTTGGCGTTCGGTGGTCGAGCGCATCATCCCGCGTGAGTTTCCCGACGTGAGCTTCGAACACATGCTGGTGGATGCGGCTGCCATGCATCTGTTGAAGCGGCCGCGCGACTTCGACGTCATCGTCACCGAAAATATGTTCGGCGACATTCTCACCGATGAAGCCTCCATGCTGGCGGGCTCCTTGGGCTTGCTGCCCTCGGCATCGCTCGGCGCCGCGGCGCGCGGCGGGCTGTTCGAACCCATCCACGGATCCGCTCCGGACATCGCCGGCCGCGGCATCGCCAATCCCTACGCCGCGATTCTCAGTGCGGCCCTGCTGCTGCGCTATTCGCTGCAATTGGAAACCGAGGCGCGCGCCGTCGAGGCGGCCGTCTCGCGCGCCGTGGAATCCGGCGCGCTGCCGGCCGATTTGGCCGCTGCGGGAGCGGCGTCGATTACTACGCGTGCCGCCGGAGATGCGGTGCTGGCTGGACTTTAGTCGTGCGTTCCAGGCCGGCCGAAAGGTCGGCCACCAAGTCCGCAGAATCTTCGATTCCGACCGAAACCCGCAACAGCCCTGGCCCGATACCCGCGCGCAATCGCGCCGCTTCCTCCATGCCGGCGTGGGTCATGGTCGCGGGATGGGCAATCAGGCTCTCCACGCCGCCGAGCGACTCGGCGAGAGTGAAACACTCCAATCCCGAGACGAAGGCTTCGACCGCCGCCGCGCCTCCCGCCAGTTCGAAGCTCAGCATGGCACCGAAGGCGCTCTGCTGGCGACGCGCAATCTCATGGCCAGGATGTTGCGGCAGGCCCGGGTAGTACACCCGCTCGATGCCCGGATGTTGGCTCAGGTAGTCCACGATCACGGCGGCGTTCTCGGCATGCACTCGCATGCGCGCATGCAGGCTGCGGATACCGCGCAGCGTCATGAAGCTGTCGAACGGTGCGCCGGTGACGCCGATGGCGTTGGCCCACCACGCAAGACTGTCGCGTAGCTCCTGGGTCGCCGCGATGACGGCGCCGCCCACAACGTCGCTATGCCCATTCAGATACTTGGTAGTGGAGTGCATGACCAAGTCGGCCCCAAGGGCCAGCGGCTGCTGCCAAATCGGCGAGAGAAAAGTATTGTCCACCACCACCAACGCGCCGACCGCATGGCCCGCATCGGCAATGGCGCGAATATCGACCACCCGCAGCAAGGGATTGCTCGGCGTCTCGATCCAAACGAGGTTCGCCCCCTGGCCGAGCGCTGTCTGCAGGGCAGCAGCGTCGCCCTGATCGACGAAGTCGACCACGAGATTACCTTTCCCGTGCAAGGCGGCCAGCAATCGATAGGTGCCGCCATAGCAATCGTGGGGCGCAATGACCCGCGCGCGGCTGGGTAGGGTCGCCAAAATCAGGGTGATGGCCGACAGCCCCGTGCAAGTCACCACAGCGCCGGCGCCGCCCTCGAGGTCCGCCAAGGCATTGCCCAATTGATCGCGGGTCGGATTGCCGGAGCGCGTGTAGTCGTACTTGCGCGGCTTAGCGTACTTTTCAAAGGAGAAATTCGTCGACAGGTAAATCGGCGGCACCACCGAACCGTGCTGTGCGTCCGACTCCAGCCCCGCGCGGACCGATCGTGTTGCGATGCCTTTTTTGGGGGGGGATTTGCTGCTCATGTCCGCTGCTCCGCGAGTGCTAGTTTGATAATGGGGTTGAGGGCGGCGCCTTCCTTCAAGAAGGCGTCATGCCCGAAAATGGAATTGATTTCTATAAGCTGTCGCGGCCCGTTGAGGCGCGCGGACAGGGCCTGCATGTCGGCGAAGGGCACCAATTGATCTTCGCGCACAGCGATCAGCGTCGTTGGAGTATGCACCTGAGTCGCATCCATCTGGTGCAAGTCGAGCGATTCGCTCAAGACCAGAAACGACTCGGCACGGTACTTTTGTACATAGTCGTCGCCGCGGGCGAATAGATAGTCCTCGATCGGAAATCGGAAACGATCCTCGTTGCGCTTGGGCGCCGCACCGAACCGCAACTGAAATTCTACGGCGCTGCGATAGGTGGCCATCGCCAGCGCGCGCGCCAGCTTGAGGCCCGCCGCGCCGTCGCCGCGCGCGATTGCCTCGCGCACGATCTGGCGCTGGACGCTGCGCCAGGCCGTGGCGAGCACTTGGGGCCTGTCGGCGGCACTCAAGATGACGATGTGCTTGACCAACTCGGCATAGCGCTCTGCGAAACATAGCGCCACCATGCCCCCGTACGAGGCGCCGACAATGGCATGCAATGCCTTCAACCCCAGATGCCGGACGACGGCGCTCAGGGCGTCGGCCTGATCGTAGGAACTGAGCGGCGGAAACCGGCCGCCGTTCTGCGGCGCAGAACTCTCGCCGCGGCCGCCGATATAATCGAGGCCCAAGACCCGGTATTGCCGGGTATCCACACCGAGTCCGGGACCAACGATCTGCGGCCACCAACCCTCTCCCGCGGACCCCGCCACCGCGCGGTGGGCGGAAATACCGCCGAGCACGGCAATCACCGGCGCGTCGTCGCGACCCACCAGCCGAAAAGCGACCTTCGCATCCGGCAAGACATCGCCGTAGTGCAAGGTAAAAGGCTGCGGCAGCCTCAAGGTGTGGTCGAGTTGAGTTGATGATTGACCGGCCAACGCTTAGCTCCAAGAAGAGGTTTACATAACCCCTGTAGCGTCAGCGCTCGTAGCCGATTGCAGCGGCAATGAAAGCCGCGCAATCCCACCGCCCATCTATCGGTTCCGAGCTTTCGCCCGGCTCCGCAGGAGTTGGCACCGTTCCAATTTTCCAAAAGGAGTATTGGATGGTTGCCCCGGCTTCTAAGGGCCTTTCCCTCAGCCGGTCTAGATGAACTGTAAGAATTTTAGGCAGCCTGGCCCCTTGCGTCAAGGCATTTTGCGCTTGCCGCTTGTGTGCGTTTCACTAATGCATTAATGTACTAGCGCATTAATACATTCACTTACCGAGCGGCACCGC
This sequence comes from Gammaproteobacteria bacterium, assembly GCA_025357835.1. Classification (GTDB taxonomy): domain Bacteria; phylum Pseudomonadota; class Gammaproteobacteria; order Steroidobacterales; family Steroidobacteraceae; genus Bog-1198. Next base: position 28,679 of record JANYLM010000103.1, read on the forward strand.
CTCCCTTATGAAAACCAATCGACCCGTAACGCAACGCCAAGAACAGCAGCACGAACGTGCTCTGTGCACCGCCATCATAGCGCTGCGCAGCGTGGAAGAATGCCGTAGCTTTTTCCGCGACCTATGCACGCCCGCAGAATTGCAGGCAATGGCGGACCGCTGGTCCGTGGTCGAGCTGTTGGAACGCGGCCTGCCGTATCGCGAGATTCACCGGCAAACCGGGGTGAGCGTCACCACCATCGGCCGTGTCGCGCGCTATCTGACCGCCGGCAGCGGCGGCTACCGGGCGGTAACCGAGCGGCTGAAACTCAATGGCTAAGAGATATGAATAGCGGTGATTCTATGCGCCTGAAGATAGCCGTGCAGAAAAGCGGCCGGCTCACCGACAGCTCGCTCGACCTGTTGTCGCGCTGCGGCCTGAAGTACAGCCGCGGCAAGGATCAGCTCATGTGCTACGGCGAGAACATGCCGCTCGACGTGCTGTTCGTGCGTGACGACGACATTCCGGATCTGGTGCAAGAGGATGTCTGCGACCTAGGGCTGGTGGGATTAAACGTCGTCCAGGAAAAGCGCCTGGCCTTCGCCGGAAGCGGCATCGCGCCGCTGTTCGAATCGGTGCAGCTGCTGGATTTCGGACGTTGCAAATTGTGCATCGCGGTGCCGGACGGATTCGACTACCGCAGCGCGCAATCGCTGCAAGGCAAGCGCATAGCGACCACGTACCCTCATATCCTGGGACGCTTTCTGGCGGACCACGGCATCACCGCAGAGGTCGTGGTTCTATCCGGCTCCGTGGAAATCGCAGCGCGTCTCGGCCGCGCCGATGTCATTTGCGATCTGGTGTCGACCGGCTCCACGCTGGCGGCCAATCATTTGCGCCAGGCTGAGACCGTTCTCGACAGTCAAGCGGTGCTGATCCGCACTCCTGTGCCCATCGCCCCGGAAAAGCGGGAGTGGACCCGGCGTCTGTTGATGCGCATCGACGGCGTAGAGGCAGTCAAAGGCAGCAAGTACATCATGCTGCATGCGCCCCGCTCCGCACTTCCGGCCATCGCGAAACTCCTGCCGGGCAGCGAGGCACCGACCGTCATTCCCCTGGAAGGCCGGGGAGACCGGGTGGCGGTGCATGCGGTATGCCGCGAAAACGTCTTCTGGGAAACGCTGGAAGAGCTGAAGGCAGTGGGGGCCAGCTCGGTACTAGTGCTTCCGGTGGAGAAAATGCTGGCCTAGGTGTCAGTCCTGATCATGCGTATTCTCGACTGGAAATCCCTGTCCGCGGCCGAGCGCGACCAGGCTCTGCGGCGTCCGGCGCAGCGCGAAGCCACGGCCACACGGCAAATGGCGCAAGCCATCATCGACCGCGTACGCCGCGATGGCGATGCCGCAGTGCTGGCGTTGACCGAAGAATTCGATGCGGCTCGTCTGTCCGCACTGCAAGTGACGCCGCAGGAGTTCGCGGCCGCCGAGAACGCCCTGAATACCGAGCAAATCGCGGCGATAGAGCGGGCGATTGCGAATGTGCGGCGATTTCACGCCGCACAAATCCCAACGCCGCTGCGCGTAGAGACGGCGCCCGGCGTGCTATGCCAGAGAATCAGCGTTCCCGTCCGCGCTGTGGGACTGTACGTGCCCGCGGGCTCCGCGCCGCTGCCCTCCACCGCCATCATGCTGGCCGTTCCCGCTGCCATCGCGGCCTGCCCCGTGCGAGTGATGTGTACGCCGCCCTGCCGCGAGGGCGCCGCCGATGCTGCGGTCTTGGTTGCCGCACGCAGGTCCGGAATCGAGCAGGTGTTCAAAGCAGGCGGCGCTCAAGCCATTGCCGCCATGGCCTACGGCACGGCCAGCGTGCCCAAGTGCGACAAGATCTTCGGGCCCGGCAATGCCTTTGTCACGGCAGCGAAGTTGCTGGTCGCGCAAGACCCCGCGGGCGCGGCCGCGGATCTCCCGGCCGGCGTGACCGAGGTCATGGTGATCGCGGACGACGCTGCCCATGCCGACTTCGTCGCCGCCGATTTACTCGCGCAGGCGGAGCACAGTCCCGATGCGCAAGCCTTGCTCCTCACCACCTCGGCGTCATTGGCCGAGGATGTTGCTCGGCAGGTGCGGCGCCAGATGGCCACCTTGTCGCGTGCAGACATACTAGAGAAGTCCGTCGAGCATATGCGGCTGTTGATTGTCGACAGCCTCGAGACTGCATTCCGGATCGCCAATGACTATGCTCCCGAACACCTGCTGCTCGAAATCCGCGAGCCGCGCCGCTGGCTGGGTCAGGTCAGCGCCGCGGGCGCGGTGTTTCTGGGACATTGGTCCCCCGAGCCCATAGGCGACTACTGCAGCGGGCCCAACCATACCCTGCCCACTTATGGATATGCCAAGGCGCACAGCGGCCTGTCGCTGGAGGATTTTCAAAAGCGCATCACGGTGCAGGAGTTAACCCCCGCAGGTCTCGCGGACTTGGGTCCGACGGCACAGATTCTCGCGGGTCTGGAGGGATTGGATGCGCACGCGGCGGCCGTGGCCATTCGGCTCGCGGCGATTGATGCCGCCGAGCGCCGCGACGGGGCTGCGCAGCGCGACGGCGCCTCACGACCGTACAGTACCGCGCCGCCCAACAATTCCGGCGCTTGCGGAGCGGCGAGGTGAACCCTGTTGTTTCGCTGGCGCGTCCCGAGATCGTCACGCTAAAACCCTATGCGCACGCAGCTTGGCTGCCCTCGCTCACCCGCCTGCACGCCAATGAGGCACCTTGGCGGCCCACGGGCGACACCACCGTGGCGGGCCTCAATCGCTATCCGGAACCGCAGCCGCAGGCGCTGATCGAGCGACTGGCGATGCTGTACGGTGTCCCTGCCTCGAACATACTCGCGACCCGCGGAGGCGATGAGGCAATCGATCTATTGTCGCGCATCTATTTGCGCGCCGGCACCGATGCGATTCTGCAATGCACGCCCACCTTCGGCATGTACCAGGTGGCCGCGCGCATTCAGGGTGCCTACGTCGTCGAGATTCCTCTCGACCGAGCGCAGGGCTGGGCCCTGGACCCCGAACGGCTGTTGTCCGCTTGGCAGCCGAATATGAAGCTGGTGTTTCTATGCTCGCCGAATAATCCGACGGCGAATCTGCTCG
>JANYLM010000109.1 GCA_025357835.1 Gammaproteobacteria bacterium
TCGACTTGCAGGTTGCGGCCGTTCTCGCCGAGGGACTCAAGGCAGGCGCAAACGTCGGTTACACGAACGCCTTTTATCCGAACGCGGCTTACGGGTCGCCCATCAACGGCACCACTCCCCTCTTGAACGGGGCGGGAGAGAAGCTTCCAAATGTGCTGCCGTGGAGCGCCTCCGCACATGCGGAATACTCGCGCGATATCGGCTCTTTATGGCAGGACACCCGGTCGTACCTGCGAGTTGACTATCGGTGGTTGGGTGCGTCGACTGCGCTCAATCCTCAGGATAACGCCTATGATGCGGCAGTCGGGCCATATCAAAACCAGGCGTACGGCATCCTCGACGTGCGGCTGGGCGTGATTCACCAAGGATTCGACGTGTCGGCGTATGTGCTCAACGCGACGAACAAGGATCCGGTCGTCGGCTTTGGCCACTCCGTCGCGGGCGACCCCATTTTTACCGCGGCCGCCATCCGGCCCCTCACGGCAGGATTCACGGCGTATTATCGCTTCTGATGCATGGCGCAATGCCGGGAGAAGGTACTGATGATCAATCGCACAGCGGCCATACATCTAATGCTGCTCGCGGCGGCGACGGTGGTTCACGCCGAGCCACCGCGCCCGGACCTGGCTACCACAATGCAGCGCGTTGCAGACTCGGCCAACTATGTTGAGGCGGCCATTTCTCCCGATGGACGCTGGGTGGCCTGGGTGCGCGAAAATGCCGGCGATGGTCACGTCGCTGCAGTAGGAACGTCCGTCTATGTCGCCGCGCGAATGCACGCTGATGCCGCACGACGGGTGAGCGCCGCGTCGGCCGGCCCGGCCGATGCAAGCCGCGCCTTGCAAGAAAAGGCCCTGGCGTGGTCGCCGGATAGTGCCTCGCTGGCGTTTCTTTCCGATGCCGAGGTGCCGGGGCAACTGCAGCTGTACGTCGCGCGCATCGCCGACCACTCCCTCCGCCGCCTCACTGGATTGAAGGGATTTGTCGCGACCCCCGAATGGTCGCCGGACGGCAAGTCGATCGCCATACTCTTCACCGAGAACGCGATCCGCGCCGCAGGTCCGCTCGAAGCCGTCCCTCAGGAAACGGGGGTCATCGGCCATGAGATCTTCGAGCAACGCATCGCTACCGTCGACCTCGTGACGGGTGCCGTGAAGCAGATTTCGCCTGCGGACCTGTATGTGTATGAGTACGATTGGTCGCCCGACGGGGCGAGCTTCGCCGTCACGGCCGCTCACGGTTCAGGCGACAACAACTGGTACATCGCGCAGATCTACATTATCGATCGCAACAGCGGCACGGCGCTCTCGGTACTCAAGCCCGACATGCAGATCGCTGTCCCGCGCTGGTCCCCGGATGGTCGACGGATTGCCTTCATCGGCGGCCTCATGAGCGACGAGTCGATCGCGAGTGGGGACCTCTATGTGATGCCCGCCGCGGGAGGCCTGCCGCGAAATCTGACCGCGAAGGGCGGCGGCTCCACCTTCTGGCTCAAGTGGCTGCCGAAATCTCCACATATCCTTACCGCTGACGCCCTCGACGGCGCCAGCGGCCTCAGCGAAGTAGACAGTGATTCGGGGATGTCGCGCCCCCTGTGGCGCGGCGCGGAAACCATCACGGGACCCGCTGACTTCGCGCGCGGGATCTCCATCACCGCTGACGGCGTCAGCGCCGTCATTCGCCAATCCTTCAACGAACCGCCGACCCTCTGGAGCGGCAAGATTGGCACGTGGCGCCCGCTTGTGTCGGCGCCGCCCTCGCAACCGCTATGGGGCAAGGCGGAGAACCTGCATTGGTCAAACGATGAGTTCCCCGTGCAAGGCTGGCTCGTGCCTCCTGCAATCGTTGAGCCGGGACACTTATATCCAATGGTCGTATGGGCTCATGGAGGTCCCGCCTGGCTCAACGCGCCGGCCTGGCCCAAACAAGTGGACTACGCCACGCTGCTCGCGAACCAAGGCTACTATGTGTTTTTGCCGAATCCGCGCGGCAGTGCGGGCTTCGGCGAGAAGTTCAAGAGAGCCAATATCAAGGACATGGGCGGCGGCGACCTTCGCGACATTTTAGCGGGCATCCGCCATGTGGTGGCGACCCATCCGGTGGACGATCAGCGGGTCGGCATTACGGGATGGAGCTACGGCGGATACATGGCTATGTGGGCGATCACCCAAACGCAACGATTCAGAGCTGCGGTCGGCGGCGCGGGCTGTTCCGACTTGCTGTCGTACTACGGCGAGAACGGCATCGACGAATGGCTGATTCCTTATTTTGGCGCTTCGGTGTACGACAATCCCGACGTCTATGCCAAGAGTTCGCCGATCAATTTCATCAAGCGGGTCCGCACACCCACGCTTTTAATTGTCGGCGACGGCGATGTGGAAAGTCCGCCGGTCCAATCGTATGAATACTGGCACGCGCTGAAGACGCTGGGCGTGAAAACCGAATTGGTCGTCTATCCGCACGAGGGGCACGAATTTTCCGATCCGGCCCATGTGCTCGATCGAACGAGGCGCATCGTGTCATGGTTCGACGAGAACATGCCGTCGACCGTGACACATTGAGCCGCGTACACTGATGCAGCCCGTGCAAGACGAGCCGCTCGCGAGGCGTCGCTGGTCGTCGCAGTTTGCGGTCTATCTCGGCACCATCGGTGCCGCCGTGGGCCTTGGCAGCATCTGGCGATTTCCTTACCTCGCCGGGACGCTCGGGGGCGGTGTTTTTATCGGCGCTTTCGTGCTGGCCTGCTTATTCATCGCGACGCCGCTCCTGGTAGCCGAGTACATGATCGGTCGCTACCACGGTCTTGCACCCATCCGAGCCGCCGGCGCAATGGCGGTGAGCGTTGGGCGTTCGCGGCGCTGGGATGCCATCGGCCAGCTGGGAACGATCTCCGCATTCCTCATCTGTTCGTATTACACGATCGTCGCGGGGTGGGTGGTCGCCTACGCCTGGAAATGCGGCACTGGCGCTCTTGCCGGCATGTCTCGGCCGAGCTTGCAGCTAGAATGGCAGCGCTTCACGAGCGACCCTTGGCAGCTCATGGGATGGCAGATCGCGTTCTTGGGCGCCGTGGCCTTCATCTCGGCGCGCGGTCTCGGGCCGGGCATTGAGCTCGCGAGCCGTATCCGTGCACCCGCTCTCCTGCTCCTGCTGCTGCTGCTCGATGCATATTCGCTCGCGACCGGCGAGGTGGCGCAGACCGTACGCTTCGTTTTCGCGCCGCATTGGCACATGCTGTCGGCACGCGTCGTGCTGGCGGCGATCGGCCAGGCTTTCTATGCCACCGGCGTTGGGATGGGGATGATGCTGGCCTACGGGTCATACATGGCGCGCCGCGCGCCCTTGGTGCAGCCCGCGCTGTTGGTCAGCGGGTCCATTCTCCTCGTCTCGCTGCTCGCCACCATCTTGGTATTCCCCTTGGTATTTCGCTTCCACATGGACCCAGCGGGCGGCCCGGCGCTGGTGTTCGATGTATTGCCCACCGCCTTCGCGCTCATGCCGGGCGGACGCCTGATCGGCACCGCCTTCTTCTTGTTGCTCATTCTAGCGGCGCTCACACCGACCATCGCGGGGATCGAGCCGGTGGTCGCCTGGCTCCAGGCACGCGGTATGCGCCGGG
>JANYLM010000122.1 GCA_025357835.1 Gammaproteobacteria bacterium
GCGATTTGCGGATGTTCGCCGCCGATGATTTGTGCGACGGCCTTAGCCTCCATCCACTTCAGCGCTTCGATGCCTTGACCAGACTGCCCCGTGACCACGCGATCGAGCAGCATATCCGTCTTTTGCTTGCCGACGGCCTGAGTCAGGACGCGCCGTACAAAATCTTGGGAACCGCTGGCAATATTCGCGCGGGAGTCGGCCACGCCGATGAACTTATCGAGCACTGCGCTCATTTGTTCGCGGGATACCTCCTTGAGCTCGGCCATCGCGATTCCCAATTTCTGGACTTCGCGTGCATCGAGCTGCTTGAGCAGATTGGCGGCATCCTGCTCACCCAAGCTCATCAGCAGGATGGCGGCGCGCTGTGTGCCGGCGAGTTCATCGGGCGTGTCAGCCATCTGCGGAGACCCAGTCCTTTACGACCTGTGCTGCTCGTTTCGGGTCTTGCCCGACCAGGGTTCGTGCCGCCGCAATCTGCTGCTCAAAACTGGGAGCGAGCTTGATGGCCTTACCGCCTTGGCCCGAAAGGCTAACGCGATCGCCGTCGAGGTCGCCCGCACCGCCGCCGGCGGCACTAAGCCGCGGTACGGACTTGGTCAGGGATTTCATCAGGGGCCGTAACACAAAGAAGGCCACCAGCAACACCAGCACCGCGCCCACGATTTGTTTTGCGAGTTGTGTGATCCAGGGTGTTTCCCACAGCGGCAGACCTTCGACCGGCCCCGGCGGCGTGTTGCTCTTGAAGGCCTGACTGAGTACGTTCAATTGGTCGCCGCGTTCCTCCTTGATCCCGATGGACTCGCGCACCAATTGCGAAAAGCGCTTGATATCGGCATCGCTCATGGCGGCCGTCGTGACCTTGCCGTCCGCATCCGATTTCTGCCATTCATCGAGCACTACGCCGACATTCAGGCGTTTCAAAACGCCCACGGGCTGCTTCACATAGGACAGAGTGCGATCGACCTCGAAATTCCGCGTGCTGCGCTGTGCAGTCGAACTGGGCCCACTGCCGGAGGCCGTCGATTGCACCGAAGCAGGCGCGGGGTTGCCCGGCGTGGCGGCGCCGGGAATGGCCGGTGCCCCGGAGGTGCCGGGCGGCTGATTGCTCAAGGCTCCCGGAATGCCCTCGGCACCATCTGCGCCCCTGCGTTGCTCGTTGCTGGTCTGCTCACTGCGCACCGCTGTCTTTTGCGGATCATAATTCTCGCGCGTCTCTTCGGTGACGGTGAAGTCCATATCGGCGGTGACCGTCGCGCGCACCCGGCCCGGCCCGACGATGGGCTCGAGCAGCTCGATGATGCGTTGCTGGTAGCTTTGCTCGAGCTTGCGCGTTTGTGCGAACTGGCGAGTGCTGGCCGCGGCCTCCGCATTTTCGTCGGGAGAATTGAGCAAGGTTCCAGCCTGGTCCACCAGGGTCACGTCGCTTGCCGCCAACTCCGGCACGCTGGAGGCGACCAAGTGTACGATTGCCGCGACCTGGCCCGGCTCGAGGCGCCTGCCGGGATATAGCTGCAACATCACGGAAGCGGTGGCCTTGCGCGCATCGCGCAGGAAAACCGTGGGCTTGGGCAGGGCCAAGTGGACACGCGCGGTCTGCACGCCCTGCACTTTGACGATGGTGCGCGCCAATTCCGTTTCCAGCACCGATTGATAGCGAGCGCTCTCCATCATGGAACTGGAGCCCAGCGCGGACTCCTTTTGGATCATCTCGATGCCCATCGAGTCGCTCTGCGGCAGGCCCTGACTAGCCAGGCGGATGCGCGCCTCTTGCACCTTGGATGCGGGTACCGATACCGCGCCCGACGGGTTGAGCTTGAATTCGATCCCGGCCGCCGTCAGCGCATCCATGACCTGTCCGCTCTCGCGTTCCGAGAGCTGGCCGTAAAGCACGGTGTAATTCTGCCCCTGCGACCACAACACCAGCCAAACGGCGGCGGCAATGGCCGCGGCAACGCCGGCCAGCAGCCCGACTTGTTTGAGACCGGGAATGTCGGCGATGCCGCGCGCGGGTGAGGGTACGATGTCAGCCATGGATTAAGCCTCGCAGTCGATCAAACACGGTCTGTCAGACCGACATATTCATCACTTGGGTGTAGGCGTCGACGAGTTTGTTGCGCACTTCGGTCATTGCATGGAACGCCAGCCCCGCTTTTTGCACTTCCAACATCACCTTCGTGAGGTCAACGCTCTTGTCTCCGGCTTCATAGGCGCTCGCCAGCGCAGTCGCCTGGTTTTGCATGGATGAAATGTGGTCGACGGAGTTCCTCATCAAATTGGCGAAGTCCGAGGGCTGCGCGCCCATGCTGGGCGTTTCGGCGGCGCCCGACGCCCGCGCCTGCAGCGAGCGCATTTCTGCAAGCACCTGCTGAATTTGCATGCTGCTCATGTGCTAGACCGCCATGAGTTGTTGATCGTGCATGCGCGGCACACTGACGCCGGAGGCTTTGAGCTGCTGCAGCTTGTGGCGCAGGGTGCGTGGGCTTATCCCCAGACGTTCGGCGGTCAGTTTGCGGCTGCCTCCCGTCACACGCAGAGTCGCCAGGATCAGTTCACGTTCGCGCTGCTTCAGGTCGTGATCCAGGCCGATCGCTCGCACTCCAATCGGCACCGCCACCTGCGCGCAGGCCGCCGGCGCCCGTGCCGCCGCCGTAGCGACACTTTCCGTATCCAAGTCCGCGGCATGGATAATGCCGCCGGAAGCGAGCCATGCGGCGCGCTGTACGATGTTGGTCAGTTCGCGTGCATTGCCCGGCCAATCATGCTGCAGTAATTTGCTTTCGGCGTCGGCCGCAAAGCTCAGTGCGGCCTGGCCGCCGCGTGCACAGGCCTGAATGGCACGGCGCGCCAATGGTAGTATGTCGCCGCGTCTTTCACGCAAGGGCGGTAGCCTCAGCGACATCACATTGAGCCGGTAGTACAGATCGGCGCGAAAGCGCGCCGCACGCACTTCTTCGGGCAAATCGCGATTCGAGGTCGCGATCAAACGCACATCGAGACTGATGGTGCGGCTGCTGCCTAGGCGCTCGACCTCACGCTCCTGCAGTACGCGCAGGATTTTGGCTTGCAGCCCCAGATCCATTTCGGAGATCTCATCCAACAACAGGGTGCCACCCTGCGCCTGTTCGAATTTGCCGGCATGCGCTCCGAGCGCGCCCGTAAAGGCGCCCTTTTCGTAGCCGAAGAGCGTGGCCTCAAGCATATTTTCCGGGATCGCCGCGCAATTGATGGCCACGAATGGCGCGCTTACCCGCACAGAATGGTCGCGAATGAAGCGCGCATAGACTTCCTTGCCGGAACCGCTTTCCCCCGTAATGAGCACCGTGGCGTCGTTTTCCGCGATCTTGCGTGCCAGCGCCACCAGGCGCTTCGATTCTGGATCGACGGCAACCAGTTCATTCGGCACTACTCGCAGCGACAATTGGCGCCGCGCCATCTCGATGAGCGCCTGCGCGTCGAATGGTTTGACGATGTAGTCCGTCGCGCCTTCGCGCATCGCCGCCACCGCCTGCGCAACCGTGCCAAACGCCGTCATCAACACCACCGGCAGGTCCGGCCGCAGGCGTTTGATCGAGGCTAGCAGCTGATAGCCGTTGGGACCGGGCATCTGCACGTCCGAGATCACCAAGGCGATTTCTTCGCTCTGCAGAACCTGCAGTGCAGCCAGCGCATCGGGGGCCGACAGCACCGACAGGTCCGCGGCCCGCAAAGTGTCGACCAATGCCTCGCGCAGCTCCGCATCGTCTTCTACCACCAGAACCGATTCTTTCAGTGTGTTCATGCAATGACCTCTGCCGGTAAATCGATAATGAAGGTGGCGCCGCCGGCGGCTTCCGCCAGGGAAATGCTGCCTTGATGCGCTTCGACCACGGACTTGACGATGGCAAGGCCGATGCCGTTGCCGCGGGACCGAGTCGTGAAGAACGGTTCGAAGATTCGCTCGCGAATATGCTCCGGCACACCGGGACCGTTGTCGCTCACCACGATTTGCGCACGGCCGTCGGCACTGCGACGCGCCAGCAGCTCCAAATCAAGATCCGCGGTCGCCGCCTGCAATGCGTTGGTGGCTAAATTCAGTACCGCTGACACCAGCGACGGCGCATTCGCACGTACGCCCAAGTCCGGTGCCTGAGTACGTATGGTCAGGCGAACGCCGCTACGCAGCGCCGGCCGCAGCCACTGTGCCACCTGCTCCAGCAGCGCGCTCACGCTCACCACTTCGCGTGCCGCGCCGCCATGCGCGAAGGCCAGCATGTCGTTCACCAGCTTGTCGAGTTGCTTGAGGCTGCCCACGGTTTTCTCGGAGCAGCGCGCCAGATCGTCTGGATTGCGCCCCGGCAGAGTCATCTGCGACGCGTACAGCAAGGCGGCCGCCAGCGGTGTGCGAATTTGGTGGGCAAGACCCGCCGCCAGTTCTCCCAACGTCAGTAGACGCTGCTGGCGGGTGAGGAACACCTGCATCAGATGCGATTCGGTCACATCGGTCAGTAGCACCACTTCGCCGCCGCTCTGCAAATCGCGCCGCGAGATATTGACGAATCGGCCGCTGCGCAGTTCCGTGTGCTCGCCCGCTCCGGCGCTCTTCTCCTCGCGCCCGCACACCGCGGCAAAGAGCTGCCCGAGCAAGGGCTCGCCCAACAGTTCGCGTGCCGCCGGATTGCATTCTTGAATCTCTCCCTTGGAATCGAGCACCAGCACACCGCCGGGAAGGCCGTTGATCAGCGCGGATAGGCGCGAGGCCAGATGCTCCTTGCCCGCGTGCGCTTCGCCCAATTCCGAGCGTAGCTGCGCGACTTGGGCTCGCAGCGAGTCGAATGCACCGGAGAGTTGTTCCGACACCGAACCGAAGGCGAGGAATGCTGCCTGTAACTCGGAGCGCCGGTTTTCGATCAACTGAAGATTGTTGGATGCCATGCCGAAGAAGAAAGCAACTTCTGTGCCTTGGCGCTATTTACTCATCTTATCAACTAGTTACGTCGAAATCTCGTGCGGGCGAAAAGACCACCGTCAATAATTTGTCAGGCGCTGAGACGGTACTTGCGCAACTTCTCGACGAGCGTCGTGCGCCGCATGCGCAAAAGCCGCGCCGCCTCGGCGACGGTGCCGTCGGCTTCCGCCATGGCTTTGCGGATGAGCCCGATTTCAATCGCCGACAGGTGATCCTTCAAATCCATTCCGCCAAGCGGCAATTCGCATCCCGCCTGCTCCGCCGCAGCCGCAAACTGCACCCTCTTGCCAAGTTCCGTCTGCATTGCGAGTTCCGCGGTGTCGGCAAGCAGCGCCGCGTCCATGGCTTCCGTCTCCCCGGCCTCGAGCAATTCCTCGAGCAGCGCCGGCGAGGCGCTGGCGCGATAGTGCTCGACAGGCGTCGGCGGCACGATGCGCATGCCGCTGCCGAACCATGCCGTGGTTCCCTTATTGCGATAACGCTCGGGCAAATCGTTGGCCGTAACGGTCTGCTCGGGAAATAGAATGGCCAGCCGCTCCAGTAGATTCGCCAGCTCCCGAACATTGCCCGGCCAGGGATTGCGCGCCAGACAGTTCATCGCTTCCTTGTCCAGGCGAATATGGCGTCCGGAATTCTGCCCCAGGCGCTGCACGAGGTGCTCGATCAATACCGGCAGGTCCTCGAGCCGCTCGCGCAACGGCGGCATTTGCACGGGGAACACGTTCAGGCGGTAGTACAAGTCCTCGCGGAACCGCCCGGCGCCGATGGCGTCGTCCAAGTCCCGATGCGTCGCCGCGATGATGCGCACATCGCAGCGTATGGTCCGATTGCTGCCGACCCGCTCGAAGCTTCGCTCCTGCAGCACACGCAGCAACTTGACCTGCATTTGCAGCGACATATCGCCGATTTCGTCCAGGAATAGCGTGCCGCCTTCAGCGAACTCGAATCGGCCCAGCCGCGTCGACAGGGCACCGGTGAAGGCGCCCTTTTCGTGACCGAACAATTCGCTTTCCAAAAGGTCCGCGGGAATCGCACCGCAATTCACCGGCACGAAGGGATGACCGGCCCGGCCCGACAGCTCATGAATGTGCCGCGCCACCATTTCCTTACCGGTGCCGGATTCGCCGAGGATCAGCACATTGGTGTCGAATGGTGCCACCTGCTCGATGAGCCGATGCACATCGCGCATCGGCCGCGACATACCGCTGGGACGAAAATGATGCGTACCCGGTTGGGTCGGGTGTCCGTTGCGCACATTCTGCGCCTGATCCAAAACTGCCGACAAACGGCGTTGCTTGACGGGTAGGTCCAGATGGAACCAGGCAAGGTCGCCACTGGTTTCAGCAATTTTCGGCAAGCCGTCGTTGCTCAAATAGATAACCGGCAGGGGTTGGGGCATGGAGCGCAGCTGCGCTACGAGTGCGGAGCCTAACCCCGCCACCGTGTCCTTGCCGACGATGACGGCGAGACAATCCTGCGCCTCGCCGTGTGAATACAGGCGCAGCTCATCCAAATCGCGGACGTGCAGAGGCTCGAGATCCAAAAACCGCAACAAAGCCAGGAGCGCCCGCGCCTCCGATTCTGAGGGTTCGATCACAATTACTTTGGCATCTGCCACTATTCGGGGCTCCTTCCCGTTAAAAAAGTGTGACGGAGTCCACAGATCTCGGGTTCCGTCTTAAATTTCTCGCCTAACCCTTTGACATCGTTCAATCAATGTCCGGGCGAGCGACATACTAACTGATGAAGTTGTGAGAAAAGAACTTGGCAAATCCCCGTAACCCGCGTAAGGGAAACTCGCAAAACGACTGCGGTGTTTTGCTAGGAGGGGGTCAGTTCGAGGCGAACCGAGCTCCGGCCACCAGTCGTCGGTGATGCCGAAAAATAAGTTTATCGAGCTGCTCGACTACTGCATCGCTCATGCCGCTGAAACGCAATTGTGCGGCGCGCGAATCATCCTGCTTTCGCTCGCCAGCGACCACACAGGAGATTTTCACCGGTTGCGGCAATGCGGAATTAATGTACACCGCCAATAGGCCGGTGCTGCCCACGGCGGGAATCTGCTCGCCGAACCATTCCAGGGCGCGCGAAGTCATCAGGACGCGTTGCGCGGGCGGCAATCCACTGTTGCGCAGCGCCATCTCGGCGGTGAGGCGCAGGAGGATATTGACCTTGTATTCCAGCCGCTGCAGCTCCTGCACCAACGCGGGGGATTCATCCTTGAGCGCCTCATGCACCCGAACTTCGTCCAAAGAGGCTTCGGCGCCGAGCAGTTGGTGATTGTCGGCGTTCAGCCGCGCCAGCGCCGATCCTTCCGCGAGCGGACCCGCCGTCCACACTACCGGGAGCACTTCTTCGAATATCAGACCATCGCCGAGAAATGACTCAGGCATGCGTCCCCGCCTTGAAACTCGCGATGAATCTAGCGCGGCAGCCGGGTTGCAGAGTAGGCATCGACCGCGCGCCGACCGACGGAAGCCATATCCAGCTCACGTACCTTGCCTCTACGGCGGCGGTCCAAATGGCCGATCGTCCTATCGTTCACCTCAGCAATGCTTTGCACCAACAATCGATCGTTCGCGCCGATTTGAGTGGATCTTTGACGCACTGATTCTAGCAGTTGCATCCGCATTGCGTCGAGGTTCGCAGCCAGCCGCAAGTCGCCATGCTCGGCAACGGCGAGCAACTCTAGCGACAGCTGCAGCGCCCGTTCCAGCTCCGCGCTTGCTGCAATGTCAGTCACCGTTGGTCCGTGACGATTTGATCCCAGCCGAATTTAATCTCACTGACGAGCTTGGATACTTCCGCAACCACCGCCGTGTCGTTGGTGGCATTGGCCAGCGTCAGTCTGCCCAACATATAGACGTACAAGGCGCGCAAATTCTCGGCGATTTGGCCGCCGCGCTCCGTATCCAGGCTCGCGTCGAGCTGGCCGATGAGGCGGATGGCCTTGCCCATGGCCGCCCCTTTGGCGACGACATCGCTCAAGGGACGGTTGTCCACAATGCGCTCCATACAGCCTTGAGCAATCGCAAGGTTTGAAAGCACGTGCTCGAACATGATCTGCACGAGTCGGGTGGGACTGGCATCGGCGACCAACCCGTGACTTCGCACGGAACGGTACTGCGCGGCCGCTTTATTGGAGTGCATCATAATGTCCGCGCTTTACGCGCCGGTACTCAAGTTACCGCTGCCCAAGCCGCTGCTCGACGACGTGCTGCCTGAGCTGGAACCTGAGCCCGTGTTGAAAGCTTGCGTGAGATAGGTTTGTGTCTGCTTCATCAAGGCGACCGCGGTGTCCATGGCGTTGTACTCCTCCGTCAGCGAGGCTGAATAGATCGCCAACCGAGCCTTCAGCGCTGCTTGCTGCTTGGACACGTCGGTCAGGCCGGATTGCAGGCCTTTATTGACCGTATCCAGCAGTCCGCCGGCCTGAATGTAGCCAGTAACGAGAGTATTGATCTGGGTGGCAATGCCATGGGTGCCGCCCAGCAATTGGCCGATAGAACTCACATTGGCGATGAGGGCATTGCCCAGCGTCGTTGCATTGGTGCTGTAGGTACCTTGCGGGTTCGCAGCAATCCCGAGATCGGTCAGCGAGCGAGCGCCGCCGGCAATGCTGGTATTGACCTGCCCGAGTATCTTTGACAGCTGATTTTGGAATGACAGCAAGGTCTGATTGCCGAGCAACGGCCCCGCTGACTTGGTCGCGGCGTTGTAGCCCGTCAGACTGTGGATGCTGGTCAGCAACCCATTGAGCGCGGTCACGAAAGTCGATATGGACGTCTGCGCTCCCGTGGTGTCGTTGCCAATCGTTAAAGTGGTCGGCGTATTGGCGGCCGTCGTTTTCAGCAGATTGAACGTCACGCCGCCGATGACCGAACTCACAACATTACTCGCACTCGTCGCGGCATAACCATTGACCGTGAAATTGGCGTCCAGGGCCGCCTGAGTCTGCGTCAAATTCGTGATGCCATGGGCCGGATCGTAAACCAGCGCGGCAAGACCGCCGTCGCCGCCGGATTGGGTCACCGTAATGGCATTAGCGGCACCAGTCGCCGAGCCGGACAGGACCAGTCGCGCGCCGCCCGTGGTGGTCAGAATACTGGCGCTGACGCCCGGATTGTTGGTAGCCCTGTTGATCGCACCGACGATGCCGGCGAGCGTATTATTCGTTGAATCAATTACAATCGTCGCGGAGGAAGCGCCCACCGCGATGCTCAACGACCCGGTGCCGATCGTCGAGTTGGCACTGAGAACAGGTGCCGACGCGAGACTGGCGGCGGTCGCCAGATTCTGCACTTGCAGAGAATATTGCCCAGCAATTGCAGTCGCAGTCGCGGTCGCCGTCGCGATGCTCGTATCCGCAAGAGTCGCGGTACGGCCCGCCAACTTAGTCGGGTCCTGAAGGGTGGTCAAAGTCGCCTGCAACGTCGCAAGCGCACTGCTGAAAGCGCCGAATGCCGACACCTGAGCCGTCAACGCCGTCTGGCGGCGGTTCAGCGCATTGGTTTCCGCCGCACCCGCAGAGGTCGTGAGCGAGGACACGATGGCGTTGATATCGAGGCCGGAACCAATACCGGTGGATGAAATTGCTGAAGTCATAAAGTCCTCGGGCGCAAACGGCTTGAATGAACTATCGGCAAATCACCTGCAGACTTTAAGCAAGAGGCGTACCAATTCATCGCTACGCCCGCTTTCGCCCGGTCTAGGCGCGGCTGTTGATCAGAATTCCGGACAACGCCCCGGAGGCACCCAATCCGCGCACCAAAGACGCAAACTCGGACGCGGGATACTCGCCGACGATGGCGCCCGAGTCGGGATTGACCTCTTGGATCAACTGACGGCCCGAAGAGGCATTCAGTCGGTATTGATTGGGACGACCCGTTTCGTGAGCGTATTTGTTCAACTGCGCCGTCAGCGCATGCAAATCCGGTTCATGCTTTTCTACAACCGCAGGAGGGCCCACATGCCCCGCCGGCGCGGCCGAACCATGCCCATCGGCCGGCAAGGACTTGCCGCCCGTCGTTTTGACTACTGCCGCTATCGGCGCCTGACTTCCATGCGCTGGGCGCGTCACGGCACCGTTTACCGGTATTCCGTCGCTCGCCATGTGTTCACCTGTTTCGAGACAATGCCGCCCGCTCCTGGGCCTAATTCCATCCTTAAAAGCTACTGCCCGGGTTTGCACCCGAGCAGTAGCCATCAACTCAACTTACCTAACTGTTTCGGCTGTTACTGCAAAAGCTTGAGGATCAGCTGCGGCTGATTGTTGGCCTGCGCCAAAATCGAGATACCCGCCTGTTGCAACACGTTGGACTGAGTCAACTTGGCGGTTTCAGCCGCAAAGTCCGCGTCCTGAATGGTGCTGCGCGAGGAGGTCAAGTTCTGCACCGTGGACTGCAGGTTCTTGACCGTCGAGGTGAAGCGATTCTGGATGGCGCCCAACTGACTCTGGAAGGCACTGACGGTAGCCAGCGCTGAATCCACCGCGGCAATCGTGCTGTTGGCACCGCCGACAGTCAACACGTTGGCGTTCGCCAGCGTTTGAGCATTCAAGGAGATCGTCTGGCCACCGGCCGTGTAGCCGATATCCGCCGAACCCGCGCCGCCGATCACGATATTGCTCGCCGCCGACAAGGTAATCTTGCCCGAGGTCGCAGCAGCAATGCCTGAACCGGTACCCGAAGCCACGCCGGCTCCAACGGTCTCGGTGACGTTGACGTCGCGGCCGTCAGCGGCCGTCAGTTGCAATGCACCCGTCCCGCTCAAGCTCGCAGTGACGCCGGTCTGTGCTGAGTACAAATTGATCTGCGTAGCCACGGATGACCCGGTCAATGTCTGGCCGAGCGCCACATTGGTACCGGCCGCGTAAATGTCTACGTTATTAATTTTCAACGCATAGGTCGAGGTGCCTGAGGCTGCGCCCGTAATGGTCGAGAACGCACCGGCCGCGGTTGCCACGGTATCGGCACTGGCCGTCAAGCCCGCAACGCCCGCCGCATTGATGGCCTGAACCTTGGCGTAGGCGGAAGCCGCCGTCTGGCCAGCGGCCGCGCCGGCCGAGCCGACGACGCTTGCGCCGACAGTCGCAGCGGTTCCCGTGCCCACCTGGAGGGTCAAATTGCTACCAGTCAGCGCAGTCGCCGTGACCACACCGCCCTGCAGGCTGGCGACTTGGCCGATTTGGTCGGCTCGTACGCCCTGCGCCAAGTTAATGGAAATCGTATTGCCGACATTGGCACCGACTTGGAAGGTCGTGACGCCGCTGCTGCCGTCCAGCACCTTCGTTCCATTGAACGAGGTCTGCGATGCAATACGCGTGATTTCCGCGATCTGTTGCTGCACCTGGGCATCGAGAGCGGCACGGTCAGCGGCGCTGTTCGAGCCGTTCGCCGATTCGACCGAGAGGGTACGAATGCTCTGCAAGGCATCGGTCAGGGTCGACAAGGCGCCGCCCGCAGTCTGCGCTTCCGAGACGGCGTCGTTCGCATTGTTGACGGCCTGGTTGGTGCCGTTGATTTGAGTCGTGAACTGCTGGCTGATCGCAAGGCCCGCGGCATCGTCCGCGGCGCTATTGATGCGCAAGCCAGAGGACAGGCGCTGTAACGCCTGAGACAAGGTCGCCTTCGAGTTCGTCAAGTTGCGCTGCGCGTTGAGCGAATCGATATTGGTATTAAGTGTTAATGCCATTTTGAAACTCCTGAAAGTTGATCCACCGGCCCATCCGGCCCTAAAAGCTTCTGTGCCCACTTCACCCGCCGAGCGGGCGGACCGGTGAACACTCAGAAGGTTTATCGGAAGGCGGGCAGGGTTCTTGAGGAGAATCTTTTGATGCTGGCGGAGTCTTTTTGGCGCCAAGTCACAGTTTTGACCTGTCGTATTTGACAGTGGCGACTGCACTGCGGGTGGCCGGAAGGCCAGCTTGCCCCCCCGGCCCATCCCTTAGCGGCGATGATCTGGATTTTTGGAGTATAATTCAGTCGCTTTTTTTACCAAGCCGCAATCCTCAAGTCCTTGAGGTTTGCGTGCCCAAACCCCGCCAAGGCTTGAAAACACGTTGAAAACCGTCAATCGCAAAACCCCGAAAGTGGGCTTTGTCAGCTTGGGATGCCCCAAGGCGTTGGTCGACTCCGAACGCATCCTCACGCGCCTGCGCGCCGAAGGGTATGAGGTCGCGGCCAGCTACCGCGCGGCCGACCTCGTGATCGTCAATACCTGTGGTTTCATCGACTCCGCCGTGGACGAGTCCCTGGACGCCATCGGTGAAGCCCTGGCGGAGAATGGCAAGGTGATCGTGACTGGCTGCCTCGGCGCCCAGCCGCAGAAAATACTCGACCGGCATCCCCAGGTACTTAAGATCACCGGACCGCAGCGCTACGAAGAGGTGGTGGCTTCCGTACACGAGTATCTGCCGCCCAAGCACGAGCCGTTCCTGGATCTGATACCTGCCCAAGGCGTCAAACTGACGCCGCGCCATTACGCCTATCTGAAAATTTCCGAGGGCTGCAACCATCGCTGCAGCTTTTGCATCATTCCCTCGATGCGCGGCGATCTGGTCAGCCGACCCATCGACGAGGTGTTGCGTGAAGCAGAGCAATTGGTGCGCGCCGGTGTCAAGGAAATCCTGGTGATTTCCCAGGACACCAGCGCCTACGGCGTCGATCTGAAATACGCGGCCCGTGTCTGGCGCAACGTCGAACGTTCCACCCGCTTCTACGATCTCGTCGCCGCCCTGGGCGAACTAGGCGTATGGATCCGCTTGCATTACGTATATCCCTACCCGCATGTCGACAAAGTGATCGAATTGATGGCCCAAGGGCGCGCCTTGCCCTATCTCGACATTCCTTTTCAACATGCGAGTGCGCGTATTTTGAAACTGATGAAGCGTCCGGCCGCCGCCGAAAATACCTTGGAACGAATTGCCGCGTGGCGGCGTCTGGTACCGGACATCACTATTCGCAGTACTTTTATAGTGGGTTTCCCCGGAGAGACTGAGCAAGATTTTACGGAATTACTCGATTGGCTGCGGGTGGCGCAACTCGATCGGGTGGGCTGCTTCGAATACTCCCCGGTGGAAGGCGCGGCGGCCAACGCGCTGCGCCAGCCGCAGGTGCCACCGGAAATCAAGCAGCAGCGTCGTGCGCGCTTCATGGAACTCGCCGCGGAAATCAGCGCACAGCGGCTCGCGCAAAAGGTTGGCCGCAGCATGCGAGTGCTGGTTGACCGGATTGAAGGCAATGTGGCGATTGCGCGCTCCAGTAGCGATGCCCCCGAGATAGACGGGGTAGTGCGAATTCGGGGAGTGAAAGGAGTGGCAGTCGGCGATTGGGCCGAAGTGCGGATCACCCGGGCAGACGCCTACGATCTCGAGGCGAAATTAAGCGCGTAATTGTGTAATCTCGCGACTTTTGCAAACGCGCTCAAGATAGCGAGGTATCAAAAGTGGAAATTACTGCAGACCGGGTCGTCCTCATCCATTACACGCTCAAGGATGACGCCGGAGCCGTGCTCGATAGCTCGGCCGGGGGAAAACCATTAGCCTATATTCAAGGACACGGCAATCTTGTCCCGGGGTTGGAAAAAGCACTCGAGGGCAAACAAGACGGCGACTCTCTGGCCGTTTCGCTGCCACCCGCAGAAGGGTACGGCATTCACGATCCAGCGCTGATCCAGCGCGTCCCGAAGCGCAGCTTGCAGGGCGCCGGCGAACTCAAGAAAGGAATGCAATTTCAGGCCAGGACAGATGACGGCATGCGCCTATTCACGGTGACCGCGATCGTCGCCGACATGGTGACTCTCGACGGCAATCACCCGCTCGCCGACAAGACCTTGAATTTCGATGTGCAAGTCGTGAGCGTGCGCGAAGCCACAACGGAAGAACTGGAACACGGCCACGTGCACGGCGCGGGCGGCCATCACCACTAGCTTGGCCGTCCGGTCCTAGAGAAATTTGAAGAGCGAGAGGCCCTGCGTCAAATTGTAGGCCTGCAGAGAAGCGCTCAAAGTCGTATTTTGCAGAGTGAGCGAGGTGACCGCGCTCGCGTAATCCAGACTCTGCAGCGACGAAATGGACTGTTTGAGCTGCAATTGCTGGCTGCTCGACACCGACAGTTGGGTGGTAATCGAATTAAGCCGGGCGCCCACGCTGGCGCGGATATTCGAAGTTGAAGTCAGCGCTTGGTCGATATTGTTGATCGCATTGCCGATCGAATTTCCCAATTTGGCGAGCGCCACCGACGTGCTTCCCGTGGTTTGCAATGCATTCACCAAATTCTGTACCGTGGCGAATAAGCTCTGATTGCTGCTCGCCGCTACCGTGAATGAATCGCCGGTGGCCGGGGATCCGGTGAGCGTTACTTGCACACCGCGAAAGGCGACGGATTGACCATCCGTGTAGGTACCGGAAGTCACCAAAACATTGGCGGAATCGCGCACTTCGTAGGTATTGGCCGCGATGAAATTTATTGCGTACGTGCCGCCGTCGTAGGCTGCCGCATTGGAAACGGTGGTCGCACCCAACAGACCGGTTCCGGTATTGGCCGCGTTCGCTGTGGCGGTGAAAGTGCCGTTGCCGGTTTTGATCTGATTGAACACTACATTGCCGTTGTCGCCGTCTGCGATGGTTTGACCTGCGGCTATTTGCACCTGTCGCTGGCCCTGATCACCCGCGTAACTGGCGCCGGTGGCGCTCAAAGAAAATGGTTGGGTTTGCGTCGAGAAGCCGCCAAATAAGTACTCGCCGTTGCCATCCTGGGTATTGGCCAGCGAAATCAGGCTGTTTTGAATCTGTTTGGCCTGCACCGCGATGGCACTGCGGTCTTGACTGGAAAGGCTGCCGGTGTTGGCTTGCAGAGCAAGATCGCGCAGACTCTGCAGTGAGCTTTGCACTTCGGACAACGCATTGTCCTCCGTGCCGAGCCGGGTTTGTGCGCTGTGTGCGTTTGTATCGTACTGCTGGCTCTGCGACAGCGTTTGGTTGTAATTATTGACGCTCCCCGCGCCCACAGGATTCTCTTCGGCGGTGGTAAAAGCCAAATTCGACGTGATTTGGTTTTGCGTTTGCGACAGGTTGGACTCAATGCGGTTCAACGCCGTAAGGAACTGTGTTTGATTCAGACTTTGGGTCACGCGCATGATTGAGACTCCCTTAGGCGGCCTGGACAGCGGTGAGCAAACTCTGGAACAGGCTACTGCCGATTTTCAAGGCCTGGGCCGCGGCTTGGTAGGCTTGCTGCCATTGCAACAGACTCGCCGCCTCTTCATCGAGATTCACGCCGGATATCGACTGAAAATTGCTCAGGGCGTTGCTGTTCACTGCCGTCTGGGCGGCATGTGCGGTATTGACTTGCTGTGCCTGGCTGCCGATGCCGGTAATCAACGCGCTCACCGCGCCGTTGATGCTGATGGTGCCATTGGCGAGGACGCCTTGCGTTTGTTGTGTGGCGCTCGCCAAGGCATTGCGATTGTCGCCGGTAGCCCCCGCGTTGCTCTGCACGGTGAAGCTGTCGCCGATCGCCGGCGTGCCGCTGATCTGCACCTGCCAGCCATTGAGACTGATATTGCCGCCGGCCGTGTAGGGGAAGCTGCCGGCACCGTTCACCGAATACGTTGTAGCACTCGTAAACTGAATGGCGGTGGCACTGAGCAGAGCCGGATTCGCCGCGTTCAGCACGGTACCGGCGCCGATGGTGGCGCTCCCCGTGTTGCCGTTGGCCGCCGAGGTCTGTATCGCGCCGGCGGCAGCAATCTTTGAGGGATTCGTGAGTACGGTACTGAATGTGCCGGCCGCCTGCGCGGTCGGCTGCAACAGAAATTGATCTCCCGCGGTGGGTGTTGCCGAGACCACGATCGATAGACCTTCCGCGGTCAAAGGGCTCGCCGGGGTACCGGCGCCGGCCAACGGCACCACAGTGCCATCGCTGCTGCGGGTCAGCGAGTAGGCGCCCGCGGTGTATGACAGGATGTAGTCATTCGCTGTCAGAGCTCCGACATTGGTCACACCAAGCGTCACGGTGACGCTATCCGGGTTCTTGGCCGAGGCAACGGCTTGCGGCGTGCCCACAACAAACAGGTTGGCACCCAGCTGACCGTTCAAATCCAGGCCGGAGTTTTGCTGGGTATTCACCGCCTGGCTCAAGGCCGTGGCAATCTGACCCAACTGATTTTTCGCCGGATCGATG
The DNA here is from genome assembly GCA_025357835.1 of Gammaproteobacteria bacterium. Taxonomy (GTDB): domain Bacteria; phylum Pseudomonadota; class Gammaproteobacteria; order Steroidobacterales; family Steroidobacteraceae; genus Bog-1198. The sequence goes on from JANYLM010000122.1 coordinate 16,129, forward strand.
GCTTGAGCACGCGCGGCGAGAAGTCCGCCGAGGTCTCCCGAAGTGATCGAGCCGCTGATGGCGCTGCCGCCGGAGGTAGTGGTCGAAATTTCCAACTGGGTCGAGTTGAATTGATTCGCGACCGTGGTCAACGAGGTAGTCGTCCCCTGCAGCACCAGCGGTTGCCCCGTGCCTATGAAGACATTCAGCGCGCCGTTGGAGTCGTGAGTCGTCGAGATAGCTGTCAATTTCGACAGATCGGACACCAGCTTGTCGCGCTGATCCAGCAGCTCGTTGGGCGGATTGCCGCCGGCCTGCGCGGTGCCCACGACGATCTGCTGATTCAATTTGGAGATGGATGTGGCGATCGAATTGATCTGCTGCACATCGGCCGAGATTCGCGAGTTGACGTCGCTATTCAAACTATAGAGTTGCGAACTGGTGCTCTGGAAACTGGCAGCAACGCTCTGGGCCTTGCCCAATAGTGCCTGTCGCGTCGCGGCCGAGGTTGGATTGTTGGCCACATCGGACCATGCGTTATAGAAATTCTGCAGCGCCGTGCTGAGGCCCGCGCCGGTGGTGCCCAAGAGTTTGTCGATTTGCGTGGTGTAGGTCTGCAGACTGTCGAGCTGCCCCAGGCTACTTTGCGAAGAATTCAGCTGATTGGCGGTCGCTTGGCTAAAGGCCCGTGATACCGCGGTGAGTACGACGCCGCTGCCGATCGTGGCCGCACCATTTGATTGGGGCGTTCCCTCGACCAGGTTGACGGTTTCCCTGGCGTATCCTGGAGTGCTGGCATTGGCGACATTGTTACCGGTCACCGATATGGCTGACTGAAACGCCTGCAGCGCTGAAACACTTATTCCAAATACATCTGACACGAGTCTTCTCCGCGCTGCCTTGATCTATGGAAGTAGGCCTATCCACGCTGTATCGGCATGGGCCGTCATTTCTATAATGCTGCAGTGCGAGCACTGAGCGTCGATTGAATGGCATCGCTGTTCAGAATTTCATTTAACTTATTCGCGTATTCTGGGTCTGTGGCGTACCCCGACTTGCCCATGCTCTTGATATACGCTTGCGTATCGCTCCCGGCAGCGAGCGCCTCGTGGTAGCGCGGTGAATTCTTAAGCAAATTCGCAAAGTCGCTGACGCTCTCTTCGATCGAGGCATAGGCCCTAAACGCGGTGCGCCGCTGCGTCGCCACGCCGCCGCGAAACTCGACGGTGTCAGCGACCGCGCGCGTACCCGACCATTCCGCCCCCGCTTTGATACCGAACAGATTGAGGCTTGGCGCACCATCGGCGGTGCGCGGCATGCGCTGGCCCCAGCCGGTCTCCAGGGCCGCCTGCGCCAACAAGCCGTCGGGATTGACCCCGAGAGTCGCTGCCGCGCGCCGTATCAGGGGCAACACTTGATTGACGAATTGCTTTGGACTGTGCGCGAGGGCGGCAGTCGGGGCTGTTGTCGCGGCGCCGGTTTTCGGTGTGACAGGCGCGAGAGTGGGTGCCGACTTGCCGGACAACTGCCGTTTCAACAGTGCGCCGAACCCCAAGTCTTGATGTTGGCTCAAGGTGAGCGCCACTTGCTTGTCGAACATGTCTTGGTACATGCCCATCTCATTGCTGGCCGATTCGCTCGTGGCGGCACTGGCATCGCGCATGCTCTTCAAAACCATTTGCAAAAATAGCGCCTCTACCTGCTGTGCAACGGCACTCATCGCTTGTGGCGAACTAGGATCCTTCTTAAGCTCAGCCAAGCCATGGGAGTCGGTATACGTGGACGCAGTCGAGACGGACGGCGGCAGTGTCGCAATTGGTAGTAAAGGCATACTCATTTAGATCACGATCAGCTCAGCCTGCAGGGCGCCGGCCTCCCTGAGCGCTTCCAGGATCGCGACCAGATCGCCCGGCGCAGCGCCAACTTCATTCACGGCGCGCACGATCTGCTCCAACTCCACGCCGGGTTTGAACAGGAACATGCGATTGGAGCCTTGATCCACCTTGATGGTCGAATTGCTGACGACCTTGGTTTCGCCCACTTGCGCAAACGGTGCAGGCTGACTGACGCTCTGCTCTTCTTTGATGGTGACCGATAACGAGCCGTGCGAAACCGCGGCGGGACTCACCGTGACATTACTGCTGATCACCACCGTGCCGGTGCGTGAATTGATGATCACACGGGCGGCGGCACTGGCCGGTTCGATCTGCAGATTTTCAATCATCGACAGAAAGGCGATTCGTTGCGTGACGTCCTGCGGCGCACGCACCCGCACCGAACCGCCGTCGACGACCGTGGCCGAGCCCTCACCCACGCCTTTGTTGACGCTTTCGACGAGTCGCGTGGCCGTTGTAAAGTCGGGATCGTTGAGATTCAGGGTGATCGAGTCGCCCTGCGCAATCTGCGATGGAACCGCCCGCTCAACGGTGGCGCCATTCGGAATTCGACCGGAGCTCGGCACATTGACCGTCAGCTTCGAACCGTCGGTGCCTTCGACGCCGAAACCACTGACGATCAGATTGCCCTGAGCAATCGCATAGATCTGGCCATCCAATCCGTGCAAGGGCGTTACCAACAAGGAGCCACCGCGCAGGCTTTTCGCATTCGCTATGGAATTGACCGTGATATCGATGGTCTGGCCGGGCTTGACGAACGCCGGCATGACGGCATGCACGGATACCGCCGCCACGTTCTTCAACTGCGGATTGACGTTCGCCGGCACGGTGACGCCGAGTTGCGCGAGCATGTTCTTCAGGGATTGCACGGTGAACGGCGCCTGACTGGTTTGGTCGCCGCTGCCGTCCAGACCGACCACCAGCCCGTAGCCGATCAGTTGGTTGGTGCGCACCCCTTGCACATGGGCCATGTCTTTGATGCGCTCGGCCTGCGCCAATGAGGCGCCGAACAGCATCAGGACCGACACGCTAAGGAATTTGGTAAGCATGGGTGGCCGGGCTAGAACGGTGCGAACGGTGAATTGAAGAAACGCGCCAGCCAGCCCACGCGATTCGTGCTGTTGACGACGCCCTTGCCGGAGTAGCTGATGTGGGCGTCCGCGATCTTGTCGGAGGTCACCGTATTGTCGGAAGCGATGTCCGCGGGCCGAATCACCCCTGCGATATGCACAAATTCTTCACCCTGATTGAGTTTCAAGGTCTTGTCGCCTTGCACCACGAGATTGCCGTTGGCTTGAACGTCAGTCACGGTCACGGTGAGGTGTCCCGCCAAACTGTTGCTTTGGGTAACCGCTCCCGCACCGTCGAAGCTGTCGGAGCCGGTCATTGATGTGTTGAAAATCGGAACGCCCTTGGTAGTGATGGTCTTGCCGAATATCGTAGGCCCAGTGTTCGCAACTCCCGTCGCTTTCGAGGTCTTGGTCTCGGCGTTCTTGCTCGCAGCCGTCGACTCGTTCAACTTGATCGTCAATATGTCACCGACGCGGCGAGCCTTGAGATCCGCAAACAATTCCATCTGTTGTCCGGCTTGATAGATCGCCCCGTCGGTTCGCGGCGTGGGCGGCGGAAGCTCTCTCGCAACGGCCGGCTCGGGCTTGTGCTGCTTGGCGGGCAACAGCCCGCAGCCCGCGAGAATGATGCCGCCGAGGACGGCGCAGGCGAATCGCGGAGCCATCGATATAGAGCTTGTAAAAATAATCATACGTTCTGCGTCAGATATTGCAGCATTTGATCCGTGGTGCTAATCGCCTTGGAATTCATTTCGTAGGCGCGTTGGCATTGGATCATGTTCACCAGCTCCGTTACCGTGTTCACGTTCGAGGTTTCCAGCGAACCCTGCTGCACGGTGCCCAGGCCGCTGGTACCCGGCGTGCCGACTTGCGGCGCGCCGCTCGACGCCGACTCCGTCAATAAATTGTTGCCGGTTGGCTGCAATCCTTGCACGTTGACGAAGTTCGCCAATTGAACCTGTCCGATGGTCGTGGGCTTGGCGGATCCGGCCGTCGTTACCGACACGGTTCCGTCGGTCCCCACCGTCACCGACTGAGCGCTTGACGGAATCGTGATCGCGGGGGACAGCGGATACCCGCTGGCAGTCACGAGATTGCCCTGCGAATCCAGCGAGAAGGCACCGTCGCGGGTGTAGGAAAGTGTGCCGTCCGGCATGGTGATCTGAAAGAACCCTTGGCCGGTGATCGACATGTCCAGATAACCGGCGGTCTGCAGCACGCTGCCCTGCGAATAGTTTTTCTCGGTGGCCGCGATCCGAACTCCGGTGCCCAGAGTGAGACCGGTGGAGTACTGCGTGTTCTGCGTGCTCTGCGCGCCGACTTGCTGCACGTTCTGATACATCAGATCCTGGAACGCGGCGCGGTCGGATTTGAAGCCTGTCGTATTGGTGTTCGCGAGGTTGTTCGCAATCACCGACATCTGGGTATTTTGAGCGTCGAGGCCGGTTTTCGCGGCCCATAGTGCGAGATTCATGTCGTATCCTCTAATCTTATGCGGCGGTCATCAGGCGCTGAGCGGCCTGCTCGTTCTGATCGGTCGAATTGATGCTCTTGATCTGTAGTTCAAACAGACGCTGCAGCTCGATCATATTCACCAAGGACTGTGCGGCGTTGACATTGCTAGACTCCAGCTCCCCGGAAGTGACGGTGACGGTTTCGTCGGCCTTGGCTTTGGCGCCGCTTTTGAGACGCAGCAATCCGTCGACGCCCTTCTCCAAATCTTTCGTGGCCGGGTTGACCAGCTTGATGCGGTCGACCTGCGATTGCGCCGCCGCGCTCAAGCCCAGTGGCACCACTGACACGGTACCGTCACGCCCGATGGTCACTTGGGTCGAGGGCGGCACGCTCAATGGACCGGATTCCGATAACACCGGAAATCCCGTCGCGGTGATGACGGCGCCGGTCGCCGTTACCTGCAAATCGCCCGCTCGCGTATACGCCTCCTTGCCATCGGCACCCCTGACCGCGATAAACCCCTTGCCGTTGACGGCTATATCGAGCGGTCGACCAGTGTCCATCATGACGCCGCTCGAGAAATCCGTGCCGGCATCGCCGGCGACGGTATTCACGCGGCTGGCGTATCCCGGCCCATAGACGGGTTCGCTGGTGAACGACACCCCGTCCGCACGGAAACCGGTGGTGCTGGCGTTCGCGATGTTGTGGTTGTTGACGGCCTGTGCTTGCATGATTTGCTTAGCACCGGTCATCGCCACATACAGCCCTCTATCCATGTTTCACATTCCTTCAGTTTCTAGGGGTCAACTACGTTGAGTATTAGTGGCTGATATTGATGACGGTCTGAGATTCTTGGTTGGCCGTGGTGATGACCTGCGCGTTGGATTGGAAGGCGCGTTGCGCGGTGATCATCTTGACCAATTGCGTGGTCAGGTCGACGTTCGAGGCCTCCAGTGCGCCCGACTGAATACTGCCAAAGCCGGCCGATGCGGCTACACCCTGCACGACGGTGCCGGAGGTGAAGGTTTCCGACCAATTGGTATCGCCTAATTGCTTCAGGCCCTGCGGATTGGGAAAGTTCGCCATCGCTAGTTGGCCCAACTGAGTGGATCGGCCGTTGGTGTAGACGGCCGACACGATGCCGGTCGGGTCGATGGCGACCGTGCTTAGCTGGCCGGTGGCATAACCGTTTTGAACAATGGAGGTCACGCCGAATTGGCCGCCGTACTGTGTCGTTTGGCCGAAATTGAACGCCAACGTCATCGGCAGGGCGCCGCTGGTGGGCGTGAAACCGTTGAAGTTCAAGGTGCCGCCCACGGGCGCCGTCACCGCGCCCGTGGCGCCGAAGGTGAGCGTTTGGGCCGGGCCGGCCGAGACTCCGTTGACCGTCATATCGACCGACCACGTATTCGGCGGTGCCGCCTGCTGCGAGAAGAACATGGTTGCCGGATAGGCATTGCCCAGCGAATCGTAGACCGTGGTCGAGGTGGACTGGTTGTAGGTAAGCGAGTTGGTTGGGTTGAACGGTGCGACGGTCGGCGGGGTGGTGTTCGCTGGAAGATTCAGGATTACCGAACCGGCCGTGGTCGCCAACGGCGCGCTCTGTGCGGTCTGCAAGTTGAGGTTGGACAGAGTGCCGGTGTTGAACCCACCGTTGATCAAGGGCGGATACACTTGCAGCGCCTGGCCGGTCGAACTGATGACATTGCCCGACTTGTCCTCGCCGAACTGACCGTTGCGCGAATACACATAGCCATTCGCGCTTTTCAGCGTATAGAAACCGTCGCCGCTGATCGCTAGATCGAGATTTGACGACGAACTGGAGATATTGCCCTGAGTGAACTGCTGCGCCGTGCTCGACAGCCGAACGCCCTGCCCGACTACGGAGTTGTTGAGGTTCACGGCGCCGGCGGCGTACACGTCGGCGAACTGCGCGCGGGCTCCCTTGAAACCTACAGTGTTTGAGTTAGCGATGTTATTGGCCGTAACGTCCAAATCAGAGCTGGCGGCCGTCAATCCCGATAGTGCTGTGCTGAATGCCATGGATATGTCCTCTGCGAGTTATTTAATGTGATATCTGTTGTACGTTGCTGAACGCCACGCTGCCGAGGCCGCTCACGTTCAAGGTAAGTCCTGTCTGTCCGGCGCCCATCGTGACGCTCTGCACGGTGCCATTCACGTAGGTGCTCACCGCGGTGCCGGACTTGGCGCCGGCGATCTGCGCGGACAATGTGTACTCCCCGGCGCGTGCCGGCGAACCATCCTGCTGCTTGCCGTCCCAGGAGAAATCCGCCAAACCCTTCGACTGCGCGCCCAGATCGATCTGCCGCACCAGCGCTCCGCTGCTGTCAGAAATACTCAGCACGGCATGGGAGGTGGTCTGGGGTATGCTGACTGCACCTGTAACCGTCCCGTTGGCCGCCAAACTCGCCGTCTTGCTGCTGACGAGCGCCTGATGCCCAAGCAGCGAGGACGCCTGCAGCGCCTGACTCGACACCAGGGAATTCGACAGCGAGGAAAATGAGGAATTCAGCTGCGTGATTCCCTGCACCGTGCTCAACGACGCGAGTTGATTCAAAAACTGATTGCTGTCCACCGGGCTGGTGGGGTCCTGGTTTTTGAGCTGAGCCAACATCAGCGACAAGAAATTGGTTCCACCGAGCGTCGCTCCGGTCGCCCCGGCCGCCGCGGATCCGGTGCCGGAACCGCCTGCAGACGAACCGGCGGCAGCGCTGGGGGTGTAGTTCGGGTTGGGAAATGTCGTGGCAATAGTCATGAATAATTCCTAGTGTTTTCTATCGTCCCATCGAAATGGTCTTGAGAAGCAGGTCGCGCGCGGTGTTGATTGCCTCGACATTGGTCGCGAACGAGCGATTGGCCGAAATCATGTTGGTCATTTCCTCGATCG